>NZ_CP108093.1:715000-1430000 GCF_036188265.1 Streptomyces sp. NBC_00247 | reverse complement strand
CGTCGAAGCCCGTCGTCGGGCCCGGACCGGGGGCGTCCTTGTGGCCGAGGCGGTCCACCGTGTCCTTCGCCTTCCGCGTACCGCTCTGGATCTTGTCGCTGTACTTGCCCTTGGTCTTCTCGTCGACCGTGCGCGCCGCCTTGTCCAGGCCCTGCCCGATCTTGCCCCCGTGCTGGTGCGCGAGGTCGCCGACCTTGTCGCCGACCTTCTCCTTCGCCGGTCCCAGCCGGGCCTTGAGATTGTCCAGGAACCCCATGGGTCATCCTCCGTGCCGTGGTCGCTCGGGCCGAGTCAGCTCCCGCACCGGCACTCCTGTCCGGTGGAGCCGATTTTACTCGCGAGGAACAAAAGGTGCTCAGTCGTACAAATGGAGGGGTTGGGTCGGCGGTACGCGGGAGGTTTGGGAGACTGGGGCGGTGAGAAACCCAGTTCCGGCCCCGCGTGTCATCACCGTCGTCGGCCCCACCGCGGCAGGCAAGTCCGATCTGGGGGTCTTCCTCGCCCAGCAGCTCGGCGGCGAGGTGGTCAACGCCGACTCCATGCAGCTCTACCGGGGCATGGACATCGGCACCGCGAAACTCACCCTTCCCGAGCGCGACGGAGTCCCGCACCACCTGCTGGACGTCTGGGACGTGACCCGCACCGCCAGCGTCGCGGAGTACCAGAGGCTGGCCCGGGCGGAGATCGACCGGCTGCTCTCCGAGGGCCGGTCCGCGATCCTGGTCGGGGGCTCCGGGCTGTACGTGAAGGGCACCATCGACGCCCTGGAGTTCCCGGGCACCGACCCCGAGGTGCGCGCCCGGCTCGAACAGGAACTGGCCGAACGCGGCCCCGGCGCCCTCCACGAACGGCTCGCCGCGGCCGATCCCGGTGCCGGCCGGGCGATCCTGCCCAGCAACGGCCGCCGCATCGTCCGCGCCCTCGAAGTCATCGAGATCACCGGAAAGCCGTTCACCGCCAACCTCCCCGGCGAGGAACCCGTCTACGACGCCCTGCAGATCGGCGTGGACGTCGAGCGCCCGGAGCTCGACGCCCGGATCGCCCTGCGCGTCGACCGGATGTGGGAGGCCGGGCTGGTGGACGAGGTCCGCGCGCTGGAGGCCGTGGGGCTGCGTGAGGGGCTCACCGCCTCCCGCGCGCTGGGGTACCAGCAGGTGCTGTCGGCGCTGGCCGGCGAGTGCACCGAGGACGAGGCCCGCGCCGAGACCGTCCGCGCCACCAAGCGTTTCGCGCGTCGTCAGGACTCCTGGTTCCGCCGCGATCCGCGGGTCCACTGGCTCGGCGGCGGAGAGCTGGACCGGGAGGAACTCCCGGCCCGAGCCCTGGCGTTGGTCGAGCGAGCGGTCGCACTCTGATCGCACACCGGCACCCGCCCCGCCAGCTGACGGTGAGTCGCGGACCAGGGCGTGGCGGTGGATCAACGACCTGCCCGGGCCCTTTCCGGGGGTCCCGCGTGGCAGGAACGTGGTGTGCGGCGCTCCCGACGGAGCGCCGCAGGTCCGCCGTCTGAGGTCGTTCCGTGATCCCGGCGGGTGTGCGACGGCGGTTGAGGAACTCCCCAGGGCTGTCCCGCGATTCATGGCGGGTGCGCGACGTCGGCCGGGGCACCTCGCCGCGCTGTCGGAACGTCCCGCTTCAGCCGGTGGGCGAACGCTGCTGCGCCGTGCGACGCACCGCATCCGACGCCGCGCACCGATCCACCAGGAATCGCGGGACGGCCCTGCGTCCACGTATCCCTGATTTCCGGTGGGCACGCCCGACCGGAATCGGACAGGGGCGAAGTCCGCCACGCGAGCCGGACGCGCAAGGAAAGAGCGTGCCGTGCGGGCCGCCGGCCGGATTCTTCCCGTGTTCCGCCGAACCCTGCCGTCTTTTCGCGCGGTTCCTCGCGTATCCCTGGCCGAAAGTCATAGGGAGTGTCGATCCGAGCTGATCACCGGTTCTGTCCACCTGTCGGACGGCGCCTTAACACGATCTTCCGTCGGGCTTTATCTTCCCGTTGTCCGATTGCTGCACCGCAGCAAGTTGCCATGGGTGCGAGAGGGCGGAAATGAAGACACATGAGGATGTTCCGGGGGAGCTGTTGGACGGTGGACTTCTCCGACGCGTGTACGGATTCATGCTCGACGACAGCCGGTGTGACGGGGAGGTGCTCGATGTGGAGAAGGTGTGTGTGCAGCTTGAGGTGCCCGAGGAGGACTTCCGGGGGGCACTGGCCGACCTGGTGGCACTGGGCCTCCTGGTGAACCGTCCCGGGCGGGGCTTCGTCGCGGTCTCGCCCGACGAGGCGACCACCCGCGTCCTGCTCCCGCTGGAGTCCGAACTGCGCACCAGGCGCGCCCGGGTCGAGGAGGTCAGGCGGCGGCTGGTGTCGTTCTCGCCGGTCTTCGACGCCAGCCTGCTGGCGCGCGAGAACAGGAGGCAGATCGAGCTCATCGACAACCTCCCCGACGTGCGCGAGGCGATCGCCGAGCTGTCGGCCAAGGCGCGCCGCGAGATCCTCACTGCCCAACCGGGCGGCGGACGCCGCGAGGACGTCCTGGTGGAGGCCGCGCCCCGGGACTACGACACCCTCCAGCGGGGCGTGCAGATGCGCATCCTGTACCAGCACACGGCCCGCAACAGCCGCGGCACCCAGTCGTACGTGGAGCAGGTGACCCGGCGCGGTGCCCAGGTGCGCACGCTGGACGACCAGTTCATGCGCTTCCTGGTCTTCGACCGGGAGTGCGCGGTGTTCGCGAACCCGGCGGACCCCGCCGGTGCCGTGGTGGTCCGTAACCCGTTCGTCATCGCCTTCATGGTCGAGACGTACGAACGCCTGTGGCTAACGGCCGAGCCCTTCGAGGCCGACGGGGACGTCCAGCCGGAGATCATGGACGACCTCAAGGACGCCATCGTGCGGCTGCTGACGGCCGGGATGACGGACGCGGCCGTGGCCCGCCGGCTCGGCATGTCCGTGCGCACCTGCCGGCGCCACGTCGCGGAGATCATGACCACCCTCGACGCGGAGAGCCGCTTCCAGGCCGGCTACCTGCTGGCCCTCCAGGAGCAGCCCAAGTGACGCGTGGCGACGCGCCAGAGCCGTCGCGTCGCCACAGTTCCTCCGCCCGGCAGCCCGATTGATCCCCTCCTCGCTGCTTGCGCCCCTTTTTCTTCTCTCGGACATCAAGTTGCCATGCAGCTTGATGCTCCACCATTTCTCCACTACTCGGCCCATAGTCCTGGCACTTTGATGCCACAGCGGTGAGCGGCCCGCAGTGCGGTACGGCGGAATTCGCGAGAACCGATCACATGGCGCAGCAACGACTGAGTGAGGGGCTGGACAGTGAATCGCTTCAGCAAGGCGACTGTTGCGGGAATCGCGATCATCGTGGCCGTCCTGGGCAGTGCAGGAGGAGCTGCGGCCCGGCAGCAGGAATTGCCCGCGAGTGCGACCCTCGCCACGGCCGGCGACACCGGCTGGGGATAAGCCCTGTGTCCACTTCGCTCAATGATCTGTACCGGAGCCTGGCGGAACACCCCGCGCAACGGATGCGTTTCCTGTCGCTCGCGGGAAAATCGGTAACAAAGAATTTTCCGCAGATTTACGAGGACGTGCTGGAACTCATGGGTGAGTTCCGCGAACGCGGGATCGGTCCCGGCGACCTGGTGGGTGTCACCGGTCCCAACTCCTACGAGTGGGTCCTGGCCGACCTGGCCCTTCTGGGCCTCGGCTGTGTTCCGGTGGCCTTGCCGCTGGAGCAGCGGGCCGACGCCGCGGCGCTGGGCGAACTCGCCGAGAAGTACGGCCTCGTGGCGGTGGTCACGACCCGGCCGACGGTGCCGGAGTCCGACGTGCCGGACCAAGTCGCGTTCCTCGGTGAGCGCCCGTTGAAGCTCGTGCGCAGGCAGGTCCCCGACGGCCACCGGCAGAACCTGCCCGAGGACGTCTTCACCATCGCCTTCTCGTCCGGCACGGCGGGCAGCAAGAAGGGCCTGCTGATGTCCGCGAAGGGTGTGGAGAACACCATGCGCACCTCGGCGGAGGCGTGGCGGCTCACCGCGGACGACGACCTGCTGATCGTCATGCCGTTCTCCAACTTCCAGCAGCGGTACCTGCTGTACACGGCCGTCCGGTACGGCACGGACGTGACGGTGGTCGCGCCGGAGCGGATGTTCCAGAAGCTCAGGGAGCTCCGGCCCACGGTCGTCCTGGGGCCGCCCTCGTTCTTCGAACTCGCCGCCAACCGGGTCGGTTCGGCGAGCCTGCGCGAGAGGTGGCCGTACCTCCTCGCCACGGCTCTGCACGCGGTCGCCCCAGGACGGGTGAGCCGCCGGCTGCGCACCCGCCTCGGGCGCGGCTGGCTGGACATGTACGGCTCGCGGGTGCGGCTGATGCTCACCGGGTCCGCTCCCGTTCCGCCGCGCACGGTACGGGTGTTCCAGCGTCTGGGCGCACCGCTCTTCGAGGTGTACGGGAGCACCGAGATCGGCTGGATCGCCTTCAACCTGCCGGGGCGGCACCGGATCGGCAGCGCCGGGCGCCCGGTCGACCGGATCGACGTGGACGTCGCCGACGACGGCGAGGTCACCGTACGCACCCGCCATCCCCAGTGCCTGGGCTACGTCTTCGAGGGGGTGGAGACGCAGGACGCGGTCTTCCTGGGCGACGACCGGATCGTGACCGGCGACCTCGGGGCGTTCGACCGGGCGGGCTTCCTGCGGCTCAAGGGCCGTAAGAAGAACGTGATCATCACGCGCAGCGGCGTCAAGATCAACCCCGAGGAACTCGAACTGGACCTGGAGAGGGCCTGCCCGGGCGCCCGGGCGATGGTCGCCTCACCCGACGGCGGCGGGCTGCTGACCTGTGTGGTGTGGCTCGACGACGAACGGCACGCCGGCCGGGTGGCGCAGGTTCGGGCCTACCTCGACGAGGCGAACGCCAAGCGGGAGCCTGCGCTGCGCATTTCGGAGACGGTCTTTCGGGCTTCGACCGAACTGAGCGTCGAAGAAGGGCTGTTGACGAGGAATTTCAAGATCGACCGAAACGCGGTCATGCGAAGGGTCTTCACCGAACGGACCGGAGTGGGACGTTGAACACGAGTCAAGCGAGCGACGAAGAGATCTGCGGGATCATCGCGAGCGTCATCACGAAGAAAGCGGCCAAGGGCGGTGTCCGTCCCGGCATGAGCTTGCGGGGCGACCTGGGAATCGACTCCCTCGCCCTGATGAGCATCGTCTTCGTCCTGGAGGAGAAGACCGGCATCGACGCGTTCGCCCGGGTCGACGCCTTCGTCGCCGCCGAAACGGTATCGGACATCATCGACATCGTCCGCAAGGGCTGAGGGGCACCGGCCGTGAACGACATCCGGAACGCCGAAGAGCCCCGAACCGGCGACACGCAGAAGATCATCGACTTCCACACCCACATCGCCTCCGGGATGTGCTTTCCCCGGTCGTTCAACGACGGCGTGGTCGACAACATGACCGTCGCCCTGACGAGCAGGGGCCTGCCCATCACCCGGGACAAGGTGGCCCGCATGCACGCGGGCACCCTGACCGACCCGCTCTGCGACGAGCTGGTCATGCAGATGGACGAGGCCGGCATCGGCGAGTCCGTCCTGCTGCTGCCCGACTTCACCTTCGCGCTCAGGGACAGTACCCACTCCATCGAGGAGCTCATCGACCACCACCGGGCGGTCGTCGAGCGCCATCCCGGACGCTTCCGGGTGCTGGTGGGGGTCGACCCGCGCTGGGGCGCCGACGGGCTCGCCCTGTTCGAGCGGGCCGTCGTGGAGTACGGGTTCGACGGCATGAAGCTGTACCCGCCGTGCGGCTACACGCTCTCCGACGAGCGCCTCTACCCGTACTACGAGATCTGCGCGCGGTACTCCCTTCCCGTCCTCTCGCACATCGGGGCCACCTCCCCGGTCCTCGACTTCGAGATCGCCCAGCCGATCTACGTCGACAAGGCCGCCAAGGACTTCCCCGGTGTCGACTTCGTCCTCGCGCACGGCAGCGTCCACTACCCGGACGAGGTCGCGATGCTGTGCACCAACCGCCCCAACATCTACGTGGACGTCAGCGGTTACGAGGCCTTCGGGGCCACGGCACTGCGCACGCTCTTCGGCCGGGGCATCAACCACAAGGTCCTCTTCGGCACCGACTGGCCGGTGTTCCGCCTCCAGGGCCGCCAACTGAGCCTGGTCGAGAAGCTGGAGAAGGAAGGGGCCTTCCCGGAGTCGATGAGCGACGCCGACCGGGACCTCTTCTTCCACGGCAACGCCGCCCGGCTGCTCGGCAAGAACAAGCTCAAGCAGGCCGCGCCCGCCACCGCGTGAGCCCACCGTCCCCGTCCCCCTCTCTTCCCTCCCTCCCCACTCCGGTTACTGAAGGGCTTCGACGTGTCTGAAAGCGCGACCGGTACGACCGGGACCGAGTTCCTCGGCCTCACCGACGAACAGATCAAGTTCTTCCAGGAGAACGGCTTCGTCGGCCCGTTCGACCTCTACGGCGAGGAAGAGGCTCCACTGCTGTGGAACCAGGCCATGATCGAGATGGTCACCTCGCAGAACAAGCCGCACAACTCCACGATCATCAACTACGACCGCCACCTGGACTGCGACACGCTGTCCGAGCACGTCGGCCGCCCGGAGATCGTGCACAAGCTGCGCAGCCTCATCGGCGACGACATCCTGTGCTGGAAGACCAACATCTTCAAGAAGGCGCCGGGCGACGCGGGCACCGGCTGGCACCAGGTGGAGACGTTCGTGGTGGGCGACACCACCACGGAGGCCTCGCCCTCCCTGAAGTACACCGAGGAGGGCGAGGCGTACACCCAGGAACTCACGGTCTGGACCGCGTTCTCCCCGGCGGGCAAGGAGAACGGCTGCCTGCGCTACATCCCCGGCAGCCACAAGAAGTGGTACTACGACGAGTCCAAGCCGCTCACCTACGACGTGGCGAGCAAGTCCCACGACTTCTTCGGCTACGACTACTCCGAACTCCAGCTCGACAGCGACTGGAACCCGGAGGACGAAGAAGTCTTCGAGATGGAGATGAAGCCCGGCCAGTTCGTCATCTTCCTCGCCAAGTGCATCCACGGTTCGCTGCCCAACGTCAGCGACACCACCCGCCTCGGCTACGCCTCCCGCTACGTCGCGCCCTCGGTGAAGGTGTACGAGGAGGTGGACAGCCTCAGCGAGTTCGGCGACACGATCAGCCTCGACTACCACGGCAGCGTCCTGGTCTCCGGCGAGGACAGGTACGGCTACAACCGCATCCACGCGCAGAACCTGAACGGCGTGCCCTTCAAGAAGGTCGGGACCGATGAGCGCTGACGACTACCGCGCGAAGTTCGCCGACTTCCTGCGGACCCAGCCCGCGACGGCCGGCCTCACCCGCGAGGACGTCGAGCGGGCCACCACCCGCGAGGAGCTGGGCATCAGCTCCCTGAACATGATCCTTCTCCTGGTGAACTACATCAAGGAGGAGGCGAGCGACAGCGTCCAGTTGCGCCCCGAGTGGGTGTCCAGGCTGGGTTCCGTCGACGGCATCGTCTCCGTCGTGCGCGAGATCGACGAGAGCGCGCTCGCCGCGGCGAAGTGACACCCGTGCCGGAGCGCACGGAGCGGCCCCGCACCGCCGAGCGGGACCAAGAGCTGTGAGCCGTACCCGGGTCCGGCGTCCCCCAGGGCGCCGGACCCGGGCCCATCGAAACGGGAGACAGTGACCGACAACCAACTCATCGCCCTCGGCTCCTTCGCATGTGCCTTCGGCGCCCTGGAACGCAAGGCGGAGGACATCCCCGGGTTCGAGCGGCTGTGGCGCGAGCAGTCGTCGGACACCGAGTTCTCCGCCATGGGCAGCCGGACCTTCCGCGGGTTCTCCGGCCCGGTCGAGGACCATGTGATCGAGACGGTGCGCGCCACCCTGCGGGACGGGTCGGTACGGCCCGCGGACGTGGACCGCATCGTCTTCGCCACCAGCGACGCCCGGCTCGCCTCGCTGCGGCCCGACTTCGCGGGCGAGGTGCTCGCGGCCCTCGGGCTGGTGCACTGCGTACCGGTGGTGCTCTCCTTCCAGCAGTGCTGCAGTTCGCTCGCCGCCCTGGGCCACGCCCGGCACCTGCTGGCCGAGGAAGGCGTACGCAACGTCGTCCTCGTCTCGCTCGACTTCACGCCCGACGACGCCGACCGGGTCAGGTCCTTCGCCCTGTTCAGCGACGCCGTGGCCAGCTGCCTGCTGACCCGCGACGAGGGTGTGGTGCGGCTGCTGTCGACCGCCGTCGGCGTCGACCACGCCGGTCTGCGGGGCCAGGACTCCTTCGTGTCGCGCCAGCAGGTGGCGCAGTCCTCGCTCACCACCGCCCTGGGCGGGCGCGGCCTCGCGCCGAGCGAGGTCACGAAGGTGTTCCCGGCCAACCTCTACCGGCCGGTGGCACTGTTCAACGCCGCCATCGCCGGCATCGGCCAGGACCAACTGCACTTCACCGGACCGCTGGAACGCTACGGTCACTGCGGCAACTCCGACTGGATGATCAACCTGGCCGACTACCACGACCGGACCGGCATCCGGCCGGACGAGACCTACCTGGCCGTGTCCTCGGCCCCCGGCTTCTTCGCCTGCGCGCTGCTCGCCGGCGTCTGAGACGCCGGGCCACCCTCCAGACGAGAAAGCGAAAGCCGGACGATGAAGATCTCAGTGGACGACCTCTCCGGGCGCGACATCGCCGAGTTCCTCCAGGCCCACGTGGACGAGATGCGGGCGATCACCCCGCTGGAGAGCAAGCACGCCCTCGACCTCGACGGACTGCGCGTACCCGAAGTCACCTTCTGGACCGCCTACGACGGTGACACCCTGGTCGGCTGCGGAGCCGTCAAGCGCATCGAGGAGGGCCACGCCGAGATCAAGTCGATGCGCACCGAACCCACCCGCAAGCGCTCCGGGGTGGCCTCCCGGCTGCTGGCCCACATCATCTCCGAGGCCCGTGGCATGGGCTACCGGCGCCTCAGCCTGGAGACCGGCGCCACCGACGCCTTCGCCCCGGCCCGCGGACTGTACGAGAAGTTCGAGTTCACCTACTGCGGCCCCTTTGCGAACTACCGGGAAGACCCCAACAGCGCGTTCATGACGCGCCTCCTGTAGCGCCCACTTTCGAAGGCGACGGTCGATGAAGGACATTCCCTACCCCTACGACACCGCGCTCTACAGCCGGCTGTTCCTGAACTGCTCCCAGCGCCAGTCCCTGGTGATGCTCGCCGAGCGCGGCCGGCCCGTGCACCAGCTGCTCTTCCGCGGCCTGGTCAGCACGGACGAGATCCTGCGGCAGATCATCAGGGAGCAGCGCCCCAAGTACGGCTTCGAGAGCGGCGTCGTCGGGCGGGAGGACCTCGCGCTCATCGGCGTCGCCGGCGAGGAGGCCGTGTTCGAGACCTACGCCGACGCGCGCGCCCTGCTCCTCGACGTCGTCGCCCAGGAGGGCTTCGCGATCCTGGTCGGCGACGTCTTCTACTGGCCGCACTGCCCCGAGTACCGCACCAAGCATCTGGTGCACACCATCGTGCTCACCGGGTACGACTCCGCCACCGGCGCGTGGCACGTCGTGGACGACAACCCGGCGAGCCTGCTGTGCTCGTACACCTACCCCGAGGACGTCGTCGCGGCCTCCTTCGACCACAACGAGCTGCGCCGCGTGCGGTACTTCACCACCAAGGACCTCGACCCGGCGCACGCCGTACAGGGCACCCGCGAGGCCTTCGCCGCCCTTCTGGCGGAGTACCGGGACAGCCACGCGCTGCTGGCCGGGGTGGAGGACCTGATCTCCTGCCGCTGGATCGCGCCCGAGCGGGTCTTCGCCTCCCTGCACGCCGCGTTCTCCCTCTACCAGGGCTCGCGCACCGCACTCAGGGAGTACCTGCGGCACGCGTCCGGCGACCCGGTCCTGGACGCACTGCTCGACCGGATCGTGCGGGGCGCGGCCGACGGCATGAACCAGATGCTCCTCGCCCAGGTGACCGGGGCGATCGACGTCCGGTGGACGGCCGAGGCGTGCCTCGCGCTCCAGCGGGCCGAGGAGGAGCTGCTGTCCCGGCTGCGGACCGTCGCGGGCGTCACCGCAACGGGCACCACGACCGGAACCACGGCCGGCACCAGCACGGCCGGAACCACGACAGCCACCCCGGCCGGAACCACGACAGGCACCAGCACGGCCACCGGAGGCGGGACATGACGGAGACACAGGCGGCGGTGCTCCTCGCCGACATCGCCCTGATCATCGCGGTGGCTCTGCTCGCGGGCCGGATCGCCCGCCGCCTCGGCCAGCCGTCGGTCATCGGGGAGATCGCGGTGGGCGTGCTGCTCGGCCCGACCCTGCTGAACGGGACCGTGGCCTCCACGCTCTTCCCGACCGACATCCGGCCCTACCTCGGCGCCGTGGCCAACCTCGGCCTGGTCCTGTTCATGTTCCTCATCGGCCTGGAGTTCGACTTCGCCCGGCTGCGCGGCTCGGGCCGGGTCACCGGGGCCACCGTCCTCGGCTCCACGCTCGTCCCCTTCGCGCTCGGCATCCTGCTCGGCTGGTACCTGCTGCGCTCGTACGACCCCGACCACCGCGTCGCCTTCGTCCTCTTCATCGGGGTCGCGGTGTCGGTGACGGCCTTCCCGGTCCTCGCCCGCATCCTCGCCGACCGGGGCATGAACGGCACCTGGCTCGGCGCCGTCGCCCTGTCCGCGGCGGCGTTCTGCGACCTCGCCGCCTGGACGACACTGGCCGGTCTGCAAGCCCTGGCCGGCGCGAGCGGCACCCGCCCATGGCTGGTGCTGCTCTGCGTCCCGTACGCCCTGGTGCTCTTCCTCGTCGTACGCCCCCTGCTCGCCCGGTTCCTGGTCCGCAGGGGGAGCGAGGAGCCACTGTCGGCCGGTGACGTCACGGTCGTCGTCGCCGGGGCCCTGGCCTCGGCGGCCCTCACCCAGCTGCTCGGGCTGCACTTCGTGATCGGCGCCTTCCTCTTCGGGCTCGCCATGCCCCGGCTGCGCCCGGCCCGGCACGAGGGCCTGCTGAGGCGCACGGAGCACACCACCACGCTGCTGCTCCCGGTCTACTTCATCGTCGCCGGCCTGAAGGTCGACCTCTCCGGCCTGGGCGCCGACGGTCTCGTCCAGCTCGGCTGGATCATGGTCGTGGCGGTCACCGGGAAGTTCGCCGGAACCTGGCTCGGCGCCCGCTCACAAGGCCTCCCGGCCCGCAACTCCGCCGTGCTGGCGGCCTTGATGAACACCCGAGGGCTCACCGAACTCGTCGCGTTGGGCGTCGGCCTGGAGGCCGGACTCATCGACGAGCGGCTCTACTCGCTCTTCGTCGTCATGGCCGTGGCCACCACGGTGATGACCGGCCCTCTGATCGGCCGCCTCATGGGCCGGGACGACGGCTCCCCGGCGCTCCTGGACCCGGACCTCGCCGTACCGCCTCGCGAGCGCGCGGTGGCCGGCGCCGGCCGGTGACCTCGCGTCCCCGCGCACCGACGCCGAACCACTCGCGTCGGCCCGGCGCGCCCGCGCGCGGACCGCTCCACGGGACGCCGGCGGGATCCGGGCGGGCCGGGCCCGCCACCACCCCCGAGGGTGTCTGATTTGTCTCCGTGGGCATCAAGTTGCCACGCAACTTGATGCCCACGGAGGGACGACTGCGGCGCCGGGCGATCTGGCACAGTCGTTCACGGCGCCGGACCCGGCCGGAGGGAATTTCCCGGTTTCCCCGCCCTTCCCGTACCTCCCGCGCGGGGCCGTTCCCCGGCCCGGACCGACCCGTCCCCGTGCGGCCGGCGGCATCAACACCCGGCGTCCTCACACGGCTTGAAGAAGCTTCTTCGTACTCCTGGAGGTGAACCGCATGAGTGGCGTGGTGGGCTGGATCGACTTCCGGCGCGACCTGGGCGACCAGCTCGGCGTGCTGCGATCGATGACGCGGACGATGGCGCACAGGGGCCCCGACACCGAGGACGTGTGGATCGGAGGGAACGCCGCCCTCGGCCACCGCGGCCTGGCCACCGGACGCCCCGACGACGTACGCCCCGCGCGCATCACCCTCGGCGGTGACACCGTCCACGTCGCGCACACCGGCGAGGTCTACAACGGCGACGAGCTGCGCCGCGACGTCCAGGCGGCCGGCGGCGCCCTGCGCGGCGGCTCGACCGCCGAAGCGCTCCTGCAGGCCTACCTGCTGTGGGGCACCGACTTCGTGGAGCGCGTCAACGGCGCCTTCGCCCTCGCCGTCTGGGACGGCCGCACCCGGCGACTGCACCTGGGCCGGGACCGGGTCGGCGTCAAGCCCCTCTACCACCACCCGTACGACGGCGGGGTCCTCTTCGCCTCCGAACCCAAGGGCATTCTCGCCAACCCCCTGTTCCGGCCCCGCCTGGAGCTCTCGGCGCTGCCCGTCGTCCTCCAGCCGCGCCTGGCCCGGCCGGGCGAGACACCGCTGAAGGACCTGTACGAGGTCGAGCCCGCCCACGTCGTGACGTACACCGCGAGCGGGGTCACCCGGCGGCGCTACTGGCAACTGGTGAGCGAGCCGCACCACGACACCTTCGAGGAGAGCGCCCGCACGGTCCGCGAACTCCTCGACGACACCGTGCGCCGCCAGCTCGCCACCGGTGTCCCGCTCGGCGCGATGCTCTCCGGCGGCGTCGACTCCACCTCCGTCGCCGCGCTCGCCGCGAGCGCCCTGCGCAAGGACGACCCGGACCGCCGACTGGCCACCTTCTGCGTGGAGTTCGAAAGCGACCCGGCGCACTTCGTGGCCACCGAGCTGCGCCCGGACCTCGACGCCCCGTACGCCGCCGAGGCCGCCGCGTTCCTCGGCACCGAGCACACCACGCTCACCGCCTCGGTGCAGGACCTGCTGGACGTCGTCCCCGCCACCCGGCGCGCCCGCGACCTGCCCGGCTGGGGCCAGTTCGACGCCTCGATGTACCTGATCTTCCAGCAGATCCGCGCCGAATGCCCCGTCGCGCTCACGGGCGAGGCCGCCGACGAGGTCTTCGGCGGCTACCCCTACTTCTTCAAGCCCGAGGCGCTGGCCGTCGACCGCTTCCCCTGGCTCTTCGACGGCCCGAAGCTGTCCCGCTACCTCGTCCCCGACCTGCTCGCCGAGCTGGACCCGGAGGAGGACGAGCGCGCCCGCTACGCGGACGTCCTCGCACGCGTGCCCCGGCTCCCGGGCGAGAGCCCCGAGGACGCCCGGATCCGGGAGGTCTTCTTCCTCGGCCTGGCCGGCCCGCTCTCGGTGATCCTGGACCGCAAGGAGCGCATGAGCATGGCCCACGGGCTCGACGTCCGGGTGCCGTTCTGCGACCACCGGCTGCTCCAGTACGTGTGGAACGTGCCCTGGGAGATCAAGTCCCGGGGCGGGGTCAAGGGGCTGCTGAAGGCCGCCATGGCGGACATCCTGCCGGCGAGCACCGTGAACCGCAGGAAGAGCGCCTACCCGCACGTGCAGAACCCCGCCTACGACCGGACCCTCGTCCAGGAAGCGACGTGGATCGTCAACGACGACGCCTCGCCGCTGAAGCCGCTGTTCGACACCGGGCGCACCAACGGCCTGATCCAGCAGATCGCCGCGGGCGCCGTCCACGGCGAGCTGCCCGGCGGCTCCAACCCGGCCGCGATCCTGATCCAGCTCGTCGAGATGCGGCGCTGGATGGACGAGTACCAGGTGTCCCTGCCCTGACCCGCCCGGCCCCGTGATCCGTGCGACGGACCCGGGCGCCGCCGACGTACCGACCGACCCCCAGGGAGTACCCCTTCATGCTCGAACTGGTCCCCATCACCGACGGCATCGGCACCGAGGTCCGCGGCATCGACGTCACCCGGCCGCTGTCCGACCGCGACTTCGACCGGATCTACCAGGCCTGGATCGACACGACCATCCTGCTCGTCCGCGGCCAGGACATGACGCCGGAGCAGCACATCGCGTTCACCCGGCGCTTCGGCGAGGTGTTCGCCTACACCCGCTCGCAGTTCAACGACGCCGAGTACCCCGAGATCCTCATCCTGTCCAACCTCACCCAGGACGGGAAGCCGATCGGCTCGGCCTACAGCGGGCGCGTCTGGCACAGCGACGGCGCCTACCTGACCAGTCCGCCGGTGGGCTCCATGCTGTACGCCCGCGAGATACCCCCGGCCGGGGGCGACACCTGGTACGGCAACATGTTCGCCGCGTACGAGGCGCTGCCGAGGGCCGTCAAGGAGCGCATCGAGGACCTGAAGGTGATCATCAGCCGGGTCCAGTCGCGCCCGTACAACTACCCCGACCGGCCGGCGCCCACGGAGCAGGAGCGCGCCGAGTGGACCGAGGTGGCGCACCCGCTGGTCCGCCTCCACGAGGAGAGCGGCCGCAAGGCCCTGTACGCGGGCGGCAACGTGCCCTGGCGCATCGAGGGCCTGTCCGAGGACGAGAGCGCACCGCTGATCACCTTTCTCCAGGAGTTCGCGATCCAGCCCCGCTTCACCTACCGCCACCAGTGGCAGGTCGGCGACATCGTGCTGTGGGACAACCGCAGCGCGATGCACCGGGCCACCCCGTACGACCAGGTCAACCACCGGCGGCTGCTGCACCGCACCACCGTCACCGGCCGGCGCGGCGCCACCGCCGCGGCCGCGTGAGGGGGCGGGCCACGGTGAGGTACGACTACGTCGTCGTCGGCGCGGGCGCGGCGGGCTGCGTGCTCGCCGGCCGCCTGACGGAGGACCCCGCGATCCGCGTGCTGCTCCTGGAGTCGGGCAGCGAACGGCGCAGCCCGCTGCTCAACGTCCCCGCCGCCGAGACGGTGCTGATGGGGAACCCGAAGTACGACTGGTGCTTCGAGACCGACGCCGACCCGACCATCGAGGGCCGCAGCGTCGGCATCCCCCGGGGCCGCCTGCTCGGCGGTTCCAACCAGATCAACGGCATGATCTTCGTACGCGGCCAGCGCCACGACTACGACGACTGGGAGGCCCTGGGCAACCCGGGCTGGTCCTGGGAGGGCGTCCTGCCGCACTTCCGCAGCCTGGAGCGGGTCAGCGGCATCGACGGCGCCAGCCGGGGCCGCGACGGGCGGATCGCCGTCGGACTGCCGCGCGACCGCGACGAGCTGACCGACGCCTTCCTCACCGCCGCCGTCAAGGCCGGCTACCCCGAGAACCCGGACTACAACTCCGGGGACCAGGAGGGCTTCGGCTACTACCAGGTCAACCACGAGGAGGGCCGCCGCTCCTCCGCCGCGGGCACCTACCTCAAGGCCGCCCGCAGCAGGCCCAACCTCACCCTGGTCACCGAGGCGCACGTCACCGGCCTGCGCTTCGACGGCAAGCGCTGCGTCGGCGTCGACTACCGGCGGGGCGAGGGCGAGCACCGCGCCGACGCGGCCCACGAGGTGATCGTCAGCGCCGGGACCGTACAGTCCCCGCAACTGCTCGAACTCTCCGGCATCGGCTCGGCCGCCCACCTCGGCGACGTCGGGGTGCCCGTGGTGCACCACCTGCCCGGCGTCGGTGAGAACTTCCGCGACCACTTCGCCGCCCGGCTGCGCTGGCGGGTGCGCCGCCCGGTCACCTTCAACGAGCGCTCCCGCGGCCTCGGTCTGGTCCGCGAGATCGGGAAGTACGCCCGCGAACGGCGCGGCCTGCTCAGCCTGCCGATCGCGCTCGGTCACGGCTTCGTCCGCTCCGACGACTCCCTGACCCGCCCCGACCTCCAGTACCACTTCGCGCCCGCCAGCTACGGCGGCGGCCGCAGCCGCCGCCTGGACACGGCCCCCGGCATGACCCTGGGCGTCTACCCGCTGCGCCCCGAGTCCAAGGGCTCCGTCCACATCCGCTCCCGGCAGCCGCTGACCCCGCCGTCGATCCGCACCCGCTTCCTCGAATCGGAGACCGACCGCGCCACCCTCGTCGCGGGCATGCGCATCGGCCGCCGCATCGTCGAGGAGCCGAGCCTGGACGCGTACCGGGCGTTCGAGCTGCTGCCCGGCAGCGACGTCCGCTCCGACGACGAACTGCTCGCCTACGCACGGCAGTACGGCGACACCTCCTACCACCCCGTGGGCACCTGCCGGATGGGCGACGACCCGCTGGCGGTCGTCGACGCACGGCTGCGGGTGCACGGCGTCGAGGGCCTGCGCGTCATCGACGCCTCCGTCATGCCGGCCATGGTCTCGGGCAACACCAACGCCGCGAGCATGATGATCGGTGAGAAGGGCGCCTCCCTCGTCCTGGCCGACCACAAGGACAGGACCCGCGCGTAGGCCGTGCGGTGAAGTCCCGCCTGTCCGGCGACGCCTGGCACACACGCTCGCCCACCACACGACCCGGCCGCCGCCCCGGGGCCGTACGCCGGCCGCCCCGCGGGCCCACCTCCTCCAGCAGCCGATTCCAGAACGGGAACCCCCATGCCTGAAAACCCCACGGTGGACCGCTTCGACTACCCGTCCAACCTCACCAGGGCCGGCTCGTACCGCACCCACCGCAGCGCCTTCTGGCCCCCCGCGGACAGCTACGCCCTGGGCTGCCTGGATCTCGCCGGGGCCGCCCCCGACCTCGGCGAGGGGTTCCGCCCGGCCCTCGCGGACCTCCGCGTCGCCGTGGAAGCCGAGTGGCAGCGGGTCAAGGAGATCGGTATCCCCGCGCGCCGCCGTTTCAACGACCCGGCGGCGATCGCCCAGGCGGTGCGCGGCGTCGCCGAGCACCTGCCGGGCGAGGCCGACCGGCGGGCCGCGGAACTGCGCGCCACCGCCGTCCAGGACGGCTACGACGACGACATCCTGCGCGAACTCGCCTCCCTCCAGGAGCAGATCACGCTCGTCGCCGGCCAGGTCTCCACCTGGTACGGCAAGGAGGTCCGGGGCCTTCCCACGGCCTTCGCCTGCCGCGCCGACGAGGCGCGCCAGCAACTGGTCACCGATGCCCTCGCCGACCGCGACGAGGTGGCCGGCTACCTGCGCGGTCTCCACGCCGACCTGCGCCTGGGCGACCTGCCGGCCTTCGGCGCCGCGGAACTCTTCTTCATGGCCGGAGAGGGAAACCTCCACCCCAAGCACATCGCCTACTTCCTCCCCGAGGACGAAGGCGTGAAGCACTCGCCGTTCAAGAAGACCTACTACTTCGCCAACGCGCACCGCGCCCTGCTCTCCACGGTCTCCGCGCCGTTGGCCCGGCGCTTCCTCGACATCGGCGTGGAGTTCGACCCGGCGCACGAACGCTTCGCCGCGATCCCCACCCTGGGCGTCCTCAGCCACGAGCTCGGCCACTTCGCGCACCGGCCCGCCACCGAGTACAAGGACCTCAACGCCGCCGACCGGTGGGCCTCGGTGGTCCTCCAGGAAGTCGCCGCCGACGTCTTCGGCATCCTCATCCTCGCCGAGGTCTGGGCGCCCCGCCTGGGCATCGACCCGGCCGACTGCGTCGCGTACTACCTCGCCGAGTGCCTGCGCTACACCGACCGCGGGCTCGGCCACTTCCCCGACAGCGACGGGATGTTCCTCCAGCTGTCCTACTTCGTCCAGCTCGGCGCCCTCGACCTGACCGGCACCCCGCACCTGACGGGAACGCCGCAGGTCGTCCTCGCCGGACTGCGCTCGCTGGCCCGCGTCCTGGCCGACACGCTCCTGGCCACCGACACCGACCGGGCCCTCCACCTGCACCGCGGCTACGGCCCGGCCACGACCGCCCCACTCGCCCCACTCGTCGAGCGCCTCCGTCCGGAGCCCTTCCGGTCTCTCGAGTACACGCAGGAACACCTCCACTCCGCCGCGACCTCCGGCCGCTGAAAGCGAGACACGATGATCACCGAGGCGAACCAGGATCTGGGTCAGGTACGCGACTACTACACGGCGCAGCGCTCGACCAGTGGCGACGGCGGGACCATCTACGCCATCTGGGAGAAGGGCGGGGCGTTCAACGATTCGGTCACCCCGTCCACCTACGTGCCGGAGTACCGCTCCCACATGGCCCTCAAGCTGCTCTCCCTGAGCGACGAGGGAGCGTCCGTCTTCTCGCTCGGCTGCGGCAACGCCGCCGTCGAGGGCGTCGTCGCCGGACTCGGCCGGACCGTGCGCGGGATCGACTACAACGAGGAGGCCGTCCAACTGGCCCGCCAGAAGGGTGTCGACGCCTTCGCCGCCGACTTCTACACCCTGCGGCCCGCCGACGTCGCGGGCGCCGACATCATCTACGCGGACGGCTTCCTCGGCCACCTCTTCGACGCCGACCGGGAGACCACGCCCGTCCTGGACAAGCTGGCCGAACTCCGCCCCAAGTCCGGCTCCTACCTGGTCTTCTCCAACGACGCGCCGCAGGACCGCGAGGCGCACTTCGCCCCCCACCAGCGCGTCGCCGACTTCTGGTACCTGTCCAAGGACTACCTCGCGGAACGCCTCGAAGCACGCGGCCACCGCGTGGTGGAGAGCTACTACTTCCCCTACCTGCGCCCGGTCAGCGGCATGCGCAACCGCACCATCTGCATCGCACGCGTCGCGTAGCGGAGGAGGAAGCCGTGCCCGTCTCCGACACCTTCGCCGCACGCCTGAACCCCCTCCTGGGCGACCTGGTGGCCACCTACGGAACGCCCTTCCACATCTACGACGCCGCCGGCATCGTCGACACCTACCGCGCCATGACGGACGCCTTCGCCGGCGAGCCCTACCGGCAGTACTTCGCCGTCAAGGCCCTGCCCAACCCGCACGTCCTCGCCCTGCTCCTGGCCGAGGGAAGCGGCCTGGACTGCGCCTCCCCGGTGGAGCTGGGACTCGCGGGCAGCCTCGGTGCCGGCCCCGGCGACACCGTGTTCACCTCCAACAACACCGCCCGCCACGAATTCGAACTCGCCCACAAGACCGGCTCGTTGGTCACCTTCGACGACCTCACCGCCCTGGACCGCTGCGACCCGCTGCCCGACACGGTCGCCTTCCGCGTCTCCCCGCACGGACTGTCGGCCGGCTCCCGCCTGATGGGCGACGCGCAGGCCACCAAGTTCGGCGTGCCCGTCGGCCAACTGGCCGACGCCTACCGCGAGGCGAAGGCACGCGGCGCCCGCCGGTTCGGCATCCACGGCATGACCTGCGCCAACGAGCTCGACGTCGACCGTGCCGCGCGCGCCGCCACCGACGTCGTCGAACTCGGCGCCCGCGTCGCCGAAGACGTCGGCATCCAGCTGGACTACGTCAACGTGGGCGGCGGCCTCGGCATCCCCTACCGCCCCGAGGACCGGCCCTTCGACTTCCGCCGATACGCCGAGGCCATCCTCGCCGCCCGCCGTGCCGCCTTCCCCCGTTCCGCGCCCCGCGTCCTCATGGAGTGCGGCCGTTACGTCACCGGACCGCACGGCGTCCTGGTGACCACCGTCATCAACCGGTGCGGCAAGGGCCGCGAGGTCGTCGGCGTGGACGCCTCGATGTCCGCGCTGATGCGGCCCGGCTTCTACGGCGCCTACCACCACGTCACCCTGCCCTTCGCACAGGGCCGCGCCGAGGCGCCGTACGACGTCGTCGGCTCGCTCTGCGAGAACATGGACAAGTTCGCGATCGACCGGCCACTGCCCGATCCGCGCGAGGGCGACGTCCTCCTGGTGCACGACACCGGCGCGCACGGCCACGCGATGGGCTTCACCTACAACGGCCGCCTGCGCCCCGCCGAACTGCTGCTCACCGGCGACGGCGACATCGTCGAGATCCGCCGCGCCGAGACCTACGACGACTACGTCAGTACCGTGCCCGGCACCCCCGCTTCCGTCCTCCCCGCCACACCGCACGCACGACAGGAGCGCCCCGCATGTACTCCCGACCGCTGATCGAGGACGCCTGGGAGCGCCGCGCCGCGCTGACCGAGGCCGAGCTCGCCGAGCTCGCCCCGCACGTCGAGGCCGGACTCGACGCCCTGGACCGCGGCGAACTGCGCGCCGCGAACCCCACCGACGGCACCTGGGCCGCCGATCCCTTCGTGAAGAAGCTGATCCTGCTCTCCTTCCCGCTCGGCACGAACACCCTCGCCGACGCCGGCCCGGGCCGCCCCAAGAGCTACGACAAGATCCCGCTGAAGTTCGAGCACTGGCAGGGGCCGGACTTCGAGAAGGCGGGCATCCGGGTGGTACCGGGCGCGGTCGTCCGGCGCGGCGCCCACATCGCCCCGGGCGCCGTCCTGATGCCCTCCTTCGTCAACATCGGCGCCTACGTAGGCGCCGGCACGATGATCGACACCTGGGCGACCGTCGGCTCCTGCGCCCAAGTGGGGGAGCGCTGCCACATCTCCGGCGGCGCGGGCCTCGGCGGCGTACTCGAACCGATCGGCGACAGCCCCGTCGTCATCGAGGACGACGTCTTCGTCGGCGCCCGGAGCGAGATCGCCGAAGGAGTACGGGTACGGCGCGGCGCCGTCATCGGCATGGGCGTCTACCTCGGCGCCTCCACCCCGATCGTGGACCGCGCGACCGGCGAGGTGACGCGCGGCGAGGTCCCCGAGGACGCCGTCGTCGTCGCCGGCACCCGGACCGACCCCCGCCACCCCGGCCTGGCCACGTACGCCGCGGTCATCATGAAGTACGCCGACGAGCGCACCCGCGGCAAGACGGCCCTGAACGACCTGGTGCGGGACTGACCCATGAGCCCCCTCGCCGGCGCCTTCGCCCGGCTGCGCGCACTGAACGACGGCGTCCCCGCCCCGGCCGGCCTCGCCCCCGTCCAGCTCCACCTGGGCGAGTCCCGGCTCGGCACGGGCGGCGTCGACGCCACACTGCTGGCCGACCCCGACGGCTGGACCCGCTACCCGCCGCTCGGCGGCACGCCCGCCCTGCGTACGGCGTACACCGGGTGGCTGCGCCGGCGCTTCGGCGCGGGCCCGATGCTGGACGGCCGCACCCTCGCGGTCGAGCCCACCCCGGGCACCAAGCAGGCGCTGGCCACCGCACTGGCGCTGGCGGTGGAGCGCGTACGGGGCGCGGGCGGCGGGCCGGTGGAGCGCGTAGGGGGCGCGGAGGGCGGGCCGGCGGAGCGCGTACGGGGCGCGGAGGGCGGGCCGGTGGTCGTCATGCCCAACCCGTTCTACCCGACCTACCACGCCGCCACCGAGGCCGTGGGCGCCCGGCCGGTGTTCTACGACCCCCGGGGCGGTCCCGCCGCACTGGAGGAGGCCGTCGCGGCGGCGGGCGGGGCCGTCGCCGCGGTCATCGTCTGCGACCCGGGCAACCCGCGCGGCGAACTCCTGCCCGCCGAGTTCCTGGGCGCGGCCACCCGCGCCGCCGTCACGGCCGACGCCCTGCTCCTCGTCGACGAGTGCTACACCGACCTGTGGCTCGCCCGGCCGCCGGCCGGATACCTGGCGCTGGTACGCCGCGGCGCCGTCCACCCGGAACGGTTCCTGGTCCTGCACACCCTGTCCAAGCGGTCCGGCGCGCCCGGCTTGCGCAGCGGCTTCGCCGCCGGGGACCCCCGGACCGTCGCCGACTACGCCCGCCACAACCAGGCCTGCGGCGTCCCGACCCCGCTGCCCGTGTGCGCCGCCGCCGCCCGGCTGTGGGACGACGACGCCCACGTGGAGCGGGCCCGCGCCCGACTGGCCGTCAACTGGGCCCTCGCCGACCGCGTCCTGGCCGGCGTCCCCGGCTACCGGCGGGCCGACGCCGGGTTCTTCCTCTGGCTGCCGGTCGGCGACGACGAGGCCGCCGCCCGCGCCCTCTGGCGCGACCAGGCGCTGACCGTCATGCCCGGCCGCTACCTGGCGGCCGGCGGACCCGACGGCACCAACCCCGGCGCCGGACACCTGCGCGTCGCCCTCGTCCACGACGAGCCGCTGATGCGCGAGGCCCTGCACCGCCTGCGCGCCGGACTGACCCGCACCTCACCCCTTCTCTGCGAGGACGTCTCCGCATGACGCTGACGCGACCCGACGACAAGCCGCTCCTGCTGGTCATCACCAGCGGCCTGCGGCGGTACCGCGAGTACCTCCTGGCCTCCATCGCGGGCAGCTACCGCGTCCACCTCATCGACGCGGTCGCCCCCACCTGGGAACTGCCGTACCTGTCCGGCCACACGGTCGTCCCCGACACCGGAGCCGGGCCGGTCCTGCGGGCCGCCCGCGAGGTCGCGGCCGGGGCGCCGGTCGCCGGGGTCATGAGCTGGCACGAGGAACACATCGTGCAGGCGGCCCTGGTCGCCGAGGCGCTCGGCCTGCCCGGCACGGCGCCGGACGCCGTGCGGCGCTGCCGCGACAAGTACGCCACCCGCACCGCGCTCGCCGAAGCGGGCCTGCCCCAGCCGGAGTTCGCGCTGGCCGGAAGTCTCGACGAGGCGCTCGCCGCCGCCGGCAAGCTCGGCTGGCCCGTGGTCATCAAGCCGCGCGCCGCCGGGGGCAGCCAGGGCGTCGTGCTGGTCCGCGACGCGGACGAGCTGGCCGACCAGTTCGACGCCACCCGGGGGGTCCACGTCCCCCACAACCCCGACTTCACCGAACTGGTCCTCGTCGAGGAGTACCTCGACGCCCCCGAGGTCAGCGTCGACGCCGTCGTCCACCAAGGCCGCGTCACCCCCGTCTTCGTCGGCCGCAAGGAGGTCGGCTTCCCGCCGTACTTCGAGGAGACCGGCCACCGCGTCAGCGCGGACGACCCCCTGCTCACCGACCCGGAACTGCTGGCGGCCCTCAGCGGCATCCACGAGGTCCTCGGCTTCACCGACGGCTGGACCCACACCGAGCTCCGGCTCACCGCCCGGGGACCGAAGCTGATCGAGGTCAACGGGCGCCTCGGCGGCGACCTCATCCCCTACCTCGGCCTGCGCGCCACCGGCATCGACCCCGGTCTCGCCGCCGCCGACGTCGCCTGCGGCGTCACCCCCGACACCACGGCCGGCAGGACGGCCCACGCCGCGATCCGCTTCTTCTACCCGCCCGCCGACGACACCACGATCGGCTCGCTGGACTTCGACCGCAGCGAACTGCCCGCCTGTCTGGACCTGTTGGAGCCGCTCGTCGGGCCGGGCGACGTCGTCTCACCGCCCCGCAAGGGCCTCATCGACGGCCGCGTCGCCCTCGCCTCGGCCGTCGCCGACACCGCCGAGGAGTGCGCCGCCGCACTCGACCGGGCCGAGCGGGCGCTCCGGCTGACCGTGGCAGGTGCGTGAGATGCGCGTCCTCGTCATGCACCGGGTGCCCGACGCGTTCGTACGGTACGCGCGCAACCTCGACCACATCCGCCACCAGGTCACCTACGTCAGCGTCCCCGAACGGGCCGCCACCCTCCCCGCCGACGTCCCGGCCCGCCGCGTCGAACGCCCCGGCACCGGCGACACCGCGGCCGAGGTGATCGCCGCCGTCAGCGACCTGCCCCGCCCCGACCTCGTCGTCGCCCTGTCCGAGTACGACCTGCTGCCCGCCGCCCGGGTCCGCGAGGCCCTGGACGTCCCCGGCCCGCGCGTCGCCGACGTCCTGCCCACCCGGGACAAGGTCGTCATGAAGACGGCCGTCGCCGCCGCCGGCCTGCGCACACCGCGCTACGCCCCGCTGGCCCGGGCCCTCGCCCACGGCGTCGAGTGGACCGGCCGCAGCGTCCTCAAGCCCCTCGCGGGCGCCTCCAGCGAGGGCATCACCACGTACCCGACGCCGGACGCCGCCCTCGCCGCCGTGCGCGACGGCTCGGCGCGCGTGGACGTCGACGACTTCGAGATCGAGGAGTTCGTCGAGGGCCCCATCACGCACATCGACGGAGCCGTCACCGCGGGCCGTCCGCTCGCCGTCGTCGCGAGCCGGTACCTCGGCACCTGTCTCGGCTACGCCCAGGGCGCGCCCCTGGGGTCCGTGCAGACGGACACACCGCCCGCGACGGTCGACTTCACCCTCGCCTGCCTGCGCGCGGTCGGCATCACCGACGGGCCTTTCCACCTGGAAGCCGTCGAGACCCCGCAGGGCCCGGTGTTCCTGGAAGTGGGCGCGCGCGTCGGGGGAGCGGACGTCGCCGACAGCTTCGAGCTGGCCACCGGCGTCCACCTGCCCTCCGTCCAACTCCGGCTCCTGACCGGCGAGTCGGCCTGGGTGCCCGAGCCCCCGGCCACCGACCCCGACGCCCGGTACGGCTGGTTCGTCGTCCCCGGCCACACCCTCGGCTCCACCCACTGCCGGATCGACGGCGAGAAAACCTTCCGCGACGACCCCGTCGTCCACCGCTGGGTGCAGCGCGCCCCGCACGAACCCGTCACGGCGGCCCTCACCTACGCGGACGCCGACATCCCCCTCGCGGGCGTCGTCGGCCCCGCCCCCACACCCGTACTGGAACGTTTCCTCACCGGCCTCTTCGCCTCGGTGACGGTGGAACCCGCAAAGGACCCGCGATGACCGTCGAGCCCCGCCTCGTCGTGGCCGCGCGCACGGCCGACGGCACCTCCGTGGTCGCCGCCGACGCGCCCGTCCCCGGCATCACCGTCGACGCCTGGCCCGGCTCCCGCTTCCACCTCGCCTGGGGCACCCCGGACGGCGGCGCCCGGGTCGGCGACGGCCTGCCCGAGCCCGTGACCCTGCCCTTCTTCGCGGGCACCGGCGGCACCCGGCTGCTGTTCGCCCGCTACGAGCCGGACCGGTCCGTGCCCGCCCCGACCGGCGACCCGGACGCGCTCGCCGCCGAGGTCAAGGAGCGGCTGCCGGGCCTGTGGGAGGTCTTCGAACCCGGCGGCACCGGCATGCACGCCACCGACACGCTCGACTACGGCATCTGCCTGGAAGGCGAACTCCACCTCGAACTCGACGACGGCAAGGAGGTCCTGATCACCCCGGGCACCTGCGTCGTCCAGCACGGCACCCGCCACACGTGGCACAACCGGGGGACGGCCGCGGCCCTCATGTGCTTCGTCGGCATCGGCGCCGCACGTGACCGCTGATCGGAGCACACCCATGGATCCCAAGGCCGCAGTCCGGTCGTGGCTGCCCGCGGGCGGCAGCGCCCGCCGGCTCGTCGCGGCGTCGTTCGTCGACTCCCTCGGCACCGGACTCTTCCTCGCGGGCTCGGCCCTGTTCTTCACCCGCGCCCTCGGCCTGTCCGCCGTCCAGGTCGGCATCGGCCTGTCCCTGACCGGCCTGGCCGGGTTCCTCGGCATGGTCCCCACCGGCAGGCTCGCGGACCGCATCGGCGGCAGGAACGCCATCGTCGCCCTCTACCTGTGGCGCGGCGCCTGCTTCGTCGTCTACCCGTTCGCCCACGAACCCGAGGTCTTCTACGTCGTCGCCTTCCTCATCGGGGTCGCCGAGTGGGGCGGCGGACCGATCGTCCAGGGCATCGTGGGCGCCGTCGAGAGCGACACCGACCGGGTCCGCACCATGGCCGTGATCGCCTCCGTGCGCAACGTGGGCTTCAGCGCGGGCGCCGTCCTCGCCTCGCTGGTCCTGGCGATGAACAGCGTCACCGCTTTCTCCGCGCTCGTGCTCGTCGACGCCCTGACCTTCTTCGCCGCCGCGACCGTACTGTCCCGCCTGCCCGCGACCGCCAACGTCCGCTCCCCGCGCGCCGGGAAGGGCGGGGCGCCCCCGACCCGCGTACGCGACCCCCGGTTCCTGGCGCTGGCGTTCCTCAACGGGGTGCTGTTCCTGCACTCGGTGCTGCTCGCCGCCGCGCTTCCGCTGTGGATCGCGACCCGCACCCAGGCGCCCACCTGGGTCCTGGGCGCCCTGGTCGTCCTCAACACCGCCCTGGTCATCCTGTTCCAGGTCCGCCTCAGCGGCGGTGCCGACGACCTGCGCAACGCCGCCCGGCGCCAGCGCTGGTCGGGCTGGTGCCTGGCGGCGTGCTGCCTGCTCACGGCCCTGACCGCCGAGGTCGGCCCGGTCGCGGCGACCGTGCTGATCGCCCTCGCCACGGTGACGCTCACGCTCGGCGAGATCTGGCAGTCGGTCGGTGCCTGGCGCCTGTCGTACGCGCTCTCCCCGCCGCAGTCGCGCGCCTACCACCTGTCCGTCTACGAACTCGGAACCAGCGCAGCCTCGGCCGTCGGCCCGGCGCTGATCACCTGGGCGGTCGCCGGGAAGGGACTGGGCGGCTGGGCGGCCCTGGCCGCGGGCTTCGCGGCGGCCGGGTCGGCGGTGGTCGTCATCGCGGCGGCCGCCCAGCGCGGGCTGGCGCCCGACGAGCCCGACGAGCCGCGCGAGCACGCGCGCGAGCCACACGAATCAACCCGGGAGAGGTGATCCATGCACGGGCAGAGACTGCTGCTGGTCGGAGTGGGAGTGACCGGACGGCCCTACATCACGGCCGCCCGGCGGCTCGGCGTACGGGTCCACGCGGTCGAGACCGCGCCCCGCGCCGAGGCGCTCGCCGGACTCGCCGACGAGGTCACGGTCTGCCGGGGCGGCTCGGACGAACTCTGGTACGAGGCCGCCTGCGAGGCGGTACGCCACACGCGCCCCGACGGGGTCGTCGCCTTCAGCGAGCCCCACGTCCTGGCCGCGGCGCTCGTGCAGAACGAACTCGGCCTGCCCGGACCGTCGTTGCGGGCCTCCGTGCTCTCCCGCAACAAGGCCCTCCAGCGGGGCCGCTTCGCCGCCGCGGGCATCGGCCAGCCCGAGTTCCTGGTCACCGAACGGCTCGGCGAGGGCCGCGACTGGGCCGCGGGACGCTTCCCGGTGGTCGTCAAGCCACTGTCCTCGGCGGGCAGCGCGGGCGTCGAACTCGTCGGTGACCGCGGCGCGTTCGAGGACGCGGTGGCCCGCAGGGACACCGAGGGCCGGCTCCTCGTGGAGCGCGCGGCGACCGGCCCCGAGTACAGCTGGGAGGCGCTGGTCCGCCACGGAAAGGTCTGGTTCGCCAACCTGACCGCCAAGGAGACCACCGGCCCGCCGTACTTCGTCGAGGTCGCCCACCGGGTCGCCACCGGGGCCGACGCCGCCACCCGGGCGACCGTCGCCGACCTCGGTGGAGCCGTCCTCGACGCCCTCGGCATGGACACCGGCATCGTCCACCTGGAGTTCCGCCTCACCGCCAGGGGCCCGGCGGTCATGGAGGTCGCGGTGCGCACCCCGGGCGACCACCTGATGGACCTGCTCGGCGACGCCTACGGCATCGACTGGTACGAGATGGTCGTACGCCTGGCCCTCGGCGCCGACCTGCCCGCACCGCCCGCCGCCCCCCTGCGGCACACCGCCGGCTACCTCCCGTCGGCCCGCCCCGGCACGGTCACCGAAATCCGCGGCCTCGACGAGGTCCGGGCCCACCCGCACGTCGTGGCGGCCGAGGTGACGGCCGCCCCCGGCGATACCGTCGCCCCGGCCCGCTCCTCCGTCGAACGCGTCGGCCACGTCCTGCTCTCCGCCCCGGACCCGGGAACGCTGGAAGTCGCCCTGGACGACGTGCGCACGACGCTGCGCGTGGTGACCCGCCCGGGAGGACTCCCCGATGACGGGACTTCGTGACCCCAGGGTCCGCGCAGCCGTCGAGCTCGACCTGGCCCACGCCCGCGAGTACGCGGGACTGCACGCGTACGACGGCACGCTCCAGGACCTGTCACCGGCAGGCGTCGCGGCGGCCCTCTCCCGCCTGGGGGAGGGCACCGCGCCCGCGGACGCCTTCGACGCCGAGGTGCTGGAGGTCCACGAGGACGGACTGCGCGCCCGCTTCGCCGAAGCGGAGCTGCACCGCCGCGATCCTCTGCTGCACCTGGCCGCCATGGACCTGGCCTGCTACGACCGCGCCTACGCACCCGCCGAGGACCGCCGCCGCGCCCGACAGGCGCACCTGGCGGCCTGGCCGGACGCCGTGGACAACGCCGTGACGGCCCTGGACCGGGTGCCGTCCCCCGTCGCACGCGCGGCCCTCCCCTCCCTGCGCGGCCTCGCCCAGGACGCCACCGGCGACGAGCCGGCCCTGGCCGCCGTGCGACGGCTGGTCGCGCACGTCGAACGGGCGGCGGACACCGGCCCCCCGTCGGCGGCCCTGGGCGAGGCCGCGTTCCTGCGCCTGCTGGGGGCGGGGGAGGCAATGACGTACGGCACCGCCGCGCTGACGGACACCGCGGACCGCGAACGGGTCCGGCTGTGGGCCTTGTTGGAGCAGGCGGTGGAACGCCTCGCCCCGGGCGTACACGTACGCCGGGTCGTCCCGGCCCTGATGAAGGACCACCCCACCACCGCGGAGGGCGTGTTCGCCCAGGCGCGGGCCCTGCTGACCGAGGTGACGTCCTTCGCGGTGACCCGTGACCTGATCGCCGACCCCGGCGGCGAGTGCCGGGTGGGCCCGGCCCCCGCGTCCCGCGCCTACGCGCAGGCCATGATGTCGTGGTCCGCACCCTACGAGCAGGACGCCCCCAGCTGGTACTACGTGGTCCCGCCGGACCCGGCCTGGCCGCCGCACGAGGCCGAAGAGTGGCTCTCGGTCTTCAGCCGCACCTCCCTGCCCGCCATCACTGTCCACGAGGTCACCCCGGGCCACTACGCCCACGGCCGCGCCCTGCGTGCCCTGACCGGCGACGTGCGCAGGTCCCTGGAGTCCCCGGCGTTCGTCGAGGGCTGGGCCCACTACGCCGAGGAGTTGTACGCCGAGGAGGGCTTCCGCGCCCACGACCCCCGCTACGTCATCGGCATGGCCCTGGAGGCGCTGCTCCGCGTGACGCGCCTGACCTGCTCCATCGCCCTGCACACGGGAGCCATGACGGTCGACGAGGCCGCGGCGCGCTTCGAGGCGGACGCGTTCCTGCGCGGGCGCTCGGCCCGTGCCGAGGCCCTGCGCGGCGCCGTCGAGCCCACGTACGGCCGTTACACCCTGGGCAAGACGGAGATCCTTCGGGTCCGCGACCAGGCCCGCGCCCACTGGGCCGGCGACTACACGCACCGCCGCTTCCACGACGCGCTCCTGTCGCTCGGCATGCCCCCGGTCGGCCTGCTGGCGAGGGCCGTCGTGGGCGACCTGGCCGCTGCCGTGCCACCGACCGTCCGACGCACCCCCACAGGTGGCAAAAGCTGACGCCCGAGGGGGAGTTGTCGGTGCGCGGGGTGGTCGCCGGCGCCGGAGCCCCGCCGGCTCCTCCACCCGCGGGAAGTTCTGCGCCCGGGGCCGCGGCTCTCGCGCGGCCGGCGGGGGCGGGGGGACGATACGGACTCCTGGGTGGCGGGCAGGATTCCCCGGACCGCCCGGAGAAAGATCCGTCTCCGGCCCAATTGGGCGCTGACCTGGGGCTATTGCTGACCCCCTACCGATCCGTCGACCGGCGACAGGCGTCTGACCTGCATAAACCCTGAATGAGGGGCTATAACAGCCTGATCACGTGATGGCATCGGGACGCCCCGGGCGTCCTTTCCGCCCGCGTGGGCGTGCCATCATCGAGCATCGATGGATTCCGGAAGTTCCGAGTGGGGAGGGCGCGTGGCGATGGAAGCCGGCCCTCGTGACACGGAGCAGGAGGCGGCGGAGAGGCGGCTCGCCGCCGACCGGCTGAACTCCGACCTGCCCGACGAGAGCGTCGTGGCGCCCGAGGTCGAGGTCGAGCTCCGCCCCGCCCGCAGGCTGCGGATCTGGCAGCTCGCCCCGATCGTGGTGCTCGCCGCGACCGGCTCGCTGATGTTCGCGTTCCCGCTCGCCTTCGAGTTCGGCGACGGCGGTGCCGTCGTCGCCATGCTCGGCCTGCTGATCAGCGGCTGCGCCGCCGGCTGGGGCATGATGGCCGCCCGCCGCGTCGGACACACCTGGCCCGGCCTGCCCGCCCGCGGCTCCGGCACCCGCCCGGACTGGCGGGTGATCGCGCTCTACGGCGCGTGCGTCCTCGCCCTCGTGGGCCTGGCCGTCTGGCGCGTGGCCCGCCTGCGCTGACCGGGCGCACCCCGGCGCCCGTACAGTTGCCTTGTGAGCACCGAGCAGATCACCTTCTTCAAGGGTCACGGCACCGAGAACGACTTCGTGATCATTCCGGACCCGGACAACGCCCTCGACCTGCCCCCGGCGGCCGTCGCGCGGCTCTGCGACCGCAGGGCCGGCATCGGCGGTGACGGACTGCTGCACGTCGTGCGCTCCGCGTCCCACCCGGAGGCCCGCGCCATGGCGGGCGAGGCCGAGTGGTTCATGGACTACCGCAACGGCGACGGTTCGATCGCCGAGATGTGCGGCAACGGCGTGCGCGTCTTCGCCCGCCACCTGCGGCGCGCCGGACTCGTCGAGGAGGGGGACCTCGCGATCGCCACCCGCGGCGGGGTCAAGCGGGTGCACCTCGCCAAGAACGGCGACATCACCGTCTCCATGGGGCGGGCCGAGCTGCCCGAACGGGGCGTGGCCGTCACCGTCGACGGCCGGAGCTGGGAAGCGCGCAACGTCAACATGGGCAACCCGCACGCCGTCGCCTTCGTGGACGACCTGGCGCACGCCGGGAACCTGTTCACCGAGCCCGCGTACAGCCCCGCGGAGGTGTACCCCGAGGGCGTCAACATCGAGTTCGTCGTCCGCCGGGGCACCCGCCACGTCGCGATGCGGGTGCACGAGCGCGGTTCCGGCGAGACCCGCTCCTGCGGCACCGGCGCCTGTGCCGTCGCGGTCGCCTCGGCCCGCCGGGACGGCATCGATCCCGCGGTGACCGGCACGCCCGTCACGTACACCGTCGATCTGCCCGGGGGCTCCCTGGTGATCACGGAACACCCGCACGGCGCCGTCGAGATGACCGGACCGGCCGTCATCGTCGCCGAAGGGGTCCTGGACGGGGACTGGCTCGGATCGGCGCTCGGACGATAACCCGACCACGTTTCGCTCGAACGGGTGATCCGCTTCACGCTGAGCGAGAGGCGGACTGCCGTACGTGGTGGGGTCGGTAGCATCAAGCACCGGCCCGGGGACACCAAGGTCTGCCTCTCACCGCCGGTCGACGTCGCCGGAGGTGCCCATGAGTGCAGAGGCCGCCAGTCCAGGTGTCCCCGTCCGCAAACGCTCCCGTCCCCGGATCGATCTGCGCAGACTCGGCCGGGTGGCGCTCCTCGGCCCGGTCTCCCGGGGAAGACTGCCGGACGCCATCGGCCATGTGGCGGAGGCGCACCGCGCGCATCACCCGGACGCCGACCTCTCCGTGCTGAGCCGGGCCTACGTCCTCGCCGAGTCCTCCCACCGCGGACAGATGCGCAAGAGCGGTGAGCCCTACATCACCCACCCGCTCGCCGTGACCCTGATCCTCGCCGAACTCGGCGCTGAGACGACGACTCTGACGGCCTCTCTGCTCCACGACACCGTCGAGGACACCGAGGTGACGCTGGATCAGGTGTCCAAGGAGTTCGGCGAGGAAGTCAGTTATCTCGTCGACGGCGTCACGAAGCTGGAGAAGGTCGACTACGGCGACGCCGCCGAGCCCGAGACCTTCCGCAAGATGCTCGTCGCCACCGGTAACGACGTCCGGGTCATGTCGATCAAACTCGCCGACCGCCTGCACAACATGCGCACCCTCGGGGTGATGCGGCCGGAGAAGCAGGTGAGGATCGCCAAGGTCACCCGGGACGTGCTGATCCCGCTCGCCGAACGCCTCGGCGTGCAGGCGCTGAAGACCGAGCTGGAAGACCTCGTCTTCGCCATCCTCCGCCCCGAGGAACACGCGCACACCCAGACGCTGATCGCCGAGTCGGAGAGCGGGCACAGCCCCCTCGACACCATCGCGCAGAACGTCCGCGGCGTCCTGCACGAGGCCGGTATCAGCGCCGAAGTCCTCATCAGGCCGAGGCACTTCGTCTCCGTGCACCGGGTCCGGACGAAACGCGGGGAACTGCGCGGCACCGACTTCGGCCGGCTCCTCGTGCTGGTCGGCGAGGACGCGGACTGTTACGCGGTCCTCGGTGAACTCCACACCTGTTTCACCCCGGTGATCTCCGAGTTCAAGGACTTCGTCGCCGCCCCCAAGTTCAACCTCTACCAGTCGCTGCACACCGCGGTCGTCGGCCCCGGCGGCGCGGTCGCCGAAGTCCTCATCCGCACGCACCGGATGCACAAGGTCGCCGAGGCGGGAGTCGTCGCCCTCGGCAATCCCTACGCGCCGGACACCGCTGCCCCCGCCGGGGAAGAACCGTCCGACGGCGAACGCGCCGACCCCACCCGGCCCGGATGGCTCTCCCGGCTGCTGGACTGGCAGGAGTCCGCGCCGGACCCGGACACCTTCTGGAGCACGCTGCGCGCCGATCTCGCGGAGGACCGCGAGATCACCGTCTTCCGCACCGACGGCCGCACCCTCGTCCTCCCCGCCGGCGCCAGCTGCGTGGACGCCGCCTACGCGCAGTACGGCGACGGGGCGCACCGCTGCATCGGCGCGCGGGTCAACGGCCGCCTCGCCACCCTGGCCACCTCCCTGGGCGACGGCGACACCGTGCAACTGCTGCTCGCCCGCGACACCGCCTCCGGCCCCTCCAGGGAGTGGCTCGACCACGCCCGTACCCCCGCCGCGCGCATCGCGATCGCCGGCTGGTTCGACGCCCACCCGGAGGACGCGGCCTCCCAGGACGCCGAGGACGCGCGGTACGCCCCCGACGCCGAAGGTCCGGCCGGGGCGGAGCCCGGTGGCGGGGACGCCGGCGGGCTCGACTGGCCCCCCTCGCACTCCTGGCGGCCCGGGACGGCCGCGGAGACCGGCGACGCCGAAGAGGCGGGCGCCGACGCCTCCGAGTGCCTGGTCACGCTCGTCGCGGAATCCTTCGGGCGCCCCCGGCTCCTCGCCGACCTCACCGAGGCCATCGCGACCGCCGAAGCCGCCATCGTCTCCGCCACCGTCGAGCCGCCCAGCGAGCAACGGGTGCGCCACACCTACACGTTGCAGCTCACCGACGCGGACGGCCTGCCCGCCCTCGTACGGGCCATGCGGGACGTCGCCGGGGTCTACGACGTCAGCCGCGCCTGACAGCCTCCGAGAGCCGGTGCCGGGCGGGCCCCGCCGCCGGGCGGCCCGCCCGGCCACCTCGTTCGGGTGGCCCGGCAGCGCGGCGTCCCCCGCCGGGGCGATCACCGCTGATAGCGGTGATCCATGCCGCCCACCTCCCGCCGCCTGCGCACCGTCCTGCTGGCCGCCGCGTCGGCCGGCCTGATCGCCGCCGCACCGCCCGCCCCTCCCGGAGGCGGCCCCCTCGGAATCGGGGACCGGCTCTTCCCCACGCTCGGCAACCCCGGGTACGACGTCCTCTCGTACGACATCTCCCTCGACTACGGCGGCCTCGGCACCGAGCCGATGGAAGCCGTCACCGTCATCGGGGCACGGACCACCGAGCCCCTGGACCGGATCAACCTCGACTTCGCCCGGGGCGAGGTCCGCTCGGTCGCCGTCAACGGACTGGCCGCCCGGTTCAGCGGCGAGGACGAGGACCTGATCGTCACGCCGGCCGCACGGCTGCCCGCGGGGGTGCCGCTGCGCATCACCGTCCGGCACACCAGCGACCCCGACCAGGGCAAGGACAGCGGCGGCTGGGTGCGCACCGCCGACGGCCTCGCCCTCGCGGCCCAGGCGGACGCCGCACACCGGGTCTTCCCCTGCAACGACCACCCGTCCGACAAGGCGTACTTCACCTTCCGGATCACCACCCCCGAGCGGCTCACGGCCGTCGCCAACGGACTCCCGACCGGGGTGAGCCACCAGGGCGCCACGGTGACCCGGACCTTCCGCACCGCGCACCCGATGGCCACCGAGCTCGCCCAGGTCTCCCTCGGCACCTCCGCGGTCCCGCACCGCAGCGGCCCCGGCGGCCTGCCGCTGCGCGACGTCGTCCCGGCGGCGGACGAGGCGGTCCTCGAACCCTGGCTGAGCAGGACGCCGGGCCAGATGGAGTGGATGGAGCGGCAGGTCGGCCCCTACCCCTTCGAAACGTACGGGCTGCTGGTCGCGGACACCGTCACCGGCTTCGAGCTGGAGACCCAGACCCTGTCGCTCTTCGAGCGGCGGCTCTTCACCGGGGACACGCACCCCGCGTGGTACGTCGAGTCGGTGATGGTCCACGAACTGGCGCACCAGTGGTTCGGCGACAGCGTCTCCCCGGCGTCCTGGTCCGACCTCTGGCTGAACGAGGGGCACGCGAGCTGGTACGAGGCCCGCTACGCCGAGGAGCGGGGCGGCCCCACGCTGGAGCGCCGCATGCGGGACGCGTACACCGGCTCCGACGGCTGGCGGGCAGCCGGCGGGCCCCCCGCCCGCCCTGCCCTGCCGGCCCCCGGGAACAAACTCGACCTGTTCCGGCCGGTGGTCTACGACGGCAGCGCCCTGGTCCTCTACGCGCTGCGCCAGGAGATCGGCGAGGACGCCTTCGGCCGGCTGGAGCGCGCCTGGGTGCGCGGGCACGCGGACGGGTCCGCCACCACGGCCGATTTCGTCGAGCTCGCCTCGCGCGAGGCCGGACGCGATCTCTCGGTTTTCCTCGACGGCTGGCTGTACGGGGAGACGACCCCCGCCATGCCCGGCCACCCGGAGTGGCACGCCACCGCCCCGAAGGCGGCGGGACCGGCCGCCCCGTCCCCGCACCCGGGCCGGGGCGCCGCGGGGAAACCCGCATGACGGGCCCGGCGGGCGCATGCCAGTATCAGGGGGTCGGCAACGAGGCCGGGCCGGTGAATCCCCCGGGAATCATCCGGAGACGTGACGCGTTGTGACAGTCACCACGGGAAATCTTCGACGTAAGGATCCAATGACCTCCTCTTCCTCCCTTCCCCAGGACGCGCAGGACGCGCAGAGCGCCACGGAGTCCGCCTCCGCACGTGCCACCGAGAGCCTTCGGGCCGACGCCCTGATGGAAGAGGACGTCGCCTGGAGCCACGAGATCGACGGGGCGCGGGACGGAGAACAGCTCGACCGCTCCGAGCGTGCCGCGCTGCGACGCGTGGCCGGCCTCTCCACCGAGCTGGAGGACGTCACCGAGGTCGAGTACCGGCAGCTCCGTCTGGAGCGTGTGGTGCTCGTCGGCGTGTGGACCTCCGGGACCGTGCACGACGCCGAGATCTCCCTCGCGGAGCTGGCCGCCCTCGCCGAGACGGCGGGCGCCCAGGTGCTCGACGCCGTCTACCAGCGGCGCGACAAGCCGGACCCGGCCACCTACATCGGTTCCGGCAAGGCGCTGGAGCTGCGCGACATCGTGCTCGAATCCGGTGCCGACACCGTCGTCTGCGACGGTGAACTCAGCCCCGGCCAGCTCATCCACCTCGAAGACGTCGTCAAGGTCAAGGTGGTCGACCGGACCGCGCTGATCCTCGACATCTTCGCCCAGCACGCCAAGTCCCGGGAGGGCAAGGCGCAGGTCTCCCTGGCACAGATGCAGTACATGCTGCCGCGCCTGCGAGGCTGGGGCCAGTCGCTCTCCCGCCAGATGGGCGGCGGTGGTTCCAGCGGCGGTGGCGGCATGGCCACGCGTGGTCCCGGTGAGACCAAGATCGAGACCGACCGGCGCCGCATCCGCGAGAAGATGGCGAAGATGCGCCGGGAGATCGCGGAGATGAAGACCGGCCGCGAGATCAAGCGGCAGGAGCGCAAGCGCAACAAGGTGCCCTCGGTCGCCATCGCCGGCTACACCAACGCCGGCAAGTCGTCCCTGCTCAACCGCCTGACCGGGGCCGGTGTCCTGGTGGAGAACTCGCTGTTCGCCACCCTGGACCCGACCGTCCGCCGGGCCGAGACGCCCAGCGGCCGGCTGTACACCCTGGCCGACACCGTCGGGTTCGTACGGCACCTGCCGCACCACCTGGTCGAGGCGTTCCGGTCCACCATGGAGGAGGTCGGCGACTCCGACCTCATCCTGCACGTGGTGGACGGCTCGCACCCCGTCCCCGAGGAGCAGCTCGCCGCCGTGCGCGAGGTGATCCGGGAGGTCGGCGCCACCAAGGTTCCCGAGATCGTCGTGATCAACAAGGCGGACGCGGCGGACCCGCTGGTCCTGGCGCGGCTGCTGCGCGCGGAACCGCACGCCATCGCCGTCTCGGCGCGTACCGGCGCCGGGATCGACGAGCTGCTCGCGCTGGTCGACGCCGAACTGCCCCGGCCGTCCGTGGAGATCGAGGCCCTGGTCCCGTACATCCAGGGCGCCCTGGTCTCGCGGGTGCACGCCGACGGCGAGGTGATCTCCGAGGAGCACACCGCGGAGGGCACCCTGCTCAAGGCGCGGGTCCACGAGGAACTCGCCGCGGAACTCGCGGTGTTCGTCCTCGCGGCCCACTGACCGCGACAGCCGTTCACGACGCCGGAGGCCCGGCCGCTCCCCACCGGGAACGGCCGGGCCTCCGGCGCGAGCGTCACTGCCCGGCGTACTTCCGGCTCACCCCTTCGTAGACCGCCTCGGCCTCCTTGCCCAGGCGCGGCCCCGCGAGCCAGCCCGCCGTGACCGGGCCGATCGAGGTGTTGGAGAACAGGGCGGGCTTGCCGTCGGCGCCCTCGCCGACCCAGCCACCGCCCGAGGCGCCCCCGGTCATCGAGCAGCCGATGCGGTACATCGTGGGCTCGCCTTGGAGCACCGAGAGCCGGCCCGGGGTGTCGTCGCACTGGAACGCCCTCTGCCCGTCGTACGGGGGAGCGGCCGGGTAGCCGGTCGCCGTCAGCGAGGAGATGCCGGACACCGCGGGCGCGTCGAAGTCGACGGGCAGCGCGTAACCGACCGTCTCCTCCAGCGACTTGGCCGACGCGCCGGTCTCCGGCGTCACGTGCAGCACCGCGAAGTCGTACGGGGCGCCCTGGCCACCGGTCGACGCGCCCTCGGCGATCCACTGGTCCGAGGTGGAGGCCCAGTCGCTCCACCAGACGCCGTAGGGAGCGATCTCCTCCTTGGTGGCGCTCTCCAGCTTCGCCGTCTCCATACCGCTGTCGTTGTACCCGGGGACGAAGGCGATGTTGCGGTACCAGCCGCCCTCCTTGCCCGCGTGCACGCAGTGCCCCGCGGTCCACACCAGGTTCGACTTGCCCGGGTGCGCCGGGTCCTTCACCACGGTGGCGGAACAGACCATCGAGCCCTCGGGCCCGTCGAACAGCAGCTTGCCGCTCTCCGGAACGCTGTCGTGGTACGGAGTGTGCGCCTCGGCGGCCTCCCGGACGGCGGGGGTCGGGTCGGTCACTCCCTCGTCACCGGAGATGTCGTCGGCGACGGGCTGCTCCGGAGAGGTGTCGGCGTCCCGCATCCGCTCCGGGTTCCAGAGGTTCTCGATGATCGGGTTGACGTAGTCCTTGGCCTCACGGAGCCACTGGTCCTTGTCCCAGTTCTTCCACTCGCCGTTCCGCCACTTGTCGAGATCGATCCCGTGCTCCTTGAGCCGGTTCTTCAACTCGTCCGGGATGACGATCTTCCCGTCCGAGGAGGCCGCGGCCGAGGCGGTGGGCTCCCCGGACGCGCCGTCCTCCTCGGGCCCGCAGGCGGTCGCCGTGAGGGCGAGTACCGTCGCGAGGGCGGCGGCCGCCAGCACGGACGAGGACCCGCGGCGCCCGCCCCTCCCGTTCCGGGCCGCATCGATCGGGTGAATGGGTCGCATCTGGTGATCCCCCTGGGACTTCGTCGTTCGTCGCTGCGTACGGCACCCCGGTCACCCCGGTGCGCCATGCCTGTCCGCTTGCGCGGTGCCGTGCCGTGCGGGAGGGAGCGGGAACGCCCCTTGCCCCGCGCCCGGCCGGGCAACGGCCCTATGCTGAGCGGCCTCTACTATGCCGGTGCTGTCGAAGACCGTGCCGGGCAGGTCCGTGGTTCCGCTCCGTCGAGTACCGCCGCCGCAAGGAACTTCCGATGTACCCGTGATCCCCGGCCCGTTGGCTCGTTGGTCCGTACGGGGGACACACGCCCGGAGTCCACCCGCGCGTTCCGCCGCCGGGAGAACGTACTCCGGGACGACGTGCAACACGACCGTGAACGCAGGAGGATCAACAGCCGTGGCCGTGACCGAATCAGCACCGGCGGCCCCGGCCGCGGCGCACGAGGGCATTCTCCGCCGCCAGTCGTCGCGCGAGTCGGCGGCGCGCACCTACGCGCGCTCCCTGCCGATCGTGCCCGTGCGGGCACGCGGGCTGACCATCGAGGGAGCCGACGGCCGCAGATACCTCGACTGCCTCTCCGGCGCGGGCACCCTGGCGCTCGGCCACAACCACCCCGTGGTGCTGGAGGCCATCCGCAAGGTCATCGACTCCGGCGCACCGCTGCACGTGCTGGACCTCGCCACCCCCGTGAAGGACGCCTTCACCACCGAGCTGTTCGCCACGCTCCCCGGCGAACTCGCCCGCGACGCCCGCATCCAGTTCTGCGGACCCGCCGGTACGGACGCCGTCGAGGCCGCCTTCAAGCTGGTGCGCGCGGCCACCGGCCGCACCGGACTGCTCGCCTTCACCGGCGCCTACCACGGCATGACCTCCGGCGCGCTCGACGCGTCCGGCGGTGCCACGGACGTCCGCGTGACACGCCTGCCCTTCCCGCAGGACTACCGCTGCCCCTTCGGGATCGGCGGGGACCGGGGAGCCGAGATCGCCGCCCACTGGACCCGGCACCTGCTGGACGACCCCAAGGGCGGAGTGCCCGCCCCGGCCGGGATGATCCTCGAACCCGTGCAGGGCGAAGGCGGGGTCAACCCCGCGCCCGACGCCTGGCTGCGCCGGATGCGCGAGATCACCGCCGACCGGTCCATCCCCCTCATCGCCGACGAGGTGCAGACCGGCGTCGGCAGGACCGGCCGCTTCTGGGCCGTCGAGCACAGCGGGGTGGTGCCCGACGTGATGGTGCTCTCCAAGGCCATCGGCGGCTCGCTGCCGCTCGCCGTGATCGTCTACCGCTCCTCGCTCGACCTCTGGCGGCCCGGCGCCCACGCCGGCACCTTCCGCGGCAACCAGCTCGCCATGGCGGCCGGCGCGGCCACCCTCGCGTACGTCCGCGAGAACGGCCTCGCCGAACGCGCCGCCACGCTCGGGGAGCGCATGCTCGGACAGCTTCGCGAGCTGGCCGGGCGCCACCCCTCCATCGGGAACGTCCGGGGGCGCGGCCTGATGATCGGCGTCGAACTCGTCGACCCCGAGGCCGCTCCCGAACACGACGGCGGCCCGCCGCCCGCCGACCCCGCCTTCGCCGTCGCCGTGCAGCAGGAATGCCTGCGCCGCGGACTCATCGTCGAACTCGGCGGACGGCACGACGCCGTCGTCCGGCTGCTGCCGCCCCTCACCCTCACCGACGAACAGGCGACGGCGGTCCTCGACCGCCTCGCCGACGCGCTGCAAGCCGCAGAAGGCTCGCCGCACCGGCGGGCCGCCGCCGGGTCGCTCCGCTGACCCCGCAACCCCTCACAAGGAAGACGCCGTGAACCCCACCCCCGCGCCCGAGGCCGACACCACCCTCACCAGCCAGCTCCGAGGGCAGGACGCACCGCTCGGCCCGCGTACGGCCGAGACGACGACCGTTCCCCGCCAGAAGGCCGGCCACCACGAGGACGAGAGCGCCCCGGCCCCGCACGCGGACCCGCTGGACGATCCGGACCCGTACCGCGCGGCCGACGTCGCGGGCGCCGAGAGCCTGCTGCGCTGCTGGGCGCGGGAGATGGACCTGCCCCGCCCGGAGCGGGACACCCTGCGCGTCCCCCTCCCCGCCAGCGGAACCGCCCTCCTCGTGCCGGTGCTCTACTGGTCGCCGACCGGCCACCACCGCTTCGGCCCTGCCGTCCTCGAAGGCGCCCCCGCGGGAGCCCCGACCACCGACGCGGTCACCGTCGCCGCCCTGCTCTGCCGCGAGGGCGACCGGCACGCCGCCGCCGAACTCGTGGGCCGCGTCGCCGACTCCGTACGCCACACCACCGGATTCCTCACCCAGCGGCGCCGCACGCCCGAAGAGCCCCCCGGCAGCGACCCCTTCCTCACCGCCGAGCAGTCCCTGCTGCACGGACACCCGCTCCACCCCACGCCCAAGAGCCGCGAAGGGCTTTCGGAGTCGGAGGCCCGGCTCTACTCGCCCGAACTCCACGGCAGCTTCCCGCTCCACTGGATGGCCGTCGACCGCTGCGTCCTCGCCACCGACTCCGCCTGGACCCGCGACGGCCGCCCGGTCACCGCCGAGGAACTGCTGGCCCCGCACACCGAGGGGCTGCGCCTGCCCGAGGGCACCGTCGCCCTGCCGGTCCACCCCTGGCAGGCCGAGGAACTGCGGCGCCGCACCGAGGTCACCGAACTCCTCGACGCGGGCCTTCTGCACGACCTCGGCGAGGCGGGCGGACGCTGGCACCCCACCTCCTCGGTCCGGACCGTGTACCGGCCGGGAGCGGGCGTCATGCTCAAGCTCTCGCTGGGCGTACGCATCACCAACTCCCGCCGGGAGAACCTCCGCAAAGAACTCCACCGGGGTGCCGAGGTGCACCGGCTCCTGAGCGGCGGCCTGTCCGCCGAGTGGCGCCGGGCCCACCCCGGGTTCGACATCGTCCGCGACCCGGCCTGGCTCGCCGTCGACACCAAGGACGGCACCCCGGTCCAGGGACTCGACGTGGTCCTGCGGAACAACCCGTTCGGCCCGCACGACGACGCGCTCTGCGTCGCCGGCTTCACCGCGGTGCGCCCCCGTCGCGGGCGTACGGCGATGCGCTCACGGCTGGCGGAGACCGTCTCCCGCCTCGCCGAGCGGACCGGACGCACCGTCGGCGCCGTCTCGGCGGAGTGGTTCCTGCGCTACCTCGACCGCGTCGTACGCCCCGTCCTCTGGCTCGACGCCAACGCCGGGGTGGCTCTGGAGGCACACCAGCAGAACACCCTCGTCATGCTCGACGCGGACGGCTGGCCCGTGGGCGGCCGGTACCGCGACAACCAGGGGTACTACTTCCGCGAGTCCCACCGGGGCGCGCTCGACCGACGGCTGCCCGGCATCGGCGCCGAGAGCGACACCTTCGTCTCCGACGCCGTCACCGACGAAAGGTTCGCCTACTACCTCGGCATCAACAACGTCCTCGGCCTGATCGGGGCCTTCGGTTCCCAGCACCTCGCCGACGAACACCTCCTGCTCGACGCGTTCCGCGGCTTCCTGCGGTCCGCCGCCGCGATGGGCTCGCCCCTGCCCGCGTACCTCCTGGAGACCGGCCGGCTGCGCTGCAAGGCCAACCTGCTGACGCGGCTGAACGGCATGGACGAACTCGTCGGACCCGTCGACACCCAGTCCGTGTACGTGACCATCACCAACCCGCTGAATTCCTGACCCTCCCGGCACGCAGGGACACCCCCGGCCCGCACGGACGGCCTTGCGTCCGGATCGTGCCGGACCCGCGCGGGGGCCGGGCGCCGCTCCTCGCGGCGTGGCGGGCGGCCGAAGTCGCTCCGCCCCGGCCGCCCCCGCCCCTCGCCCCGCGGCAGGGCACCTGCCCTCGCCCGGGTCGCGGACCGATCCGGGCGGAACCCCCGGGCCGGGACCCCGCCCACCCCCGGCCGCAGGGTCCCGGGCCCTCGCACACGCCGGAGACCGGAACGCCGGCACCCAGGAGAGCCGGGTACCGGTACGGCCGGTACCCAGGAGAGGAGAACGTCGTTGTGCCACCCGTCGACACGCCCGGGAACCCGGCGGCCGGACCGGTTTCGCGGAAGACCGCAGGAGGACAAGATCCCAGGATGACGAGAGCGGAAGACCCCGGGCCGAGCGGCGGGGCGCCCCGGGCGCACCGCCCGGCGACCGCCGTCGAGGACACCCTGGACCTGCGTCTGACCGAGGAACTCCTGGCCCTCATCACCTCGGACACCCCTCCCTCACCCGACCCGGCACCGGTCGGCGGTCCCGGGGCCTCCACGCTGCTGGACGCGCCCGGCACCTGGCGCCCCGCCACCACGGCCACCGGAATCTTCCAGCTGGTGCCGGTACGGCTCGAACGCGACCTCGCCGTCGTCACCCGCTGGATGAACGATCCGGCCGTCGCAGCCTTCTGGGAGCTCTCGGGGCCCGAGGAGGTCACGGCCCGCCACCTCGCCGCGCAGTTCGACGGCGACGGGCGGAGCGTCCCGTGCCTCGGCGTTCTCGACGGCAAGGCGATGAGCTACTGGGAGATCTACCGGGCCGACCTCGATCCGCTGGCCCGCCACTACCCCGCGCGCCCCCACGACACCGGGGTGCACCTGCTGATCGGCGGGGTCACCGACCGGGGCCGGCGGCTCGGCACCACCCTGCTGCGCGCGGTGGCCGATCTCGTGCTCGACCACCGCCCCGCCTGCGCGCGTGTCGTCGCGGAACCCGACCTGCGCAACACCCCCTCCGTCTCGGCCTTCCTGAGCGCCGGATTCCGCTTCTCCGCCGAACTCGAACTGCCCGAGAAGAAGGCCGCCCTGATGATCCGCGACCGAGCCCACCGAGACCAGCTGTGAAGACCACGCCGAAGCGCGCACACCGCTCGAACCCCATCGGTTCCGTCCCGAGGAGTCCCCGTGCAGAAATATCCCGTGAGCCCTGAACCTGCGGGGCGCCAGCAGCTCCCGGACCGCCCGGAACTGAACAGAGCCGTCTGGGACCGGGTCACGGCCCGCCTGCTCGCGAAGATGCTCGGTGAATTCGCGTACGAGGAGATCATCCGGCCGCTCCGGCAGCAGCCGCCCGTCACCACGGACGGTGCCGGCGAACCGTACGAGCTGCTCCTCGACGACGGGGCCGTGCTCGCCTTCCGGGCCCGCAGAGGGGTGTACGGCAGCTGGCGCGTCGACCCCGCCTCGGTCCGCGAGACCACCGCGCGGCAGAACGGCGACGGGAAGGGCCCGTCGCAGGGGCGGCCGTTCCGCGATCCACTGCTCTTCCTCACCCGCGCCCGACACCTCCTCGGCCTGGACGGCGCCACCCTCGGCCACCTCGTGCGCGAACTCACCCGCACCCTGGCCTCCGACGCGCACCTCGCCCACACCGCCCTCGGCGCGGCCGAACTCGCCGACCTCGGCTACGCCGAGCTGGAGGGCCACCAGACCGGCCACCCCTGGCTCGTCGCCAACAAGGGCCGTCTCGGCTTCTCCGCCGCCGACGCCGCCCGCTTCACCCCGGAGGCACGCGTGGCCACCACGCTGCCGTGGATCGCCGTCAGCACCCGGATCGCCGGCTACCGCGGCGTACCCGGGCTCGCCACCCCCGACCAGCTGTACGCCCGCGAGCTCGACCCCGCCGTGCGGGAGGCCTTCGCGGCCCGGCTCGCCGACCGCGGGCTCGACGCGCGGGAGTACGTCTACCTGCCCGTCCACCCCTGGCAGTGGGACGAGTGGATCGTGCCGCTCTACGCGCCCGCCATCGCCGGGAACGACATCGTCCCGTTGCACGCCGACGACGACCTCAGGCTGGCGCAGCAGTCCATCCGGACCTTCGCCAACGTGGGACGTCCCGACCGCTTCACGGTGAAGCTCCCGCTGTCGATCCTCAACACCCTCGTCTGGCGCGGACTGCCCACCGAGCGCACCCTCGCCGCGCCCGCCGTCACCGGCTGGGTGCAGGGGCTGTGCGCCACCGACCCGTTCCTGCGCGACACCTGCGCGGTGATCCTGCTCGGCGAGGTCGCCTCCGTGACGGTGGAACACCCGCTCTACGACCGGCTGCCCGAGGTGCCCTACCAGTTCAAGGAGATCCTCGGCGCGATCTGGCGCGAGCCGCTGCCGCCCAGGCTGGCGGCAGGCGAACGGGCGCGGACCCTGGCCTCCCTCCTGCACACCGACCCCGACGGCCGCGCCTTCACCGCCGAACTCGTCGCACGCTCCGGGCTGGCCCCCCGCGACTGGCTGGTCCGGCTCTTCGCCGCCCTGCTCCCACCGCTCCTGCACTTCCTCTACCGTTACGGGACCGTCTTCTCGCCGCACGGCGAGAACGCCATCGTGGTCTTCGACGAACGGGACGTACCCGTGCGGCTCGCGATCAAGGACTTCGTCGACGACGTCAACGTCAGCGCCCACCCGCTGCCCGAGCTCGACACCATGCCCGCGGACGTGCGCGCCGTGCTGCTGACCGAGGCGCCCTCCTTCCTCACGCAGTTCATCCACTCCGGGCTCTTCGTCGGCGTCTTCCGCTATCTGTCGCCGCTCTGCGAGGAACAACTGGGCGTTCCGGAGGGTGAATTCTGGTCACTCGTCAGGGCCGAGATCCTGCGCCACCACGCCCGGTTCCCGGAGCTGAAGGACAGGTTCGAGATGTTCGACATGCTGACACCGCAGATCGAGCGGCTCTGTCTCAACCGGAACCGGCTGCTCGTGGACGGTTACCGGGACCGCCCGGACCGCCCGCACGCGGCCGTCCACGGGGTCGTCCCGAACCCGCTGCACTTCGCCGGATCCGTTCTGGAGTGACCGCCCCTGTCACTGCCGCGCCGTAGGCTGGAGCGGCTATGACGAAGCCATCCCTCACCGAGCTCCTCCACGCCGCCGTCTCCGCCGTCGGCGGTACGGAACGGCCCGGCCAGACGGCGATGGCCGAGGCCGTCGCCGGGGCCGTGGACGACAACGCCCACCTCCTCGTCCAGGCCGGCACCGGCACGGGCAAGTCCCTCGGCTATCTCGTCCCCGCGCTGGCGCACGGGGAGCGGGTCGTGGTCGCCACGGCCACCCTCGCCCTCCAGCGCCAGCTCGTGGAGCGGGACCTGCCGCGGACCGTGGAGGCGCTGCACCCGTTGCTGCGCCGCCGCCCCCAGTACGCGATGCTCAAGGGCCGCTCCAACTACCTCTGCATGCACCGCCTCCACGAGGGCGTCCCGCAGGACGAGGAGGAGGGGCTCTTCGACCAGTTCGAGGCGGCGGCGCCGTCCAGCAAGCTCGGCCAGGACCTGCTGCGGCTGCGGGACTGGTCGGACGAGACCGAGTCCGGCGACCGGGACGACCTGACCCCCGGCGTCTCGGACCGCGCCTGGGCCCAGGTCTCCGTCTCCTCCCGGGAGTGCCTCGGCGCGTCGAAGTGCGCGTACGGCGCCGAGTGCTTCGCCGAGGCCGCCCGGGAGCGGGCCAAGCTGGCCGACGTCGTGATCACCAACCACGCGCTGCTCGCCATCGACGCCATCGAGGGCGCACCGGTGCTCCCGCAGCACGAGGTGCTGATCGTCGACGAGGCGCACGAGCTGGTCTCACGCGTCACCGGTGTGGCGACCGGCGAACTCACCCCCGGCCAGGTCAACCGCGCGGTGCGCCGCGCCGCCAAGCTGGTCAACGAGAAGGCGGCCGACGCGCTCCAGACCGCTTCGGAGGGTTTCGAGCGGGTCATGGAGCTGGCCCTGCCCGGTCGGCTCGAAGAGGTCCCCGAGGACCTCGGCTACGCCTTGATGGCACTGCGCGACGCCGCCCGCACGGTGATCTCCGCACTCGGTTCCACCCGGGACAAGTCCGTCCAGGACGAGGACGCGGTGCGCAAGCAGGCGATGGCCTCCGTGGAGTCGGTCCACGCGGTGGCCGAACGGATCACCCAGGGCTCCGAATGGGACGTCGTCTGGTACGAACGCCACGACCGGTTCGGCGCTTCCGTGCGGGTGGCCCCGCTCTCCGTCTCCGGGCTGCTGCGCGAGAAGCTCTTCGCCGAGCGCTCGGTGGTGCTCACCTCGGCCACACTGAAGCTCGGCGGGGACTTCAACGGCGTCGGCGCCTCCCTGGGGCTCGCCCCCGAGGGCACCGCGGGGGAGGACGTCCCGCAGTGGAAGGGGCTCGACGTCGGCTCGCCCTTCGACTACCCGAAGCAGGGCATCCTCTACGTCGCCCGCCACCTGGCCACCCCCGGCCGGGAGGGCGCGCGCACCGACATGCTGGACGAGCTGGCCGAACTGATGGAGGCCGCGGGCGGGCGCACGCTCGGCCTGTTCTCCTCGATGCGAGCGGCGCAGGCGGCGGCGGAGGTGCTGCGCGAGCGGCTGGAGAAGCCGATCCTGCTCCAGGGGGAGGAGACCCTCGGCGAGCTGATCAAGAACTTCGCGGCCGACCCGGACACCTGCCTCTTCGGCACCCTGTCGCTCTGGCAGGGCGTCGACGTACCGGGCGCGAGCTGCCAGCTCGTGGTCATGGACCGCATTCCCTTCCCCCGGCCCGACGACCCGTTGATGAGCGCCCGCTCGAAGGCCGTCGAGCAGGCCGGCGGTAACGGCTTCATGGCGGTCGCCGCCACCCACGCCGCACTGCTGATGGCCCAGGGCGCGGGCCGGCTCGTCCGGGCCACCGGCGACAAGGGCGTGGTGGCCGTCCTGGACCCCCGCCTCGCCAACGCCCGGTACGGCAGCTACCTACGGGCCTCGCTGCCCGACTTCTGGTACACCACCGACCGCAACCAGGTCCGGCGTTCCCTGTCGGCGATCGACGCGGCGGCGCGGGCCGAGGGCCGCTGAGCGCCTGTCGGGCGGCCCCTGATCGGGCGCTGAGCCGCCCCGTCGCGGGCCCGCGAGCAGCACGGAGCCCCGGTGGCCGTTCCCTGCGATGAGGGGCGGCCACCGGGGCTCCGTGGGCCAGGGCTGAGCTTCCGGGGTGGGGCTACCCGGGAGGGATCCACCGGAGTGGATCCACCGGTCGCGTCGACCGCTTCCAGAGGTCGGACGCGCCCGCTTCCGGGGTCAGACGCGCCGCAGTACGGCCACGACCTTGCCGAGAATGGTCGCCTCGTCGCCGGGGATCGGCTGGTACGCGGAGTTGTGCGGGAGCAGCCACACATGGCCGTCCTCGCGACGGAACCGCTTGACCGTGGCCTCGCCCTCCAGCATGGCCGCGACGATGTCGCCGTTCTCGGCGACGGGCTGGCGGCGTACAGTGACCCAGTCGCCGTCGCAGATGGCGGCCTCGATCATGGAGTCGCCGACCACCTTGAGCACGAACAGCTCCCCGTCACCGACCAGTTGGCGCGGGAGCGGGAAGACGTCCTCCACCGATTCCTCGGCGAGGATCGGACCACCGGCCGCGATCCGGCCGACCAGGGGGACGTACGAGGCGGCGGGCTTGCCCGTCGTGTCCGTCTGCTGCGAAATGGGCTGGTCCGAGCCCCGGACCTCGTACGCCCGCGGGCGGTGCGGGTCCCTGCGCAGGAAACCCTTGCGCTCCAGGGCCATGAGCTGGTGGGCCACCGACGAGGTGCTGGACAGGCCGACGGCCTGCCCGATCTCCCGCATCGACGGTGGGTACCCCCGGCGCTGCACCGAGTCGCGGATGACCTCGATGACCCGCCGTTGCCGGTCCGTGAGGCCCGAACTGTCGGCCCGGATGCCAGGTGGACGCCCGGGCAAGGAGCGCGCGGCCCTGGGGGGCTCCGGCCCGTCCGGGTTCGTGACAGAGTCATTCATTGCATGCACCGGCTCAGGTCGGCTCGGAGAGCGGTGGTCCCGGGCAGTGATCGTGGCACTGTCGGCGCTGGTGGTCACATCGGCCCCTCTCGAAATGTTCTCCCTGGCTGGACAACGGTAGTAGCTTTCGAAAGGTTGCGCCAAACACACGTTCGAGTGAAAAACGAATAAAGGCCTGCATGGCCTTTGTGACCGGGTGTATGCGCTCGGGTGCGGGCGGCTCGCGAATTCGGTTCATAACGGTACCGCCGCTCTTTTCCCGCGGTGGCACCGGGCCTCCTTCCGGCCCTTCCCTTGGCGCGCCCGGGAACCACGCGCGAGCGCCGCCCCCGGAGTCCCGCCGGCCCCCGGGCGGGCCGCCGCGAGGGCGCCACCCGGCGTCCCGGGGCGCGGTCGTTTCCCGTACCCTCGTGCCTTGGCCGTGCGCGGCCCGGGCGCCCCGGGCCGGTCCGACACGCCTGGAGCCGAAACCGAGCAAAACCCTAGATCTAGTGGTTGGATTGCCCGGGTCGCCCAGAGGTTGTGGTCCCCGGTCCGGTGGGCGCCGGGAATCCCCTATGCTGGTGACTGCTTCGAAGGGCCCCGGCGGGGCCCTGTGAGGCTCATTACTCGTGCCGTGAAGGAGGCTTGGGAACCATGCACTGCCCCTTCTGCAGGCACCCCGACAGCAGGGTCGTCGACAGTCGCACGACCGACGACGGCACCTCGATCCGGCGCCGCCGGCAGTGCCCCGACTGTTCCCGCCGGTTCACCACGGTGGAGACCTGCTCGCTCATGGTCGTCAAGCGCAGCGGGGTGACCGAGCCCTTCAGTCGTACCAAGGTCATCTCGGGAGTCCGCAAGGCGTGCCAGGGGCGGCCGGTCACCGAGGACGCCCTCGCCAAGCTCGGCCAGCGGGTCGAGGAGGCGGTGCGCGCCACCGGAAGCGCCGAGCTGACGACCCACGACGTGGGGCTCGCCATACTCGGCCCCCTGAGGGAACTCGACCTCGTGGCGTACCTGCGTTTCGCGTCCGTGTACCGGGCGTTCGACTCGCTCGAAGACTTCGAAGCCGCCATCGCGGAACTGCGCGAACGGCGGCTTCCCGCCGGAGAGGGCGGGGAGACCGTGGAGGTCCCCGCTCCCTCCGTTCCCGCCCACTGAGTGGTACACGCCGTCCGGCTGAGGTCTGCCGGACGGCGACAGGGTGGTCCACAGACCTGCTTCCGGCGTCGAGGGCGGCGTTCGAAGCACCAGACACAGCACTGTGCCCCGGGAAGAACTGGGCACTTCAGGGCGTTTTTGCCCACATATGGGAGGCGGCATGACAGAGACGGCGAGCGGCCCGGCACGGAGTTCCCGCACCAAGGGGATCAAGCCGAGCAAGGGTCTGCGTATCGAGCGCATCCACACCACTCCTGGCGTGCACCCGTACGACGAGGTGGCGTGGGAGTCCCGTGACGTCGTCATGACCAACTGGCGCGACGGCTCGATCAACTTCGAGCAGCGTGGCGTCGAGTTCCCCGACTTCTGGTCGGTGAACGCGGTCAACATCGTCACCAGCAAGTACTTCCGCGGAGCTGTCGGCACGCCGCAGCGCGAGACCGGTCTGCGTCAGCTGATCGACCGGATCGTGACGACCTACCGCAAGGCCGGCGAGGAGCACCAGTACTTCGCCTCCCCCGCGGACGCCGAGATCTTCGAGCACGAGCTGGCCTACGCCCTCCTGCACCAGATCTTCAGCTTCAACTCGCCGGTCTGGTTCAACGTCGGCACCCCCCAGCCGCAGCAGGTCTCCGCCTGCTTCATCCTGTCCGTCGACGACTCCATGGAGTCGATCCTCGACTGGTACAAGGAAGAGGGAATGATCTTCAAGGGCGGTTCCGGCGCAGGCCTGAACCTGTCCCGCATCCGTTCCTCCAAGGAACTGCTCTCCTCCGGCGGCAACGCCTCCGGCCCTGTCTCCTTCATGCGCGGTGCCGACGCCTCCGCCGGAACCATCAAGTCCGGCGGCGCCACCCGCCGCGCGGCCAAGATGGTCATCCTCGACGTCGACCACCCCGACATCGAGAACTTCATCGAGACCAAGGTGAAGGAGGAGGAGAAGATCCGCGCCCTGCGCGACGCGGGCTTCGACATGGACCTGGGCGGCGACGACATCACGTCCGTCCAGTACCAGAACGCCAACAACTCCGTCCGCGTGAACGACGAGTTCATGAAGGCCGTGGAGTCCGGCGGCACCTTCGGTCTGCGCGCCCGCATGACCGGCGAGGTCATCGAAGAGGTCGAGGCGAAGTCCCTCTTCCGCAAGATGGCCGAGGCGGCCTGGGCCTGCGCCGACCCGGGCATCCAGTACGACGACACCATCAACGCCTGGCACACCTGCCCGGAGTCCGGCCGCATCAACGGCTCGAACCCGTGCAGCGAGTACATGCACCTGGACAACACCTCGTGCAACCTCGCCTCGCTGAACCTCATGAAGTTCCTCAAGGACGACGGCGAGGGCAAGCAGTCCTTCGAGTCCGAGCGCTTCGCCAAGGTCGTCGAGCTCGTCATCACCGCGATGGACATCTCCATCTGCTTCGCGGACTTCCCGACGGAGAAGATCGGCGAGAACACCCGCGCCTTCCGCCAGCTCGGCATCGGTTACGCCAACCTCGGCGCCCTGCTGATGGCGACCGGCCACGCGTACGACAGCGACGGTGGCCGCGCGCTCGCCGGTGCCATCAGCTCGCTGATGACCGGTACCTCCTACCGCCGTTCCGCCGAACTCGCCGCGGTCGTCGGCCCGTACGACGGCTACGCCCGCAACGCCGAGCCCCACCAGCGCGTCATGCAGCAGCACGCCGACGCCAACACCAAGGCCGTCCGCGTGGACGACCTGGACTCGCCGATCTGGGCCGCCGCGACGGAGGCCTGGCAGGACGTGATCCGCCTCGGCGCGAAGAACGGATTCCGCAACGCCCAGGCGTCCGTCATCGCCCCGACCGGCACCATCGGCCTGGCGATGTCCTGCGACACCACCGGCCTGGAGCCCGACCTCGCCCTGGTCAAGTTCAAGAAGCTGGTCGGCGGCGGCTCGATGCAGATCGTCAACGGCACCGTGCCGCAGGCGCTGCGCCGCCTCGGGTACCAGCCGGAGCAGATCGAGGCGATCGTCGCCCACATCGCGGAGAACGGGAACGTCATCGACGCCCCGGCCCTGAAGACCGAGCACTACGAGGTCTTCGACTGCGCCATGGGTGAGCGTTCCATCTCGGCCATGGGCCACGTCCGGATGATGGCGGCCATCCAGCCGTGGATCTCCGGCGCGCTCTCCAAGACCGTGAACCTGCCGGAGACGGCCACGGTCGAGGACGTCGAAGAGGTCTACTTCGAGGCGTGGAAGATGGGCGTCAAGGCGCTCGCCATCTACCGCGACAACTGCAAGGTCGGCCAGCCCCTCTCCGCCAAGACCAAGGAGAAGGAGAAGGAGGCGGTCACCGCCAAGGCCGAGGAGACCATCCGCACCGCGGTCGAGAAGGTCGTCGAGTACCGCCCGGTCCGCAAGCGTCTGCCCAAGGGCCGTCCGGGGATCACCACCTCCTTCACGGTCGGTGGCGCCGAGGGTTACATGACCGCCAACTCCTACCCGGACGACGGTCTCGGCGAGGTCTTCCTGAAGATGTCGAAGCAGGGCTCCACCCTCGCCGGCATGATGGACGCCTTCTCCATCGCCGTCTCGGTCGGTCTGCAGTACGGCGTTCCGCTGGAGACGTACGTCTCGAAGTTCACCAACATGCGCTTCGAGCCGGCCGGCATGACGGACGACCCGGACGTGCGGATGGCGCAGTCGATCGTCGACTACATCTTCCGTCGTCTGGCGCTCGACTTCCTGCCCTTCGAGACCCGCTCGGCCCTCGGCATCCACTCCGCCGAGGAGCGTCAGCGTCACCTGGACACCGGCTCCTACGAGCCGACCGAGGAGGACGACGACCTCGGCAACGAGCTGCCGGCCCCGTCCGCCCCGCTGCACGTGGAGCCGCTGAAGGCCGTCGCCGCCCCGGCGGAGGCCGCCGAGAAGCCGGCGCCGCGGACCGCGCACACCTCGGCCGAACTGGTCGAGATGCAGCTCGGCATCAGCGCCGACGCCCCGCTCTGCTTCTCCTGCGGGACGAAGATGCAGCGCGCCGGTTCCTGCTACATCTGCGAGGGCTGCGGCTCGACCAGCGGTTGCAGCTGATACCGGGCGCCTTCAGGGCGTGAAGTAGCTGTTCAAGGCGGTGGAGCCGGTCTCGCGGCTCCACCGCCTTCGACGAGCGTGACGCCTGGCTGATGTGTCTGATGCAACGCGCCGCCGCATCGAGGGCTTGTCGCGGCGATCACTCTCCTGGCATGCTCCGGGCCATGATCAAGAGAATCGAGTCCTCCGTCCGCCGATGAGCGAGACGACCGGGACAGGACTGCCCGGATCACCGACAGCGCTGTTCGACCACGCGCGGCAGTTACATCAACTGGGCCCAGAAGAGCCGCTTCCGCGCGACGGGTACCCCTTTCCCGACGACACGTTGCACCGTCGTCGAGGCCCGAAGGCACCCAAAGACCGGCACGTGGTCGGCAAGGATATTGTGCTCATTCTGGACGCGCATTTCGCGAGGGCCTCTGCCCTGCCCAGCGAACTGGCCGACGTCTTCCACGACGTCTACGTCCCGATCCACCACAACGAGCACATCACCGCCGCGGCTGAGCGGGCGGACGCAGAACGCGCCCGCCAAACGGGCCGCTGGCGGATCCGCTATGGCACCGATCGCTGCTCAGTCACCGTAGGGCTCGCCCTGCTCGCCGCTGTGGGAACAGCTGACGACATCCCGCTGATTCAGACGATCGGGCTGCTCTCCGACCGCTTCGGGCCGCTGGCGGCGCACGCCTTCGAGCGGCGGACAGGAGGAGTCGAAGCCCTGCTCCGGCTCGCCGAGCGAGTCACAGGCTGGGGGCGCGTCCATGTCGTTGAAGCACTCTGCAGACACGACGATCCAACTGCCCGACCGTGGCTGCTTCGCAGGGCCTGTGACGGCGACTTCCTCAACGGGTACTTCGCCGGCAAGGTCGCCACAGTCGCCAGACTCCATGAGGCGCTTGCAGAGCTCGACACCGAGGCTGCGTGCGTTTCCCGATCGAGAGCCGGATGCCGAGGAACAGCGCACGCCTGGAACAGGTGGTCTCCGCCAGTGAACCGGGCGGAGGCACGCCGGAGCGCCGTCCGGCGTGATCCGCGCCCGTAGCTGATCAGCGGTGCACGAAGGGGACCGACCAGTGGTCGGTCCCCTTCGTGCGTACACGCGACCGGGGCCGACCGGGCGTTCAGACGGACGGCCCGGACCCGCCCATCTCGGCGGCGAAGGTACTCGGGTCGCCGTCGAAGCCCCGCAGTGCCCCGTGGTAGGTCCAGATGCCCGCGCCGTCCCGGGTGAACTCGGCCACGACCGCCGCCGTCGCCGAGGCGACGCGCGAGAAGTCGTCCTCGCCCAGTTCGGTGTAGCCCTCGCGGATCTGCACGCCGGTGCCGGCCACCGCGCCGAACGTCTTGCGGCCGTCGCGCTGCTGGATCGCCACACCCACGACGACCCGTACGTACCGCTCCGCGAGCCGCTCGAGTTCCAGGGTCATGACCTCGTCGAACCCGAGCCCCTGGCCGGTGCGGCTGTCCCGGTTCAGGGTGATCGTGCCGTCGGGGGAGCGGCTGTCGTGGTGCACCAGATAGTCGGGGTCGCCGAACGGGGCGTCGGCGAGGTACGTACCCGCGATGAGGTCCAGGTCGTTGGGCGGTTCACCGAACTCGCTGGGGTCCCACTTGAGCCGTACTTCGACCTTCTCGATGTCCTTGTTCGGATTGCTGCTGGGGGTGCTCATCGGACTTCCCTTCATGCCGCTGCGCCACCGGTCCGGTCCTACAACCCGATGATGGCCATAACTTGCGTCGGATCCAACCGCGTTGGCCCCGGGCGGCCGGATCGGGCCACACCCGGACCGAAGTGGCCTGAAGCGGTCCGTGCGCCGACGGACGGGCGTCGCCCCGAGCCCCGTACGTGCCCGCGCCGTCGGGCGATGCCTCAGTGCGGGATGCGGAGGGGTGGACGCTGGACGGTCTCCTCGCGGAACAGCTCTATCCGGCTGCTGACCTGGCGCAGGAGGTGAGTGTCCTCGATTCGGTCGAGGTAGAGGCAGTTGCGGGCCACGCCCTCCAGTTCGAAGGCGAAGCAGAGGGACATCAGGGGGTTGATGAAGAGTTCACTGCCCTTGGTGCGCGAGGTGAACCGTACGTCCCCGAACGAGCCACGGACCGCTGCGGCGATTGACCCGTTGACGATGCTGGGATGGTCGGGGGTGTTCTCCTGCGCGTGCGCGACCGCGTCGAGATAGAGCGCGCCCTCGCGCGTCGAACGGGAGAGGGAGAACGCCCCGAGGTAGGCGCCGTCCCGCTCCAGGGCGGCGATGTTCTCCAGCACGAGCCCGTGACTGACCCCGTGATACGCGTCGACCCCGAATCCGACGGAGACGATCAGCCGCTCCGGCACGTCGATCCCGGCGAGCGCGGCGACGGAGGCCAGGTCCTCCTCCGGCGTGCCGAGACCGGACTCGTCGCCGCGCATGAGGATGTCCGTACCGCCGTCGACGAGGACGACCGCGTCGATGCGGTGGCGCTCGATCAGCGCCAGGTACGCCTCCCGCAGCGGCTGGACCCCGACCCGCGCGAGAGCGTGGACGGTGCTCGGGTACCCGTGCCGCGCGAGCCACTGGGCAAGGGTGCGCTCGGGGAAGTACGTCTGGTACGGGGAGCTTTCGGGGGTGACGGCCGCGACGTCCGGAGCGACCCAGTCGCCCAGGGGGAGGCTGTCGATCGAGCTGAAGGTGAGATTGGCGAGCGTGACGTCCTTCCCCTGGTGCAGGAGGGAGAGCGCGATCGGCAGACCGGCGTAGATGTCGAAGCCGCCGCCGGCGCCCGCGACGAGTACGCGCCGGGCGGATTCCAGCCGGGAGAACAAGGGATGCGAGTGCAGACCGGTCATGGAGATCATTCTGGGCCGTCCGTACCGGGAATGGCCAGACACGGCCCAGGGACGGAGTCAGGACGTTCTCCACCGGAGAGTGACGCGCGCCACGCCCGGAGCCGTACGATGGCGCGGTGCTGGTCAAGTGGATGCGCTGCGCCGTGGTGGACCGTCATGGGTTCGAACAGGGGCAGCGACAGGGGGCGGGGCTGCTCGGTGAGCCGGGGTTCCGAGGACAGGGCGGCGGGTGGAGCCGGGGACGTCCGGACGTCGCCCACGTCTTCGCGTTCTGGGAGAACCGGGTCTTCTACGACTCCTACATGGCGCGGGCCGGTGACGCCGCGACCCCCGGGCGTCCGGGAGCCTACCGCGACGTACAGGTCAAGCTGTTCGAGCACCGCTTCGACGTGAAGACCGGTTTCGAACCGGACTTCACCGACGCCGACGTCGTCAGGGTCGCCCACAGCAAGGTCCGCGAGGACCGGGTGGAACACTTCGCGCTCATGCAGTACCGGGTCTGGAACCCGGCCATGGCGGGTTCGCCGGGCATGCTGCGGGGGGTGTTCGGCGAAGCGCCGGGCCACGAGTTCCTGGTGCTGTCCATGTGGCAGTCGAGCGCGGAGCGCGGAAAGTACCGGATCCAGAGCGCCGAGCGGCTGTCGGACCGCGCCGAGACGGAGACGGACGTTCTGGCTCTGGCCGGGGACGTCGTCCAACTGGAACCGTCCTGGACGGTGGCCTGACAGATCCCGGGGCCGGGGCCGCTGCCGGGAGCCCTGCGGCTCGGGGGCGGTGTCCTTCGCGCCGCCGAGCCGTCTGTCGCCTGCGCCGTCTGTCGCCTGCGCCGTCCGTGGCCCGCGTTGTCCGGGGTTCGTGCTGCCGGGGCCTGCGCTTCCCGGAGTCCGGTCCGTGCGACCGTTCGAACCACGCCCTAGGGTCGTCCCATGGCCCGACCGCAGCGCATCGTCCTCGTACGGCACGGAGAGTCCGAGGGCAATGTGGACGACACGGTGTACGAACGTGAGCCCGACCATGCCCTGCGGCTGACGCACACCGGGCTCCAGCAGGCGGAGGCGGCCGGCCTCCGGCTGCGCGAGGTGTTCGGCGAGGAGCGGGTGAGCGTCTACGTCTCCCCCTACCGCCGGACCCACGAGACCTTTCGCTCGCTCGGGCTCGACCTCACCCGTGTGCGGGTGCGCGAGGAGCCCCGGCTGCGCGAGCAGGACTGGGGAAACTGGCAGGACCGCGACGACGTGCGGCTCCAGAAGGCAAACCGGGACGCTTACGGGCACTTCTTCTACCGCTTCGCGCAGGGCGAGTCCGGGGCCGACGTCTACGACCGGGTCGACGCCTTCCTGGAGAGCCTGCACCGCAGTTTCCAGGACCCCGACCACCCACCGAACGTGCTGCTCGTGACGCATGGGCTCACCATGAGACTGTTCTGCATGCGCTGGCTGCACTGGTCGGTCGCCGAGTTCGAGTCGCTGTCCAACCCGGGCAACGGCGAGACCCGGACACTGCTGCTCGGGCCCGACGGCCGCTACACGCTCGATCGCCCGTTCGCGCGCTGGCGGACCCCCGAGCCGTACGGCATCACCGGATAGGGCGGCCGGTCGTCGAGACTGGATGGTGCGGGTCCCTGGACCGGTGGCCGTGCGGGTCCCTGGACCGGTGGCCGCTGTCCCGGGGCCGGCCGCAGCGATCCCCGGAACCGGACGGCGTGTCCAGGGAACCGGGCGGAGCGGCCCGCCAGACCGATGGAGCGGTTCCCGGTCCGTCACGGCACTACTGGATAGAGTGGCAGGAAGATGACCTCTTACTCCTCCGAAACCTTCGAACGTCGTTACGCGCGTACTCTCGCCAGCCTGCGCGGCCTCTCCGTCGGAGACGCCCTGGGCTCCCAGTTCTTCGTCCCCGTGAACTATCCGCTGCTGCGCAGTCGCACCCTGCCGCCGGGGCCCTGGCAGTGGACCGACGACACCGAGATGGCCTGCTCGGTAGTGGCGGTGCTCGCCGAGCACGGCCGCATCGACCAGGACGCGCTGGCCCACTCCTTCGCCGAACACCACGACTTCGACCGCGGCTACGGTCCCGCGGTGAACAGAATGCTCCGGCTGGTACGTGAGGGCGGTGACTGGCAGGGACTCGCCGCCGGGCTGTTCCAGGGGCAGGGGTCCTGGGGCAACGGCTCCGCCATGCGCATCGCGCCGCTCGGAGCCTGGTACGCCGACGACCCGGAGCAGGCCACCCATCAGGCCGAGATCTCCTCCTACACCACGCACCAGCACCACGAGGCGGTGACCGGAGCGATGGCCGTGGCCGCCGCCGCGGCCCTAGCCGCCTCCCCCGGAGGGCCGCCCTCACCGGAAGCGCTGCTGGACGCGGTGATCGCCCTGCTGCCGCGCAGCGCGGTGGTGGCCGGGCTGCGGCGGGCCAAGGACATGCTGGACTACGAGGACCCCACGACGGTCGCCGCGGTCCTCGGCAACGGCCGTCGCACCAGCGCCCAGGACACGGTCCCCTTCGCTCTCTGGTCGGCGGCCCGCGCCCTCGGCTCGTACGAGGACGCGTTCTGGGTGACCGCCCAGGCGGGCGGGGACGTCGACACCACCTGTGCCATCGTCGGCGGGATCGTCGCGGCGTCCCCGGCCGGCGCCCCGCCCGCCTCATGGCTGGAACAGACCGAGGAACGGCCCTCCTGGGTGCCTGCCGAACCCCACGTCTGACCGGCTTCGCGCGGTTCCGCGCGGTTGCCTGCTGTTACGAACCGCCCCGCGCGGCTCCGAGTGGTTCCGTACGGAGCCGCGCGGTCTGTTTGGAACCGCGCGGCTCCGTACGGAACCGTCCTGCTCCGCGCTGGTCCGGACGGCTTGGCGGAGGCTCGACGGACGCGTCGACCTGTACGGATCGCGCGTTGCCGGGCGCGGAGGGCGGCCGGGCCGTCGGCATGCCCCCCGTCGTGTCACGGTCCTGCCACAGGGGCGTCGGGGCCGGTTCGCCCGGGCGACGCGCCGCTACTGTTTCGGCCACGCGTCGCCTGACGGTTTCCGCCGGGACGCGAGCAACGAGACAGCGGGTGACGCGCCGACGCTCAGCGGTACGGCGGCCCCGCGTGGGGAGGGGTCCCATGCCTACGTCCGACCAGCCGTCCGGGATACCGGGTCCGCGGGACACGCCGTCTCCGCCCGGTGCGGCCGAGGGGTCCGGCGGTTCTGGTGGTGCCGGGGACCGTGACGGTTCCCGTGGGCCGAACGGTGCAGCCGGTTCATCAGACGGGCCGGGCGGGGCGGCCTCGGCGCCCGTGTCCCCGCCTGCCGTGTCTCCGCCTCCCCTTTCCCCGTCCGACGTGTCCCCGGTGCCCGCGTCTTCGCCGACGGGAAAGCCCTCCGGTTACGGCGTCCGTCCCGGTACGGCCGCCGCGCCGTCCGTCCCGGCGCCGGTTCCGCCCGCCAATCCCTGGCAGCGACCCCGGCCCGCGCAACCGGGGGCGTTCGCCCGGGTCCGCCCCGCGGACCCGCCGCTCATCGGGGGCGGGACCCTCGTGGCGGTCCTCGTCACCGGCGTACTCAGCGCGCTGCTGCTCGGTGACGGCATCGGTATCAACCTTCTCCTGGTGGCCCTGCCCGCTGCGGCCGGTGCCTGGCTGGAGGCGCGCAGGGCGGGGCGTCGGGCGCGGGCCTGGACGCTGACCTGGGCGGTCGGCGGGCTGGCTCTGCTGGTGGTCCCGGCGCTGCTGGACGCGGGCTGGCCGACCTTCCTCGCCGTGGTGTCCGCCGCCGCGCTGGGTTCGCTCGCCCTGCACGGCACCCGGAGCTGGTTCGGCGTGCTCGCGGGCTCGTTGGGGGTGCTGGACGCGGTGATTCCGGGCATCGGATGGGGGTGGCGCGGTATCAGGGCACGGGCCACCGGCTCGCGGGCGCGCTGGGGCACCGCGCTACGGACGGCCGCCGTCGCCGTCGTGCTGCTGCTGGTGTTCGGAACGCTCTTCGCGAGTGCCGACGCGGCCTTCGCGGATCTCCTCGGTGACGTTCTGCCGGACGTCTCGCTGGGGGAGGGGCCCTGGCGGTTCTTCCTTCTCGCGATCGGAGTGGCCGGTGCTCTCGCCGCCGCGCGTACAGCCGCCGCCCCCACACGCTGGGACGGGATCACCGTCCGGCCCGGGCGGGCGCGGGGACGGGTGGAGTGGGCACTTCCGCTCATCGTGCTCGACGTGCTGTTCGCCGCCTTCATCGCTCTCCAGCTCGTCGTGCTGCTCGGTGGCTACGACAAGGTTCTGGAGGAGACGGGCCTCAAGCCCGCGGAGTACGCCCGCGAGGGCTTCTGGCAGCTGCTCTGGGCCACTCTGCTGACCCTGGTGGTCATCGCTCTGGCCCTCCGGCTCGCCCCGCGCGGGGGAGCGAAGGACCGTCTGCTGGTCAAGGGTGTGCTCGGCACCCTCTGCGTACTCACCCTCGTCGTCGTGGCCTCGGCGCTGCGCCGCATGGATCTCTACGTCGACGCGTTCGGTCTCACCCGGCTGCGTATCTCGGTGGCGGCGGTCGAACTGTGGCTCGGTGTCGTCCTGCTGCTGATCATCGCCGCCGGAGTGTTCGGCGCCCGGCACCTGCCCCGGGCGGTCGTCGTCAGCGCCGCCGTGGGAGTGCTTGCCTTCGGGCTGGTCTCCCCCGACCGGTTGATCGCCGAGCAGAACGTCCAGCGCTACCGCGAGGGCAAGGCGATCGACATCACCTACCTCCAGCAGCTGTCGGCCGACGCCGTGCCCGCCTTGGACGGCATCCCCGACGAGAGGATGCGGGCCTGTGCGCTCCAGGTGATCCAGAGCGCGCTCCTGGATTCGGACGAACCCTGGTACGCCACGAGCTGGAGCGAGGCGAGGGCGCGGGACATCCTCGCCGGACACCCCGTCGACCCGGTCAGGACCTCGTGCGACGGCGGGGCGGGCGGCTTCGACGACTCCAGCGACCGTGACCCCGCCGAGCCCGGCCCGGCCGATCCGGCCGATTCGGAGTACGACCCGTACTGACGGGCCCCGTGTGCGGCGGGCCCCGCGTGCGACCGAGCCGCCCGTCGGCCGGAGGGCTGACAGGAGTGCCCGCGGGAGTCCGCCCGCGGCACCTCCGGGTGGCCCGGCACCTCCGGGCGGGGCGGGTGGCACCCCGGCGGGGCTGCGGCGGGGCTGCGGCGGGGCTGGTGGAGGCCGGTCCGGGGCGGGGGCGATGGCGATCCCCGTCCGAAAAGGCCCGTCTTCCGCCCGAACGGATGCCCGGTCGATCTCTGTACACCGTGGCGGCCGGGCAGTTCACGGAAATGCCCGGCCCCCGGGGTGTCGCCATCGCGTCCATCGGCGTACGCTGTCTGGCGCCATGCCGTACGAACCACCCACGCACACTGTCGAGCGCTCGCTCCGTGCCACCACCGGTGCCCGGACCGTCGCCGGTGTCGACGAAGTCGGACGCGGAGCGTGGGCAGGCCCCGTCACCGTCTGCGCGGCGGTCACCGGTCTGCGAAGACCCCCCGAGGGACTCACCGATTCCAAGCTGATCACACCCCGGCGCCGGGCCGAGCTGGCGCCCGTCCTGCGTGACTGGGTCACCGCCTACGGCCTCGGTCACGCCTCCCCCGAGGAGATCGACGAGCTCGGCATGACCGCCGCCCTGCGTCTCGCCGCCGTCCGCGCCCTGGACGAACTGCCGGTGCGCCCCGACGCGGTGATCCTCGACGGCAAGCACGACTACCTCGGTAGCCCCTGGCGGGTACGCACCGTCATCAAGGGGGACCAGTCCTGCATCGCGGTCGCCGCAGCCTCGGTCATCGCCAAGGTGTACCGGGACACGGTGATGGCAGAACTCGGCGCGGACACCGGAGAGTTCGAGGAGTTCGCCTTCAGGGCCAATGCGGGCTACCCGTCACCGACGCACCAGGCCGCGCTGGAGCGACTGGGGCCCACCCCCCACCACCGCCTGTCCTGGTCGTACCTCGACGCGCTGCCGCGGTGGCAGCACCTGAAGAAGGTCCGCTTCTCCGCCAAAGCGGCAGCACTCGAAAGCGGGGGCCAGCTCGGCTTCGATTTCTGATCGCGCTCACGCACCCACCGGCCGACACCTGGCGTATCGGCATCTGTACAGACAACCATCCATGCCTCTTACTCCCGAGGAGCCTCAGATTCACGAGAGCGCTCAGGGTCCCCGTGCTGTTCCGGCCTCCGGCCGCACCGCGTCGACCCCCCGTCCCGTTCCCGGGCCGCGTTCCGCGGCCACACCGCGTCCCGGACACCCGGGACCCGCACGGCCTGCGCCGCCGGCGCAGCGCCCCCACCCGGTCCCCGGCCCGTCGCGGCGCGCGGAGAATCGTTCCGTGCCGCAGCTGCAGGTGATCCCGGCCCCCTCCGCCGGAGCGCTCGACGCCGCCGAGGAGGCCGTCGATCTGCTGCTCGACAATGGCCGCGCCCCGGGCGACGTCCTCGTGCTCACCACGGGCGAGCAGCACCCGTGGGCCACGCACGAACTCTCCTTCGGCGAGGCGTCCTACTGGGCGCAGCACGAAGCCGGCGACGACGTGTTCTTCGCGGACCTGTCGGCGGTCGGCCGTGCCGCCGGCCGGCCCGTCGTGGTCGTCGCCGTCAACGGTGAGCCGGCCGGCGACGCGGCCCAGCAGTTGTCCCTCGCACGGGAGCGGGCCGGCACCCTGTTGATCGTGTGCGGTGACCCGCAGACGATCAACGCCGCCCTCGGCGTGAGCGTCTGATCCGACCGGAAGCCCGTCCGGCCCGGAACTCCGGTCCGGCCGTCCTGCGGGACGGCCGGACCCCGGTCCGCCGGGTTCAGCGGGCAGCCGTGCGCAGCATCACCTCGGCCGCTCCGCCACCCGTGCGGAGAGGAGTCGGGACGGCGGCGAAAGTCTCCGCGAGCGACGCGGGCGTCGAGAGCGAACTCGGCTGTCTGCCTCCCCGGCCCTCGCCCAGTACCTGCCATCCGCCGCGGGTCAGGGTGATGTACGCACCGCAGCGCAGCCCGTGCAGGGTGCAGGCGTCCCGCAGCCCCCACATCCACGCGCCGTCCTCCTCCGTCCAGCGCTCGTCTCCCTCGCGGCAGTAGAGCAGTACGGCGGTACGCGCCGGGGTGCGGCGGCGCAGGTCGTGCGGGATGACCCGGCGCAGGTGGGACAGGAGCGCGTTACGGAACTCCCAGCCGTCCGCGACCGCGGAGCCGCGCCGGACGAACGAGGCGCTGGCGTTCAGGCGTTCCTCGTGATCGAGGACGGCCACGACGGCGGTCGCCGGAGTGGGCCGGTGGCGGGCGTGCAGCCCACTGACCACCTCGCGGGGGTTGCGCAGCAGAGGTATGCCCGCCGAGGTCCACTCGGTGGGCTCCAGCATCCGGGCGAGCCGACTGGTGGAATCGGCAGGCATCGAGGACGCCGCCCACGGTGAAGTGTCTGCGGACGGTGCGAATCCGAAGGTCACGGTTCTCCCTTCGTTACGCGCCCACGAGGCGGGCAGGATGACAGAGGGCACGCCCATACAGGCCGTGAAGTGACCGTCCGGGAGGCAACTCCAATTCTCCCTGGCGTATCGGCGGGCGGCAACGAGCAATTGGAACACCCGACGGATATCCACCGGAAAGACCTGGATATCCCTGCCCGTGATGGCCCCCCACGACGCCTCCCGCCTCCTTGGAACGGCCCGGCACGGAAACAACACCCCGGAACCGCGTTGGACACGAGAGTCTTCCGTGGCGCGGTCCGTCACCCTGCGTGAGGTGGCCGTGCGGCCCGGCCATCGGGTTGCATGGGGGGCATGGACACCCTGGATCTCCGCAACGAAGCAGACGCCATTCTCGCCGAACTGGTCGGTGATCCGGGCGGCTCGGCGCGGCTGCGGGAGGACCAGTGGCAGGCGGTGTCGGCCCTGGTGGAGGACCGCCGCCGGGCCCTGGTGGTGCAGCGCACCGGCTGGGGGAAGTCGGCGGTGTACTTCGTCGCCACCGCCTTGCTGCGCCGCCGCGGCGCCGGCCCCACCGTGATCGTCTCGCCGCTGCTCGCCCTGATGCGCAATCAGGTCGACTCGGCGGCGCGGGCAGGGATCCAGGCCCGCACCATCAACTCGGCGAACCCGGAAGAGTGGGAGACCATCTACGGCGAGGTCGAGCGCGGCGAGACCGACGTCCTCCTCGTCAGCCCGGAGCGCCTCAACTCCGTCGACTTCCGTGACCAGGTGCTGCCCCGGCTCGCCGCCACCACCGGTCTGCTGGTGGTCGACGAGGCGCATTGCATCTCCGACTGGGGACACGACTTCCGGCCGGACTACCGCCGCCTGCGCGCGATGCTCGCCGAGCTCGCCCCCGGGGTACCGGTCCTGGCCACCACCGCGACCGCCAACGCGCGCGTCACCGCGGACGTCGCCGACCAGCTCGGCACGGGCGCGGGTGAGGCGCTCGTCCTGCGCGGGCCGCTGGAGCGGGAGAGCCTGCGCCTCGGAGTCGTACGGCTGCCGGACGCCGCGCACCGCCTGGGCTGGCTCGCCGAACATCTGGACGAGCTGCCCGGCTCCGGAATCGTCTACGCCCTCACCGTCGCCGCGGCCGAGGAGGCCACCGCCTTCCTCCGGCAGCGGGGCTTCGCGGTCGCCTCGTACACCGGTCGCACCGAGAACGCCGACCGGCTCCAGGCGGAGGCCGACCTCCAGGAGAACCGGGTCAAGGCCCTGGTCGCGACCTCGGCCCTCGGGATGGGCTTCGACAAGCCGGACCTGGGTTTCGTCGTCCACCTGGGCTCCCCCTCCTCTCCCATCGCCTACTACCAGCAGGTGGGACGAGCGGGCCGCGGTGTGGCCCACGCGGACGTGCTTCTGCTGCCGGGCAAGGAGGACGAGGCCATCTGGCGTTACTTCGCCGACACGGCATTCCCGCCCGAGACCCAGGTGCGGCAGACCCTCGCGGCACTTGAGGGTGCGGGCCGGCCGCTTTCGGTGCCCGCCCTGGAGACGTCGGTCGAGCTCCGGCGCAGCAGGCTCGAGACGATGCTGAAGGTGCTGGACGTGGACGGCGCGGTGAAGCGGGTGAAGGGCGGCTGGACGGCCACCGGTGCCCCGTGGGAGTACGACGCCGAGCGCTACGCCTGGGTGGCGCGGCAGCGGGCGGCCGAGCAGCAGGCCATGCGCGACTACGTGAGCACGTCCGGATGCCGGATGGAGTTTCTGCGTCGTCAGCTGGACGACGAGGGCGCGGCCGCGTGCGGCCGCTGCGACAACTGCGCGGGAAACTGGGCCGACTCCTCCGTATCGGCGGAGACCCTCTCGGGTGCGGCGAAGGAACTGGACCGGCCAGGGGTGGAGGTCGAGCCGCGCCGCATGTGGCCGACGGGTCTGGCCGCGCTGGGCATCGACCTGAAGGGGCGTATCCCGGCCAGGGAACTGTGCTCCGGCGGGCGGGCCCTGGGCCGGCTTTCGGACATCGGCTGGGGCAACCGGCTGCGCCCGCTGCTGGCCGAGAACGCGCCGGACGTACCCGTTCCCGACGACGTCCTGCACGCGGCGGTCGACGTTCTCGCCGACTGGGCGCGCTCCTCGGGAGGGTGGGCGGCGAACACCCCGGAAGCCTCCGCCCGGCCGGTGGGTGTCGTCGCGGTGCCGTCCCTCTCGCGCCCGCGGTTGGTCGGCTCCCTCGCCGAGGGAATCGCGACCATCGGCCGGCTGCCCTTCCTGGGCACATTGACGTACAGCGGGCCGGAAGGGGAGCACACCGCGCGGCGCAGCAACTCCGCGCAGCGTGTCCGAGCATTGTCGGGCGCCTTCACGGTCTCCGACGAACTGACGGCCGCGCTGGCCGCGTCGCCCGGCCCCGTCCTGCTCGTGGACGACTCCACCGATTCCGGCTGGACCCTCGCGGTCGCCGCGCGGCTGCTGCGCAGGGCCGGCGCCGAGCAGGTCCTTCCGCTGGTGCTGGCCGCCTCCGGCTGAGTCCTCGCAAGCTCCGTCACCGCATGCCGGGTCTCCGCCCGAGCGGCTTCCACGTACCCGGCCGGGCTGGTTCACTGCCTCGGCGGTGCCGCCCGGTCGAAGACCGCGGCGGAGGGAACGAACCCGACCGGGAGGGCCGCCGCGGACCATGGCTGCGTCACGGTCCTCCGCACGCCGACCATCGCCAGGGCTGGCAGGGCGAAGCGCACGAGAACCAGCGGCCCGCGCTTCAGCGTCGCGGCCGGACGGACCCACCGGTTCTGAGAGCCGCTCTCCTCCGGTCATCCCACGGCTGGTTGCCCCTTCTCCCCGCCGATCCCCCATGAAGGCCGCCGCCGACGGGCGGACGCTGTCACCGGGGTGATGGAGGAGCCGGGGGGTGGAGCGGAGGGACATGCGGGCGTTCCGATGGCGAGCGGGCGCGCAAAGCGGGTCGTGGTGTCGGGTGCCGTGCGCTTCGATGTGCTTCCGAGTGGTCATGTCCCCATGAGAGGCCCTCCCTCTGACAATGCGCCAGTGACGCTGAGTGCCTGTGGATAACAGTTATCCACAGGGGTCGCGGAAAATGGCGTCGTGCGGGACGGTCATCCCATGAACAAACATCATGAATCCACCGGCCCCGCCGACACCCAGCAGGTCACTCTGCGTGGCCCCGCAGACCTCGCCGACGCCCTTCCCTATCTGCTGGGATTCCATCCGACGGACAGTGTGGTCCTCGTGGCGTTGCACGGTGGCAGTGGCCGCTTCGGGGGGCGACTGCGCCACGGAATTCCGGGGTCGGAGTCGGAATGGGGTTCGGTCGCGGGTCAGTTGGCGGACTGTCTGATCTCGGGAAGCGAGCGGCGGGGCGACCGGCCCGACGCGATCGTCCTCTTCCTGTGCCAGGACCCGGGCCCGGGGGAGGCCGCCCACGAGGTCATGGAGAGGTTGAGGCCCTTCGCCCAATTCCTGCGCACCGCTTGCGGTTCTCTCGACGTCCCTGTGCTGGAGGCGCTCTGCATCTCCAACGGCAGGTACTGGTCGTACTGTTGCCCGGACGGCCGGTGCTGTCCGAAAGAGGGCAACCCTCTCGCCCTGCCGGGCACCACGGTGATGGCCGCTGCCGCTGCCTATGCCGGGATCCAGGTCAAGGGCTCGCTCCGTGAGCTGGAACAACGGCTCGTGCCCTGGTCCGGCGCGCTCGCACCGGAGCAGCTTCGCGCGTTGGACGAGGTGGGCGCGGCGATGGTGGCCCGCATCCTCGACACTCACGGGCGCAGCCAGGTGGCCACGGAAACCCTGAACCTGGCGAGAGGCCTGCTGGAGCGCGTCGGCAAGACGCCCGTGCCCCCGGCCGCGGATGCCGCGGACTGCCGCGACGACGGCCTGATCAGTCACGACGAGGCCGCCGCCGTGATCCTGGGACTTCAGGACCGCGAGACCCGGGATCGCGCCGCACGGTGGATGGAGGGTCCGGAGGCCCACGCGGCACTGCGTCTCTGGCGTGCTCTCGCCCGGCGTTGTGTGGGCCCTTACGTGGAGCACGCCGCCGCCCCGCTGGCGCTGGCCGCCTGGGTCTCGTGGTCCACCGGGGACGAGCCGGGCGCGCGGGTGGCGCTCTCGCTCGCCCTCCGGGCGGACCCGGACTACGCCTTCGCCCAGCTTCTCCACCAGGCGTGCAACGAAGGCGTGGATCCGGAGAAGCTACGGCGTTGTCTGCGGGAAGAGGAGGAGGAAGCCCTGAAGTCCGCTGCCGGAGAAGGTGCGTCTCGGCCCCGCAGGGCAAGCCGGGTGCGTTCCGGCGCGCCGGCCGGGCCGTCCGGCAGAACTCGGAGCGGTAGGGCCTCCGGTCACAACCGTCCCGTCACCCCGGCCAATCCGGGGGCGGCAGGGACCCGGCGCCGTGAGCGGCTGCCGCGCGGACAGCAGGAGGACAGAGACGGCACCAGCGGCTGAGCGGGCATCCGAGCCGCGTGTCCGTACGGCTGCGCTTCCGCGCGGCCCCTCGCGACGCGACTCCGTTTCCGCACTGCTCCGGCTTCCGCACGGTTCGGCCCGCACGGTTCGGCCCAGGCGCTTCGGTCCTCGGCGCCCGGGCACGGGCGGCTGGAGCGCGAGCGGGCGGGGCGGCTGGAGTGCGAGCGGGGCGTTGCGGCGGGAGTGCGGCGCGGCGGGTGCGTCGCTGTCCCGGGGGTCAGACCACACCGCACCACCGCGTCACCGCCGCGCGCACCTCCCTTCGGCTCCCTTCGGCATGTTCGTCGGCATCGGCATCGGGTGGTCGTGCGCGCACCCGTCCCGGTGGGATACGCCTTCAAGCGCTGCGGAATGGAGTGTTTATCGTCAGGGAGACGACTATGATCACCGCATGCCGTCCTACGACCCGTCGACTTTCCCGCCCTTCGCTGTCACGGTCGACCTGGTCGTGCTGACAGTGCGGCGCCACGCACTGTGCGCGCTGGTCGTGCGCCGCGGGGAATCGCCCTTCCAGGGCTGCTGGGCTCTGCCCGGCGGGTTCGTCCGTGCGGACGAGGACCTGGGCGCCGCGGCGGCCCGCGAGCTGGTCGAGGAGACAGGGCTCTGCGCGCACGATCCGGCCGTTTCCGGGGCCGGCAACGGTGCCCACCTCGAACAGCTCGCCACGTACGGCGCCCCGGCCCGTGACCCACGCATGAGGGTCGTCAGCGTGGCCCACCTCGCGCTCTCGCCCGACCTCCCCGCTCCCCGCGCGGGCGGGGACGCCAACAGTGCGCGGTGGGCACCTGTGGACGACCTTCTGGCCGTGGGCGCTGACACGGCGCAGGAGGCGGAGTCGCCCGCCCCCCTGGCGTTCGACCACTCCCGTATTCTCGCGGACGGCGTGGAGCGGGCGCGTTCCAAGATCGAGTACTCCTCGCTCGCCACGGCGTTCTGCCCGCCGGAGTTCACGGTCGGAGAGCTGCGCCGCGTCTACGAGGCCGTGTGGGGAGTGGTCCTGGACCCGAGGAACTTCCACCGCAAGGTAACCGGTACGCCAGGATTTCTGGTGCCCTCCGGAGGCACGACCACACGACAGGGCGGCCGTCCCGCCCAGTTGTTCCGTGCGGGTTCTGCGACGGTCCTCAATCCGCCCATGCTGAGGCCGGAAGTCTGACCCCGGTAGTCGGCGGGGAGAACGCGTGAGCGATCTCGTGATCGGTGCTCTGCGGTGCCCCGCGGTGCCCCGCGGTGCCCCCGCGGTGCCCCGTGGTTTCCCGAGTCCGTGAGCGCGGAACACTCGTAGACTCCTTGCTGCACCAAAAGTCGTAAATGTCGCGTTATGTTGCTGAGGTACGCACGCTCCCTGCCGCCGAGCGGTCATACCTTCCGCGAGAGAAGCGATGCTCCAGGCCATCGGACTGACCAGTGCCCGCCGCCGCGACCTGCCGCCCGCGGTGGACGATCTCACCTTCGAGGCCCGCTCGGGCCGTGTCACCGCGCTTCTCGGCGTCCCGGGCGCCGGAAAGACGACGGCCCTGCGCCTCATGCTCGAACTGGACCCCGGGCGCGGAGTCACCTACTTCAGAGGGCGTCCGCTGCACCGGATCGGCCATCCGCCGCGGGAAGTGGGCGTGCTCCTCGGAGATGTACCGGGGCATCCTGCGCGGACCGCGCGGGGGCAGTTGCGCATGCTCTGCGCCGCCGCCGGGGCTCCCTTGTCGCGCGCCGACGAGATGCTCGATGTCGTGGGTCTCTCCGGGCTCGGCGACCAGCGCATCGGCGGGCTCTCCGTCGGGATGGACCGCAGACTGGGGCTCGCCGCAGCCCTGTTGGGCGACCCGCACACGCTGCTGCTCGACGATCCCACCGACGGGCTTTCCTCCCACGAGAGCGGCTGGTTGTACGGGCTGATGCGCGCGCACGCGGCCCAGGGGGGCACGGTGCTGTGGACCACCTGCGACCCCAAGGAGGCCATCCGCTCGGCGGACCGCGTCGTCACCATCGGCGACGGCAGGCTCGTGGCCGACCAGGAGGTCGCCGACTTCGCCCGTACCAGACTGCGCCCCCGCGTCGTCGTACAGTCCCCGCACGCCGCCCGACTCGCGGCAGTCGTCGGCCGGGAAGCCCGGGACGCGCGCCGGTCCGTGGAGATCGTGGCCGAGGAGGGGACACGCCTGTCGGTGTACGGCAGCAACTGCGCGGAGATCGGGGACGCCGCGTTCCGGTACGACATTCCCCTGCACCGGCTCGCCGACGAACTCGGCGACGCGGGCCCTCCCGCGCCTCCCGCACCCGCGCTCGCCTCCGCGGCGGCGCTCTCGGAACTGCCCCCGCCGATCACCGTGCGCCCTCCGCGGGGTCCGCTCCGCCCGATGCGGTACGAGGTGAGGCGCATGCTGGGGGTGACGACAACGCCGTTGATCATGGCAGTGGTCGTGATCGCGTCGGCGGCCGCCTCGGTGCTGCTGGCGCGTGTCGGAGGAGTCTCGCAGTCGCATCTGCTCGCAGGCTGGCCGACGCTGCTGCCGCTCCCTCCGGCAGCGCTCGGGGCAGGCCTGTTGGGGGCACTCTCCTACGGCGACGAATTCCGCTACCCGGCTCTCGCGGCGAGCAGGGGGACGGTGCCGAGGCGGCTCGGTCTGCTCGTGGCGAAGCTGCTCGTCACCGGGGCGGCGGTGACCGTTCTGTCGCTCCTCGTCGTGGTCTGCGACATCCAGTTGCTCCGCCTCTTCTACGGGGAAGAGGTGGCCGCGGTTCCCGGGAACGCGGCATTGCTGGCGGTGAGTTGGGCCGCTCTGGCCGTCGGCTGCGCCTGGGCGGGGCTGCTCGCCGCGGGAATCTTCAGGGTGGCCGGTGCGGGAGTGGCGGCCGTGCTCGCCGTCCCGGTGCTCGTGATGCCGCTGTTGCAGAAGGTGTTCGCCGGCCCCGCCGCGCACGCGCTGACCGGTCTTCCCGCCCGCCTGCGCGGACTGGCCTGGCTCGACATCCCGCCGGGACCGGACCGGTGGTTGCTGGCGGCCGGCCGGATCCTCGCCCAGCCCGTCGGCCTGGCGCTTCTCGTTTCGCTGGGGGCTCTGGTGTGCGCCTACGCGGGCACCGCCTTGCGGAACAGGGCACGTTGGTGATCATGAGGGAGCCGAAGGCCGGGCGGCGAACGTCAAGCGCGGCCCACCTTGACCGAATTGAGACGATAAAGCGTCAATTGCGGCGTCAGCGACGATCACCCTTTCGTGTGCTTTTCAGCAAAGACCTCAAGGGGTGCGCGAGCCAGGCCGACAAATGATGCGTGAGTACCCTTGCGCACACCATGATGACCACCGCCCGCTCCGCCGATTCCGGCCTCGCCGGCCCGGGCGATCTCGACCGTTACCCATACTCGGAGCCGGCCGGCGACCGTGCGCCGCTGCGGTCCTGGGGCGGCTCGGAATCCGAGCTGGGGCGCACCGGCCGCCGGGGGTCGGCAAGCCGTGGCCGAGGCTTGCACGGTCAACTCGTCCAGCAACTCGGTCAGATGATCGTTTCGGGTGACCTCGGTGCGGACCGCCCGCTCGTTCCCGAAGAGATCGGGCAGCGATTCGAGGTCTCCCGTACCGTCGTGCGCGAGTCCCTGCGCGTCCTCGAAGCGAAGGGGCTTGTCAGCGCCCGACCCAACGTGGGGACTCGGGTGCGCCCGGTGAGCGACTGGAACCTGCTCGACCCCGACATCATCGAATGGCGCGCCTTCGGCCCTCAGCGCGACGACCAGCGCCGCGAGCTGGCGGAGCTGCGGTGGACGATCGAGCCGCTCGCGGCAAGGCTCGCCGCCGGGCATGGCCGGGAGGACGTTCAGCAACGGCTCGGCGACATGGTCGAGATCATGGGACACGCGCTGGGGCAGGGGGACGCAGTCACCTTCTCCCGTGCCGACGCGGAGTTCCACGCCCTGCTGATCCAGGCCGCCGGTAACCGGATGCTCGACCATCTCTCCGGCATCGTGTCCTCCGCTCTCCACGTCTCCGGCAGTCCGGTCACCGGGTGCGACCGGCCGAGCGAGGCTTCGGTCGGCCAGCACGCCAGGATCGCGGACGCCCTTGCCGCGGGTGACGAGGCCGGTGCCGAATCGGCCATGCGGCAGCTCCTCGTCGTCGTTCACCCCGAGGTGGAGCGAGTGGTTCCGGCTCCGCGCGAGCACTGAGAGCGGTACGGCCGGGGTACACGCACCCTGTGCCGCCGGACCGTGCGGTCCGGCGGCACAATTGTGGAGGGATGTCGTACCTGGCAGTGTTCGTCGCAAATGAGGTGTGACTCGGGCCACGCGGATTGGGCGTAACACTCCTCGAAACAATGCGATGACCTAAGAGGTGACCGCCGCGGAAGGAATACAGCAGCCATTCGGCGCGCTGTGCAGATCCCAGGCCAAGCCCGCGCCGTCGGCGACACTCCAGTCGACGGACGTCGGTTCCAGCCCTCCAGGGCGGGGCCGGAAGCCGTTTCCATCGTTCCGAGAGGTTGTTCGTGTCGGCCAGCACATCCCGTACGCTCCCGCCGGAGATTGCCGAATCCGAGTCCGTCACGGCGCTCATCGAGCGGGGAAAGGCTGATGGGCAGATCGCCGGCGACGACGTGCGTCGGGCCTTCGAGGCTGACCAGATTCCGCCAACCCAGTGGAAGAATGTTCTGCGCAGCCTCAATCAGATCCTCGAGGAAGAGGGTGTGACGCTGATGGTCAGTGCCGCGGAGTCGCCCAAGCGCGCCCGCAAGAGCGTCGCGGCGAAGAGCCCGGTCAAGCGCACCGCCACCAAGACCGTCGCGGCGAAGACGACCGTGACGAGGACCGTCGCGGCATCCGCCGCCCCGGCCGTCGACAGCGCGGACGCGTCCGGCGAGTCCGGTGCGGTCCCCGCGAAGAAGGCGGTGGCCAAGAAGGCCGCCGTGAAGAAGACCGCCGTGAAGAAGACGGTGGCCAAGAAGACCGCCGCCAAGAAGTCCGGCAAGCAGGACGACGACCTTCTCGACGGTGACGAGGCGGTCGAGGACGTCAAGGTCGGCAAGGGCGAGGACGAGGAGGGCGAGGGCGAGAACAAGGGCTTCGTCCTCTCCGACGACGACGAGGACGACGCGCCCGCGCAGCAGGTCGCCGTCGCCGGTGCCACCGCCGACCCGGTCAAGGACTACCTCAAGCAGATCGGCAAGGTCCCCCTCCTCAACGCCGAGCAGGAGGTGGAGCTCGCCAAGCGGATCGAGGCGGGTCTGTTCGCCGAGGACAAGCTGGCGAACGCCGACAAGCTCGCTCCGAAGCTCAAGCGCGAGCTGGAGATCATCGCCGAGGACGGCCGACGGGCCAAGAACCACCTGCTGGAGGCCAACCTCCGTCTCGTGGTCTCGCTCGCCAAGCGCTACACCGGTCGCGGCATGCTCTTCCTGGACCTGATCCAGGAGGGCAACCTCGGTCTGATCCGCGCGGTCGAGAAGTTCGACTACACCAAGGGCTACAAGTTCTCCACGTACGCCACCTGGTGGATTCGTCAGGCGATCACCCGCGCCATGGCCGACCAGGCCCGTACCATCCGCATCCCGGTGCACATGGTCGAGGTCATCAACAAGCTGGCGCGTGTCCAGCGGCAGATGCTCCAGGATCTGGGCCGCGAGCCCACCCCGGAGGAGCTGGCCAAGGAACTCGACATGACCCCCGAAAAGGTCATCGAGGTCCAGAAGTACGGCCGCGAGCCGATCTCCCTCCACACCCCGCTGGGTGAGGACGGAGACAGCGAGTTCGGTGACCTGATCGAGGACTCCGAGGCGGTCGTTCCGGCCGACGCGGTGAGTTTCACCCTCCTCCAGGAGCAGCTGCACTCGGTGCTCGACACCCTCTCGGAGCGTGAGGCGGGCGTTGTCTCCATGCGCTTCGGTCTCACCGACGGTCAGCCGAAGACACTGGACGAGATCGGCAAGGTCTACGGGGTGACGCGCGAGCGCATCCGGCAGATCGAGTCGAAGACCATGTCGAAGCTCCGCCACCCGTCGCGTTCGCAGGTTCTGCGCGACTACCTCGACTAGGCCGTGCCCTGAAAGTAGCGCTGTCCGCCCGGAGGGCGTCGCCGGACGGGCGGGACTTTCACAACACGATCTAGGCCGACCGGTCCCAGATCGGGCCGGGGGCCCGGAACCACTCGGTTCCGGGCCCCCGGCCCGATCTCTTTGGGGGTGCGGGCCGCTTCGGACTGAATGACTCTGAGTAGGTGATATCCACCTCGGAGTCAGGAGTGTCCATGTTCCACAGGTTCGCTCGCGCCTTGACCGGGGCGGTGGCGCTGACGGCGGCCACCGCCCTGGCGGCCGGGTCCCCGGCGTCCGCCGCGACCGACAGCATCATCATCGGAGGAGAGCCCGCCAGCGTGGTGGACAGCCCGTGGGTGGTGGCTCTGTCGAGCCGCGCCCTGTTCGGGGAATCGCGCGGCGGGCAGTTCTGCGGGGCGGTGGTGGTCGCTCCCACCAAGGTGCTGACCGCAGCCCACTGCCTCGGCTCCGACGTGCTCGGGGGGGAGGTGGCCGACGTGCCGGACCTGCGGATCATTGCGGAGCGGGACGATCTGCGCGGTACCGGAGGGCGGGAGATCCCGGTGAAGGAGGCGTGGGTCAATCCCTCGTACAACCCCAGTACCAACGTGGGCGACGCAGCCGTGCTGACGCTGACCGAAGCGCTTCCGGAAAAAAGTTCGATTCCGGTCGCCCGGGAAGGTGACACCGCCTACCTCGCGGGCGGGCAGGCGCTCGTCTACGGGTGGGGCGACACGACGGGGTACGGGACGTACGCGTCGACGCTGCGGGCGGCCTCGGTACAGGTTCTGTCGGACGAGGCGTGCGACCTCGCCTACCCGGGCGGCTCACGCGGGTCGTACGACGCCTCGTCGATGGTCTGTGCCGGTAACCCCGATGGCGGTTACGACGCGTGTCAGGGCGACAGCGGAGGGCCACTGGTGGTCGAGGGGCGTCTCATCGGCCTGGTCTCGTGGGGCAACGGCTGCGCACGCGCGGACAGCCCGGGGGTCTACACCCGGGTCTCCGCCGCGGTCGCGTGGGCGGCCGGCAGGATCTGAGAACCTCACACCTCCACCCCACCCCTGGACTCGCCCCACGGCGGGACGGAGCACATGAGAACGGGCGGCCTCCCCTACCGGGGAAGCCGCCCGTCGGACGGTCGGAGACCGGCCCATCGCTCGTCGTGGATGCGAGGTGTCAGTGTTGTGCCTCGTCGGCGGCACCGGCCTGTACGGCGGTGAGCCGATCCGTCTCATCCTGTATTTCCGCGGCGATCTTCTTGAGTTCCGGCTCGAACTTGCGCCCGTGGTGGGCACAGAAGAGCAGTTCACCGCCGCTGGTGAGGACGACGCGCAGGTAGGCCTGGGCGCCGCAACGGTCACAGCGGTCTGCTGCGGTCAGCGGGCTCGCGGGGGTCAGAACAGTAGTCACGTCGCCTCTTCTCTAGCTCGACGAGCTGTCGTACCAGGGTCAACATCCAACCAGGCCGAAAACGTTCCCGCTCGTGGCATTTCTTCGAAAACTTCTCTTCAGGTGGCTGGGCTGCCGACGGTTGGCGGCGAATGTGCCGTATTGCGGAGCGCTACGGTTTCGCGTTGCTGGTGTCGGGTCGGTCCTCCGGCCGGCTTGCCGGTTGTTCATGAGGACGTGCCCGGAGCCTAAATGGTTCATGCCTCAAAAGGAACGTGATGTGCACGTCACTCCGAGGGATGATCGAACATCCATGCGATCTGTTGGGGGGCTCGACTAGCATGATGATTCCCCGAGGGTGGCGTGACAACCGCTCTACCAGGCCTCGGTAGGCTTTCAGCGGCCACCACGGCCGCACCCGATACCCAAACGGGCCCCCATTGAAATTCAGCGAGGAGCGAACCGCGTGACCGCCGATACGTCCGTGCCGTCCACTGCGCTGCTGACCGGAGCCGGCGGCGTCGTCGACAGGGACAGCTCCAACTACACCGCGCGGCACCTTCTCGTCCTCGAAGGGCTGGAGGCCGTCCGCAAGCGTCCCGGCATGTACATCGGGTCGACCGACAGCCGCGGCCTCATGCACTGCCTCTGGGAGATCATCGACAACTCGGTCGACGAAGCCCTCGGTGGGTACTGCGACCACATCGAAGTGATCCTCCACGACGACTCCTCGGTCGAGGTGCGCGACAACGGCCGTGGCATTCCCGTCGACGTCGAGCCCAAGACCGGGCTCTCCGGCGTGGAGGTCGTCATGACCAAGCTCCACGCCGGCGGCAAGTTCGGCGGTGGCTCGTACGCAGCCTCCGGCGGCCTCCACGGCGTCGGCGCCTCGGTCGTCAACGCGCTCTCCGCGCGCCTCGACGTGGAGGTCGACCGGAACAGCTCCACCCACTCCATCAGCTTCCGGCGCGGGGTGCCGGGTGCGTTCGTCGAGCAGGGGCCGGACAGCCCCTTCGACCCGGACAACGGGCTCCGCAAGACCAAGCGGGTGCCCAAGGCCCGCACCGGTACCAGGATCAGGTACTGGGCGGACCGGCAGATCTTCCTCAAGGACGCCAAGCTCGACCTTGAGACGCTGTACCAGCGCGCCCGCCAGACGGCCTTCCTCGTGAACGGACTCACCATCGTCGTGCGCGACGAGCGTGGCCTGAACGGCGAGGGCAAGACGGAGGAGACGTTCCGCTTCGACGGCGGCATCAGCGAGTTCTGCGAGTACCTCGCCCAGGACAAGGCCGTCTGCGACGTGCAGCGGCTGACCGGACAGGGCACCTTCAAGGAGACCGTCCCGGTCCTCGACGAGCGTGGGCACATGACCCCGACGGAGGTCACCCGCGAGCTGGGCGTCGACATCGCGCTGCGCTGGGGCACCGGCTATGACACCGTGGTCAAGTCCTTCGTGAACATCATCGCCACCCCCAAGGGCGGCACCCACGTGGCCGGATTCGAACGCTCGCTGACCCGTACGGTCAACGAGGCACTGCGTTCGGCCAAACTGCTCCGGGTCGCCGAGGACGACGTCGTCAAGGACGACGCCCTGGAGGGCCTCACGGCGGTCGTCACCGTCCGGCTCGCCGAGCCCCAGTTCGAGGGGCAGACCAAGGAGGTGCTCGGTACCTCGGCGGCCAACCGGATCGTCGCCAACGTGGTGGCCAAGGAGCTCAAGGCCTTCCTGACGTCGACCAAGCGCGACGCCAAGGCGCAGGCCCGGGCAGTGCTCGACAAGGCGGTGGCCGCCGCCCGCACCCGCATCGCCGCGCGTCAGCACAAGGACGCCCAGCGTCGCAAGACGGCCCTGGAGTCCTCCTCCCTGCCGGCGAAGCTCGCCGACTGCCGCAGCGACGACGTGGAGCGCAGCGAGCTCTTCATCGTCGAGGGGGACTCGGCCCTCGGCACGGCCAAGCTCGCGCGCAACAGCGAGTTCCAGGCGCTGCTGCCCATCCGCGGCAAGATCCTGAACGTGCAGAAGGCGTCCGTCTCGGACATGCTGAAGAACGCCGAATGCGGGGCGATCATCCAGGTCATAGGGGCGGGGTCGGGCCGGACCTTCGATATCGACGCCGCCCGCTACGGCAAGATCGTTTTGCTGGTGGACGCCGATGTCGACGGCGCGCACATCCGTATCCTGCTGCTCACGCTCTTCCAGCGGTACATGCGGCCGATGGTGGAAGCGGGCCGGGTCTTCGCCGCGGTGCCTCCGCTGCACCGCATCGAGCTGGTCCAGCCGAAGAAGGGCCAGGACAAGTACATCTACACGTACTCGGACGGTGAACTGCGCCAGACGCTGGTGGACCTGCGGCGCAAGAACACCCGATTCAAGGACTCCATCCAGCGGTACAAGGGCCTGGGCGAGATGGACGCCGACCAGCTGGCCGAGACCACGATGGACCCCCGCTTCCGGACCCTGCGACGGATCAACATCGGCGATCTGGAGTCTGCGGAGAAGGTCTTCGACCTGCTGATGGGCAACGAGGTCGCGCCCCGCAAGGAGTTCATCACGAGCTCGGCGGCGACCCTGGACCGCTCGCGCATCGACGCCTGAGCGGCTCGTTACCTCCGCCTCGTACGCCTCTCCACCCGTGGGTGGAGAGGCGTACTCCGCCTGTGACCAACCCGGGGGGTCGATCCCTCGGCAGCTCTCCGTCCGTAGCGGTGTTCTTGTGATCGTCGCCGTCGCCGGCCGGACTCTGCTGCGCCAGCTCTCGGCACGTCAGCTGTCGGCTCGGTGGTGGCTCCTTCCCGGAATCCTGGCGGTGCTCCCGCTGCGTGGCGGAATGCTGCTCGACAGGCGGCACGAGACCGTGTCGGCGGGGGCGCTCGCAGTCGAACTGATGGTCGGGCTCGGCCTCGGCGCCGGCTGGGGGTTGACGGCCCGGGTCTGGCTGGACGCGGACGGCTCCCCGTGGTCCGGGGCACCCGAGCCACGGCGTTCGTCTGGGCGGGCGGTCTGGCGCTGCGTGCCGCCCTCTGGGCCGCCGGGACGGCCATGGGGGTGGAACAGGGCGGTGACGGTCTCCGGCTCGCTCTGGCCGTCACCCTGCTGGTGCGAGGAGCGGTCCTGTACCGGCGTCCGGAGCCGTCCCTTCGGATCCGGCCGAGCTCGCGGGGCAGTCAAGCGCACGCGGCGGCGTCGCCGTCGGCAGGCGGCGCTCCGCATCGCGCCGCGACCCGCGCCGGTGACGGGACAGGGATTCCGGTGGCGCGAAGGGACCTTCCGTGACCGCGGCGATCTGGACCTCGTGGCCTTCTCGCGAGGCGCTCGCACGCATGCCGAGGGCGCCCGCCCGGTCAGCCCCGTCCGTACTCGTCCGGACTCTGCTCATCGCCGAAGGGCTCGACAACACCGAGAGCGCGCGCCGGCCGCACGTTTCCCCGGCCACGGTGAGAACGCGCGTCAACCACCTGTTCGCCAAGACGGGGGTGCGGGACCGGGCGCAGGCGGTTCGTTACGCATACGTACGAGGGCTCACACGGTCACCTGGTACGGATGTCACCTGAACAGGTGAAAGCGGTGCATGCTGCAACCGAGATCCCCCCTGTCCGGACACTCTTGGCTGAGCGGCCGAAAAGGCTCGCGGACAAGGGAGTTGTTCGGTGGAGAAGGAAGCAGGGCGGGTGGAGGCGGTGACCCGGCTCGACGAGCCGTGGTACGACGCACTGGCCCCAGCGTGGGGCGAGCGGGACGGTACGGGGACAGCGGCGCCCGATGCTCCACCCCTCCCCGGGGCTCCGCAGAGCGGCCACAGCGCTGCCGACATCTACCGAGAGGTCCAGCGGAGCGAGGCTTTCCGCGAAGTGCGCCGCCGATACCGGAGGTTCGTCGTTCCGGCGACCGTCGCGTTCCTCCTCTGGTACCTCGCCTACGTGGTCGCGGCCACCGGGGCACCCGGGCTGATGGCCCGTCCGGTGGCCGGGGCTCTGAATGTCGCCATGGTCGCCGGGCTCGGCCAGTTCCTCACCACCTTCCTGCTGACCTGGGCGTACGCCCGGCACGCGCGGCTCCGCCGGGACCGGGCGGCGCTGGAACTGCGCTGGGAGACCCAGGAGCTGACGAGAGGTGTCGAGCGTTGAGCGGGGACCATCAGACGCTCGCGCTGGTGCTGTTCAGCGCGTTCATCGCCGTCACCCTCGGCATCACCACCTGGGTCGGACGTACCCGCCAGGGCTCGGCCGAGGAGTTCTATGCCGGGGGCCGGCTGTTCTCTCCCATGGAGAACGGTTTCGCCATCGCCGGTGACTACATGTCGGCTGCCTCGTTCCTCGGCATCTCCGGGCTCATCGCCCTCTTCGGCTACGACGGGATGCTGTATTCGGTCGGGTTCCTCGTCGCCTGGCTGGTCGTCCTGCTCCTGGTGGCCGAACTCGTGCGCAACTGCGGACGGTTCACCCTGGCCGACGTGGTGGCCGCACGCATGGCGGAGCGCCCCGTGCGCACCGCCGTCGGGGCGTCGTCGGTGACCGTCTCGGTGCTGTACCTCGTCGCGCAGATGGTCGGTGCCGGCAGCCTGGTCGCCATGCTCCTCGGCGGTACCAGCGGCGCCACCCGTTCCTGGACCGTGGTCGGGGTCGGCGCACTCATGGTGGTCTACGTCTCGTTCGGCGGCATGCGAGCCACCACCTGGATCCAGATCGTCAAGGCCGTCCTCCTCATGGCCGGCACGATCGCCCTCACCGTGGCCGTTCTGGTCCGGTTCCACGGTGACGTCAACGCACTGCTCAGCACCGCGGCCGAACGCAGTGGCCACGGACGGAGTTTCCTCGCGCCGGGACTCAAGTACGGCGGCGGTTGGACGGCACGCTTCGACTTCATCAGCCTCGGACTGGCGCTGGTCCTCGGCACGGCCGGACTGCCGCACATTCTGTCCCGCTTCTACACGGTGCCGACGGCCCGTGCGGCCCGGCGGTCCGTCGTCTGGTCGATCGGGCTGATCGGCAGCTTCTACCTGATGACGATCGTGCTCGGGTTCGGCGCCGCGGCACTTGTCGGGCCCACCGCGGTCCGGTCCTCCAGCGAGGCCGGGAACACCGCGGTTCCGCTGCTGGCGCTGGCGCTGGGCGGCGGCGAGGGAGCCACCGGCGGAACGATTCTCTTCGCCGTGGTCGCCGCCATCGCTTTCGCCACGATCCTGGCAGTGGTCGCGGGGATCACCCTCGCCTCCTCGGCCTCGGTCGCCCACGACCTCTACGCCTCGCTCCGCCGCCCCGGCGGCAAGCCGTTCGGCGAGGTCGCGGTAGCCCGGGTGGCCGCCGTCGGGATCGGGGTGGTCGCCATCGGGCTGGGCCTGCTCGCCCAGGACCTCAATGTGGCCTTCCTCGTCGGGCTGGCCTTCGCGGTGGCCGCCTCGGCCAACCTTCCGGCGCTGCTCTACTCGCTCTTCTGGAAGAACTTCACCACCCGTGGTGCCGTCTGGGCCGTGTACGGGGGGCTGGTCCCGGCTCTGATTCTCGTACTGCTCTCGCCGGTCGTCTCCGGCTCGCCCACCGCCCTCTTCCCAGGGGTCGACTTTCAGCTCTTCCCGCTGGAGAATCCCGGTCTCGTCTCCATTCCCCTCGGATTCCTCGCGGGGTGGATCGGCACGGTGACCTCCGCCCAGCCGCCCGACGAGGACAGGCACGCCGAGATGGAGGTCAGGTCGTTGACCGGAGCCGGGGCGGTCTGACCGGAGCCGGGCGGTCCGGCAGTGGTCCGACCGGAGTCGGCGCGTTCCGGCAACAGGCCGGGGGCCGACAACAGGCCGCGGTACGGCAGCGGGCCGCGGTCCGGCAAGGCGGCGTGGTCCGGCGGCGGCCGGGTGGTGGGGCGGAGGTTTTGACGGGCACGCAATCGGTTTGCGTTCCTTGCGCTAATCTTGCGCTCATGACGCGACGACTTGCTCAGGTGGCACAGAAGGTTGGGGTCAGTGAGGCCACGGTCAGCCGGGTCCTGAACGGTAAGCCAGGCGTCTCGGACGCCACTCGGCAGGCGGTGCTCTCCGCGCTGGACGTGCTCGGGTACGAGCGACCGACCCAGCTGCGGGGCGAGCGGGCCAGGCTGGTCGGGCTCGTTCTTCCCGAACTCCAGAATCCCATCTTCCCGGCTTTCGCCGAAGTGGTCGGCGGCGCCCTCGCCCAGCAGGGGCTCACGCCCGTGCTCTGTACGCAGACCAAGGGCGGGGTCTCCGAGGCGGATTACGTGGACCTGTTGCTCCAGCAGCAGGTGTCCGGAGTGGTCTTCGCCGGTGGCCTCTACCACCAGGCGGACGCCGCCCACGACCACTACAAGGTGCTCGCCGACCGTCGCATCCCCGTCGTCCTGATCAACGCGGCCATCGCCGAACTCGGCTTTCCGGGTGTCTCCTGCGACGACTCCGTCGCGGTCGAGCAGGCGTGGCGGCATCTCGCCTCGCTCGGGCACGAGCGGATCGGCCTGGTTCTCGGTCCCGGCGACCACGTTCCCTCCCAGCGCAAGCTCGACGCCGCACGGCAGTTGGCCCGTGAGTACGGGGCGACGATCCCGGACGAACACGTGGCACGGGCCATGTTCTCGCTGGAGGGCGGCCAGGCCGCGGCTTCCCGGCTGCTCGACCGGGACGTCACCGGCATCATCTGCGGCAGCGACCCGCTCGCGCTCGGCGCGGTGCGCGCGGTACGCCGCAGGGGGCTCTCCGTGCCGCACGACGTGTCGGTGGTCGGATACGACGACTCCGCCTTCATGAACTGCACCGAACCGCCCCTGACGACGGTTCGTCAGCCCATCGAGGCCATGGGCCGGGCGGCCGTCGAGCTGCTGTCCGTGCAGATCGGGGGCAAGGCGGTGCCCTCCGACGAGCTGCTCTTCGAGCCGGAACTGGTGGTGCGCGGATCGACCGCCCCGCCGCCGCGCGAGAATTCGCGCTGATCTGTCGCTATCTTGCGTTGCCGGAGCGGCTCTCAGGGGCCGATGAAGCGATCGAGGAAATGACCGGGGAAGGCAACGCCTGCGGCGGGGGCGGTCCGGTGTACTGGCCGCGGGGGCGCAGGCGCAGGGGCCGTTCCGCGTACTCCTCCAGGGCGTGCGCGATCCAGCCCGCCGTGCGGGCCACCGCGAACACGGTCTCACCCGCCTCGGCGGGCATGGCCTCGGAGACCGACAGCACGGCCAGCGCCAGATCGACGTTGGCGTGCAGAGGTACGTGCCGGGCGGCGGTCGACACCACGTCCCGCGCCGCGGCGAGCGCCGAAGCGGCCTCGGGCACGTCCTCCAGCAGGGCGAACAGGACCCGTGCGCGGGGGTCTTCGCCGTCGTAGAGCCGGTGGCCGAGTCCGGGGATCCGCCTTCCGGTACGCAGGTGGTCGGCGACGACCGGTGCGGCACCGCCCCGTTCCACGACCTCCCGGAGCATCCGGTGGGCGAGCCCGCTGGCCGCCCCGTGCAGCGGTCCTTCCAGCGCCCCGAGCCCCGCCGAGACCACGGCGTACGGATGTGCGTGCGCGGAGGCCGCCACCCGGACGGCGAGGGTGGACGCCGCGAGGTCGTGGTCGATCAGCAGCGCGAGCGCGGTGTCCAGCACGGCGAGTGACGCGGCGCCGACGGGACGCGCGGTGAGCGCGGGCCACAACCGGGCCGCGATGCCGGGGCCGGCGGGGCCCGTACCGGTGCGACCGACGTCGCCGACGGGAGCCCCGGAGGCCGGGACCCGGTCGGCGGGCGCACCGGCGGCCGGCAGCAGTGCGCCCACCAAGGTCGGGATCAGGCCGCGCGCCGCGTCCAGGACCGAGGCGGGGGAGAGGTCGAAACGCAGTGGGTCGGCAGCCGCCGCAGCGACGACCGCGACCCGCAGCCGGTCCGTCGTCCCGCTGTGCGCGGGCAGTGCGGCGACGGCCTGTCGTGCCGCGGTCAGGGCCTGCGGGGGAGCGGAGAAACGGACGCCCGGCCTGAGTTCGCCGGTCCAGAGCCATTCGGCGACTTCCTCGTACCCGTGGTGCAGGGCGAGTTCGCCCGCGTCGACGCCCCGGTAGTAGTAGCGGTCCTGGTCGATGAGGGTGATGCCGGTACGGAAGACCAGGTCCGCCCCGCCCGCCGGCAGGGGGTCGCGCCGACCTGTGCGCCGGGCCAGGGCCCGCACCTCGTCGGCGTCGAACGTGCTCCCCCGCCCTCCGGGCGCGCGCACGCTGCTGAGCTGACCGCGGCTGACGTAGGCGTACACCGTCTCCGGTTTCACGCCGAGCAGAGCGGCCGTCTCGCGCGTACTGAGCCGCTCGCCGGTTCCGGTGTCGAAGTCGCGCGCTCCCTGATCCGTCATGTGCTCACCGTATCCACTCCACTATATATTGATTCAATCAATATTGACGCCCATGCAATCAAGCATGGATAGTCGAATCAATGACCTGGGAGAGCGTGACCAGGAAGAGGAAGATCCGAAGAGGAGCCGGCGATGCCGACCAAGACCCACAGCCCCGCCCCGACCGGCGTCCCCCGCGGCCTCGCGGGTGTCGTCGTCACCGACACCGTCCTGGGCGACGTCCGGGGGACCGAGGGCTTCTACCACTACCGCCAGTACTCGGCGATCGAGCTCGCGCAGACCCGGAGCTTCGAGGACGTCTGGTACCTGATGTTCCACGGTGAGCTGCCCGACGAGCCCGCCCGCGCCGCGTTCGCCGCGCGCACCGCCGAGCTGCGCCACCTCCCGGACGAGGTCCGCGCGGCGCTGCCCGCCATCGCCCGCGCCGGAGCCGTGTCCGGCCCGCTGGCGGGGCTGCGTACCGCGCTCTCCCTGCTCGGCGCCTCGGCCGGGTACCGCCCGCTGTACGACATCGAGCCGGGTCGCCGCCGTGAGGACGCGCTCGCCGTCTGCGCGGCGGTGCCCACCCTGTTGACCGCCCTGCACCGTCTGGGCGAGGGTCTCGAACCGGTCGAACCGCGCGACGATCTGCCGCACGCCGCCAACTACCTGTACATGCTCACCGGCGAGTTGCCCGACGCCGTCCGTGCGCGGGCGGTCGAGCGCTATCTCATCTCCACCGTCGACCACGGGTTCAACGCGTCCACCTTCACCGCGAGGGTCGTCGCCTCCACCGGTGCCGACATGGCCGCCTGCCTGGTCGCGGCGGTCGGCGCGCTCTCCGGCCCCCTGCACGGAGGTGCGCCGAGCCGCGCACTGGACACGCTGGATGCGATCGGCACCCCGGACCGTATCGACGGCTGGATCCGCGAACAGGTCCTCTCGGGCGGACGGATCATGGGCTTCGGCCACCCGGTCTACCGCACCGAGGATCCGCGTTCGCGGATGCTGAGGGAGATCGCCCAGGACTTCGGCGGCCCGCTCGTCGACTTCGCCGTCGAGGTGGAGCGTCAGGTGGAAGCCATCCTCGCCGAGCTCAAGCCGGGCCGTGAGCTGCACACCAACGTGGAGTTCTACGCCGGAGTCGTGATGGAGCTCTGCGGGCTTCCCCGGGCCATGTTCACGCCCACCTTCTGTGCGGCGCGGGTGGTCGGCTGGAGTGCCAATATCCTGGAACAGGCGGCGGACTCGAAGATCATCCGACCCGCGGCCCGCTATGTCGGGACGCCTCCGCCGCAGCCGGTCCCGGCACCCTGACCGTGGTGCCGCCATTGCTTCGCTCCGTGAGGATGGCCCGTCTTGCCCGCTTCGGCCCCACCGGGTGATGCCCGCATTCCGCAGATCCCGGTCCTCGTGCTCGCGGGTTTCCTCGGTTCGGGCAAGACCACCCTGCTGAACCACCTGCTCCACCACCGCGCCGGAAACCGCGTCGGCGTGATCGTGAACGACTTCGGGGCCATCGAGATCGACGCCATGACGGTCGCCGGACAGGTCGGCTCGACGGTCTCGCTGGGCAACGGCTGCCTGTGCTGCGCGGTGGACGCGAGCGAGCTGGACTCCTATCTGGAGACCCTGACGCGGCCCGCCGCCCGCCTCGATCTGATCGTCATCGAGGCCAGCGGACTCGCCGAGCCCCAGGAACTCGTACGGATGCTGCTGGCGAGCGAGAACCCGAGGATCGTCTACGGCGGGCTGGTCGAGGTCGTCGACGCGGCCGAGTTCGAGCGCACCCGGGAGCGGCACCCGGAGACCGACCGGCACCTCGCCGTCGCCGATCTGGTGGTCCTCAACAAGACCGACCGGATCGACGACGCCGAGCACGAGCGGCTGTACGCCTCGGTCACCTCGCTGACCGACCGTGCCGCCGTCGTCTCCACGGAACACGGACGGATCGACCCGTCGCTGCTCTTCGACCCCGCGCTCCGTCCCGACAGCGACCGGACGGCGGCCCGCCAACTCACCTTCGAGGACCTGCTGGCAGGGGAGGCGGACCAGCACGGCGGATCGGGGAACCACGGCGGAGCCCATCCCCACGCCGCGTACCAGAGCGTCGAGCTCTCCACCGGAACGCCGCTGGATCCCCGCCGGTTCATGCGGTTCCTCGATTCACGGCCCGAGGGGCTGTACCGCATGAAGGGCTTCGTGGACTTCGGCGCTGCCGACCCCCGCAACACCTACCTGGTGCACGCGGTGGGCCGGTTCCTCCGGTTCGTCCCGCGTCCGTGGGCCCGCGACGAGCCGAGGCTCACCCAACTCGTCCTGATCGGTTCAGGGTTCGACGGGGAGGCGCTCCTGCGGGAACTGGAGGATTGCCGGACGCCCGGCCCGGGCGGCGCGGACTCGGGCGGCGCGGGCCCCGGCGGCGTACCGGAGGCCGAGCCGCGCGACGCGGACGATCTGGAGCGCGCCATGTGGGGGGTCCTGCGTTACGTCGCCACGGGCCGGTCTGCCGATGGAGCCGACCGGCCCGTGGAAGACGACGGACCTGCCGAGCCGGACCTGCGGTAGGCACTGTCCGGCGGGGGTGCCGGGTGGCTCAGCCGGTCCTCGCGGAGTGCCGCGAGCCGGATCGCGGAGCCGAGTGGCCCCGACGGGGTGGTCGAGCATGGCCTGTGCCGTGCCAGGGGGACCGCTCCGGCACAGTTCGGGCGGGGCGTCATGCCGACTGGCGGACGCCGTGGTGCCCGGCCGCGATGCTCCTTCAGCATGTCGTCGGGCGTCGCACAGAGTCTCGGCGCGAGGGTGGCCACGTCGTTCGTCACGAAACGATAGGGGTAGCTCCCTCGTTCTCGTCCCTGCGGACATCCCTGCGGACATCCCTCGGACCACGTGACCAGGAGGAACCAGTGTCGTACGAGGAACCAGCGTCGTACCCGAAGCCGCTCACCCCCGAGGAGAAGCTCGCCGACGCGAAGCAGCTGTTGAGCCTCCCGCGTGTCGTCGTGATCTGCGGCTCCACCCGCTTCATGGCCGAGATGAACGAGGCCGATCTGCGGGAGACCGGAGCCGGAAGGATCGTCGTCAAACCGGGCTGTGACATGAAGTCACCGCACGCACTCTGGTCCGATCCTGTCGAGGCCGAGGCGCTGAAGGTTCGACTCGACGATCTGCACCGGGCGAAGATCCGGCTCGCTGACGAGGTGCTGGTGGTGGGCGATTACGTCGGAGACAGCACCCGAGCCGAAATCGCCTACGCCCGGTCGCTGGGCAGGCCCGTGCGGTTCACGCACCCCGAAGTCGACCCTGGCGCCTGACCGCCCGCCGCCACCCCCGACGACCAGGGCCGGCAGCCCGCCGCCCGGCCGCCCTTCGTCGACGGCCCCGCCCGCCCGGTTGCCGTTTCCGATCCGTCCCGGGGAACCCGGACCGGTGCGCGTCGTGGACCGGTACGAGTCGTGCGCCGACGCGCGAAGCGAGGCCGGTAGTCCGGGCAGTGGTTCGTCGGGGCCGTCGTCGGGGTCGATCACGGTGGGGAGAGTCCGCGGCCTCGCGACGCACCGCACCTGACGCCGCGCCCCCGACGCGCCTCGGCCCGCCGGACACGCCCGGCCGCTCGGAGCCGTACGGAAAACGGGGCGACGGGCCCGCCCCGCCGCGCCCGTCCTCCGTACGACTGCGGCTGCCGCTACACCGGACCCGCGACCGAGGCGACCGGGTCGGTCAGCGGGATGCCCGAACCGTCACGGCGCGGGTCGGGTTCCGGCAGTCGCGCGGGTGCGCCGTTCTGTTGCGCGGCGCGGGCGGGCAGGGGGCCGGCCCAGGCGAAGACCAGCACGTCCTCACCCTTGAGGAACCGCTGGCACCGCACCCCACCGGTGGCCCGTCCCTTGCGCGGGTACTGGTCGAAGGGTGTCAGCTTCGACGTGAGCACCGAGTCGTCCAGTGTGCCGTGCGAGCCGGCCACCGTGAACACCGCCGCGTCAGCGGCCGGTTCGACCGCGGTGAAGGACAGCACCTCGGCGCCGTCCGTGAGCTTGATCCCGGCCATGCCGCCGGCCGGACGCCCCTGCGGACGCACCTGGGCCGCCGGGTACCGCAGCAACTGCGCGTCGGTCGAGATGAAGACGAGGTCCTCCTCGCCCGTACGCAGCTCCACGGCGCCGACGATCCGGTCGCCCTCCTTCAGGGAAATGACCTCCAGTTCGTCCTTGTTGGCCGGATAGTCCGGCACGACGCGCTTCACCACCCCCTGGAGGGTGCCGATCGCCAGGCCCTGCGACGTCTCGTCGAGCGTGGTCAGGCAGATCAGCTCCTCGCCCTCGTCCAGCGTGAGGAACTCCGACACCGGAGCTCCGCCCGAGAGGTTGGGAGCGGCGTGGGTGTCAGGCAGCTGGGGCAGATCGATCACCGCGACGCGCAGCAGCCGCCCGGTGGAGGTCACCGCCCCCACCTCGCCGCGCGCGGTCGCCGGTACGGCGGACACGATCACGTCGTGCTTCGCGCGCTTGGCGTCCTCGTCCTCGGCCACCGGGTCGGCGTTGGCCGTCCGGGCGAGCAGACCGGTGGAGGAGAGCAGCACCCGGCACGGGTCGTCCGCCACCTGAAGGGGTACGGCGGAGACCTGCGAGCCCGCCGACTCCAGCAGCACCGTACGCCGGTCGGTACCGAACTTCTTCGCCACCGCCGCCAGTTCGGAGGAGACGAGCTTGCGCAGCTCGCTGTCCGACTCCAGGATCGCGGTCAGCGCCTCGATCTCCGAACTGAGCCGGTCGCGCTCGCTCTCCAGCTCGATCCGGTCGAACCGGGTCAGCCGGCGCAGCGGAGTGTCCAGGATGTACTGCGTCTGGATCTCGCTCAGCGAGAAGCGCTCCATGAGGCGCTCCTTCGCTGCCGCGGAGTTGTCGCTGTCCCGGATGATCCGGATGACCTCGTCGATGTCGACGAGGGCGACGAGCAGCCCCTCCACCAGGTGCAGCCGATCGCGCCGCTTGGTGCGGCGGAACTCGCTGCGCCGGCGCACGACCTCGAAACGGTGGTCGAGGTAGACCTCCAGGAGCTCCTTGAGCCCCAGGGTGAGCGGCTGGCCGTCGACGAGCGCGACGTTGTTGATGCCGAAGGACTCCTCCATCGGCGTCAGCTTGTAGAGCTGCTCCAGGACGGCCTCCGGCACGAAGCCGTTCTTGATCTCGATGACCAGACGCAGTCCGTGCGAGCGGTCGGTGAGGTCCTTGACGTCGGCGATGCCCTGGAGCTTCTTCGACGAGACCAGGTCCTTGATCTTGGAGATGACCTTCTCCGGACCGACCGTGAAGGGCAGTTCGGTGACGACGAGGCCCTTGCGGCGCGGGGTGACGTTCTCCACGGCGACCGTCGCCCGGATCTTGAACGTGCCGCGCCCGGCGGCGTAGGCGTCCTTGATACCGCTCAGACCCACGATCCGGCCACCGGTCGGCAGGTCGGGACCGGGGACGAACCGCATCAGCGCTTCGAGGTCGGCGTTCGGGTACCGGATGAGGTGGCGCGCGGCGGCGACGACCTCACCGAGGTTGTGCGGCGGCATGTTGGTCGCCATGCCGACCGCGATCCCGGACGCGCCGTTGACCAGCAGGTTCGGGTAGGCGGCCGGGAGGACGACGGGCTCCTGCTCCTGGCCGTCGTAGTTCGACTGGAAGTCGACGGTGTCCTCGTCGATCGACTCCGTCATGAGGGACGTGGCGTCGGCCATCCGGCACTCGGTGTACCGCATGGCGGCCGGCGGGTCGTCGTTGCCGAGGGAGCCGAAGTTGCCGTGTCCGTCCACGAGCGGGAGACGCATGGAGAACGGCTGCGCCATGCGCACCAGGGCGTCGTAGATCGACGCGTCCCCGTGCGGGTGCAGCTTACCCATGACCTCGCCGACCACGCGGGCACACTTGACGTACCCGCGGTCGGGGCGCAGTCCCATCTCGTTCATCTGGGACACGATGCGGCGGTGCACCGGCTTCATGCCGTCGCGCGCGTCGGGCAGGGCCCGGGAGTAGATCACCGAGTACGCGTACTCGAGGAAGGAGCCCTGCATTTCGTCGACGACGTCGATGTCGAGGATCTTCTCCTCGAAGTCGTCCGGCGGCGGGGTTTTCGTGCTGCGGCGGGCCATCGCGGCTGCGACTCCTTCACAGATTCTGTCGGGCAACCTGAGGTTCTGACGCGGACCATTGTGGACCGCCCCGCCGACAGTGCCGACCTCGACCCGTCCCAAGGGCCCGGCCGGACCCCGCCGGGACGCCCGTTTCCAGGGGTTCTCCGGCCATACCGGGAGCCGGGCCGACGCCGTACCGGAATCGGAACCGACGCCGTACCGGGAGCCGAACCCGCGCCGTACCGGGAGCCGAACCGACGCCGTACCGGAGTCAGAACCGACGCCCGGGCCGACCCCCCCCCCCGCGCGCAAGGCTTCGGCACCACGCGTCAACATCAGTCGTCAAGAACTACCAACGAGCACAACATCGGGGGAACGGGAACTTCGCCAGGTACCCGTGCGCTTGCTTACAGTGGCAGGTCTGGCAGAAAGTCCAGTACCGCGATCGAAGGGACGTACATGCCCATGGGTCACACGGCCACCGCACAGGCCGGCTCCGGCGGCCTGACAGCGACCGAGCACCGTCTGGCCAATGGCCTGCGTGTGGTGCTCTCCGAAGACCACCTGACCCCGGTCGCCGCAGTCTGCCTCTGGTACGACGTCGGCTCCCGTCACGAGGTGGAGGGGCGCACCGGTCTCGCGCACCTCTTCGAGCACCTGATGTTCCAGGGCTCGAAGCAGGTCAAGGGGAACGGTCACTTCGAACTCGTCCAGGGCGCGGGCGGGTCGCTCAACGGCACGACGAGTTTCGAGCGCACCAACTACTTCGAGACCATGCCGACCCACCAGCTGGAGCTCGCCCTCTGGCTCGAAGCCGACCGGATGGGCTCGCTGCTCGCCGCGCTCGACGAGGAGTCCATGGAGAACCAGCGGGACGTCGTCAAGAACGAGCGCCGCCAGCGGTACGACAACGTCCCGTACGGCACCGCGTTCGAGCGGCTCACCGCGCTCGCCTACCCGGAGGGCCACCCGTACCACCACACGCCGATCGGCTCCATGGCGGACCTGGACGCGGCGACGCTGGAGGACGCCCAGGAGTTCTTCCGTACGTACTACGCGCCCAACAACGCGGTGCTCTCGGTCGTCGGCGACATCGACCCCGAGGAGACCCTCGCCTGGATCGAGAAGTACTTCGGCTCCATCCCGTCCCACGACGGCAAGAAGCCCCCGCGCGACGGTTCTCTCCCCGGCACCATCGGCGGGCAGCTGCGCGAAGTGGTCCACGAGGAGGTCCCGGCCCGCGCGCTGATGGCCGCGTACCGCCTGCCGCACGACGGCACCCGTGAGGCGGACGCCGCCGACCTGGCCCTGACCGTCCTCGGCGGCGGCGAGTCGTCCCGGCTGCACAACCGCCTGGTGCGCCGCGACCGTACGGCGGTGGCTGCCGGCTTCGGGCTGCTGCGGCTGGCCGGAGCGCCCTCGCTGGGCTGGCTGGACGTCAAGACGTCCGGAGGCGTGGAGGTCGAGAGCATCGAGACCGCGGTCGACGAGGAGCTGGAGCGGTTCGCCACCGAGGGCCCGACGCCCGAGGAAATGGAACGCGCGCAGGCCCAGTTGGAACGCGAGTGGCTCGACCGACTCGGTACGGTCTCCGGCCGCGCCGACGAACTCTGCCGCTTCGCGGTGCTGTTCGGTGACCCGCAGCTCGCGCTGACGGCCGTCGGACGCGTTCTCGACATCACCGCCGACGAGGTGCGGAAGGTCGCCGCCGCCACGCTGCGCCCCGACAACCGTGCCGTGCTGGTCTACGAGCCGGTCGAACCGGCCGAGCCGGACGACGGGACCGCTGCCGAGGACGGCGCGGACACCGACGCCGACGAGGAGGCCGGCAAGTGAGCGACGCCGCCGTGACTGGAGTAGCCATGGACTTCCACCCGCAGCCCACCCCGGGAACCGCACGCCCCTGGGCCTTCCCGGCACCCGAACGCGGCACCCTGCCCAACGGGCTGACGGTGCTCCGCAGCCACCGCCCCGGCCAGCAGGTCGTCGCGGTCGAGATCCACCTCGAAGCACCGCTCGACGCCGAACCCGAGGGCCTGGACGGCGTCGCCACCATCATGGCGCGTGCCCTCTCCGAGGGAACCGACAAGCGCAGCGCCGAGGAGTTCGCCGCCGAGCTGGAGCGCTGCGGCGCCACGCTCGACGCGCACGCCGACCACCCGGGCGTCCGGGTCTCGCTGGAGGTGCCCGTCTCCCGCCTGGCCAAGGCGCTCGGCCTGGTCGCCGAGGCGCTGCGGGCCCCCGCCTTCGCCGACAGCGAGATCGAGCGCCTGGTGGGAAACCGCCTGGACGAGATCCCGCACGAGCAGGCCAACCCCGCGCGCCGCGCGGCCAAGCAGCTCTACAAGGAGCTGTTCCCGGCCACCGCCCGGATGTCGCGCCCGCGTCTGGGCACCGAGGACACCGTGCGGCGGATCGACGCCGCCGCCGTCCGCGCCTTCTACGACGCCCACGTCCGCCCCGCCACGGCGGTCGCGGTCGTCGTCGGCGACCTCACCGGCATCGACCTGGACGCACTGCTCGCCGAGACCCTGGGCGACTGGTCGGGCAACGGCGGCAGCCCCCGTCCGGTGGCGCCGATCACCGCGGACGACACCGGCCGCGTGGTCGTCGTCAACCGTCCGGGAGCCGTACAGACGCAGCTGCTCATCGGCCGCATCGGCGCGGACCGGCACGACAGCGTCTGGCCCGCCCAGGTCCTCGGGGCGTACTGCCTCGGCGGCACGCTCACCTCGCGGCTCGACCGGGTGCTGCGCGAGGAGAAGGGCTACACCTACGGCGTACGCGCGTTCGCCCAGGTGCTCCGCTCCACCGCCGGCGGTCCGGACTCCGGACCGGCCGGTGCGGCGATGCTGGCCATCAGCGGTTCGGTGGACACCGAGTCCACGGGACCCGCGCTCGACGACCTCTGGAAGGTCCTGCGGACCCTCGCGGCGGACGGGCTGACGGACGCCGAGCGCGAGACCGCCGTGCAGAACCTCGTGGGGGTCGCCCCGCTGAAGTTCGAGACGGCGGCCTCGGTCGCGGCGACCCTCGCCGACCAGGTCGAGCAGCAGCTGCCCGACGACTTCCAGGCCCACCTGTACGCCCGGCTCGCCGAGACCGGCACGGTCGAGGCGACCGCCGCGGTGGTCAACGCCTTCCCGGTGGACCGGCTGGTGACGATCCTGGTGGGCGACGCGGCGCAGATCGCCGAGCCCGTCCGCGCGCTGGGCATCGGTGAGGTGACGGTCGTGAACGGCTGACCGGCCGTCACCCGCACGACCGGGTACGCCCGGCAGCGCGACCCCGGCGGGAGAGATCTCGTCGGGGTCGCGTCGTTTGTCCTCTTTGCCGGAAGCGTGGCTGTCTGCCCTGTGGGATGCGCTACAAAACGCCCTGTCCGTTTGGTGATCGAAAGCGCCGCGGCCTAGCGTCGATCCGGCTGTCCGCCGACTGTGTACCGCACTCGCGGTGCCGGACAGCCATCGCCGAGTCCCCGTCAGGCGCGAGCCTGGGGAGCCGGGGACCCGTGAAGTCCCTGGGGTGAATCGGGCGCGCCCGTCTCGTGAGAGGCGTGAACGCCCGTAGGAGACCTTCCTGCTCCGAACCCGTCAGCTAACCCGGTAGGCGAGAAGGAAGGAAAGGATCCGCTCCTCCATGGCGTTCACCCGTGCCACCGGGACGCATCGTGCCCCGGGCCGTCTGACGCGCACCACCGCCCGGTTCGCCGGTGTCGCGGCACTCGCGGCCACCGGCGTCGTCGCTTCGACGGCCTCCCCGGCCCTCGCCGCCGATCCGTCCGTCCCGTCGCCCCGTACGACCGGCCTCATCGGGGCCGTGGCGCTCGGCGACTCCATCGCGGACCGGATAGCCGACCAGGCGGAGGCCCAGCACCGCGTCGCCGAGGCCAGGGCGAAGGCCGAAGCGAAGGCCAAGGCCGAGGCCGCCGTACGGGTCAGGGAAGCCCGTGAGGCGAAGGCGCGCGCCGCGCGTGCCGCCGAACGCAAGCGGCTGAACTCCTTCCACCTGCCCGTCGCGGGGTCGTACATCAGCACCGGTTACAGGTCGAGCGGCTCCCTCTGGTCCTCCGGCAGCCACTCCGGCGTCGACTTCCACGCCGCCACGGGTACCCCCGTCCACGCCGTGGGCGCGGGCACGGTCGTCGAAGCCGGCTGGGGCGGCGCGTACGGCAACAACGTCGTGCTGCGGATGACGGACGGCACGTACACCCAGTACGGCCACCTCTCCTCGATCGGTGTCTCGGTCGGCCAGAGCGTCTCGTCGGGCGAGCGGATCGGCCTCTCCGGCGCCACCGGCAACGCGACCGGCCCGCACCTGCACTTCGAGGCGCGCACCGGACCGGAGTACGGCTCCGACATGGACCCCGTGGCGTATCTGCGGGCCCACGGCCTCACGGTCTGACCCGCGCTCCCGGTCCTGCCTTCGCGCTCGCCCCCACCGGCGCTGACCGGCCCTGATCGCCCCCTGATCACCCCGAAGCCCCGGACCCGTGCCGGGGCTTCGGCATATCACCCGAAACCCTCCGGCCCGCCGGCTCCGCAGGCAAAAGATATGTGCGAATTCCGGTACGCCATCGGAAATTCACTCAGATTGCAATAGAGTCACGGTGCAGGCTTCGATCGGCCGCGTTTCGCGGGGATTAAGGCGGAGGTTCGGACATGCGCATTCCCGCGCACTCGGTATGCACGGCAATCCGTGAAGACATCGTCTCGGGCGTCTACGAGCGCGGCAGCCGCCTCACCGAGGAGCTTCTGGCGCGGCGCTACGGCGTCTCGCGCGTCCCGGTGCGCGAAGCCCTGCGGACCCTGGAGTCCGAGGGGTTCGTGGTCACCCGCAGGCATGCGGGCGCCTGTGTCGCCGAACCGACCGAGCAGGAGGCGGCCGACCTCCTGGAGGTGAAGCTCCTGCTGGAGCCGCTGGGTGCGGCACGGGCCGCGCAGCGCCGCACCGAGGCTCACCTCAAGGTCCTGCGCGGACTGGTCAAGCTGGGACAGGAGCGGGCCCGCCGGGGCGAGGGGGAGGACCTGCGCTCGCTGGGCGGCTGGTTCCACGAGACGCTCGCCCAGGCGTCGGGCAGCCCCGGTCTCATCGCGCTGCTGACCCAGCTCCGGCACAAGATCACCTGGATGTACGCCGTCGAGCAGCCGGTCCGCCCCGTCGAGTCGTGGGCCGAACACGGAGCCCTCGTGGACGCGGTGGCCCGGGGCGACGCGGAGCGCGCCAGGGGGCTGGCCACGCAGCACGCGGAGCGTTCGCTGGCCGCACACCGGCCGCGCCGCCCGGTCCGAGCGGTGAAACAGTCCCGGGTGAGCACTTCGCAACATCCCGTAAACACCTCGGGTGCCCGTCATTAACAAACTCGCCGTATACAAAGAGAAGCGAATTGGCGGGAGCATTCTCCGTGCTGCCGGAATTACCGTCACGGCTGCCGCGAGAAAAGGCCGAGCCGAAAACGGCTGAGCCGCGCCGTCCGTGAAGGACGGCGCGGCCCGGCCGAGCGAAGAATTCCGTCATGGGGTCCGGCGGAAGGGGTGTCAGACCGTTTCCGGAAGCTCGTCGAGTCCTTCGGAGACCAACCTCGCCAGGCGGTCCAGTGCGGCGTCCGCGCCCTCCGCCGCGGAGGCGAGCACGATCTCCTCGCCACCCTCCGCTCCCAGTCCGAGGACCGCGAGCATCGACGCGGCATTGACCGGGCTGCCGTCCGCCTTGGCGATCGTCACCGGGACCCCGGAGGCCGTGGCGGCGCGGACGAAGATGGAAGCGGGGCGGGCGTGCAGGCCTTCTGCCCATCCGACGTTGACGCGGCGCTCAACCATGGTTCTGCCCTTCGTGAATCTGCGATGTCCTGATCGGTATTCGATTTGTCTAGACCATTGTGTCATGGGGGCGTGGACCCGCGTAGCCTCCTGCCGGCGGACGTCGCCCGGTGGGCTTCCCAGCCTGCCCCGGCGCCGAATCCGCCGCGACCCGTGCCCGGCACGGCGATGCCCGTACGGCCCGGACGGGTGACCGGGACGTCGGGCCGGAGCGTCGGGCCGGGGCGTCGGGCCGGCCGGGGTGACCGACGGCCGGGTGGCCGGGCCGTGCCGCCGTGCGCCCCGACCGTCCGGTGCTCCGGGCGCACCCGCCCCGGAGCACCGGACGGTCGTAGGCTTTCCCCATGCAGCCCACGCCGGAGCAGAGTCCGCCTCACGCGTACCCCGACCACTGGGAGGCGGACGTGGTGCTGCGGGACGGTGGCACCGCCCGGATCGGACCCATCACCCCGGACGACGCCGGACGGCTGGTCAGCTTCTTCGAGCAGGTCTCCGACGAGTCGAAGTACTACCGCTTCTTCGCGCCCTACCCCCGGCTCTCCGACCGGGACGTCCACCGCTTCACCCACCACGACTACGTCGACCGGGTGGGGCTGGCGGCCACGGTGGGAGGGGAGTTCATCGCCACCGTCCGCTACGACCGGATCGACGATCAGGGCCGTCCCGCCTCCGCGCCCGCCGACGAGGCCGAGGTCGCCTTCCTCGTCCAGGACTCCCACCAGGGCCGCGGCGTCGCCTCGGTGCTGCTCGAACACATCGCCGCGGTCGCCCGGGAGCGCGGCATCCGCCGCTTCGCCGCCGAGGTGCTGCCCGCCAACACCAAGATGATCAAGGTTTTCCGGGACGCCGGCTACACCCAGCAGCGGAGCTTCGAGGACGGATCGGTCCACCTCACCCTCGACATCGAACCGACCGCCGAGTCGCTCGCCGTGCAGCGCGCCCGCGAACAGCGTGCCGAAGCCCGTTCCGTCCAGCGGCTCCTGGCCCCCGCCTCGGTGGCCGTCGTCGGCACCGGCCGCGCCCCGGGCGGGGTGGGGCGGACCGTGCTCCGCAACCTCCTGCACTCCGGCTTCACCGGCCGCCTGTACGCCGTCAACCACGCCTTCGCCCCCGATCAGGACAGCATCGACGGGGTCCCCGCGCACCGGTCGGTCGGCGACATCGGCGAGCCGGTCGACCTCGTGGTCGTCGCCGTCCCCGCGGAACGGGTCCCCGAAGCCGTCGCGGACTGCGGGGAGCACGGGGTGCGGGGCCTGGTCGTCCTCACCGCCGACTACGCCGAGCGAGGAGCCGAGGGCCGCGACCGCCAGCGAGCGCTCCTGCGCCAGGCACGCTCGTACGGCATGCGCGTCATCGGGCCGAACGCCTTCGGCGTCATCAACACCTCCGGCGCCGTCCGGATGAACGCCTCGCTCGCCCCGGAATCGCCCCCTCCGGGCCGCATCGGCCTCTTCACCCAGTCCGGCGCCATCGGCATCGCCCTCCTCTCCGGTCTCCACCGGCGCGGTGCGGCGCTCTCCACCTTCATCTCCGCCGGGAACCGCGCCGACATCTCCGGCAACGACTTCCTCCAGTACTGGTTCGACGACCCCGAGACCGATGTGGCCCTGCTCTACCTGGAGTCGCTCGGCAACCCCCGCAAGTTCACCCGGCTCGCCCGCCGCACCGCCGCCGTCAAACCCGTCGTGGTGGTCAAGGGCGCCCGGCACAGCGGCGCCACCCCGCCCGGCCACGCCGTGCCCGTCAGCCGCATCCCCGACGCCACGGTCTCCGCGCTGATGCGACAGGCCGGGGTGATCAGGGTGGACACGGTCACCGAGATGATCGACGCGGCCCTCCTCCTCGCCGACCAGCCGCTGCCCGCCGGCCCCCGCGTGGCGATCCTCGGCAACTCGGAATCGCTCGGCCTGCTCACCTACGACGCCTGCCTCACGGAAGGGCTCCGCCCCCGGCCGCCCCGCGACCTGACCACGGCGGCCGGGCCGGCGGACTTCCGCGCGGCCCTCGCCGAAGCGCTCGCCGATCCGACGTGCGACGCGGTGATCGTGACCGCGATCCCGCTGGTCGGGGTCGAGGGGGAGGTGCAGAGCGGCGACGGCGAGGTGCTGGCGGCAGCCCTGCACGAGGCGGTGGCGGAGCGTACCGCAGGGCCCGCCAAGCCGGTGGCCGTCGTGCATCTGGAGATCGGCGGACTCGCCCAGGCACTGGCGGCCACGGCCGGGACACGCCCGACCGGGACACGCCCGGCCGGGACACGCCCGGCCGCGCGGGACGCCCCCATGACGGGCGAGCCCACGGAAGGGTCCGCGCAGGACGGCCCCATGACGGGCCGGCCCACGAAGACACCCACGGAACCGCCCGCGGCGACCGCCTCCGTACCGCCGCCCCCCGCCGGGGCGGCTGCCACGGAACCCGGGGCCCACACCCCGGCCCCCACCGGCCGCATCCCCGCCTATCCGGCCGCCGAACGGGCCGTCCGCGCGCTGAGCGAGTCGGTGAAGTACGCCCAGTGGCGCCGTCAGGCCGCCGCCCCGGGCAGGGTGCCCGAGTTCCTGGACGACACCATCGACGAACCCGGCACCGCCGCGCTCATCGACGCGCTGCTCGGCCCGGCTCCCGATCCGCGCGGCCGGCCGCTCGGACACGACGAAGCCCGCGAACTGCTCGGCGGCTACGGCATCGGCGTACGGGCCACCCTCCCCGCCCCCGACCCGGACGCCGCCGTGGCCGCAGCCACGCGACTCGGCTGGCCGGTCGCACTCAAGACCACCGCACCCCATCTGCGCCACCGCGCCGACCTGGGCGGCGTCCGCCTCGACCTCGCCGGGGAAGACGCGCTGCGACGGGCGTACGGCGAACTCACCGAGCTCCTCGGAAAACCCGCCGAACTCCAGCCCGTCGTGCAGTCCATGGCACCCCGGGGCGTCGACACCGTGGTGCGGGCCACGATCGACGCCGCCGCGGGTGCCGTGCTCTCCTTCGGTCTCGCGGGCACCCCCTCCGAACTCCTCGGGGACATCGCCCACCGGCTGGTTCCGGCCACCGACCGGGACGCCGCAGAACTGATCCGCTCCATCCGCGCGGCTCCCGTGCTCTTCGGCTGGCGCGGCTCCTCGCCCGTGGACACCCGGGCACTGGAAGAACTGCTGCTCCGGGTCTCCCGCCTGGTCGACGACCATCCCGAGGTGGTCTCGGTCACGCTGGAACCGGTCGTGGTGGCCACGCAGGGGCTGACCGTCCTCGGCGCGAGCGTCCGGCTCGCCCCGCCGCCCGCGCAGACCGATCTCGGACCCCGCCGGCTGCCGAACTACTGACCGGGCCCGCCCTCCCCGCGGAGTCCCCAGCGGTCACCGGGGCCCGTAAGATGGGGGTCATGGCAAAGACCGGTACGACGACCCAGGGGCTGCGCGCGGCGATCGAGCGCAGCGGCTACTACCCGGCCCTCGTGGCCGAGGCGGTGGAGGCCGCCGTCGGCGGGGAGCCGGTCGCCTCGTACCTCGTGCACCAGGAGACGACCTTCGACTCCAACGAGGTCCGGCGCCATGCCACGGTCCTGGTCCTGACGGACACCCGCTTCATCGTCAGCCACACCGACGAGCAGACCTCCGAGACCGAGTCGCCGACTCCGTACGCGACCACCTCCACGGAGTCCGTGCACCTCGGCCGGATCTCGTCCGTCGTGGTGAGCCGCGTGGTGGCGGACCCCGAGAAGTACGTGGCCGGTTCGCTGCCCCGCGAGGTCGTCCTCACCATCGGCTGGGGCGCGGTCTCCCGCATCGACCTGGAGCCGGCCGCCTGCGGCGACCCCGACTGCGACGCCGACCACGGCTACACCGGCAGCTCCACCGCCGACGACCTCAGCCTGCGGGTCAGCGAGGCCGGCGACGGCCCGGACACCGTGCGGCAGACGCTCGCCTTCGCCCAGGCACTCAGTGAGGCCACGGCAGCCACCGCGGCCTCGGCCGCGAACGCGGCGACCAACCGCTGATGGTCCAGCCCGCCTGGCAGGACCCCGTGCTGCTCCCGCTCGACACCGCTCCCGTACCCGAGTACGGCACCGGGTCCCTCGCGGATCTGCTGCCGACCCTCGTCGCGGGGCAGGAGGTGCCCGGCTTCACCGCCTCGATCCCGGAACTCACCCCGGCCGACCGCAACTGCGTCTTCCTGATCGACGGCCTCGGCTGGGAGCAGATCAAGGCGCATCCGGACGAAGCCCCGTTCCTGCACTCCCTGCTGCCCACCTCGCGCGGCGGCACCGGCCGTCCCATCACCGCGGGCTTCCCCGCCACGACGGCGACCTCCCTCGCCTCGGTCGGTACGGGCCTGCCGCCCGGGAAGCACGGGCTGCCCGGGTACACCGTGCGCGATCCGGCCACCGGCGGGCTGATGAACCAGCTCCGCTGGAAGCCCTGGACCTCGCCGAAGGCGTGGCAGCCGTACCCCACCGTCTTCGGCCTCGCCGACGCGGCGGGGGTGCGTACGGCCCAGGTCTCGGCGCCCGCCTTCGAGCAGACGCCGCTGACCAAGGTCGCGCTCAGCGGCGGCTCGTTCCTGGGCCGCCTGGCCGGTGAGGAACGCATGGACGTCGCGGCCCAGCGGTTGGCCGCCGGGGACCGCTCGCTGGTCTACACGTACTACAGCGAGGTGGACGGCGCGGGCCACCGCTTCGGTACCGACTCCGACGCCTGGCGCGGGCAGTTGATGTACGTCGACGGTCTCGCCCGGCGCCTCGCCGAGCAGCTGCCGCCCCGCTCGGCCCTCTACGTCACCGCCGACCACGGCATGATCGACATCCCGTTCGACGAGCAGTCCCGCATCGACTTCGACGAGGACTGGGAGCTGCGCGCCGGCGTCGCCCTGCTGGGCGGGGAGGGCCGTGCCCGTCACGTCTACGCCGTGCCCGGAGCCCAGGCCGACGTGCTGACCGTCTGGCGGGAGGTGCTCGGAGAGCAGTTCTGGGTGGCGAGCCGGGACGAGGCGATCGCCGCCGGCTGGTTCGGCCCCGAGGTGGACGAGCGCGTGTACGGCCGCATCGGTGACGTGGTCGCCGCCGCCCATGACGACGTGGTGATCACCGCCTCGTCCAACGAGCCGCACGAGTCCGCGATGGTCGGGATGCACGGTTCGCTGACCCCGGTGGAGCAGCTCGTCCCCCTTCTCGAAGTTCGCACCTGACACCGCCGCCCCACCGGCTCGTCCCCCCTGCCCCCCCCCATGTCGAAAGGCGTTCGACCTCTCATGCCCGAGCTTGTGTTCTTCTCCGGAACGATGGACTGCGGAAAGAGCACGCTGGCCCTGCAGATCGGTCACAACAGGTCCGCGCGCGGGCTCCAGGGCGTGATCTTCACCCGCGACGACCGGGCGGGCCAGGGGAAGCTCTCCTCACGGCTGGGGCTGGTGACGGAGGCCGTCGAGGCGGCCGACGGCATGGATCTCTACGCCTACGTCGTGAACCAGCTGTCCCAGGGCGGCAAGGCGGACTACGTGATCGTGGACGAGGCGCAGTTCCTGGCCCCGCCGCAGATCGACCAGCTCGCCCGGATCGTGGACGACCTCGGGATGGACGTCTTCGCCTTCGGGATCACCACCGACTTCCGCACGAAGCTCTTCCCCGGCTCGCAGCGCCTGATCGAGCTGGCCGACCGCCTCGAACACCTCCAGGTGGAAGCTCTGTGCTGGTGCGGCGCCCGCGCCACGCACAACGCCCGCACGGTGGACGGGGAGATGGTCGTCGAGGGCGAACAGGTCGTGGTCGGTGACGTCAACCGCCCCGCCAAGGAGGTCGGTTACGAGGTGCTCTGCCGCCGTCACCACCGGCGCCGCGCCACCTCCGCCACCGCCCACGCGGGTGCCCTGTCGCCGGACGTCCTCCCGGTGAACCAGACCTGACGGCTCGTCCGTTCGCGACGAGCTGTCGGCCGCGCCGCCCGCCGGCGGCCGGCCGGCGCCGCTCTCTCCCGGCGGCCCGGGCGACCCGTGATCCACGGCGTGCGGAGACGGCGAGGCGCCCAAGGGGTGAGGACGGGGCATGGATCCGGTGCCCGACCCACCGCGTGGAGCCGGGCCGAGCCTGCCGGCCATGAATCACCCCGGTCCCGGTGGGCGGCGAGGGCTCCTACGACCACCTCCGGGGCCGGCGCGGCCGACCCGGACCGCGAGGAGGACCACACGGCCGAGGGTGTGACCGTGGCGTCCCGCTGACGGCTGCCCCGCCGCCTCCGTACACGCGGCCGAACCTGCCGCCTCCGCGCCGGCCGCCGCCCCGCCCTCCTCCGCCCCGCCCTCCTCCGCCCCGCCCTCCTCCGCCCCGCCCTCCTCCGCCCCGCCCTTCTCCGCCCCGGCCTTCGCAACACGCGTTGGTCCGCGGCGGTTCACGCGACGCCCGTTCCTTGATCCCGTTCCCTGCAAGCACACCTTGCGCGCCGCGCGGGGGTTGACCGGGCCGGACGCGCGTTACGTTGTGCGCCGCCGCCGGACGTCCGGGGCGTCCGAGCGACCGCGCCGGCTCCTCCGGCATGTCCGTACGGCGGTCCCGGCATGCCTTCGTCCGGCTGCGTTCGAGCCCCCGGACGGGCCGTTCGCCGACCGGGAACGGCCGCCGCGAACCCTCGCCCCTCGTGTGATCCGCCCACCGCAGATAAGGCCGATTCATGACTTCTTCGCCGCGCAGTGCCCCCGGGCGGCTGGCCGCCGCAGCCGCCCTGGCCTCCCTGCTCGCGGGGTGTTCCTCGTCCGACGACAGTGCGGGCGGGGACGACGGCTCGACGAAGATCGGCTTCGTCAACGGAGCCGGCACCGTCTTCCACACCTGCCTGCAGAAGGCGATGGAACAGTCCGCGAAATCCCAGGGCGCCCACCTCGTCGTCGCCAACTCGTCGCAGAACCCGGTCACCGAACTCTCCAACATAGAAGACCTGATCGCGCGGGACGTGGACGAGCTGATCGTCCAGACCGTCGATGTGGACACCCTCGACGTGGACGTGGCCAAGGCGCGGGCCGCCGGCATCCCGATCTTCCTCACCTCGGTGAACGTGGAGGACCTCTCGGGGGTGCTCGGCGCGGTGGTCGTGGACCTCGGCCGGCTCGGCGCACTCGACGCGGGCTGGGTGGAACAGGACGCGGCAGGGCAGGACGTCAAGGTCGGAGTGATCGCCGGAGCCCCCGGCGCGGCCTCGGATCTGATGGTCGCCGGGTTCGAGCAGGCCCTTCCGGCGAACGCGAAGATGGTCTCGGAGCTTCCGGGGATGTTCGATCCGGCCAAGGCCCGTGAGTCCGCGCAGGACATGATCGAGGCCCATCCCGATCTCGACTACGCCTTCGTGGCGAACGAGGAGATGGCCCTGGGCGCCCGACAGGTCTTCGACGCGGCCGGTGCCCACGTCAAGATCGTCACCGTGAACGGCACCGACGAGGGGCTCAAGGCGGTCAAGGACGGACGGTTCTCCGCCACGGTGGCCAACTCCGCCTCGGTACTCGGTCAGTTGGCCGTACGGAACAGCCTCGGGCTGATGGCGGGAAGCGCCGTCGAGAAGGTCACCTCCGCCCCGATCCTCCTGGTCACCCGGGAGAACGTGGACGAGGCGCCCGCGTACTGTTCCTGACGGCCCGGGGCGTTGCCACCAAGGGGGCGCCCGTCCGTCGCCTCTTCCGGCTCCCGGATGCCGAGAATCCGGCGTTCGGAGTTCCGCGATGTCGAGAATCCGGCTATGGGGCCCGCCGACTGGCACCGGTGCGGTCCTTGTCCGCATAGTTCCGTCTGGCATCGAAAGACAGCGGCGGGCATCCGCCGCGGAGGAGCTCTCCGTGAACAGCACACCCCCGGCCGCCGGCCGCGCCCCCGACCGGCGCGCGGCCACCTTGGTCATGGCCTGCATAGGCGTGTTCGTGGCCTATTTCCCGATCACCACCGTGTCGGTGAGCCTCCCCGTCATCCAGGAAGCTCTCGGCGCCTCCACCTCGGACCTCTCGTGGGTCTCGGACGCCTTCGTCCTGCCGGTGGCCGCTCTGATCCTGACGGCCGGAGTCTTCGGCGACGTACACGGGCGCAAGAAGGTCTTCCAGGCGGGGCTCGCACTCTGCGCCGCCGGTGCCACCGTCTCGCTCTGCGCCCAGTCGATCACCATGATCTGGATCGGACAGGCCCTCTCCGGTGCCGGGGCCGCCGCACTGCTGCCGATGACCCTCGCGCTCATCAGCCACGTCGTCCCCGACCACCGCGAACGCGGCAAGTTCATCGGCCTCTGGACGACCTTCCTCATGGGGGCGCTCGCCGTCGGCCCGCTGATCGCCGGCACGATCACCGCCCACGCGGACTGGCGGTGGATCTTCCTCCTGCCCGTCCCGCTCTCCCTCGCGGCGATGGCCGCCGGCGCGTGGCTACTCGACGAATCCCGGTCGCCCTACCCCCGCAAGCTCGACTGGCCCGGTCAGATCACCGCGGCCGTGGCCATCACGGCCCTCGTCTACGGGGTCATCGAAGGCGGAGCGTCCTCCTTCACCGAGCCGCAGGTCCTCGCGGCCCTGGCGATCGCGGTGATCTGCGGGATCGTCTTCGTGCTGGCCGAACGCCGCAGCGACAGCCCGATGCTGGACCTGCGCATCTTCCGCAGCCCGGCCTTCACCGGCTCCACGCTGGTCGTCATGATCAGCTTCCTGGGGCTGATCGGCTTCTTCTTCGTGCTCAGCCTCTACTTCGGCATGGTGCAGCGGCTCACCACGCTGGAGGCGGGAACGCGCCTCCTCATGGTCACGATCATGCCGCTCGTCCTGGGCGCCGTCTTCGGCCGGCTCGCCCAGCGGCTCTCGGCCCGGCTCCTGATCGCCGGTGGGCTGCTGATCGCCACGGTGGGGCTCTGCACGCTGACCACCATCGGCATCGACACCTCCTTCGCCTCGCTGGCCTGGCGGCTCGCCCTGCTCGGCACCGGCCTCGGCATCGCCTTCCCCTGCATCACCGCGACCGCCGTGGGCTCCGTACCGCCTCACCAGGCCGGCATGGCGGCGGCTGGCAACAACGCCTTCCGGCAGGTCGGCGCCGCCCTCGGCCCCGCCATCCTGGGGGCGCTGCTGACCACGAAGGCCGTCGGTGCCCTTCCCGGACACCTGGGCGACCAAGGGCTCACGGGCGCGGCCGCCGAGCGCATCACCGCGGCCGTCGATCGCGGCGGCCTCGAGGCCGTCGCCGGTATGCCACTGGGCGCGGACACGGGACGGGCCCTCCACGCACTGTCGCTCTCCTTCGTGGACGGCCTCCACCTCTGCCTCGTCGTCTCGGCCGCTCTCATGCTGTGCGGCGCGATCGTCGCGGCCGTCACCCTGCGCCCCCGCGGTGCCGCACCCTCCGTCCCCGCGGCGGGAAGCACCGGTGTCGTCCGGGCCGCCGACGGCGAGGCGCGCACGGGCGCACCGGCCGCCGCGGGCACCGGACCGGACCACGCCTGACGGACCACCTCGGCCGCCCCCACCAGCACCTACGAGCGGGCATGCTGGTGGGGGCGGGCCGCCGTACGGTCGTCCGCACACGGTCTGCACACGCGCACCGGACGGACGCACGGATCGGAGACGCACGGTGGCCCTGCCCGACGCCCTGGACCTGAAGGTGATGCAGGCCCTCCAACTCGACGGCCGCGCCTCCTTCGTGCAGATCGCCGACGTCCTCGGCGTCTCCGACAAGACCGTCGCCCGCCGCTTCGCCGGGCTGCGCCGCGACACCGGTTTCCGGGTGGTCGGGATGACCGACGAGACCAAGCTCGGGCGGTCCAGCTGGATCGTCCGGCTGCGCTGCACACCCGATGCCGCCGACCCGCTCGCCACCGCGCTCGCCCGCCGCGCCGACACGTTCTACATCAGCCTCATGTCCGGCGGCACCGAGGTCATGTGCGCCATGCGGCCGCGCACCCAGCGGGAACGCGACGAACTCCTGCTCGGGCGGCTGCCGCGCACCCCGCGCGTCGTCCAGGTCAGCGCCCACTGCGTACTGAACCAGTTCTACGGCGGCCCGCTGGACTGGCTGAGCAAGACCGACGCCCTGACCCCCGAGCAGGAGGACGCCCTGCGGCCCCGGCTCGGGGAGCCGCCCGCCGGGCCCGTGACCCTCGACGCCGTGGACGAGGCGCTGATCGAGGTGCTCCGCCGGGACGGCCGGGCGCCGATGGCCGAACTGCAGAGCAGGACCGGCCAGTCCGAAGCCGTGGTCAAGCGGCGGCTGGACCGGCTGCGCCGCAGCGGCGCCCTCTACTTCGACGTCGAGTACGACCACGAACCTCTCGGCCACGGCGTGGGAGCCATGCTCTGGCTCACCGTGGCGCCCGCCGACCTGGTCGCGGTGGGAAAGACGCTGGCGGCCCACCCCGAGGTGCGGTTCGCGGCAGCGGTCACCGGTCGCGCGAACATCGTCGCCGCCGTCCAGTGCCGGACCACCCAGGACCTGTACGCCTACCTGACGGACCGTATCGGCGCCACCCACGGTGTGCAGAACGCCGAGACCGTGCTGACGTTGCGTCAGGTGAAGGTGCTGACGTACGACCCCCGCCGCTGACCGCGCGCCCGCCCACTGGTCAGCGCTCGCCGCTCCGCACGATGGTGAAGGCCGCACCTTCCGGGTCCGAGACCGTCGCCAGCCGGCCGCTCGTGCCCTCGCGCGGCGGCTGCAGGATGTGCCCGCCCAGCTCCACCACGCGGGCGGCGGCCACGTCGGTGTCCTCGACCTCGAAGTACGTCATCCAATGCGGACCCCGGTCACGCGGCAGGGCGTGCCCGACTCCGTGCAGGGCCGCCACCGGGCGGCCGTCCAAGTGCAGTGTCTGGTAGTCGAAGTCGGCGGAGACGACCGCCTGGGCCTCGTAGCCGAACACCGCCTGGTAGAACTTGGCGACCGAGGACGTCTCCCGGGTGATCAGCTCGTTCCAGACCGGGGTGCCCGGTGCGCCCCAGAGGTGCGTCCCCGCGTGCCGGGCGGCCTGCCAGATGCCGAAGACCGCTCCGTTCGGGTCGGAGGCGATGGCCAGCCGGCCGGCCGGACCCGCGTCGAGAGGGCCGACCGCCACCGTGCCGCCGCAGGAGCGGATCGTCTCGGCGGTGGCGTCCGCGTCGTCGGTGGCGAGGTAGGTCGTCCAGGCGATCGGCAGATGGCGGTCGGGGGGCAACTGGCCGATCCCCGCGATCTCTTCGCCCTGGAGCCTGCCGCGCACGTACGGGCCGAGCTGTTCGGGGCCGGGCTTGAACTCCCATCCGAAGAGGGCGCCGTAGAAGTCCTGGGTGGCGCTCAGGCCGTGCACGATCAGGCTCACCCAGCAGGGCGTGCCGGGTGTGCGCCGGGAGACAGCCTCGGTCATCGTCTTTCTCTCCTCGGACCATCGTGGTGGCCGCGCGGCAGATCGGGGGCGGTCCGCCGTCCAGGGGTGCGGTACGGCTCGTACGCCCCGCCCCGATGCTCGCACCACCTGGGCCCGGAGACGCACCGGCCGCGCCGCGCGCCGCGCGTTCTCGGCAGAACCGGACCGTTTTGTCTGGTACGCAATGTTTGTCGCCCGCGTTCACGCGGACGCCACACCCCGGGGCCGGTCACTGCGCGAGGATGGCCCTCATGAAGCCCATCATCACCGCATCCGCATACGCGGGCGAGTCGGCAGGACCCCGCCCGCCCGTGGTCCTCGACATCCGCTGGCAGCTCGGCGGCCCGAACGGCCGGGCCGCCTACGAGGCCGGGCACCTCCCCGGCGCCGTCTACGTGGACCTCGACAGCGAACTGGCCGGCCCGGCCGGAGCCGGTGGCGGCCGTCATCCGCTGCCCGACCCGGAGAGCTTCGGGGCAGCGATGCGCCGGGCGGGAGTCTCCTCGGACCGGGGGGTGGTGGTCTACGACGGCGGCCAGGGCTGGGCGGCGGCCCGTGCCTGGTGGCTGCTGCGCTGGGCGGGGCACAGGGACGTCCGGGTGCTGGATGGGGGTCTCGCGGTGTGGGACGGCGAACTGTCCACCGACGTCCCGAGCCCTCACGAGGGCGACTTCCGGCCGAAGCCCGGGGAGCTGCCGGTGCTCGACGCCGACGCCGCGGCAGCCCTGGCCCGTACCGGGGTGCTGCTCGACGCGCGCGCCGGTGAGCGCTACCGGGGCGATGTCGAACCGATCGACCGGGTGGGCGGCCACATTCCGGGCGCCCTCTCCGCGCCGACGGGGGAGAACGTGGGCGAGGACGGGCGCTACCTGCCCGCCGCGCGGCTCGCCGACCGCTTCGCCGCCCTCGGTGCCACCGGCGACGGCGAGATCGGCGTCTACTGCGGTTCAGGCGTCTCCGGGGCCCACGAAGTGCTCGCCCTGGAGATCGCCGGCCTGCGGGCGGCGCTGTACCCGGGCTCCTGGTCCGAGTGGTCCTCGGACGAATCGCGCCCGGTCGCGACCGGACCGGACCCCCAGTAGGCACCGCCGCCGGGCAGTGTCCGGAAACAGCCTCGGGGGCCGCACACGTCGCGTGTGCGGCCCCCGAGGTCCGTAAGGGTCCTGATCGGTCCGGGTCCTGATCAGTCCTGCTTCTTGCGCCGGGTCCCGAAGACGATCTCGTCCCAGCTGGGCACCGCCGCCCGGCGGCCCGGACGGACGCCGTCCGCCTCGGCCTGGCGGTCGGTGGTCCCCGTCAGCCGGTCACGGTGCCCCGCGACGGCACGCGGCATCAGCACGTCGGCGTAGGCGGAACCGGCTCCCGCCGACGCCGCCGCGGCCGGTGGCTCGTCCGCCGCCGGCTCCTCGACGGCCGGCTCGATCGCCGCCGGCTCGGGCTGCGAGGGCCGCTCGGGCACGACCATGTCGCCCCGGAAGCTCGGTACCGCCTCCAGGAGGCTGGTCAGCGAATCGCGTTCGGCGGCCGTCGGGCCGGAGTACTCCTCCGGCTCGGCGTGCCGCTCCATCTGCCGGTCCAGGGCGCGGTCCAGCGGACGGTCCCGGGGCAGCCGCGCGATCCTCGGTACGAACGGGAAGCTCGGCTCCGGAGCCGTGGCGTCCGATTCACCGATGAGGGAACGCGCCTCGTCGTCCACGGCCTGGACCAGCCGCCTCGGCGGGTCGTAGGTCCAGCTCGCCGAGTGCGGTTCGCCCGCGACGCGGTAGACCAGCAGGACCTCCCAGGTGCCGTCGTCGCGGCGCCAGGAGTCCCACTGAACCGTTTCCTTGTCCGCGCCGCGCAACAGCAGACGTTCCTGCACGGCGTCGCCGAGCTGGGGGCCGGTGTTCTCGCCGGGACGGCGTACCGGCGTCTTCCGGGCCCGCTCGGCCATGAAGGCGCGCTCCGCGAGCACGGGGCCCTCGAAGCGGCGGACACGGTCGACGGGAATCCCGGCGAACTGGGCGACCTCCTCGGCGGAGGCACCGGCTCGTATCCGGGCCTGGATGTCCCGCGGGCGGAGGTGGCTCTCCACCTCGATTTCGATCTGTCCGAGCCGCGCGCGGTCGTTGCGCACCGCGGCACGGAGACGCTCGTCGATCGGAAGCGTGTACTCCGTGCTGTCCGCAGCCTTGAGCACCAGTCGTGTGCCGTCGTTGGAGACGGCCACGACACGCAGTTCGGGCATGGGGACCTCCCGGGTGGTGCCTGCCGACGTCACGTGCGTCGCTGCTTCCGCTAGTCGAGTGTGGCCTGCCCGGGTGCAGCCTGCCACAACCTTGCCAAGTTGCCCGGCGTGTGTCGGGCCTTGGCCCTGGTACGCCGTCGTGACACGGTCACCCATGGTGGCGCAGAACGACCGGTGCGGTCACCCTGTGCAACGGGTCTCCGTGCGATGCGTCGGCGCCGCCGGTTCGAGTGCCGCCTTCGGCCCCCTCCCGCAGGACCCGGATCACCCTTGCGGGAGTCCGGCCCCAGGGCTCGTCACAGTACTCCATTCGGGCCACCGGGGTGGACCGGCACGCCGTCCGAGTTGTCGACGGGTGTCGACGGCGACGGTGGTTGACGACGGGCATGAGGATGGGTATACCCATTCGCCGCCCTTTTGCCCGTGGGGCGTGTCCCTGTTCACAGAATCACCAGAAACGGAACTATCCGCTTCGCCCAAAGGTCTCTTCCTGGTGCAGGGTGGGAGAGATGTCAAGCAAGGGCTGGTAATGGTTCAGAAGCCGGAAAGCGACACGGAACCGAAGGAAAGGCGCATAGATCTGAATGTGCCGCAGGTCGCCGGCAGCGCCGTGGCCGCGGTCGCGGCCGCGGTGGCGGCCTCGCAACTGGGGGTCTACGGAACGATCCTGGGCGCCGGCGTGATGAGCATCGTCGCCACCTGCGGAGGCTCCGTCTTCCAGCACTTCTTCCGCCGCACGGGCGAGCAGATCCGCGAAGTCACCGTGCAGGTGACCCACCCGGGGGGCCGTCAGGTCGCCGTGCGGACCCGCGAGACGACCCGCGGACGCCGCGGCGCCACGTACTTCCCGGAAGGTGCCGACGCCGACGGCGACCGTACGCGACTGCTGGATCTCACCGGTGAACCGGCCGGACCGGCGCGGGCAGGCGTCGTGGGCACCCGGGTGATCGATCCGGACCCCCGTACGCGTCCGCTCGGCCAGGACCAGGACCGGACCAGGCTGCTGCGCGGGGTCCCCGCCCCGGCCGGAGAGCAGGACGACGCCACCCGGCTGCTGCGGATCAGCGGCCCCGGCCTGCCGCCGGCAGAGCACGGACCGGACGAAGGGTTCTCGGAGGCGACCACCCACGGCTCCGCCCGCCGCAGCCGGCGCAAGCCCGTCGTGGCGGCCGTCGTGGTCTTCGTCGTGTCGATGCTCGGGATCACCGGGTTCGAGCTGGTCTCCGGCAACGACCTCAGCGGCGGCAGCGGCACGACCGTGGGCTCCGTCGTCCGGGGCAACGACCCGGGCACGGCCGACCCGGCGCCGGAGCCGTCGACCGGCGGCGATTCCCCCACCGGCACCGAGGGCACCGACGCCACCCCGGGCACCGGCACGGGGGAGGGCGGCGCGTCCGCCCCGGCGACCACCGAGGACGGCGGCGCGGCCACCACCCCCGCCCCCACGCCGACCGGTGGCGCCACCACCCCGGCCCCCTCGCCGACGCCGACCTCCCCGGCGGCCGGTGACGGCGCGAGCACCGCGCCCGGGCAGACGTCCGACACCGGCGGCACGGTCACACCGGACCCGGCCACCAGCGGCGACACCGGCGGGGAGTGACCCGCGTCCGCACCGATAGCGGCAGGACGACGGCCCCGGCCGCCACCCCACGAGGGTGGCGGCCGGGGCCGCTGTCGTCACCGCTGCCGGAATCCGGCCGGTCAGTCGCCCAGTACCCGCCGCAGATAGTCGTTGCCGAACAGCCGGTCCGGGTCCAGCCGGTCGCGTACCGCCGTGAACTCACCGAACCGCGGGTAAACCTCCGCGAGATACCCGGCGTCCCGGGTGTGCACCTTCCCCCAGTGCGGACGCCCGCCGTGCGCCGTCATGATCCGCTCGACCGCCGTGAAGTACGCCTGGTGCGGAGTGCCCCGGTAGAGATGGACGGCGATGTAGGCGCTCTCGCGGCCGGACGCGGTGGACAGGGCGATGTCGTCGGCGGGGGCGGTACGGACCTCGACCGGGAAACTGATCCGCAGCGGCGAGGCGTCCACCATCGCTTTGAGTTCCCGCAGCGCCGCCACGGCGGCCTCGCGCGGAAGGGCGTACTCCATTTCCACGAAGCGCACCCGGCGCGGGCTGGTGAACACCTTGTAGGGGATGTCCGTGTAGGTACGGGCCGACAGGGCCCGGCTGGATACCCGGGCGATCGAGGGGATCGCAGCGGGGAAGGCACGGCCCACCGAACAGGCCAGCCGGAAGATCCCGTTGGAGAGGAGTTCGTCCTCGATCCAGCCGCTGATCCGGCCCGGCGGGGCGGAGGGACCCGCGCTGCGGTTGTTGCGCTTGGTGTTGCAGTTGCCGGTGTGCGGGAACCAGTAGAACTCGAAGTGCTCGTTCTCGGTGACCAACTCGTCGAAGCCGGCGGTCACCGCGTCGAAGGTCATCGGCTCCTCGCGGGCGGTCAGCAGGAAGACGGGCTCCACCGCGAAGGTGATCGCGGTGATCACGCCCAGCGCGCCGAGCCCGATCCGCGCGACCGCGAACACCTCCGGGTTCTCCTGTTCGGAGCAGCGCAGCACCGTGCCGTCCGCAGTGACGAGTTCCAGGGCCCGGATCTGCGCGGCTATGGACGCCGAGTCGCGGCCGGTGCCGTGGGTACCGGTGGAGGTGGCCCCGGCGACGGTCTGCTCCATGATGTCGCCCATGTTGGTGAGCGAGAGTCCCTCACGGGCGAGGGCGGCGTTGAGCCGCTTGAGCGGGGTGCCCGCCTCGACGGTGACCGTCATCGCCCCGCGGTCGATGCCGCGGATGCCGGTGAGCAGGTCGGGGCGGACGAGTACCCCGTCGGTGGCCGCCGCCGCCGTGAACGAGTGACCCGTGCCGACCGGCTTCACCCGCAGTCCGTCCTCGGCGGCCCGGCGCACCGCGTCGGAGAGTTCGTCCACGGAGGCGGGCGAGACCTCCCGTACCGGCCGGGCGGTGACGTTCCCCGCCCAGTTGCGCCACGCGCGCGCCGTCCTTGCGTCGGTGCTGGTCATCTTCCCCACGCTTTCCCGTCTGCGCCGGCCTCGCCAGCCGCCGATACCCCGGGCACACCGCGACGGCCGCGAGCGCTCCCACCACCGCGTACCGCGCCCGGTACCGGACGCGTCACGGGAGAGCGCCACGGCCAGGAACGGCAGGCTCCCGGCCAGTTGGAGGGGGATCATACTCACGGCCACGGCCCGCATCCCCGCCCGGCCGCGATACCGCCCGTACGACCCGCCCCGGCGGGCGGGACGGATGTCGGTGGCGACGCTCCCGCCGCCGGGTGGCAGGATCGGAGCCATGCCCGATCTGCGCGACCCCGCCCCCTACGACGCCCTGCTGCTCCTCTCCTTCGGTGGTCCCGAAGGCCCGGACGACGTGGTTCCGTTCCTCCGGAACGTCACCCGCGGCCGGGGCATCCCCGAAGAGCGGCTGAAGGAGGTCGGCAAGCACTACTACCTCTTCGACGGCATCAGTCCGATCAACGGCCAGAACCGGGACCTCCTGGAAGCCCTGCGCACGGACTTCGCGGGCCACGGGCTGGACCTCCCGGTGTACTGGGGCAACCGCAACTGGGCCCCGTACCTGACCGACGCCCTGCGCGAGATGACCGAAGCGGGGCACCGCCGGATCCTGACCCTCGCGACCAGCGCCTACGCCTCCTACTCGGGCTGCCGGCAGTACCGCGAGAACCTCGCGGACGCGCTGGAGACCCTGCGGGCCGAGGGCCTGACGGTGCCGCGCGTGGACAAGCTGCGCCACTACTTCAACCACCCGGGCTTCGTGACGCCCATGACCGACGGGGTGCTCGCCTCGCTCGCGAGCCTCACCGACGAGGAGCGCGCGGGAGCCCACCTGGCCTTCTGCACGCACTCGATCCCCGTGTCGGCGGCCGACACCTCCGGTCCCACGGAGTCCCACGGCGACGGCGGCGCCTACGTCGCCGAGCACCTCGACGTCGCCCGGACGATCGTCGAGGCGGTACGCGAGGAGACCGGCGTCGAGTACCCGTGGCGGCTCGTCTACCAGTCCCGCAGCGGCGCCCCGCACATCCCGTGGCTGGAACCCGACATCTGCGACCACCTGGAGAACCTGCACGGCGACGGCGTCCCGGCGGCCGTGATGGTCCCCATCGGGTTCGTCTCCGACCACATGGAGGTCCTCTACGACCTCGACACGGAGGCCACCGCCAAGGCCGCCGAGCTCGGGCTGCCCGTCCGCCGGTCGGCCACCGTCGGAGCGGACCCGCGGTTCGCCGCGGCCGTCCGCGACCTCGTGCTGGAGCGCGCCGCCACCGAGCAGGGGTACCGCGTGGACCGTTGCGCGCTCGGCGCCCTCGGCCCCTCGCACGACCTCTGCCCGGTCGGCTGCTGTCCGGCCAGGACACCGAAGCCGGCCGCCGCGGGCGCCGACAGCCCGTTCTCCTGACCGCACGGCACGGCACGGCAAGCACGGCACCGCGAGCACGGCACTGCACGGCACCGTGCGTACGGGGCACCGGCGCCGCCCGGCCGCCGGTGCCCCCGTCCTGCCCCTGACCTGCCCGACCCCCGACCTGCCCGACCCCGACTTCCTGGGAGCACCGTGACCGACCCCCTGCTCGTCGAACTCCTCGAACTCGCCCGGACCGCCGCCGCCCGCGCCGGAGCCCTGCTGCGCGACGGCCGTCCCGCCGACCTGGGGGTGGCAGCGACCAAATCGAGCCCCATCGACGTCGTCACCGAGATGGACATCGCCGCCGAGAAGCTGATCACCGGCTACCTCTCGGAGCACCGCCCGCAGGACGGCTTCCTCGGCGAGGAGGGCGCGAGCCGCGAGGGCACCAGCGGTGTCCGCTGGGTCATCGACCCGCTGGACGGGACGGTGAACTACCTCTACTCCCTGCCGACCTGGGCCGTCTCGATCGCCGCGGAGCTCGACGGGGAGCGGGTCGTGGGCGTGGTCGAGGCGCCGATGCGCGGCGAGACCTTCCACGCGGTGCGGGGCGGCGGCGCGTACGTGAACGGCACCGCTCTGCGCGTCCGGCCCGCCCCGCCGCTGGACCAGGCGCTCGTGTCGACCGGCTTCAACTACGTCGCCACCGTCCGCACCCACCAGGCCGACGTGGCCCAGCAGCTGATCCCGAGGCTCCGGGACATCCGGCGCGGGGGCTCGGCCGCCATCGACCTGTGCGACGTGGCCGCCGGCCGGCTCGATGGCTACTACGAGCGCGGACTCCACCCCTGGGACCTGGCGGCCGGCGACCTCATCGCCCGCGAGGCCGGCGCGCTCACCGGCGGACGCCCGGGGCTGCCCGCCGACGGGGACCTGACGGTGGCCGCCTCGCCGGGCGTCTTCGAGCCCCTCCAGGCGATCCTGGAGCAGCTGGGCGCCTGGCACGACTGACGCGGCCCCGGCCCGGGCACACGACATCCCGGACGTGCGGAACGCCCGCCGCGACTCCTCGGGAGTCCCGGCGGGCGTTCCGTGTGGTGCGGGCGATGCGTCGCCGCGGCTCGGTGGTGCGGCTCGGTGGTGCGGGTGGCGCACGTGCGGTGGGTGCGGTGTGCGGGTCGGGTCCGGGTCAGACGGTGGTGACTCCGGTCCCGACGCCGGTCTCGACGCCGTGTTCGGCGGCGAGGCGCAGCAGATCGTCCAGCTCGCTCTGCTCGACGTCCGCCAGGAAGTCGTCACCCGTCTCGCGTGCCCGGGTGAGGTCGGACTCGGTCGTCCTGATGCGGTACAGCAGCCCTGCGGTGAAAGCGTCCATGAAGCGCCCCCTCGGCGTGGGTCGGTGGCACGGGGGTGTGCCGGGATGTCTCGGGCCTGGTCCCGAGTGCCGTCGGTCACGCGGTTCCTCCGGGAAAAGGAACGGCAGTGGCGAGCCACGTACGTGGCGTGATCGCGGGTGTAAATCCGTCCTCCCCGGGCCGGGAGCGGGAGAAACCTCAACTCGCCCGTGAATATGCCGCCTTCCTCGTTCTCCTTCGGACCCGCGGGCCGCCGCCGGCCGCCTTACCGCCGGTTTATGGGTGTTGCGGGCAGGATGGTCGCGAACAGTCGGTCCGACGTGCCCCGGGAAGGGGGCCGTCGGGCTGCCCGCGGGACGTGCGGAACGTCCGCCGGAACCGCATCAGAGAAGGGACAGTGCCGTGCGCGTACTCGTCGTCGAGGACGAGCAGCTGCTCGCCGACGCGGTGGCCACCGGACTCCGCCGCGAGGCGATGGCCGTCGACGTGGTCTACGACGGAGCGGCCGCCCTGGAACGGGTCGAGGTCAACGACTACGACGTCGTGGTGCTCGACCGGGACCTCCCGCTCGTCCACGGGGACGACGTCTGCCGCAAGATCGTCGAGCTGGGCATGCCCACCCGGGTGCTCATGCTCACCGCGTCCGGGGACGTGTCCGACCGGGTCGAAGGACTGGAGCTGGGAGCCGACGACTACCTCCCCAAGCCCTTCGCCTTCAGCGAGCTGACCGCCCGGGTCCGCGCGCTGGGCCGGCGTACGACGGTGGCACTGCCGCCCGTCCTGGAGCGGGCCGGCATCAAGCTCGACCCCAACCGCCGCGAGGTCTTCCGGGGCGAGCAGGAGATCCAGCTCGCGCCGAAGGAGTTCGCCGTGCTGGAGGTCCTGATGCGCAGCGAGGGTGCGGTGGTCTCGGCCGAGCAGCTGCTGGAGAAGGCGTGGGACGAGAACACCGACCCCTTCACCAACGTCGTGCGGGTGACCGTCATGACGCTGCGCCGCAAACTCGGTGAGCCCCCGGTCATCGTCACCGTGCCCGGTTCCGGTTACCGGATCTGAGCGAGATGGCCACGTCCTCGGCGCCGGTGCCGGCGCCTCCGAAACCCACCTGGGACCCCAAGCAGCAGGACCTCACCTCGCCCTGGCTGCGTCCCACCATCCGGATACGGCTGACGCTCCTCTACGGCGGGATGTTCCTGATCGCGGGCATCCTGCTGCTCGCGATCATCTACATGCTGGCCGCGCAGGCCCTGCACGATGCCGGAGGCCCTGCCTTCCAGGTGTCCGGCACCAACGTCCGGATCTCCAGTACGACGTGCCCGCAGCTGGCGGCCTCGCAGAACAACGACCAGCTCAACGACGCCATCAAGGCCTGCACGGCCTCCCAGCGCCAGCACGCGCTGGACAGCCTCCTGAACCGGGCCCTGCTGGCGCTGGTGGGGCTCAGCATCATCGCCTTCGCCTTCGGCTACGCGATGGCGGGCCGCGTCCTGTCGCCGCTCGGCAAGATCACCCGTACCGCCCGCAGGGTGGCCGGGACGGATCTGTCGCGCCGGATCGAGCTGGACGGACCGGACGACGAGCTCAAAGAGCTCTCCGACACCTTCGACGAGATGCTGGACCGCCTGGAGCGCGCCTTCACCGCGCAGCAGCGGTTCGTCGGCAACGCCTCGCACGAGCTGCGGACCCCGCTGGCGATCAACCGCACCCTGCTGGAGGTGCACCTCTCGGACCCGGCGGCCCCGCCCGAGCTCCAGCAACTGGGCAAGACGCTGCTCGCCACCAACGAGCGCAGCGAGCAGCTGGTGGAGGGCCTTCTGCTGCTCGCCAGGAGCGAGAACCAGATCGTCGAGCGGAAGCCGGTCGACCTGGCCGAGGTCGCCGAGCGCGCCCTCGACCAGGCGCGCGCGGAGGCCGCCCAGAAGGGCGTGGAGATCCGCGGCGAGCGCGCGCCCGCCGTGGTCCAGGGCAACGGCGTCCTGCTGGAGAGGATCGCCCTGAACCTCGTGCAGAACGCCGTGCGCTACAACGTCCCGGAGTCGGGCTGGGTGGAGGTCACCACCCACTTCGGGCCCGGACAGGCGCTGCTGGTGGTCTCGAACACGGGTCCGGTGGTTCCCGCGTACGAGATCGACAACCTCTTCGAGCCGTTCCGGAGGCTCCGCACGGAGCGGACGGGGAGCGACAAGGGAGTCGGCCTCGGCCTGTCGATCGCGAGATCCGTGGCGCGGGCCCATGGAGGCCGTATCATCGCGGAGCCCCGAGAGGGGGGCGGTCTCGTGATGCGTGTCACTCTGCCCGTCTGAAAAGCCTCACGGCGTGAGCGGGGGGAGGGTCCATCGCTTTCGCTTTGAGCGGAATTTTCGTACTGCGTCCCCGGTTTGTCCCTGTGTGATCCATCACAGGGGTCACAGTGGACGCGTCTACTCTCCGTGAGCCTCCTTCGGGCGTAAAGCCGGGAAACGCCCGGGTTTTCGAGGGGTGGTATCACGGGAAGTACACGGGGTGGCACCCGTGGAGCAGGGCATCCGGACCGTGTACGGTCCCCTTCGCCACCCAAGACGGCCGCTCAGCGGCGGCCGGTTCGGGTGTCGATTGAGTAACAGACCTTGATGTGAGGCAAAATCTCCGCCTCAGGTCGGGCACAAGTCCGGCCTCTCACGCGTTACGTGCGCTGAGACACCCGCAGAAACCCAAGAGGGGGAGAGCGACATGGCAACGGATTACGACACCCCACGCAAGACCGACGACGACGTCGATCAGGACAGCCTGGAAGAGCTGAAGGCACGGCGGAGCGACAAGACCGCGTCCGCCGTCGACGTCGACGAGTTCGACGCCGCGGAGGGCCTTGAGCTGCCCGGCGCGGACCTGTCCAACGAAGAACTCGCCGTTCGCGTCCTGCCCAAGCAGGCCGACGAGTTCACCTGCATGAGCTGTTTCCTCGTGCACCACCGCAGCCAGCTGGCTCGCGAGAAGAACGGCCAGCCGATCTGCCGCGACTGCGACTGAGGCAGGCCCGCCGTGACAGGCGACAACCCGTTCCGGAAGCGGCGCTCACGGCGCAGTGAAGGGCCGGAGGCGAATGAGGGCGACACGGGCCCGGCAGTGGGCTCGCAAGCCCCTGACGGGCGTCACAAGGCCCCGCACGACCCCTCCGGCACGACCGACGACGAGCGGGGCCACCCGGCCTCGCTCGAAGTGGCCCCGGCGGCCGGCCTGCCGGACGGGGCCGAACAGGCCGGGGAGCCCGGTGACCAGCGGACTCCGGCACCCGAAGCGGCCCCGACCGGGCCGCTGAACGCAGTGAAACGGGGCGTGCACAAGGGCGGGGAGAGCGTCAGAGCGGTCGCCGGACATCTGGCCGACCGGATCATCGACACGGCTCCCCGTGTTCCCGTGCGCGACCTCGCCACGCTCCGCCGCCACTTTCCGGGACTCGGTCCCGAGGAGATCGCGGACCGCCTCGTCGCGGGCGCGAGCAAGGCCACCGCGGCCGTGGGCGCGGGCATCGGGGCGGCGGCCATGCTGCCCGTACCTCCCGCCATGCTCGCCGAGCTGGCGGCGGAGATCACCGGGGTGGCCGCGATCGAGCTGAAGCTCGTCGCCGAACTCCACGAGGTCTACGGCAACCGCCCCCCGGGCAACCTCACCCAGCGCACCACCGCCTACCTCGCGTCCTGGACGGAGGAGCGCGGCGTAGACGTCAGTCGCCCCGTCACGCTCAACGCGGCCCTGGGCGGCCAGATGAAACGCGAGTTGCGTCAGCAGATCATGAAGCGCATGGCGCGCGATCTGCCCAACCTCATCCCCTTGATGATCGGCGCCGCCGTGGGCGCGGCGATGAACCGCCGCGACACCCGCAAGCTGGCCGGACACATCAGGAAGGACCTGCGGAAACAGCAGGTCGCCTGGGACCGGCTCACCGGACTTCCGGCACTGGAGCAGCCCGCCGGACCGACCGTCCTCCCCCCGGAGGCGGAGGGCCGCTGAGGGGGCCGCGCGGCCCGCTCGCCCGACCCGCGCGGGCTGCCGGGCACGGGGGACGCTCAGTCCTGGGACGCCACCGGCGCGGTGGAGAGCGCGGCGATGAGCGCCTGCGGCTCGCGCGTCGAGAGGTAGAGGTAGGGCGTGGGGTCCGCGGGGTCGGTCACCTTCACCCGCACCGCCGTCGGGATGTAGCCGCGCAGCAGCATGAAGGCGCGTGCGTCGGCCTTGTACGTACGCCAGGCCCGCGCCTCCTCCGCGTCCAGCGCCTCGGCGTCCCCGAGAGCCGAGAGGGGAATCCGCGCGTCCCCGGCGACCAGGGAGTCGGCGACCACCCGGATACGGACGGAGCCGTACGAACTGACCACGACCGCCGTCGCCGCCGTGCCGCCGACCAGCCCCGCGAGCAGGAACAGGCCGCCGAGCGGCAGGAGCATCAGCGCGCAGGCCACTCCCACCCCGAAGGCGAGGAGCCACCAGGTGCGGGGTGCGGTGAGGCGTTCGTCGTAGGGCGGTACGGAAGGCTGCATGGGAACAAGCTTGGCACGGCGAGACCCGCGGTCGGGCTCGCGGGTAAGGTCTGCGCGTGTGAGTGGAACATCTGCAGCTCTGACACCCCCGGCCGACGCGGTGGCACCCGTGCGGCACCCCGAGGCGCCCGCGCCCGGTGAGCTTCTCGGCTCGCACTACGAACACTGTTTCGGCTGCGGCGGCGAGCAGCCCCACGGCCTGCACCTCGCGGCCCGCGCCGGCGAGGGCGTGAGCGTGACCGCCGAGTTCACCGTGCGTCCCGAACACCAGGGTGCGCCCGGCCTGGCGCACGGCGGCGTGCTCGCCACGGCGCTGGACGAGACGATCGGCTCGCTGAGCTGGCTGCTGCGGGTCATCGCGGTCACCGGCCGGCTGGAGACCGACTTCTCGGCGCCCGTCCCGGTCGGGACCGTGCTGCACCTTCGGGCGCGGGTCGTCGCCGTGCACGGCAGGAAGATCTACTCCACCGCCATCGGCCGGATCGGCGGCCCCGAGGGCCCTGTCGCGGTGCGGGCCGACGCCCTCTTCGTCGAGGTGAAGGTCGACCACTTCATCGACAACGGCCGCCCCGACGAGATCCGCGCGGCGATGGCCGACCCCGACCAGATCAAGCGTGCCCGAGCCTTCGAGGTGAACCCGTGACCCGTCCTCCCGTCGACGTCCTTCTCCGGCGCCTGGACCCGCAGGTCCCGGTTCCCGCGTACGGCCACCCCGGCGACGCCGGTGCCGACCTGGTGACCACCGAGGCGGCGGAGCTCGCCCCGGGGGAGCGGGCGGTGCTGCCCACCGGCGTGTCGATCGCCCTGCCGGACGGCTACGCGGCCTTCGTGCACCCCCGCTCCGGCCTCGCGGCCCGCTGCGGAGTAGCCCTCGTGAATGCCCCGGGGACGGTGGATGCCGGGTACCGTGGAGAGATCAAGGTGATCGTCGTCAACCTCGACCCGCGCGAGACCGTGCGGTTCGAGCGTTTCGACCGGATTGCCCAATTGATCGTCCAGCAGGTCGAGAAGGTGCGCTTCCACGAGGTCGCGGAACTTCCCGGCTCGGCACGGGCCGAGGGGGGATTCGGGTCCACCGGCGGTCATGCCTCGGTGGACGGCGTCGGGGGCGGTAACACCCCGGGTGGGAACAACTACGCTTCGGTCGTATCCGACCGGGAAGGACAGTGACGTGTTCGGACGTCGCAAGAAGAGTGGTTCCGCCGAGGACACGGTGGACGAAGCGCGCGAGACCGAGCAGGTCGCCGACGAGCTCGATGACGCCGACGACGCGGTGAGCGCGCGTCGGACGAACCTTCCGCCGGCCCCTCGGCCGGACGGACCCTGGGACGTCTCCGAGGTCTCCAGGCCCGGCGAGGGCCGGGTCGACCTGGGCGGCGTCTTCGTGCCCGGAGTCGAGGGCATGGAACTCCGGGTGGAGGTGGCCGGGGACGCGATCGTCGCCGCCACCGTGGTGCTGCGCGACAGCGCGATCCAGTTGCAGGCCTTCGCCGCCCCCAAGAAGGAGGGCATCTGGGGCGAGGTCCGCGAGGAGATCGCCTCGGGCATCACCAAGCAGGGCGGGATCATCGACGAGGTCGAGGGCCCGCTCGGCTGGGAGCTGCGCGCCCAGGTCCCCGTACAGCTTCCCGACGGGAAGAACGGTGTACAGCTGGTGCGCTTCGTCGGCGTCGACGGACCCCGGTGGTTCCTGCGCGGAGTGATCTCGGGCCAGGGTGCCGTGCAGCCGCAGGCCGCCGGACTCCTGGAGCAGATCTTCCGGGACACCGTGGTCGTCCGCGGCGAGGGCCCGATGGCCCCCCGTGACCCGATCGTCCTCAAGCTCCCCAACGACGCCCAGATGGTGCCCGAGGGTGTCCAGCAGGAGGACCAGGAGAGCTCCAAGTTCTCCGGCGGCATGGGCCAGCTCCAGCGCGGACCGGAGATCAGCGAGATCCGCTAGGGCGCGGTCCGTACGGACCGCGGTTCGCTCAAGGCCGGTGGGCCGCACCCCCTCACCCGGGGTGCGGCCCACCGGCCTTTCCGCGTGCCGCGCGGCCCGCGTCCGCTGGTGCCTCTCCCCGTGCGCTTACTCGTGTCTCCCGCGCCGCGTCCGGCAGCCGTCAGGGGCGCGTATCGGCGCCGTATGGGCGCCGTCAAGGGAGTGCCCGCGCACGTATGGAAGACATCAACGGCGGCCGGAAAGGCTCTGGCCGGAGGTTTGCTCAGGGGGTCCGAGAAACCGAACCTCAACTAGGAGCACACGATGGCCGACGTGGCCTTCGTCGTCACCACGATCGCGGTCTTCGCGCTGGTGGCCCTCATCGCCAGGGGGGTGGCGAAGCTGTGACTGCCGAGAACATCGTCGGCCTCGTCGTGGCCGTCGCCCTGCTGGGCTACCTCGTCCTCGCCCTTCTGTACCCGGAGAGGTTCTAGCCCGACATGAGTCCCCTCTTCGCCGGTGTGCTCCAAGTGCTCGCGCTGATCGTCGCGCTGGGCCTGGCCCACCGTCCCCTCGGCGACCACATGGCACGCGTCTACTCCTCCGACAAGCATGTGCGCGTCGAGAAGTGGATGTACCGGGCCATCGGCGCCGACCCCGGCACCCAGATGCGCTGGCCCGCCTATCTGCGCGGCGTCCTCGCGTTCTCCGCGGTGAGCCTGCTCTTCCTGTACCTCCTCCAGCGGCTGCAGGGCAGTCTGCCCGGCTCCCTCGGCTTCGTCGCGATCGACCCGGACCAGGCGTTCAACACGGCGGCGTCCTTCGTCGCCAACACCAACTGGCAGTCGTACTACGGCGAGCAGGCCATGGGCCACGTCGTGCAGACCGGCGGCCTCGCGGTGCAGAACTTCGTCTCCGCCGCCGTCGGCATGGCCGTCGCGGTGGCTCTCGTACGCGGCTTCGCCCGGTCCCGCACCGGTGAGCTCGGCAACTTCTGGGCCGACCTGGTGCGCGGCACGGTCCGCATCCTGCTCCCCATCTCGGTGCTCGGCGCTCTGATCCTGGTCGCCTGCGGCGCGATCCAGAACTTCTCCGGCATCCACGAGGTCGGCCAGTTCATGGGCGGCTCACAGCAGTGGAACGGCGGTGCGGTCGCCTCGCAGGAGGTCATCAAGGAGCTGGGCACGAACGGCGGCGGTTACTTCAACGCCAACTCCGCCCACCCCTTCGAGAACCCCGACGGCTTCACCAACCTCTTCGAAGCCTTCCTGATCCTCGTCATCCCCTTCGCGCTGACCCGCACCTTCGGCCGCATGGTCGGCTCGCTCAAGCAGGGCTACGCGATCCTCGGCACGATGGCCGCCATCTGGGTCGGCTTCATCGCCCTGATGATGTGGACCGAGTTCGCCCACCACGGCCCCGCGTTCGACATCGCGGGCGGAGCGATGGAGGGCAAGGAGAATCGATTCGGCGTCGCCGGGTCCTCGATCTTCGCCGTCACCACCACGCTCACCTCCACCGGTGCGGTCGACTCGTTCCACTCCTCCTACACCGGCTTCGGCGGCGGCATCACCATGCTGGGCATGCAGCTCGGCGAGATCGCGCCCGGTGGGGTCGGCTCCGGCCTCTACGGCATGCTGATCATGGCGATCATCGCGGTCTTCCTGGCCGGCCTGATGGTCGGGCGCACGCCGGAGTACCTGGGCAAGAAGATCGGTACCCGCGAGATCAAGCTCGCGGCCTGCTACATCCTGGTCGTCCCCGCCCTGGTGCTCGGCTTCACGGCCGTGGCGATGGCGCTGCCCACCCCGGGCGACTCCATGACGAACACGGGCGCGCACGGTTTCTCCGAGATCCTGTACGCCTACACCTCCGGCGCGAACAACAACGGCTCCGCCTTCGCGGGGCTCAACGCCGACACCCAGTGGTTCAACACCACCATCGGGCTCGCGATGCTCCTCGGACGGTTCGTCCCGATGGTCTTCGTGCTGGCCCTGGCCGGCTCGCTGGCCGAGCAGAAGCCCGTACCGGAGACCACCGGCACCCTCAGCACCCACAAGCCGCTCTTCAGCGGGCTGCTGGTCGGCGCCATCATGATCGTCACCGGTCTGACCTACTTCCCCGCCCTCGCTCTGGGCCCGCTCGCCGAGGGGCTGGCGTCATGACCACACGAACCCCGCAAGAGGACACCATGTCCACCCTCGCCCAGCCGCCCGCACCGCACGGGGACGGACCGGCCGACCCGAAGCCGGCCGCCGCCCGCGTCGGCGGAGGATTCTTCGACCCGAAGCAGCTGCTCACCTCCTTCCCGGAGGCGGTCCGCAAGCTCGACCCCCGGGTGATGGTCAAGTCCCCGGTCATGTTCGTGGTGCTGGTCGGCTCGGTCTTCACGACCGTGCTCGCGGCCACCGACCCCACCGACTGGTTCGGCTGGGCCATCGCCCTCTGGCTGTGGCTGACGACGATCTTCGCCAACCTCGCCGAGGCGGTGGCCGAGGGCCGGGGCAAGGCGCAGGCCGACACGCTGCGCAAGGCCAAGACCGACACGGTCGCCCGCCGGCTGAACGGCTCGCGCGAGGAGAGCGTCCCCGGCACCGAACTGCGCATCGGCGACCTGGTCGTCTGCGAGGCCGGGGACGTCATCCCCGGCGACGGTGACGTCGTGGAGGGTGTGGCGTCGGTGGACGAGTCCGCGATCACGGGCGAGTCCGCCCCGGTGATCCGTGAGTCCGGCGGTGACCGCAGTGCCGTCACCGGTGGCACGAAGGTCCTGTCCGACCGCGTCGTCATCAAGATCACCACCAAGCCGGGCGAGACCTTCATCGACCGGATGATCAGCCTGGTCGAGGGCGCGGCGCGGCAGAAGACGCCGAACGAGATCGCGCTGAACATCCTGCTGGCGTCGCTCACGATCGTCTTCATGCTCGCCGTGGTGACCCTCCAGCCGTTCGCGGTCTACGCGGGCAGCAAGCAGTCGATGATCGTGCTGGCCGCGTTGCTGGTCTGCCTGATCCCGACGACGATCGGGGCGCTGCTCTCGGCGATCGGTATCGCCGGCATGGACCGGCTGGTGCAGCGCAACGTGCTGGCCATGTCCGGCCGGGCCGTCGAGGCGGCCGGTGACGTGTCCACGCTGCTGCTCGACAAGACCGGCACCATCACGCTCGGCAACCGCCAGGCCGCCGAGTTCCTCCCGGTCAGGGGCACGACGGAGGCGGAACTCGCGGACGCCGCCCAGCTCTCCTCGCTCGCCGACGAGACCCCCGAGGGCCGCTCGATCGTGGTCCTCGCCAAGGGGAAGTACGGGCTGCGCGAGCGCCACCGCGGTGAGCTGGCGCACGCCGTATGGGTCGAGTTCACCGCCCAGACCCGCATGTCGGGCGTGGACGTGGACGGCCGCTGCGTCCGCAAGGGCGCGACCGGCTCGGTGGTGGCCTGGGTGAAGGAGCGCGGCGGCACCGTCGCGGACGACGCCCAGACGCTGACGGACCGGATCTCCGAGGCCGGCGGCACCCCGCTCCTCGTGGCGGTCGACGACGCCGACGGCGCCCGGGTCCTGGGTGTCGTCCACCTCAAGGACGTCGTCAAGGAGGGGATGCGGGAGCGGTTCGACGAGCTGCGCCGGATGGGCATCCGCACGGTGATGATCACCGGCGACAACCCGCTGACCGCCAAGGCCATCGCCGAGGAGGCGGGGGTCGACGACTTCCTCGCCGAGGCGACGCCCGAGGACAAGATGGCCCTCATCAAGCGGGAGCAGGCGGGCGGCAAGCTCGTCGCGATGACCGGCGACGGTACGAACGACGCCCCCGCCCTGGCCCAGGCCGACGTCGGCGTGGCGATGAACACGGGCACCTCGGCCGCCAAGGAGGCCGGGAACATGGTGGACCTGGACTCCAACCCCACCAAGCTGATCGAGATCGTCGCGATCGGCAAGCAGCTCCTGATCACCCGTGGCGCGCTCACCACGTTCTCGATCGCCAACGACGTCGCGAAGTACTTCGCGATCATCCCGGCGATGTTCGCGGTGGTCTACCCGGGCCTGGACAAGCTCAACATCATGCGGCTCGACTCCCCGCAGTCCGCGATCCTGTCCGCCGTCGTCTTCAACGCGCTGATCATCGTCGCGCTCGTACCGCTCGCTCTCAAGGGCGTCCGCTACCGGCCGGCCGGCGCGGACAGCATGCTCCGGCGCAACCTCGGGATCTACGGTCTCGGCGGCCTGGTCGCCCCGTTCATCGGCATCAAGATCATCGACCTGATCATCTCCCTCATCCCCGGAATCGGCTGATCGGCATGAACACCTCCGTAGGAAACACGACCCGGCTGCTGCTGGCCGGTCTGAGGGCCCTGCTCGTCCTCACCCTGGTCTGCGGCGTCATCTACCCGCTCGCGGTCACCGGTGTCGCCCAGGCGCTCTTCTCCCACAAGGCCAACGGCTCCGAGGTCAGCAGCGACGGCAAGGTCGTCGGCTCCGAGCTGATCGGCCAGCGCTACGACCTGCCGCTCAAGGACGGCCAGGACACGGCGGACCCGGACCTCAAGTGGTTCCAGCCCCGCCCCACCAACGGTCTCGGCAGCAACAGCGTCAACACCCAGTACAAGCTCATCCTCTCCGGGGCGACCAACCGCTCCGGCGACAACAAGGACCTGATCGACTGGGTCACCGCCGCCAAGGCGGCCGTGGTCGAGGACAACTCCGTGCCCGGCCACCCGGTCGACCCCGAGGACGTGCCGGCCGACGCCGTCACCTCCTCCGGCTCCGGCCTCGACCCCGACATCTCCCCGGAGTACGCGGAGATCCAGATCCGCCGGGTCGCCGAGAAGAACCACCTCCCGGTGGACCGGGTGAGCAAGCTCGTCGACGACAACACCAGCGGACGCATCATCGGATTCATCGGTGAACCCCGCGTCAACGTCCTCCGGCTGAACGTCGCGCTGAAGGAACTGGTCGACGCGGGCTGACACGGTCAGCGCTCCGGGGCACGGCGGAGCCCCCGGAACCGCCGCGTGTCCCGCCCGGCCCTCCTCCCCGGGCCGGACGGGACACGCGGCGTCCCGCATCAGGGTTCCGTCAATACGGACACCCGGTCCGACCGCCATCCGAAATGCCCGGATCTCCGGGAGTAGCGTCGTCAGTGGCTGCCGCACGGGCCGCAGCCCGCGCAAGAGAAGACAATGGGGCCATGGCACGCGGCAAGCTTCGTATCTACCTGGGGGCGGCACCCGGCGTCGGCAAGACCTACGCCATGCTCTCGGAGGCCCACCGGCGCATCGAACGGGGCACCGACTGCGTCGTCGCCTTCGTCGAGCACCACGACCGGCCCCGTACCGAGGTGATGCTGCACGGCCTCGAACAGATCCGGCGGCGCGAGATCGAGTACCGCTCGGCGGTCTTCACCGAGATGGACGTGGACGCCGTACTGGAGCGGGCCCCCCAGGTCGCCCTCGTGGACGAGCTCGCCCACACCAACGTCCCCGGCGCCCGCAACGCCAAACGCTGGCAGGACGTCGAGGAACTCCTCCAGGCCGGCATCGACGTCGTCTCGACCGTCAACATCCAGCACCTGGAGTCGCTCGGCGACGTGGTCGAGTCGATAACCGGCGTCCGGCAGCGCGAGACCGTCCCCGATGAGGTCGTCCGCCGCGCCGACCAGATCGAACTGGTCGACATGTCGCCCCAGGCGCTGCGCCGCCGCATGGCCCACGGCAACATCTACAAGCCCGACAAGCTCGACGCGGCCCTCTCCAACTACTTCCGCCCCGGCAACCTCACCGCCCTGCGCGAGCTGGCCCTGCTCTGGGTCGCCGACCGGGTGGACGAGTACCTCCAGCAGTACCGGGGCGAGCACAACATCAGCTCCACCTGGCAGGCCCGCGAGCGCATCGTCGTGGGCCTCACCGGCGGGCCCGAGGGCCGCACCCTCATCCGCCGCGCCTCCCGGATGGCCGCGAAGGGCTCCGGCAGCGAGATCCTCGCCGTCTACATAGCCCGCAGCGACGGCCTCACCTCGGCCTCGCCCAAGGAGCTCACCGTCCAGCGGACCCTCGTAGAGGACCTGGGCGGGACCTTCCACCACGTCATCGGCGACGACATCCCGGCCGCCCTCCTCGCCTTCGCGCGCGGGGTCAACGCCACCCAGATCGTCCTCGGCTCCAGCCGCCGCAAGACCTGGCAGTACATCTACGGCCCCGGCGTGGGCGCCACCGTCGCCCGCGAGTCCGGGACCGACCTCGACGTCCACATCGTCACCCACGACGAGGTCGCCAAGGGCAGAGGACTGCCCATCGCCCGGGGCGCCCGGCTCGGGCGCGCCCGGATCATCTGGGGCTGGCTGGTCGGCGTCGGCGGTCCCGCCCTCCTCTCCGTACTCCTGCGCAGCATGGAGGACGGCCCCGGGCTCGCCAACGACGTCCTGCTCTTCCTCTTCCTGACGGTGGCCGCCGCCCTGCTCGGCGGCCTGCTGCCGGCACTCGCGTCCGCCGCCGCCGGGTCCCTGCTGCTGAACTACTGGTTCACCCCACCGACCCACACCCTGACCGTGCAGGACCCGGAGAACATCGTCGCCATCGTGATCTTCTTCGCGGTGGCGGTGTCGGTCGCCTCCGTGGTCGACCTCGCGGCGAGACGTACCCACCAGGCCGCACGACTGCGCGCGGAGTCGGAGATCCTCTCCTTCCTGGCCGGCAGCGTGCTGCGCGGCGAGACCACCCTGGACGCCCTGCTGGAACGGGTCCGCGAGACCTTCGCCATGGAGTCCGTCGCCCTGCTGGAACGGCAGAACGACGTCGAACCGTGGACCTGCGCGGGATCGGTCGGGCCCAGCCCGGTGACCCGGCCCGACGACGCCGACGTGGACATGCCGGTCGGCGACCACATGGCGCTCGCGCTCTCCGGCCGGGTGCTGCCCGCCGAGGACCGCCGGGTGCTCGGCGCGTTCGCCGCGCAGGCGGCCGTCGTACTGGACCGCCAGCGCCTGGTCGGCGAGGCCGAGAAGGCCCGCAGGCTCGCCGAGGGCAACCGCATCAGGACCGCCCTGCTGGCCGCCGTCAGCCACGACCTGCGCACCCCGCTCGCCGCCATCAAGGCGGCCGTCAGCTCGCTGCGCTCCGACGACGTCGCCTGGTCCGAGGACGACGAGGCCGAACTCCTCGAAGGCATAGAGAACGGCGCCGACCGCCTGGACCACCTGGTCGGCAACCTGCTCGACATGTCGCGCCTCCAGACCGGGACCGTCACCCCGCTGATCCGTGAGATCGACCTCGACGAGGTCGTCCCGATGGCGCTCGGAGGCGTACCCGAAGGCAGCGTCGAGCTCGACATCCCGGAGACCCTGCCGATGGTCGCCGTCGACCCCGGTCTGCTGGAGCGGACCGTGGCCAACGTCGTGGAGAACGCCGTCAAGTACAGTCCGGACGGCACGCCCGTCACCGTGGCCGCCAGCACGCTGGGCGACCGCGTCGAGCTCCGGGTATCCGACCGGGGTCCCGGCGTCCCCGACGAGGGCAAGCGGCGGATCTTCGAGCCGTTCCAGCGGTACGGCGACGCCCCGCGCGGTGCCGGGGTCGGCCTCGGCCTGGCCGTCGCCCGGGGGTTCGCCGAATCGATGGGCGGCACCCTCGACGCGGAGGACACCCCCGGCGGCGGCATGACCATGGTGCTCACGCTCAAGACGGCGGCCGACCACGTACCCGCCAGCCCCGACCTGTCCCCGCAGGTCACCTCGTGACGCCGTGACGGCGGGGGGCGAACAGCACGCCCGAGGCCGTCACACCCCCGACATCCGGGTGCAGCAGAATCTCTTCTCCGTACAGCAGCAGAAAGGCAGGACCGCGATGACCCGGGTGCTTGTGGTCGACGACGAGCCGCAGATCGTACGCGCCCTCGTGATCAACCTGAAGGCACGGAAGTACGAGGTCGACGCCGCGCCCGACGGGGCCACGGCCCTCCAGCTCGCCGCCGCCCGCCACCCCGACGTGGTGGTGCTGGACCTCGGGCTGCCCGACATGGACGGCGTCGAGGTCATCAGGGGACTCCGGGGCTGGACCCGGGTGCCGATCCTGGTCCTCTCCGCCCGGCACACCTCCGACGAGAAGGTGGAGGCGCTCGACGCGGGCGCCGACGACTACGTGACCAAGCCCTTCGGCATGGACGAGCTGCTCGCCCGGCTGCGGGCTTCGGTCCGCCGGGCGGAGCCGGTCGGCCCGGACGCCGCCGATGACGTGGTGATCGTCGAGACCGAGGGGTTCACCGTCGACCTGGCGGCCAAGAAGGTCCACCGTGAGGGCCGTGACGTCCGCCTCACCCCCACCGAGTGGCACCTGCTGGAGGTCCTGGTCCGCAACAGCGGCCGGCTGGTCAGCCAGAAGCAGCTCCTCCAGGAGGTCTGGGGCCCCTCCTACGGCACGGAGACCAACTACCTCCGGGTCTACATGGCCCAGCTCCGCCGCAAGCTGGAGGCCGACCCCTCGCACCCCCGGCATTTCGTCACCGAGCCGGGAATGGGCTACCGGTTCGAGCGCGGCTGAGCCGTCGCGGGTCCGTCGCGCGTCGCTGCGCGCGGGGCATGGCCATGCACTCGTCCGGGTGAGTTTTCCGGACCCCGCGACCGGCTCGCGAGACCGGTACTCTTCGGGTATGAGTGCTGTTCCTCGATTCGACAGAGCCGGGAAGGCGGAGCGGTCCACCGGGCGCTTCCGCCGCATGCTCGACCGGTTGTCCAGTTCCCAGGAGGACCTGGAGTCCGAGGAGCTCCAGGAGGACGCGCACGCGTCGGGGTGCACCCGCATCTCCGAATGCTCGGACCGCCAGATCGTCAAGGTGGCTGGTACGTTGCGGACCGTCACCCTGCGACCGCGTGCCGGAGTGCCCGCTCTGGAAGCGGAGCTCTTCGACGGCACCGCGCCGCTGGACGTGGTCTGGCTCGGCCGCCGCTCCATCGTCGGCATCGAACCAGGCCGCAGGCTCATCGTCTCGGGCCGCGTCGCCATGAGCCACGGGCGCCGGGTGCTGTTCAACCCCACATACGAATTGCGACCGCTGGGCAAGGAGTAGCCGGTGACGTCCGACGACAAGCCGACGCACGACGGGGACCGTACCCCGGACACGGATCAGCAGGACGCGACGAACAGGGCGGTCACCGAGGCCGCTCTCTTCGATGCGTTCGGCGGGGTCCGGGGGATGGTGGAGACCGTCCTGCCCGGACTGCTCTTCGTCACCATCTTCACCCTCAACAAGAACCTGCACGTCTCGGCCATCGCCGCGCTGGCGGTCTCGCTGCTGCTGGTCGTCGTCCGGCTGGTCCGCAAGGACACCGTCAAGCACGCGTTCAGTGGCGTTTTTGGTGTGGCCTTCGGTGTGGTCTTCGCGATGATCACGGGCAATGCCAAGGACTTCTACCTCCCGGGCATGCTCTACACGCTCGGCCTCGCGCTGGCCTATCTGATCACCACGCTGGCGGGCGTCCCGCTGATCGGGCTCATCCTCGGCCCGGTCTTCAAGGAGAACCTCTCCTGGCGGACCAGGAACCCCGGCCGCAAGCGCGCCTACGCCAAGGCCAGCTACGCCTGGGGCCTCATCCTGCTCGCCAAGTGCGCGATCCTCTTCCCGCTCTACTGGTGGGCCGACACCGCCCAGCTCGGCTGGGTGCTCGTCGGACTGAAGATCCCGCCGTTCCTGCTCGCCGTGTACCTCACCTGGGTCTTCCTGGCCAAGGCGCCGGCCCCGATCGACGTCTTCGCCGAGATGGAGGCCGCCGAGCAGGCGGAGAAGGACCGCGAGGCGGAGCGCGCCGCGGAGCGGGCCCGCGAGGCGGAGGCCGAGAACGCCCGCGGCGCGGAGACCGCGGCGGCACGGAACTACGACGCCTGACGGCACCCGGCACTCTCGCGTTCCGGCGGCGGCGGACACCTCACGGTGTCCGCCGCCGCCGCATGCCGGGCAGGCGTCAGGCGTCAGGCGTCGCCCATGATCAGACCCTCGATGGTGTGCTTCTGCGTCACGGGCACCAGCGTGTCGACGACCGCGCAGTCGAGGTGGCGGCGGACCCGCTCGGGCAGGCCCTCCCAGTACGACCGGGTCGCGGCGGTGTCGTGCCGGTCGCCGTTCGCGGCCTCCGGGCCGTCGACCCCGAGAACCAGCACGGGCCGGGGCTTCACCGAGTGGTTCGTGGTCCCGCGGTGGACGGTCAGGGCGCTGCGGGCGGAGATGTCGCCGCGCCGCGGGTACTTGCGTACGGCCCTCTCCGCGTAGCGCGGGTAGTGGGAGCGGGGCGGGAACATGCCGTGGCCGAACTCCGGACTGTCGTCCCACTGGGTGCCCGGCGCTATCTCGAAGGGACCCATGTCCTCCTCGGTGTCGACGGCCGTCACGTTGAAGGCGAGGGAGGTCAGCCGCCGTTCGGCACGGGTCTCCTCCGGCATCGGGAAGTCCCGGTGCCACGGTTGGTCGACCGCACCCGCGAGCGGGACGTCGAAGCCCAGCTCCACGATCCGGTAGTCGGGGCCGAGCACCGCCTCGCAGACGGACCGCACCCACGGGTGCTCGACGAGATCGACGAATCCCCGCAGCTGCTCGGGGTGGATCTCGACGTAGTAGCGGTGCGGGCCGCGCCCGACCGCGCCGCCGGGCCGCCCCAGCGCCTCCTGGAACGCCACCTCGACGTCCTCGCGGAGACGGTCGGTCCACTCCGGGGTGAACGCACCCTTCCGCGCGGTGATGCCGTCCGTGTACAGGGCCTCCACGTCGGGCGTCACGTCGGCATCGAGACCGGCCAGGGCCGTCCGGGGGTGGGCGTATCGGCTCACAGGTGCCTCCTGAGGGTTGAGCGGAGTGGGCTGCCGGTAGTTTTACATCGTTGATTGCAACGTGGCAATGATGGCGGCGCACATGTGCCACGATGTGGGGGTGAGCAGCAGCCTGAAGGACGTGGCCCTCCGCGCGGGAGTCTCCCCACGCACGGTGTCGAACGTGGTCAACGGCTCCGCGGCGGTCGCGGAGCCGACCCGCCTGCGGGTGCAGGAGGCGATCGACGAACTGGGCTACCGGCCCAACCTCGCCGCGCGCAGCCTGCGCGCGGGCCGCACCGGCATCATCGGACTCGCCATCCCGGAACTGCACTCGCCCTACTTCGCCGAGCTCGCCGGGCTGCTGGTGGACGAGGCCCGGCGCCGGTCGTGGACCGTGATCATCGACCAGACCCTCGGGGACGCGGAGGCGGAACGCCGCCTGCTCACCGGTGACGGGGGCCGCGTGATGGACGGGCTCGTCATCAGCCCCTGGGCCCTGAAGGCCCGGGACCTCACGGCCACCCCCCGCGCGCTGCCGGTCGTCCTGCTCGGCGAGCGGAGCCCCGACGGGCTGGCGGACCGGGTCGCGGTGGACAACGTGGCCGCGGCCGACGAGGCCACCACCCACCTGCTGGAGTGCGGACGCCGCCGCATCGCCGCCATCGGCCTCCAGCCGCACCTGGAGAACGGTACGGCGGACCAGCGGGCGGAAGGCTACCGGCGGGCGCTGCGCCGGGCCGGTGTCGAACCCCGCCCCGCGTGGGAGCGCCCCGTGGCCTCGCTGCACCGCAGTGACGGGGCCCGTGCCATGGCGGACCTGCTCGACGGCGACGGGACCGGAGGGGGTGGCGACGCGGGAGGCCGTGACGGGACCGGACGGAGCGGCGGCGGCCCGAGAGACGGTGACGGGACCGGACGGAGCGGCGGCGGCCCGAGAGACGGTGACGGGACCGGACGGAGTGGCGGTGGCAGGGGAGGCGGCGGCGACGCCGTCCCCGACGCGGTGTTCGCGTTCAGCGACGAACTGGCTCTGGGCGCCCTGCACACGGCTCGTGCGCGGGGCGTGCGGGTGCCGGAGGACCTGGCGATCGTCGGTTTCGACGACATCGAGGACGGCCGTTTCAGCTTCCCCGGTCTCACCACGGTCTCGCCCGACAAGCACCAGATCGCCGCGCGGGCCCTGCAGTGCCTGGCCGACCGCATCTACAGCCCCCGCAACGAGCTGCCCGCCCACGACCTGACGATCCCGCACCGGCTGATCGTCCGGGGGAGCACCGTCCCCGGGGCGTGACCCCGGCGGAGAGCGGGGCCCGTGGACTCGGGGAACCCGGGCGTGGAAGAGGGCCGGGACCGAGTGCGTACCCCTCGGTCCCGGCCCTCTTCGCCGTCACGCTGCCCTGCCGGGCCGCCTCAGTCCTCGGCCGGCTCGCCTCAGTCCTCGGCCGACTCGTCCCGGCGTACCGACAGGAGGTCCTCCAGCTGCTCCTCGCGGGCCTGCGCGGCCACGAACAGCAGCTCGTCGCCGGCCTCCAGCGTCTCCTCGGGGCTCGGGGTGAGCACCCGCGTACCCCGGATGATGGTGACCAGGGAGGTGTCCTCGGGCCACTCCACCTCGCCGACCTGAGTACCGGCCACGGCCGACTCGGGGGGCAGGGTCAGCTCGACCAGGTTGGCGTCGCCGTGGCTGAAGCGCAGCAGCCGGACCAGGTCGCCGACGCTCACCGCCTCTTCCACCAGCGCCGACATCAGACGCGGGGTGGAGACCGCGACGTCGACGCCCCAGGACTCGTTGAAGAGCCACTCGTTCTTGGGGTTGTTGACGCGGGCCACGACCCTCGGCACCCCGTACTCGGTCTTCGCGAGCAGGGAGACGACCAGGTTGACCTTGTCGTCACCGGTCGCCGCGATCACGACGTTGCAGCGCTGGAGCGCCGCCTCGTCGAGCGAGGTGATCTCGCAGGCGTCGGCGAGGAGCCACTCGGCCATCGGGACCCGCTCCACCGAGATGGCGGTGGGAGCCTTGTCGACGAGCAGGACCTCGTGCCCGTTCTCCAGCAGCTCGGCCGCGATGGAACGGCCCACCGCGCCGGCTCCGGCAATCGCCACGCGCATCAGTGACCGCCTTCCTCGGGGCCCTCGGCGAAGGCCGCCTCGACCTTCGCGACCTCGTCCGTACGCATCATCACGTGGACCAGGTCACCCTCCTGCAGCACCGTCTGGGACGAGGGCAGGATCGCTTCGCCCAGGCGGGTGAGGAAAGCCACACGCACCCCGGTCTCCTCCTGGAGCGTGCTGATCTTGTGACCGATCCAGGCGGGGGTGGTGTGCACCTCGGCGAGCTGCACACCGCCGCTCGGGTCGCGCCACAGCGGCTCGGCGCCGGACGGCAGCAGCCGCCGCAGCATCTGGTCCGCCGTCCAGCGGACCGTGGCCACGGTGGGGATGCCGAGGCGCTGGTAGACCTCCGCGCGGCGGGGGTCGTAGATGCGGGCCGCGACGTTCTCGATGCTGAACATCTCGCGGGCCACCCGGGCGGCGATGATGTTCGAGTTGTCGCCGCTGCTGACCGCGGCGAAGGCACCGGCTTCCTCGATACCCGCCTCGCGGAGGGTGTCCTGGTCGAAGCCGACCCCGGTGACACGACGGCCACCGAACCCGGAACCGAGGCGTCGGAACGCCGTGGGGTCCTGATCGATCACGGCGACCGTGTGCCCCTGCTGTTCCAAGGTCTGCGCGAGAGCTGCTCCGACTCGCCCGCAGCCCATGATGACGATATGCACCCTGTGCCTACCTCGCAGTCCTGGTCGTCCGGCTGACCTGCGAAAACACTGTGCTCACAACTCTCTCTCGGCTTTCCGCGCAAAGAAACGGGGCAACCACGTCCGTCGTTGCCCGGGGATGAGCTTAAGCGGCATCCCCGTGCCCGCCTCAACCGAGTCTGCGTTCGGCCGGGCGCCTCGGCAAAGGCGGAGCGCGCCCCGGTGCAAGACGAGCGAAAGCGGCGGCAAAGGCGGAGTAAAGAGGGAGGGCGGGAAGGGCTGGGGCAGGCGCCGGAGCGCCGCTCGGGGCCGCGAGGCCCACGAGAGCCGGCGGAACCGTCACCCGCGGGTGACCCCCGGTGCCGGGACGGAAGCGCGGTGTCACACCCGTTCGGCCGGGCGCAAGGATTCCGTTAAGGTTTGCGACTCCTTTTCCGCTGATCGCAGGAGATTGGGGTGGAACGGGGTAGCGGAGGACCGCGGGCCCCCGGCCAACGCTTACGATCCTCTGCGTGTCCAAACTGACCGACGTGCCCAAACGGATCCTGATCGGACGGGCGCTGCGCAGCGACAAGCTGGGAGAAACCCTTCTCCCCAAGCGCATCGCCCTCCCCGTCTTCGCATCCGACCCGCTGTCCTCGGTGGCGTACGCCCCGGGAGAAGTTCTCCTGGTGCTCTCCATCGCGGGCGTGTCGGCGTACCACTTCAGCCCGTGGATCGCGGTCGCCGTCGTGGTCCTGATGTTCACGGTCGTCGCCTCGTACCGGCAGAACGTCCACGCCTACCCGAGCGGCGGCGGCGACTACGAGGTCGCCACCACCAACCTCGGACCCAAGGCCGGACTCACCGTCGCCAGTGCGCTGCTCGTCGACTACGTCCTCACCGTCGCCGTGTCGATCTCCTCCGGCGTGGAGAACCTCGGATCGGCGATCCCCTTCGTCATCGAGCACAAGACGCTCGCCGCCATCGCGGCGATCGTGCTGCTGACGCTGATGAACCTGCGCGGAGTGAAGGAGTCGGGGAAGCTCTTCGCCATCCCCACCTACCTCTTCGTGGTGGGCGTCTTCATCATGATCGCCTGGGGAGCCTTCCGCGGGCTGATCCTCGGTGACGACATGCACGCGCCGACCGCGGACTTCACGATCAAGCCCGAACACGGGGGACTGGCCGGTTTCGCGCTGGTCTTCCTGCTGCTGCGCGCCTTCTCCTCCGGATGTGCCGCGCTCACCGGTGTCGAGGCGATCAGCAACGGCGTACCCGCCTTCCGCAAGCCGAAGAGCAAGAACGCCGCGAACACCCTCGCGATGATGGGCCTGCTGGCCGTCACCATGTTCTGCGGGATCATCGCGCTGGCCATGGTCACCGACGTGAAGATGGCCGAGAACCCGGCGAAGGACCTGTTCCACAACGGCGCTTCCGTCGGCTCCGGCTTCACCCAGGACCCGGTGATCTCACAGGTCGCCGCAGCGGTCTTCGGGGACGGTTCCTTCCTCTTCGTCCTCCTCGCCGCGGCCACCGCCCTGGTGCTCTTCCTCGCGGCCAACACCGCGTACAACGGCTTCCCGCTGCTCGGCTCGATCCTTGCCCAGGACCGCTACCTGCCGCGCCAGCTCCACACCCGCGGCGACCGGTTGGCCTTCTCCAACGGCATCGTGCTGCTGGCCGGCGCGGCCATCCTGCTGGTCTGGATCTACGGAGCGGACTCCACCCGCCTGATCCAGCTCTACATCGTCGGCGTCTTCGTCTCGTTCACCCTCAGCCAGACCGGCATGGTCCGGCACTGGAACCGCCACCTGCGCACCGAGACGGACCCGGCCAAGCGCCGCCACATGGTCCGCTCGCGCGCCATCAACACCTTCGGCGCGTTCTTCACCGGCCTGGTGCTGGTCGTCGTCCTCGCCACCAAGTTCACCCACGGTGCCTGGGTCGCGCTGCTCGGCATGGTGATCTTCTACGGCACGATGACCGCGATCCGTAAGCACTACGACCGGGTCGCCCGCGAGATCGCCGCCGACGAGACCCCCTCCGACGAGACCGTCCGGCCCTCGCGGGTCCACGCCATCGTCCTGGTCTCCAAGCTCCACCGCCCCACCCTGCGCGCCCTCGCCTACGCCAAGCTGATCCGCACGGACCACCTGGAGGCGCTCTCCATCAGCGTGGACCCGCAGGAGACCAAGGCACTGCGCGAGGACTGGGAGCGGCGCGGCATCAACGTCCCGCTCAAGATCCTCGACTCCCCGTACCGCGAGGTGACCCGTCCGGTCATCGAGTACGTCAAGGGGCTGCGCCGGGAGAGCCCGCGCGACGTGGTGAGCGTGTACATCCCCGAGTACGTCGTCGGGCACTGGTACGAGCACCTGCTGCACAACCAGAGCGCGCTGCGCCTGAAGGGGCGGCTGCTCTTCACCCCGGGGGTCATGGTCACCTCGGTGCCGTACCAGCTGGAGTCCTCCGAGGTCGCGAAGAAGCGGGCCCGCAGGCGCGCGGAGTGGACCGCCCCGGGCTCCGTCCGGCGCGGACCGGTCGAGCGCCGGCCCAAGGAGCAGGTGAAGAAGCCCTGAGGCGGAGGTCGGGGTCGGTGAGGTCGGGCCGGCCCCGCCCCTCGGGCGCTCCATGGTGAACGGCCGGGCGACTCCCACGTAGACTGGTGGGCTGTTGTCCGGCCGTGTGCGTCGGACCGCTCGGGCCGCCGTCCGGCAGGGGCCGCGGGAGCCCGTCCACGCCCGTCGGCCCGTGCACGTCTTCTGCTCGCCTTGTTCGCTGTTCGCTTCCCCCGAATCTCTGGAGCCTCCCCTCATGCAGAACGCATCCACGTCGTCGCTGGTCGGGGAGGAGTACGAGGTCGAGGTCGGGCCCGTCGCGCACGGAGGCCACTGCATCGCCCGTACGGCCGAGGGCCGCGTGCTCTTCGTACGCCACACGCTCCCCGGCGAGAAGATCGTCGCCCGCGTCACGGACGGCGACACCGACTCCCGCTTCCTGCGCGCCGACGCCGTCACCGTCATCGAGGCGTCCAAGGACCGCGTTCCCGCACCGTGCCCGTACGCCGGCCCCGGCATGTGCGGCGGCTGCGACTGGCAGCACGCCAAGCCGGGCGCCCAGCGCCGGCTCAAGGGCGAGGTCATCGCCGAGCAGCTCCAGCGCCTCGCGGGCCTCACCCCGGAAGAGGCCGGCTGGGACGGCACCGTCATGCCCGCCGAGGGCGACAAGCTCCCCGCCGGCGAGGTGCCCGCCTGGCGCACCCGTGTCCAGTACGCCGTCGACGACGAGGGCAACGCGGGACTGCGCAAGCACCGCTCCCACGACGTCCAGCCGATCGACCACTGCATGATCGCCGCCCCCGGCGTCACCGAACTGGGCATCGAGAAGCGCAGCTGGCCGACGCTGGCCGGCGTCGAGGCGATCTCCGCCACCGGCTCCCACGACCGCCAGGTCGTCCTCACCCCGAAGCCCGGCGGCCGGCTGCCCCTGGTCGAGCTCGACAAGCCGGTCTCCGTCCTGCGCGTCGAGGAGCACGACGGCGGCATCCACCGCGTCCACGGGCGCGCCTTCGTCCGCGAGGTCGCCGACGACCGCACCTACCGTGTCGGCTCCGGCGGCTTCTGGCAGGTCCACCCGCAGGCCGCCACCACGCTGGTCCGCGCCGTCATGCAGGGCCTGCTGCCCCGCAAGAACGACACCGCCCTCGACCTCTACTGCGGCGTCGGCCTCTTCGCCGGCGCCATCGGCCAGCGCATCGGCGAGAAGGGCGCGGTCCTCGGCATCGAGTCCGGCAAGCGCGCCGTCGAGGACGCCCGCCACAACCTGAAGGACCTCGACCGGGTCCGCATCGAACACGGCAAGGTCGACCAGGTCCTGCCCCGCACCGGCATCACCGAGTGCGACCTCATCGTCCTCGACCCGCCCCGCGCCGGCGCCGGCAAGCAGGTCGTCAAGCACCTCTCGGGTCTGGGCGCCCGCAAGATCGCTTACGTCGCCTGCGACCCGGCCGCGCTCGCGCGCGACATCGCGTACTTCCGCGAGGGCGGGTACAAGGTCCGGACGCTGCGGGCGTTCGACCTGTTCCCGATGACGCACCACGTGGAGTGCGTGGCGATTCTGGAGCCGGTGAAGAAGGACGACTGACCTGCGGTTTTCCGGGTGCGCGGTATGTGCCGTGTGGGCGTTACGGGCGATATCTTGACGCTGGAACGACGCTCGTTCCGATGGGGCGTCAGGAGTCGCTGAGCGGTTCGAGCCCGGTTTCGAGATGCATCATGTCGGTGAAGGCTCAGCGTGCGCTTCTCGGCACCCCGTCCGTCAGGCGCTTACGGCCGACATAGCCGATACGGATCTTGCCTTCCTCGGTGATCAGGCGTAGGTGGATGCGTCCTGGGCTGGGGTTGAACCGGCAATGGAGGCTGAACAGCTTTTTACTGCCGTCAAAGTCCGTAAAGGTGCAGAGGCCTTGCTTGATACGGGTCTCGCTCTCGGGAACGACCTTGGCGGCCCAGGACGGTTCCGATTGCCCGGGGTGCCAGTTCTCCGCAGCGGTGTTGAGACGGAGCAGCTCCTGGCGGACGGATGGCAGGGACGCGTTGGTCAGGTCGAGGAGGTTCTGCTCCACATCGGGTACGAGCTGTAGGTGCGGGAACAGGGTCTCGCGCTGTGCCCACAGCTTCGCCCCCGTGGTCACCGCGGCCGCGGCGGTGTCGCGGATCCACTCCTCGTGCTCCACGACGTGAGCGCCCGAGGCGATGTGCCGGACATCGGCCACGCCGTGGAGGTAGCCGTTCTCGTCGACGGTCTCGTACGCGACCTTGAGCCAGGGCACTTTCCAGCAGATGCCGGTGGGGAGGCTGACGGCCGGAGAGTTCATCAGGTGGGCGGCGGCCAGGCCGAGGACGGGCGTCCCGTCGTGGCGGTAGTCGGAGTCCTGGTCGTCCGGCGGCTTCGGCAGGACACCGGCGAGAGGGGCCTTGCGCTGTAGTGTCCGGCGCATGAACTGCCAGGCGTCATGGTTGCGGGGCTCGTTGCGCCACTGCTGGAGGTAGTAGCCCGGGGCGATTTCCAGATTTTCCATGGGAACTTCGCTCACCAGCGTGGTGCCCTGATAGATCTTCCACGTGCTGCGGCAGACCTGGATGAAGTCGTGCATGGCCTCGTCGGCCTGCTCCTGTGTGATCGATGACGTACATGACTTCTCGTTGAAGAACAGCATGAGCACGCGGGCGGGTCCCCTCCCCTGGAACGTAACTGTGAACGCTTGTGACGACTCGGTCGATCAGTCCAGAAGCTGGTCGAGCGTGTGGTCGGTCTCGTCGAAGAAGCCTTCTGGCCACTCGGAGAGCATGCCGTCGTCGCCTACGGAGGGAGTGACGATTTCCACCTCCGTACCATTGCCGCGGAAGTAGTGGATGGCGGTTTCCGCAGCAGCGAGGCGACCCTGCTTGACGGCGAGACGGGTGCCGTCGAGGACGTGGTCGCTGTGTGTCTCGACGATCAGCTGGGCGCCGGCCGAGGCGGCCGCAGCGATGAGCGCCGCCATCCTGGACTGGCCGCGCGGGTGCAGATGCGCCTCCGGGTTCTCCAGGAGGATCAGGCTTCCGGGGACGGCCGACAGGCAGGCCACCACGATCGGCAGCGCGTACGTGAGTCCGAAGCCGACGTTGGTGGGTCGTCGCCGACGGGAGGAGTTCAAGCCGGATGTGCCGCCGAAGCCGTAGCTCAGGCGGACGGAGTCGACTCCAGGGATCTCGGTCGCTTCCAGACTGATGCCGGGGCAGAGCTCCTGCATCCATGCTCCGACGTGGGAGAGGAGTGTGTTGCCGTCGGCGGACGGATGGCGCAGTGGGCCATCCGGGACGACGTCCTCGGCGTGGTGGCGTAGGAAATTGACGGTGTGCTCCCCCCGAGACCCGAGGAAGCCGCGCCCGATGGCCTGGTGGTGCGATCGGGGGTAGAGAGTCGCGGGAACGATGCGATCGGCCTTGAGGTATTGGAAGCGGCGAGAGAAGAGCGGAAGGTCGGCCGATTCCTCGGAGCCGGTGGAGGAATGCCGCAGTGGCAGGACATCCAGTTCCGGGGCATATCGGGCGGACCAGACGCGCGAAGCCTGGTCCACCGCGAGGAACTCGATAGTGATGAACGGGTCGGGCTCGTCACCGTGACCTACGAAGTCCTCGTGCAGGACGTCCTGGCCGACGCCCAGCTCCACCAGCTCCCCGTTGAGGAGCAATCCACCTCGTACGTCGGTGTCGCCGTCGGTGGACCGCAGGATTCCGGAATCGTAGGACTGCCGCAAGAGGGCCAGGGACTGGAGGACTGTGCTCTTGCCGGAGGAGTTGAGGCCGGTGAGCAGGGTGACCGGGGCGAGCCGGATCTCGGCGGACCGGAAGGCCTTGAAGTTGGTCAGTGACAACTGCTCGATCACTGTTCGATGCCTCCGTGATTCATCAGGATGTCGTGGAAGAGACGGTGGATCCGCTGAAACCTGAGCGCGACCTTGGCCCGGTCACCGGTACCCACCGACACAGCACGCTCGAAGGCCCGGTCGGTCATGAGCTGTTGGAAACTTTCGATCACTTCCTCGCGGGATGCCACAAGAGCGGACCGCTCGTTGTTCGAGAGTTCGGCGAGGTTGACGGCGATTGCCTCGAAGATGGCTTTGTTGATGGGGGACCGGCGCCGCTGGTTGGGATACAGCTTGCGGAAGGCGTGACCGTCGAAAATCTGCTCAGCAGTGAGCATCGCGCGCTTGAAGTCCTCCGCGTGCGCGTCCCGTTCTTCAGGGGTGAGCCTGTTGATCTGCCGCATGGTGCGGGCGAGGAACTGGTCGAAGTCCTGGGCCCTGAAGGAGTCCGGCGGAGCGAGCCGGAAGGCCAGTGTGCGCAGCACCATCTCCCGGTCGGCCATGCGTTCGCTGTAGACGCCGTTGCCGGTCGCGGACTTGAACTCCTGCGACTCGGCGAGCGAGGACAGAAGACCCCGGGCCGGCCCCGGCACGAGGGCATGCCGGATTTCCTGGCGCGTGAGGGGGAGACCCCCCGTGTTGATGCGGGCGAAAATGTTGAACTTGACCGCTTCCGGAGTGCCGGGGCGGATCACATGGACAACGACCTGCGTCTCGTTGAGCCGGATCTGCAGCCGCCCCGAGAGGCCGTCATAGGTTGTGCCGGCGAACTCTTTGTGCAGGTACTCCAGGCCCCGCAGTCGTAGCGGCCCTTTTTCGATTCCCGTCATCCGGGCGAGAGCGTCCGGAGTGATGAACCTAGCGATCGCCGTCAAACGCTGGATGCCGTCGACGATCGCCCAGGAGCTGTCCTGCGACCAGGAACCGTCCTCCAGTTCGGCCGCGTAGAAGGAGGGGATCGGAATCCGGAGCAGAAGGGATTCGATCAGCCGGCTCTGCTGTTCGTCCGACCAGATGCCGGCGCGCCTCTGAAAGTCCGGCGCGAGGTCGATCATGCCATTACTCAACCGCGACATCAGGAGGTTGATGGTCGGGTTGAGGGTCTGAATCTCGATCTTGGAAGGGTCGTACGGTGCGGTGATCCGGTCGTCGTCAGCCTCGGTGGCGGGGAGCTCCAGCTCCACGTCGGTTCCCCTGCCGTCGGCGCCGACCTCGACTCGGAACCCTTCGTCGGCCTCCCCCGGGTCCTGGTCCTGATAGCGGCTGAACACCGACTGCTGATCCTTTGGCACAGGGAAGCGGCCACCGCTTGTGCCGGTGCTGTCCTCCAACGACATACGTCCTCGCGTTCCGGTTCATCGACGGGCGGAGTCGGATTCCTTCGGGACGATTCTGCCTGATGAGCCGCTTGAGCTGTGCTTGACGGCCGCCGACCAGCCGCGCATGAAGGCCGGCCGGTAGGTCACAGGGCTCGGATCGGGTGGGGGTCGGGTAGGTACGGGGACGGTCGACAGCCGGGACACTGATGATCCGGTACGGACCTCTGCCGCACTTGCCCGGCGGCGCCGCGAGCCGCTACCCCGGCCGCACGCTTCCCTGGGAACCGAGAGCGCGTCCTGCCCCGGCTGATTGCCCTCGCGGCGGTCCGGCTCGGCCCCCGCATCCATCAGACCTCGGTGGCACCGGCGGCACTTTCGAAGAGCGACAATTGCTCATCGCTCTCGGCTGGTTCCGGTACCCGCGCCAGCCCCGGTGCCGCGGCCACGTCTGGGTTCGTGTCCGCCGTCTGGTCCGTCTCCGCAGCCGAGTCCTCGTCCGCGCGGGTGGGGAGCACGTACTCCTGGGACAGGCCCGCGAGATGAAGTGGCAACGGCAGGCTCAGCGCGTCGGGCAGGTCAGGGGCCTGCCTCAACTGGTGGACCGCCAGGGCCAGGGCCTCGGGAACGTCGCCGTCCTGCGGATGGCAGCCGACCACCGCGAGTTCGACCAGGCCCGGATTCCAGGCGGCCTCGCCCGTGTCGATGGTCAGCTTGCCCTTGGTGTTGACCCGGGGGGCGAGTTTGTCCGCTGCCACCGACAGCTTGAAGGTCTGGGCCTTGGGCGTGGTCGACCAGAAGACACGGGCCTCTGCCGGCGGGGTGGAAGGGTCCGTCCAGAGGTGGGCCGGGAGGCCGTTCGCGCGGTCCGGGTCCGGGTTCAGGCCCCACCACTGCGGCGTCTCGCGTCCGCGCGCGCTGCGTACGCGGATGATCCGAAGGTCCGGATCGAGGCGGCGGGCGGGAGCGTGACCGCCTCGGAACTTGTCCGTGACCACCTTGCCGTCCTGCAGCCACGTCCAGTGCGAGCGCATGTTCTGGCCGTGTGCCAGCAATGCGGTGGGGGCGCCTCGCACGGAGCGCAGCACCTTCTCCAGCCACTCCTCCGCGGCCCGGCGCTGCTCCGCCATGTCCGACCACCAGGACGGAAGGCGTGCGGGCTCCTCGCCGCCACGAGGCACGGGGACGACACGGTGGGGCACCTCTGCGCGGCGGGTGAGCCGCAACAGCATGACCGGGTACGGGACCCAGGCCCTGGTCTCCTCGTCCCAGCCCTGCACCCGGGCGGAGCCTTCTCCCGACGGCTGGGGTGTGACGAGGACCGCGACGGGGACATGCCCGGCCCACCGGGTGCGGCTACGCGCGTTCTTGCGCACCATCCAGATCGCCAGATAACGCAAGTCGGGTGGCAGTTGATGGCCGAGACTGTGTTCGGGGTGTACCCGCACGCCCAGCTGCCGGAGCCCGTCGTCCCACGCCTTGGCGGCGCGAAACTCGGCGTTCTTCTCGCTGTTGTAGCCCTTGACCTTCTTCGGTACTGCCAGGAACTGCGTCAGCACCCTGGCATCGGCACACCCCAGGCGCAGCGCGAACTTCGGATCGTGGGCGGAGGAGGAGAAGTCCTTCGCACGGTCGAGCTCCACCAGGGCGAGTTCGGGTGTGGACAGGACACCGTCGCCCTTGACGAAGTCGGCGGTCTGGGCACGGCGTACACCCAGTGCGGACGTGACGGCGTCACGGGAGTGCCGTACGCCTTCGGGCAGCGGCAGGTCGCCACCGAGGATCCGGGGCAGTTTCACGCAGCGAAGCCGAACGACGAGTTCTGGCATCTGCCATTCGAGAACCACCGGATCGGTGTCGTAAGCCGTCGGAGTTTCAGGGGCGCCTCCGTCGCCCTTCAGGTCGAGATGGGCGATGAGGGCGGCGATCGCGGTGTCCCGCATCACGGGGGTCTGCCACAACAGGCGCGTCTCCAGAACGGGAATCTCGTCGGGGGCGGCTTCGGAAGTGAGGTCGCCCAGTGCGAAGGCCGTACCCTTCCGCCTGGCTTCGGCACGCCGCAGATTCGCCTCCGCCTTCTTGGCGGGATTCGAGGGGTCCTGGCGGGGGTTGGCGGGTGTGCTGCCGGAGAGACGGGTGCGGACCAGTGCCGGGGAAGGGCACATTTCTTCGGGTAGCGCTTTCTCGGCCCACTCGGTGATGGCGGAGCGCTGGTCGGACATCAGGCCCACCCCCACCTCGTGCGAACCCATGGCCGTGCTGTGCACGACGGCAGCACGCATGTCGTCCTGGAGCCACTCGGCCGGCGCGGTGAGAAGGGCTTCGGCGTCGGGGAAGGATTCCGTGAGGGAGACGTTGCGAAGCATCCCGGCGGGCCCGCCCCCCACCCAGTCGTGGTTTCCCTGGAGCCAAGCGAGACGGGCCACCGCGAACCGCTCGCTCAGCGGGGCGCCCGGCAGCCAGGGAACCCGCGGACGCAGCAGGACCGTGGTCCTACGGCCGAAAGGCAGGTGGAGCCTGCCGGACTTCGCCCCGGTCCGGGTGGCGTACCTACGGATGTGGGTGTGCAGGTGGAACCGCGGCAGCGGGTCGAAGGGGACCGTCTGGAGGGTGATGTTCAGGACCACCGAGTACCACTCCGTGCCTCGCTGGGCATCATGCGGCAAGGCCTGCGACACCAACTCGGCCCCTTGGTCCTGAGGTCCGCGCGGCATGGCCCGGAAGTGGAGACGTCCGGCTCCGAAGTCGTAAGGCTCCAGTGAGAGGATCCTGCGGGCGAGCCAGTCGGTGGTCAGCTGGAAGTGGCGGGCATCCGGAGCGGCGGTGCCACCCGCGGTCGTGGGACAGCGCAGCAGCTCCACCGCGACGTCCTCCTCCCAATGGGGCGGCTCCTCCTGGAACAGCGCCCTGACCTCGGCCACCCGTGACCGGTGCTCGGGTTCCGGTCGAAGGTCGCGGAGCCAAGCACCCAGCAGACCCTGCAGTGCCGGGCCGGGCAGCGGGTCGGGGCACGCGTGGGGTGCGTACAACCAGAAGCCGGGCCCCTCCCCCCGATACTGCGAGGGGCGCGGCCGTACCAGTAGATCGGGAGCGAAAGCCTGCATGACCTGGTCAATACGCCAGGTCGGAACCGTCTCCCAGTGCTTCTCACGGCCCACGTTGCACAGGTCGAGCAGGGCGTCGCGCCACTGCTCGGGAAACGGAAGCGCGCGGTACCGCGCGATGTGGGAGGCGTCCGGGGAGACCGGACGCCAGGAGGCGGTCCGGACGGATTCGTAACGAAGGGCCATGGCAAGTCGCCTTAATGTAAGGGGCGGAGGGGGCTCAGGAGATGTGATGGGTGATGTCGCGCAGCGCCTTGTAGAGCGGTGCGTACAGGAGCCGGGCCACCGCGGGATCGCCGGAGTCGGGGAAATCCGTAGGAGGGATCGAGGTGTCGAAGTACGGGGCAAGTACGTCCCGTAGGCCGGTCAACAGCCCGTCCTGGGAGGGAACCGGGGAAGAGAGTGATCGCGGCGACAGCGCACGAGCGGTCCGCGGGGCGAATCGTGCGTCGACGAACACCACCCTCGCGGGCACCCCGCCGCGGACGAGCCGGCCGATCACCTGCCAGATGGTGACCAGCTGGTCCCAGGTGAAGGACCGCTTCTCCCGGTCCGACAGGCGTGAGTAGATGTAGCGACGTGCCAGCAGTCTGCGCCACTCCCCTCGGGCCACATGCCGGAATGCGAGTCCGGCAGTGTCCAGGTCGGGTGCGTCGACCGCGAGCTTGCCGAAGGTGCCCTGTTCCAGGCCGGGTTCGTCCCGGACGAACCGGGACGCCCAGTCGTTGATCGCGAAGATCGCCAGTGACAGGTCGTCGGGGCGGGGGTGCGGGCGCGCGAGGAACAGGGCTGTGCCGAATGCCGCGTTGTGCTGGGCGTTGAGAATGTTGTGCCCACGCTCGACTGCCATGAGCGGCGCCACCAGTACCTCCGCACTCCGGTCCTCGGCGAAGGACGCCAGGTCTCCACGCCTCAGCACGGTCACGGCCCCCTGTCCTGATGCCCGGGCGGGGCCCGAGGTGCCTACGGCCTGTTCCAGGTCCGCGTCGTCGGCCGCGAGCACACGGACCCTCCCTCGCCAGCGGTCCTGGCCGTTCAGTACCTCCGCGACGGTGTTCGCTTCCTTGTAGCTGCCGACGAGGAGGATCGCCCTCCGGCGACGATCGTCGGCGACCTCGGCCAGCTCCTGTTCGAGAGGACTGGGCGCGCCACCCCGCCCGGGGGACCCGAGCTTGGCAGCCAGCGCGCGCGCCGCTGCCGGGCGGGTCTTGGGATCGACCCCCGACAGGCTCATGGGGCGGCCCTTGTCGTCGAAGAGGAAGTGCGTGGTGAAGACCGACTCTCCCACTGCCTGCAGTGAACGCTCCGACGGTTTGAGCACGGCGCCGACCGGTGCGAGTACGTGGGCACGCGTCGAGGTTCCCGCCCAGCTCGTCCCTGACATCAGGACCACATGGGGGCCCTTTTGGCCGGCACCGGGGTCGGCACCCACCTCGTGCAGCGAGAGCAGGAGCGAACGCCCGACACCCGCACAGCGGAAAAAGCGGAGGGTGCCGCTGTGCCGTCCGTCGTCGTCCCGCTCGCGTTCGTCGGGCAGGTACTGGAAGCCGAGGACATTGCCCATCGGTGCCTCGGGGACCAGCGGAGCGTAGTCGAGCGGGGGGCGACGGGAGAGTTCATTGCCCGTCGAGTCGAGGTGCAGCGCCGCCTCGACCTGCGGCCAGAGGAATACGAGCCGGTCAAGTCGCTGGTTCAAGGCGCTCACGAGCAGCATGAACTCCAACCGCCGCACGGTCAGATCGAGCCACTGGACGTCATCGGTACGGACCTTCGCGGGAGTGCGGGCAAGGAGTGGGCGCAGCACCGTGATGACCCGTTCCCGCGTGGAAGGAGTCGAGAGAGTGGTGAGTACGTCATGTGCGAGCCGGACCAGGTCGTCGGTCTCGTTGGCGTAGGGCCCGTCACCGCCGAGCGGGTCGTCCCGGAACGTGTCGAAAAGCGCTGTCAGCTCCTGACGCACCGCGTCGGCGACGGGTCCTGCCGATTCGGGTTCCGGGGAGTCATCCTCGTACGCCTCGTACAGCTCCGTCTCGTCCGGCACGCCGTCGGGCCCGCCGTACGGCGCGGCCGGCGCGAACCATTCGCCGAGCAGCTTCTCCTGGAGGGTCCAGGGACTGAAGTACTCGATGTCCGCCCACTCCCGGAGCTCGGCGTCCGAGATCAGCAGCTTGTACAGCCGGTCCGTCGCCGAGTGGGCCACGGTCAAAGAGGCGGACCACCGCTCGATCTCCTGATCGGTGAGGGGCAGTCGGCCCTGCTTGGAGAGTTCTTCGATCCGGTGCGTCTGCACCTGGTCCAGCCAGGAGTCGATGCCGGGGGAGACGAGGGTGGCGGAGGGAGCGAAGATCTCATCCAGCTTCATCTGTACCGAATCTGCCTCGTCCACGAAGACCATGTCACTGCGGATCAGGGCGAGTTCCAGATGCCGCAGCCGCTCGTCGCCCAGGTGCCGGGGCACCGCGGACTGTACGAGGCTTGCCGGGTTGGCTACCCAGATCAGGGCGTCCACCAGCTCACGGGCCGTGTGGTGACGCGGGCAGACATGCCACAGGGGGCAGCCGTGCGGAGCTCCGCGCAGTTCGGTCGGCCGCGTCTCGGTGAGCCGGGGGGTGGACCGGCCGGGCCGGTAGGGCTCGGGTAGCGCCGGAGCCTGGTCGACGGCTTCGGCGGGCTGCTCCGAAGGTCGCTTCTCGGGGTACAGGGAGGTGCAGGGAGCATCCGAGTAGCGCAGTGGCTCGGGAGCCTCGGTGCCCCGCAGCGCGTTGACCACACAGACGGTGCTCAGGTCGTCGAAGGCGGGTGCGTCGTGATCGAGCAGGTTCTCCAGACCACGGGCGGCGAGCCTGCGGTGCAGGCGCTGGACGTGGGTCTGTCGGGTCGTCAGGCCGAGAACGGGCGCGGCGGAGAGACCGAGGTCCCGCAGAAGCGCGGTCAGGCGCAGCTGTTCGGCCACGTCACCCACGACCAGCGTGGTACGGAGCCCCTGGCGTGCGCCCCAGACGGCCACCAGCGTCATGAGCGTCGACTTGCCGGCGCCAACCATGCCCGCCAGATGGAGCAGTCCGTCGATGCGCAGGGTGTCCGCATCGACGAACGACAGGCCGTCGCTGCTCCGGGGGGCGAAGCGCAGCTCCCGCAGACGGTCCTGCCAATGCCCGAGGTTCGCCACGTCCACGGCCCGCTCGGTCTCGTCCATCCACTGTGCCGTCAGGGAGAGTTCCGACCGCTTCAGCACGAGCGGGGCGCCGGCGCCCGGCCGTCCGAGGTCCGGCCGATGGGCGGGAACGGCTGCGGCGGCAAGCCCCGCGGGCAGTGTCACCGAGGTGGGGCGCCGCCACGCGAGGAAGGTGGAGCGTCCGGGCGGGGCGAGAGGCAGCTCTTTGCGGGCGAGCGGGGGGAGGGCCGCCAGCGCCATGTCGTACAGCGTGAACCGTTCCGAGTCGGCGGGTTCCGTGCGCACGGCCGCCGCGCCACCCTCCGGCATCTCGTAGGCGCGTAGTCGTGGCGGCAGTGCGCGATAGGTGTCGAGTGCCTGGTGCCAGGTGCGACGCCGGCGCAGCGTCCACAGAAGGTGGCGGCCCGCGGTGAGCATGATGTCGTGTTCTTCGGTCACCGAGAGCCCTCGGGCCCGGGTGAACGGATAGCCACCGAAGAGGACGTACGCGCCTCGGGGGCTCTCGTCGGGTGCGATGTGCTCCAGCAACCGGAGTGCCAGCTCGACCTGGCAGACGAGTGCGGGCCTGGTTCCGGACAGTTCCTCGGGAACGTCGCCCCACCTCTGTGTCAGTTGCTTGCTGAGCTTCGCGTGCCAGCGGTCGCGGTCACGCACCGCGTCCTCCTTCGAGTCGGGTCAGCCGTGCGTGTGCGCGCGCGGTCAGCGTGCTGTCGGTCAGCAGTGGCAGGGCACGCGCCTGCGGAGGACGGTTGCGTTCGTACGTCGCGAGGTACCCGGCGCGGTCGGACACCCGGCTCTGCGGCACCACCCAGAACGCTTCGTCGTACCGGGGCTCCTGAGGGACCGGTCGCGCCGACCGTCCAAGGAACGCCGGGTGCGCCCAGTCCTTCACGTCCACCGCCCACACCCAGCCGTCGGGGAAGGTGATGTGCAGGTCGTACGCGTCGTACGCGGGCCACATGCGTACGCGCAGGCCGAGCCGCACCAGAGCCGCCTCCAACTCGGCCTCCGCTCTGCCGGGGCCCGTGACGAACTGGCGCAACGGGCGTTCCAGCTGAAGCAGTTCACCGGCTTCCCGGCGGGCGATGATCCGGCCAACGGGCGGCGCTCCCTGGCGGCGGCAGCGGTCCCGCTCGCACCACCAGCCGCCCTCCCGAAGAGGAGTGAGCAAGGTCAGGCAACTTCCGCAGGTCGCGTACGTGTCGCCTCGCAGGTAGCTGTCGGGCACTGACTGGTAGATCCGCCTGACGAGTTCTTTCACCGGGTCGAGGACGTGGTCCACGGAGATGGAGAAGGCATCGGCCGAGGTCAGCACCGGCCGGTTCACGAGCAGGCGGCGGAACTCCGTGTAGGCGTCCTCCTCGTTGTATTCGCGGCACAGCCTGAGCGCCGCCCGGACGACTTCGCCGTCACGTTGGTCGAGGGCGCTGTGGGGAGACTTGTCGGCCCATTCGTGGCAGAGCTCGGTCGGGCGGGACGACAGCGGGTCGAGCAACAGATCGTCGGGACCGACCGCGTCGTCGGGCAGGTCCACGGGCCAGTCCGCCACCGGGCGCTCCCGGCACCAGGACACGAGGTCGGGCAGGCTCGCCGGTGGCCGCGCACCACGCTCCAGGCAGGCGAGGACGGTCCCGTCCAGGGCCCGCTGGGCCTCGGCGGGGTAGGGCAGGGTGAAGGAGTGCAGGCCCTCGGTCGCCTCGAGAGACGTGAGGGCGGAGGCGAGCGTCCGCATCAGGGCGACCCCGGCGTGGGCGGACCAGTCGGAGGCGTGCGGGGGGAGGCCGTCCGGGGCCGTGGAGTTCATCCGACGCTCACCCGGGCCTGGCCCGCCGCGCAGTGACGCAACATCTCGCATCCTCCGCAGTGGTCGCCGGTGCGCGGCTCGTACGCTTCGTCCACGGCCCAGGGGGTGGCGAGCCGGGCGATCACCTGTCTCGCTTCGGCGAGCGTGTCGGGGTCGCCCGGGTCGATCTCCTCGCAGCGCGACCCGGTCTCGTACAGGACCTCCAGCTCGACGAGTGAACGGCGCGGGTCGCCGCCGGGGACTCCGGCGGACATCAGGAGTACCGCCAGCGCGAGCTGTGGATAGGACTCCAGCAGTGGCCGGCCCTCCCAGAGAGGCTTGCCGGCTGTTTTCGTCTCGTGCCAGACCCAGCCGCCGGACCGCGTGTACAGCAGGTCCGGATCGGCCACGACCACCGTGTCCAGTTCGGGGTCGTAGGTCGTCAGACGCTTCTGGACTTCGACCTTCTCCTCCGGGCCGAGGCCGTCCAAGGGGCAGGCCAGCACGTGTGCGGCGAGCATGGCGAGCGCCGGAGCCTGTTCCTCCGGGGCCAGACCCGGAAGCTCTTCGGGCAGCGTCGCACGGGCGCAGCCCCTCCGCGCATGACTGTGGTTGAGCCAGGCGTCGACGGCGCGGCCTCTGCGGACCGGCCCGCTCTCCGGCTCGGGCGACCTCAGGTGCAGCACCCGGGTCAGGTGGAACAGGGCAGGACAGCGCTCGTACGTACGCAGGTCGGAAACCGAGACGGAGCGGCGCTTGCGGGGGCGGCGTGGCCCGGGGGCGCCGAGCAGCCCGGGGGTCTCCGGCGGGCCCGGGCAACCCGCCAGGGCTTCGCACCGGACGCACTCGGACCCGGGGTTGGTCCTCGTGCCGGTGACGACTCGGGCGAGTGCGGGACGGGCGTGTGCGGTGAACTCCCGCTGGGTCCGGGCGGCGTCCCAGTCGGCAAGCACCTCGTGCTCGCCGTCGCCGCATCCCACGCCGATGACGCGAACCTGTCGGGGGAGGGTGCTGTTCCCGGGAGCCGGACGGTGTGCGTCACCGAAGTCCGCGTGCGAGGGGGTGCCGGTCGCGAGCACCGAGGCGGCTTCGGCGATCTCGGCGGTGGGCCGGTCGCGCTTGAGGGTGTTGACGGACAGCAGCCACAGCTCCCGCTCGCCACCGTCCCGCGAGGCGTATCGCCGGCCCCACGCGGTGCGTTCGTAACGGAGGATCCCGCGTGCGTCGGGCTCCGCCAGCTCAGTCGCGGAGGTCCATTCCTCCCGGACGGCGACCGTCCCGGGGCGTCCCGCCGCGTGCCGCCCGGCTTCGGAACGGTGGCGCGCGGCCAGGTAGGCGTGTACCGCCTCGCGCGCCCAGCTGACATGTCCTGGGGAGTACTTACGGACGCGGGCAAGCCGGTCCAGGGCGGATTCCAGCGACGCGCCGTCGAGTTCCACGGCATCCAGGGCGGCCATGACCGGGCCGAGCGCGAAGTCCTCGACCGGCTTGCGGCGGGAGCGCTCGGGTGACTGCCGGACGAACGGCCGGGCGCGTACGGCCGTTCCCCGCGGGCAGTCCCGCGGGTTCTCGCGTACGAGCGGCAGGGAGGTTCGGACGAGTCTGGTGTCGCCGTCCGTTCCGGGCGGGGGTGGCTGAAGCATCACAGCGAACCTCTCGTGGGCGCCAAATCCCTTAAGGGCGGAACGTATTCGGCAAGAGAAGCATGCGTCTGTGTACTCAGTCAATCAAATTGCCGCATGTTGCTCATGAAACGCTAGGGTGTGTCACGGCAGGCACCGTGGCAGATCGGGGTGAGGTGTGGAAGCCGAGGACGTCCTCGACGACGGCCGCTTCCTGGTCGGGGAGCGTCTCGACCAAGGCGGCATGGGTAGCATCTGGAAGGCGACCGACACCAAGACCGGAGAGACGGTCGCGGTCAAGGTCCTCCGGCTGTATGCCTATACGCACGGGCGCCTCAGTCCGGGCGAGCGCGCCAGGCGCAACGCGGAGATGTACCGGCGCTTCGAACGTGAGGGCGTGATCCTCGGCGACCTCGACCATCCCGCCATCCCGCGGCTTCTGCGGCGGGGGTACTCGCGGGAGGAGCCGTACCTCGTCATGGAGTACGTCGACGGGCCCACCCTGCGCGAGTTCCTCGACCACCACAGGCCGCTTCCGTTGGCTGCGGCCTGTGCCATCGCCCTCCAGATCGCCGAAGCCCTCTCCCACGCGCACGTCCACGGGGTGGTGCATCGCGACCTCAAGCCGGGGAACATCATTCTGAGTCGCGGCGGCGGAAGGGTGAGCCTTCTCGACTTCGGGATCGCTTACCTCACGGACCCCGACGCGACGCGCTACACGGCTCTCGGGGAGACGCCGGGCAGCGTGGGGTACATCGCACCCGAGCAGTTGCGTGGCCTCCGGGAGGTGACCGCGGCCGTGGACTGGTACGCCTTTGGCTGCGTTCTGTTCGAACTGATCACGGGGCGGCGCCCGTTCGAGGACAGGCCGGACCGGAACAAGAACATGCAGCACCTGGAGGACCTGCCGCCCCGCATCCGTTCGATCAACCTCGGACTCCCGCAGGACCTCGACGACCTCGTCGCGGACCTGCTGAGCAAGGATCCCGGGGGCCGGCCCGCCCGCTTCGAGGACGTGAGGGGCGTGCTCCACGCTCTCCTGCCCGCACCCGGCGACCCCGCTCCCGAAACGGTGCTGGATCCCGATCCGACGCTGTACTACCGAATGGCAGGCGAGGCGCCCGCCGTCCCCGACGGGCAGCGGCCCGCCGCTCCTCGCCGCGCGAACCGGCGGCGGGAAAGCTGGCTGGGGCGGAGGGAATTCGCCGCCCTGCAGGCGAGAGCAAGGGCCGAACTCGAGGCAACCGACGCAGGACCGGTGTGCGAGCGCCTGGGCCGTGAACTGGTGCGGGCCTGCGACGAGTGGGGCATCGCGGACCTCGCGGTGGCGGAAGCGCACCTGACCTGTGCCGACGCGGCCCGCTTGGCCGGCAGTACGCGGCCGGCGGGATCGTTGTACGCGAAGGTGGCGGACGCCCCCGCGGGGCGGCACGCGGCCCCGGCATTCCGGATGCTCGTGCTGGAAGCGCGGATCGGGGTCGCGGAGTGCCGGGTTCCCGAGGGTGACCTGTCCGGGGCTGTGAACGAGTGGCTCCTGGCCGTGCGCGAGGTGCTCGACCTGACCGGGCCGCCCGCCCGGCTCCTCGCCCGGGGCCGCGAAGCCGGGCTCGAACTGATCGAGCGCGGCTGCGGCGACGCCGTGTCGGAACCGCTCTCACGTCTCGTGTGACGTGAGGTCACACTACGGACAGCTTTCCCGAAGCGATCAGGTCACCCAGTGACTGGGCCAACTCGGCTGCTGCGCAACCCAGTGCTCTGGCCTCTCGCTCGAACCGGACGAGCCTGCGGTGGGCCTCCCCGTACTTCTGCTGCTCACGGAGCGGAAGGCGGGGCACCTGGAGGCGACGCACGTCGATCCGGGAGGACGTGGACGCGTGTGTACCCGCCTGGCGGATGTTTGCAGGCGCGCCCAGGCAGCCCGCGAGGAACCAAGGATCGAGCAGCGCCGGGTCCGCGCGCAGGGCGTAGAGCTGTGATCCGAGCACCGAGGGCGCTTCGTCGTCGACGCGGACCTCGAAGGACCGTGCGAGGCCGACGACGACCACGTCCTGCGAGGCGGTGAGCGTCATCGAACCATCGGCCTCCCCGCGCGCGGCATCCGCTCCGTGGAGCCAGTAGCCGGCTCCCGGTGGCAAGCCCAGGGAGGTGAGCGCCGCGAGGGCGTCCTCAGGGCGTTCCCCGCGCCGTACCAGGTGCTCCGGCAGACTCTGGCCGGTAAGGATCTTCAGAGCTCCTGCGCGCTCCAGCGCGGCTACCGTGGTGGGGGTTCCCGCACCTTCGCCGTCCGTGGGGGACAACGTCGAGAGCCCTCCCGCCACGTCCTGCAGGTGCCGCAGATGCATGTCGAACCGAGTCCAGCCGCGCCGTAGCTCCACCGTGCTCGCCGCAGTGGCTCCCGGGATGTGCCGTGCGGGCGTGAGATCGACGTCGTCGTCGAGCAGCTCGATGATCGGGACGGACACACTGCCCGCAGGCTGTTCCCCCCGAAGAGCGGTCAGTGCGCTGTTTTCCACCCGGGCCCAGTCCAAGACCGGTTTGCCCACGGCGGAGACGTCGAGTCCGTGCACGGTGTCCACGAGCAACAGATCCGGGCCGACCGCCTTCGGATCAGGGGCGGCCAGTACCCACACGTGAAGGCCCACGCCGTGCGGCGGTGCCGCACCGGGCGGTAGCGCGATCACCGCGCGGAGCGCCCCGGCCCGCAGCAGTCCGGCCCGCACGCGCCTGCCCGCTCGGCGCGCGGCGACACCGGGCGGCAGCACGAGCACGGCCGTTCCCCCTGGCGCGAGCGCCGCGAGGGTGTGCTGCACCCAGGCGAGTTCGGATTCGGTGCGTGGTGGGAGGCCGTACTCCCAGCGGGTGTCGGTAGCGAGCTCGGCGTGCCCCCAGTCCCGCTCGTTCGACGGCGGATTGCACAGCACGAGGTCCGCCCGCACTTCGGCCAGGGCATCGGCACGCAGGCTGTCCGCGACGGTCACGGCTGCCGGACGTCCTGCCATCGCGAGCCGGGCCGCGGCCAATGCCGCCAGTACCGGGTCCTGGTCCTGGCCGAACAGCTTCGGTTCCACCTGCCCGGGATCCGGGTGCGCCGTCGCCAGTAGCAGAGCCCCGGTCCCGCACGCGGGGTCCAACACCGAACGTACCGGGGCGCCGTGGACCGTGGTGGCGATCCCGGCCATGAGGGAGGCCAGAGGCTTCGCGGTGACCGTTACCTGGCGCACGTGGGTGTGCAGCCAGCGTCGGTAGAGGAAATCGAAAGTGGGCTTGGATCCCTCGTCGGCGGCGACCTCGATGACCCGCGCCAGCAGCCGATTCTGATGGGCACTCAGCTCGAGCAGGGGGACGGGGACGGAAAGGCCCCCGTCTTGCAGACGGCCGAGACGCTCGCCCACGGCCGCCACCAGACAACCCATCGCGTCCCGGCCCCCCAGAGCCTCGAACTCGGGCCACAGCCGCTCCAGCGCTCCCACCGGGGCCTTGAGTTTCCCTTCGGCTCGGAGCCAGGCTTCGACCTCGGCCCAGTCGAACTGCGGGCTGACGTCGTTGCCCTCCAGCGGAGCCGGAAAGCTCTCGTGACGCCGGCGCCAGTTGCTCACCGCCGCCCTCCCGACTCCGACCATGCGGGCGATCTCCGCGAGGCTCACTGAAGCAGGCGGCCCTTGGGGCTGGGACATCAGGTCCTCCGGAGAAGTGGATGGGCAGTTGACTTAGTTTACAAACATGGGCGGCTTTCGGCCATGGGCGCGGGTGTGAGTCACACGGGCAAGCCCGGCTGGGGGGCGAATGCGTAGTCGGCCGGTAGTCCGCGCGAGGGCACTCGCCGCTACCGGCGCGGGGTTCGGTCGCCATGAGGACTCGGGTCCCTCTCGTGTGGAGATCCGTGCGACTGGCGGAGCCCAGAGCGACGCTGGCCCGCTCGGGAACGGTGCGACCATCAGGTCGTGGTGGAGACCACGAATGCTCTGGGGGTGATGTGTCGACTTATCACCGGTTCTGGGCCCGAAGATCCCGACCGGTCACCGGTCGGCCGCCCGGGGTACGAACCCGCTCGGGATCCCGGCCCAGGAGACGTGCAGGACCTCCCTGGCTCGGGTGCAGGCGACGAACAGCAGACACCGCTCACGCAGCAGATCCGATGCGTGCTGGATCGGGTCGAGCCCGGCCGGGGTCACCTCACGCGCGAACGGCAGGGCGGTCGACGTCACTCCCAGGACCGCCACGCAACGGAACTCCAGGCCCTTCATGGCGTGCATCGTGGCCAGCCGTACTCCGTCCGACCCCGGTCCGGGACTGTCCCGGACCTTCACCACGGGAATGCCCGCACCGCTCAGCCTGTCCGCCACCTTGTCCAGGAGGAGATTGAAACGGGCGCAGACGCCGATGTCGGACGGTCGGATGCCCTGCCCGATCCACTCCTCCACCTTCTCGATCAGCGTGGCGACCTCGGCGGACTCGGACCCGTGCCCCTCCACCCGGGGCCTGCGGCCGTGCAGCAGGGAGCGGTAGCCGGCGAGACTGTCCGCCCCCCGTCCGCCGAGATCCTCGATGGTCACCGGAGTGAGGACGCCCGTCGACCAGGTCAAAATCTCTTCCGTACTGCGGTAGTTGATGCGAAGCCGGTTCGACCGCCCCGTCACCGAAATCCCCAGCGAGCCGAGCGATACCTTGGCGTCGTAGATCCGCTGGTGCGGGTCGCCCGTGAGAAACAGGTCGTCGCTTCCGGGCGCGACGGCGCCGCGCAGCACCCTCCACTGCGAGGGGTGCAGGTCCTGAGCCTCGTCGACGACGACGTGGTCGTAGCCCGGGCCGGTCGACTTCAGCAGCCGGGCGGCCCGGGCACACACCTGGAGGTGAGTGCTCACCCCACGCTCGCGCAGAATCGACTCGAACAATTCGACTGCCGGCCAGAGTTGTTCCCGTCGAGCCGTGGGAAGCGCGCTGCCCCGGCCCCGCCGCGGTGACGTGCGATAGGTGTCGAGGTCGCGTATGTCCTGGGCGAGGATGACGTGCCGGTACTCCTGGGTGAGGAACCGCTCGGTCCATGGCAGGCCCAGTTTCTTGACCACCTGCTCCCACACCTGCCGCTCGTCCCGGTCCCCGACGGGTGAGGGCGCCCGGCCGTCGGCCTCCGCGACAGTGCGGTGCGCGTAGGCGTTCACCGTGGTGACGTCCACCCGGGCCAGTTGTTCGTCGTCGTCGAGCAGCAGGGCGAGGCTCTCTCGCAGCGTGGCGGCGAGAGCGTTGGTGTAGGTGGTCAGCAGGACGCGGGTGCCGGGCGAACGTGACAGCAGGTGTTTGACGCGGTGCAGTGCCACGACGGTCTTGCCCGTGCCCGGCCCGCCGGTCACCTGGACCGGGCCGGCGTACGAAACGCGATAGGCGATGCGTCGCTGCGAGGGGTGGAGAAAGACCCTCCAGGCCGCGAACGGCTTTTCCAGGATTTCGGTCAGCTCGTCCGGACCGGTGACCAGGGTGATCCGGCTCGCCGTGTTCGCGATGATCTCGGCGAGGCTTTCGTCCGGGTCCGGGCCGGCGTCCGTCGGGCGGCGTACGGCGACGACATCCCGGTAGACGTCTTCCGGACCGAACCCCTCGGCGAGGTACTGCAGCACTTCGAACTGGTCCTCCGGCAGCAGCGTCCCGAAGGCCTCCAGTTGGGGCTTGTCAATGACGGTGCGTACGGCCCGCCTCACCTGCTCGTCGATGCCGAGGTCTCGCAGAACGGTGTCGGAGTGTGCGGCGAACAGCAAGGACGGGGCGCTTGCCGCTGCTTTCTCCAGAGCTGGGGTGAGCTGCTCGATCGCGACGACGTTGCGCACTTCGAGGCCACGCGTCGCCGTGTTGGTCGTGTAGAGCCGTTTCGCCGCCCAGGTGTAGGCGTCGTCATGGGGAACGACGTTGACCAGCAGGAAGACGTCGCTGCCGTCGTCTGGTGCGAGAACGACGCCCCGCCAGAAGTCGTTGACGCGGATGGTGCGCATGCGGGGATCGCGGGCCTTTTCCACGGACTCCAGGTGCAGCCCCTTGTCCGCGTGCAACTCCGCCACGGTCAGTCGCTGGAACTTCTCCATCGCCTTGCGTACGCCGGCCTTGACGGGCTTCTCCAGGACGTCGTAGCTCTCCCAGAAGCTGTTGGCGAACGCGAGTTGCGGCACGACGTGTACTCCCATCCTGGACGGACGCTCCGTCGCCGATCATACGGATCGGCTCGCGCGCATCAGCCGGGACACCGATGCGATGTCGGACAGCAGGTCGGCGGGCGCCTGATCGAGATCCAGGGCGTGCTGGTGGATGACGATGCCCGCGTTTCGTATGCGGTGGGCCGCGTGGGGCTCATTCCCCTTCGCGTACACGAGGTGGCCTTCGGGGAGGCCGAGGGCCGTGCAGTAGGCCAGCATCTGGTAGAGGTCCGCGTCCGGGTAGCCGGCGCGCTTTTCCGCCTTGTACTTGGCGTCGACCACCGCCAGCGGTGCGCCATCCGGCTGGTACAGCACGAAATCGGGCCTCATCCGGATGGCGGCGGCCTCGTCGAGATGGTGCGCATCCTGGAGCACGCACCTCAGGTCCGTCCCGCGCAGCGATTCCCGGAGTGCGACCGTCACGAAGTCCTCGAAGAGCTTGTTCATGTTGAACAGAAAGCCGTCCATGCGCAGTCCGCCCGGCGCGTGCTCGGGGGACGCGTCGGTGAGGACGGCTCGGGCGAGGTGCAGTGCCTGCTGATAGCGCGCGTTGAGGCGGTTCGGGTGCCAGGCGGGCAAGAGTTGCCCCCGGACGAGCGGGGTGACGTCAGCGAGCCGCAGCCGGTGGTGCAGAAGCCGACGGCGTACGTCGTGGGGTACACCGGGCAGGCGGAGCAGCCGCTCCACCGCGGACCGCAGGAGACGGTTTTCCGCGATGTCCGTGGTGAATTCGTCGTACGTCACCTCGACCGGAAGCGCGGCACCGAAATGCCGCCGGATCTGGTCGGTCTCCCGTATCCGCCCCCGTACGACCAGAGCGGCCTCATCGGTCTCCTGGTACCCCTGGAGCAGTCCCTGTCGCAGTGCTCGCTCGATCTGGCGCTCCACGGCGTGGGCGAGGGCGGGGAGCAGGTCCCGGTGTTCGGCCACGTCCACCTGGCCGTCGTGCCAGGCGCCCCGTGGATCGAGGCTGTAGCCGAGTAGGAAGAACAGCCGAGTGATGAGTACCTTGGGCGCGATCCGCACGGTGACGGGGGAATCGATGCCAGGACCGCCGACGGTGACTGCCCCGACGTTGTGGCCGGCCCGCAGGAGCCAGTTGCCCGGTATGTGCGGGTCGGGGGAGGCACTCACGATCCGGGAGGTCGCGAGGGCCCGCCCCACGGCGTCCGGCAGGACGCGGCTGGTGGCGGGCTCGTGCTCGGTCAGCTCGATGCTGATGCTCACGCGGGCGGCTCCCGGAGGGACCGTCGCAGAGCGTCGAGTCCATACCGCTTCTCGACGTCGACGCCCTCGCCGTAGTGGTGCTCTTCGAGGAGGGGGAGAATCTTTGTCCGCCAGGTCCGCTCCAGACCGTTCTCCCGGTACACACCAGGCTTCATCAGGTACGAGGGGCCTATACGGAAATCGACGTCCTCGATACGGGAGTTGAGCGCGTCCAGCAGGTCGGCGGGCTCGCTGCCCCGACCCTTGGATTCGAGCCAGCGCCGGAGCAGTCCGCTGGTCGGCTCGGTCCGCGGGGACAGTTCGACGAACGCGAAACGTCGCCGCATGGCGGCGTCCACGAGCGCGATCGAACGGTCGGCCGTGTTCATGGTGCCGATGACGAAGAGGTTGGGCGGCAGCGCGAAGTCGTCGCCGGAGTAGGGCAGCTGGACACCCTTGTCCCGGTACTCCAGGAGGAAGTACAGCTCGCCGAAGACCTTCGCCAGGTTGGCCCGGTTGATCTCGTCGATGATCAGGAAGTGGGGGATGTGCCGGTTGCCCTCCTCGTTGGCGAGATCGGCCAGAACGCGGAGAGGACCCGCGGTCAGCCGGAAACTGACCTCGTGGGTCTTGGGGTTCTCCTTCGGACGGATTCCTTCGACGAAGTCCTCATAGGCGTACGACGGATGGAACTGGACCAGCTTCACCCGTTCGGGGCCGCCACCCAGGAACTCCGCCAGCTTCAGCGCGAGGAACGTCTTGCCTGTGCCTGGAGGGCCGTACAGCACCAACTGCCGGTCGTCCCAGAGGAGATCACGCATCTCGCCCAGCCACTCGCTGTCGTGCACCAAGAGCTCTTCGGCCAACGCGTCCGTCGGCTCGGGGAGCCGCAGTTCCCGCCGTACGGTGATCGCCGGAAGCTCCAGGCTGGGATCCCGCTCCGTCGTCTCGGCCTCGTCGGCCAGCTCTTCGTCGGTGAGCCCGAGCCCGTCCATAACCGCCTGGACGGCGGTGAGTTCCACGACGTCGTGCTGGAGGGACAGCTTCTGCTTCAGCTCCTCGGGGAGCTCGTCGTACGGGTGGCTGATGTCCTGCCAGGTCACCGCCCGGCGGAGATTGGACCTGCGGTCCTCGGACTCGGTCTGCTGGGCCCCACCGGTGATCTGGCCGACGTGGAGCAACCCGTCGGAGATGGTGCAGACGGTGTCGCCCTCTCCCATCCGGGACATGAAGGCGTGCACGCCGTCGCTCAGTTGCTGCTTCTGGCTGTACGTCGCCGTGGATTCGTAGTCCTCCTCCACGAAGGCGTGCACAAGCTCCTTGCTGATGCCCTGCTCGACACCCTGGCGCAACCGGGGAGCCGCCAGGGTCACCAGGCCCTCCGGCAGCCACATCCGACGCACGAGGTCGTGCCCGGCGACGTTGGAGCCCCGCACCAGCCAAGACCGCCTGCTGCCCCGGGAAGCCCCCGACAGGGCCAATCCGAGCGACCGGTTGTCCTCGGCCCTCCAGGCGAGGTAGCCGTTGACGCTGTTGCCGGTGAGGATGGAAGCGGCCCGGGACGGGGAGTTGAAGGTGATCTCCCTCGTGGTCTCCAACCAGCCGGGCCGGGTGGCCGAGGGCGCGATCGCGCCGGAGGAGATCAACTGCTCGCGCTCGCGGTGGGCGGATACCAACCGTGTCCGGAAGGAGCGAGTCACCTTGGCGCGCACGGGTTGGCGAGGCCCGACGACGAACGTCCAGCCGCCGTTCGTCCCCCTCGTCCGCCGCCCGTGCGCCACGAGGTCGCTGTTGGGCAGGCTCAGGCGGAACTCCGGATACTCCTCGGCCATGGTCACGGCCTCCCCGTCCGTAGACATTGATCCGTACGGAAGACTAGGCGGCCGCACCGACAACAGGGATCTCGCCTCCGGCGGCGGGAAGCCAGGGAAGGAATCGCATGAGCCACGAGGGACCGGAATCGCCGGCGGAGGGGGCCTTCAGGAAAAGCCGTCAGGAATGGCTGGAAGCGCGGGTCCAAGCCCTCGCCAAGGTGGTGGAGGTCGACGGAGCGCGGTTGTTCGGGCTGCTTCCCGCCGATCTCGGTGATCGGCACCGCCTGGCCGCCGCCACGATCGCGCGCGTGGCTGCGGACCGGGCGCGGGCACGGTCGGTGGCTGACACGGTTCGCTGGCTGGAGCGGCTGATCCCGGGTGGCCACCCCCACGATCTGACGGATTCGGTGCGGGAACTCCGCGCCCTTCTCGCCCCGGGTGATGAACCCGCCCTGTGGTCCTGGAACGCCGGCCCCTGGGAGGAGCTGCTGCTGTGGTGGTGGGCGCGGAACCAGAGCCGCTCGGGGGACAGCGGGCGGGACGTCGCCGCCTGGGGTTCTCGCTGGGCGGCGCAGATTCCGTGGAACGGCCCCTTCGACTCTCCCGAGCGGGCGCCGCGCGCCCACGGCCGGGAACTCCTCACCCTGGCGGAGTTCTTCACCCATGAGCCTGAACCCCTCGGCCTGCTCGCACGAGCCGTGCTCGACGCGCCGCGGACGGCGGCGACGGTCCAGGACACCGTCCTTCTGCGCGAGGAACACCTCCAGGGTGCCGGGCACCTGACGTGGCTGGCCGAACAGCAGACGTGCGCCGAGCAGGTCGAGGTCTGGCGGCGCGCGCAGCAGGCGAAGGGCTCGGAGGCGACACGCGGCTTTCTCGCGGAGCTGTCCGAGGCCGTCAAGAGGTACATGTCCGTCGTTCTCCAGCCGGTGATCGACGCGTTGTCCGGCTGCGAGCGCGCTCTCCTCAGCGACAGCCGGAGCGGTCCCCGGCGTTCCGCCGCCGATTACCTGGATGCTTTCCTCGACTTCCTCGACTGGCAGGGCGAAGCCCCGGAGGACGACGAGATCGACCGGAGGGCGGCGGAGTTCGTCGATCAGGACAGAACCACCTGGCACGGCATGGACGGCTCCCTGCCGGTCTGGTACCACATCGTCACCTCACCGCAGGAGAGAGCGGCGGCGAAGGCGTACTCGGGACGACCGGCGGCATCGGTTCTGCGCGTCAGGACCGGCGTCGAGCCCCCAGCTTCGTCTTTCGACCTCTTCCCGAGTGACGCGTGGAGCGCGTCGGGCGAGCCCGAGGACGAGTGGTACCCGGAGCCGGGCATCGACATCCACTACGACGGTGACAACGCCTTCGACCTCGGCGCGCTGCTGGTTGTCGCCCGGCTCGGCTACGCCCGCCTGGAGTTCCTCGCGGTGGGGGCGGACGGCGGGGTCCAGCGGCTACGGACGATCCTCGCCCGGGTACGGGAGGAAGACGCCCTGGCCTGGCGGCGCTGGGCGCTGGCGTCCCTCGCGGTACTCGCTCCCGAGCCGGACGACCTCGCCGACGCGATCGCCCGGCAGGACGACGACGGCGACACGGATCAGGGACGCGACGACGGAGACGACAACCCCGAGGAGCACGAGACCTCCGACGACCGCGTCGCGCGACCCGCTGCCGGCGGCCTGCCGCCCGCGCTCCTCGGGAAGGTCAGGGCCTTGCTGCGGCAGGCGGAGGACCCGAGCGTCACGGAGCAGGAGGCCCGTACGTTTCTCGGCAAGGCCACTGAGCTCATGGCCAAGTACGGCATCGAACGGGCCATGCTCGACGACGTGTCCGACCCGGGCAAGCCGCTGGACAAGGTCGTCGACGTACATCCGCCGTACGTCAAGGAGGCTCGTCGGCTGCTCAGTTGGATCGCGGCCGAAACACGGTGCAGCGCGGTGTTCCCCGGCGGGAAGGACAATCGGCACCGGGTGCACCTGTTCGGGTTCGAGGCGGATCTCCAGGCGACCGAGGTCCTGTACGCCAGCCTTCGACTCCAGATGCTGAGCGGGGCGGACACCGCCGATGCCCTGTACCGGCCGGAGGGTGAGGACGCGCGCGCGTACAAGCGGTCCTGGATGCTGGGCTTCATCCGTTCGGTCATCACGCGTATCGGTGCGGCCCAGCGGGCGGCGAAGGCCGCCGCCGACGCCGAGCAGCAGGCCGATTCGCCGGAGACGGACTTTGGTGGCCGCAGCGTGGCCCTGGTCCTCGCGGACCGTTCCGTCGTTGTCCAGGCCCAGGTATCCGCCCGCTACCCGAAGCTCGGCAAGGCACGTCCGACGAAGTTCAAGGGCACGGGCTACCGGCAAGGGATGGCCGACGGGAAGCGTGCCGAGATCGGTGAGCAGGCTTTCGCGGACGTGGAGGAGGGTGCCCGGCTCACCCCATGAGAGCGGTCGACGGGCCGTCGTCGAGAGAGATCACGGCCCCCGGTCTTCCCGCCCGGTGGGAAGGGCATGGCCCCCCACTGGGCGGCGATCCCGGACACCAGGGCCAGTCCCCGACCGCTCCCGCGGCTTCGAAGGCGCGGGGTTGAGTCTCCGTACCGTTCATGGGGACCACGGTGGGGGAAGCGCGAAGGTTCGCGAGAGCCGTTCACCCCGTACGCGAAGTCAGCGTACGAGCACAAAGCGTGGACGGTACGGAGTTCGGCCGTCACGCTGGGTGCGTCCATCGCGGGGTAGTTCTCGCGGGTGCGCACGTGGAGGTGGCTGTACATGGCGGTGCACGGCGGCGACGGGGAACGGGAGCCGGACCCGTCCGACAGTCTGCGGACGTTCGGGGCGGTCGTCCAGGCCCTGAGGGAACACGCGGGCCTGAGCCGGGCTGAGTTCGGGACCCTGATCCGGTTCTCCAGACACACCGTGGAGTCGGTGGAGCTGGGCCGCCGCATGCCGGACGAGGCGTTCGTGGAGCGGGCGGAGGACGCGCTGGGCAACACGGGGGCGTTGCGGAGGGCGGCGCGGCACCTGTCGCGGGGCGAGCCCGGCCTCGCGGCGTGGTTCAGGCGGTGGGCACGGCTGGAGCGAGTGGCGGAGAGCCTGTGCACCTACGAGTGCAGGCTGGTACCGGGGCTGTTGCAGACGGAGCATTACGCGCGAGCGGTCTTCGAGGGCACCGTCCCGCTGGTGGCGGACGAACAGGTGGAGGTGCTCGTCGCGGCGCGGCTCGAACGCCAGAAGATGCTGCGCGAACGGCAGACCGTGCCGTTCGGCTTCATCGTGGAGGAGCACGTTTTCCGGCGTCGGTTCAGTGGTGCGGAGAAGGTGCGGGAGCTGCTCGACCATGTGCTCGAACAGACCGCCCTGCGCAATGTGACGCTGCAAATCGTGCCGCAAGAGGCCGGGTTGCATGCTTGCCTGGACGGGCCGGTACGGCTGATTGAAACGCCGGAGGGGCGGCGCCTCGCGTACTCCGAAGGGCAGCAGAACGGGCGCCTGATCGGCGACCAGAAGGAGGTGGGTCTCCTCCAGCGGCGCTATGACACACTGCGCTCGCAGGCCCTGAACCACAAGGAATCGCGGGGGCTGCTGGAGCGACTGCGAGGAGAGCTATGAGTACGACGGAACGCGTCTGGTTCAAGTCAAGCTACAGCGGCAGCCAGGGGGACGACTGTGTGGAGGTCGCCGTCACGGAACAGGCCATCCACGTACGTGACTCCAAGGACCTGACGCGCCCCGCACTCGCTGTCGGTCGTAACGGCTGGACGCGGTTCGTGGGGTACGCCGCGCGCGGCTGAACCTCGTCGGCGCGGCTGGGTCCGTCCTGTGGACCCAGCCGCGCTGCTCGCCCGTGCTCAGCCGGCCTCGGGCCGGGCCGGGTGCCGGGGGCCCTGGCCCGGGGGAGGGGTGAGAGTCGACGTGTAGTTCTTGCCGTCGATCAGAGGCGCCTTCATGGTGAGACCTGCCTCTGCCATGCGGTCGTACTCGGCGAGAACGAGGCGCTTGGTGCGGTACTCGCCGTACTTGGCGATCTCGTTGTTCTTCAAGCCGCCGTTCTCGGTCTGGAAGGACTCCAGGATGTAGTCGGCGTCCTCGCGGGACACCCCGTAGAGGTGGAAGAAGTACGCGTCGAGCTCGGCGCGGAGTAGGGCTCGGCGGTCCTCCTTCCAGACGAAGGGGGCGCCGGTGTCGCCGAGGTCGATGGCCAGGGGCTCCATCTCCCAGGACGAGTAGACGAGTTCGAGCATGCGGGGGGTGATGAAGGCGGTGTGGGGGGCGAGATCGTCGGGGTGGGGGACGGGGAGCTGCTTCCAGGTCATCAGGGCCATGTGAATGCCCCCGACCTTCTGGCGGGCCACGAAGTCGAAGGCCAGAGAGCTCTGGGCAGCGACCATTGCCGCCGTGAGGTCTACAGGGCCGGCGGGGAACATAAGAGGGAAGGTGTGCCCGACAGCCACCTTCGGGAGAAACGCCGGGATGGCGGTCCGCTCATCCGTCGTCCGAGCGACGTCGCGCCAACCCAGCAGCCAGTCACGCTCCCACTTCAGGGCCTCCAGCCGGAGGCCCACGCCAGGTACGTGGATCTCCCTGTGGTTGCGGACCGTACGGACACGGCCGCTCTCTTGGACCCAGTGACGCGGTAGCGTCACGCCAAACGCGTCCCCCTTGTCCTCCAGCGAGACGCGTTCGTAATCGTCATTACCCAGTCCGTAGTACCGGTTCCAGCGGTGATCGAAGAGATGCGCCATCTTGCCCTCGTACAGAGGCAGCATGCGCTGTCCGTCCCGCACGAAGACGTTTCCCTCCAGAGCCCAGCCGTCCGCCTCCAACTGGGCGCGGCTGCGGAACAGGTCGGAGTCGTCGGTCATGTGGAACGGAGTCGGCTTGAACGTGATGTGCCATGGGTTGCCGTCGTCGACGGCCTCCTCAACGAGCACAGGAACGTCTCGCTGGATGGAGGCGGTGACATTGGCGTCACTGCGAGTGCGGAACACCGGCAACGTTCCCGTGTTCGGGTTGATGAGTGCAATCTCTTCCGGCGAGAGGGCGAATACAGCTCCGCCGTCGATGAGCTCGTCCGGATGCCCTAGGAAGAACGCGAATCGCGCGGCCTCCTCCTTCAGAGCGTGACCCGTCAACGAGATCAGAGCGAACTGGTAGCGGGAGTCGACCGCCGGGAAGAGCTTCTCCCGCTTGCCGTTCTCGAAGTCGTACAAGTGCTTCAAAGCACCTCGTCGCGTCAGGTCCTGGAAAAGGAACTGCGCACCAGCGCCCGTGGCGATCTGCGTCGGTACGACCGTGCCACATCTCCCCTGCGGCGCCGTAACGGATACAAACCGTTCCGTAAACAATTGGTCAGTCTGGAGCATTGTGACGCCCTTGACCGACAGCCCCTTCCGAAGCTGCGGGTATGCCCCCGACGATCCCAGGAACAGGAACGACGACTTCACGCGCCGGCGCGCCGCCGCGTACCTCTCCCCCTCCTCGGGGTTCTCCGCAGCCCATTCCGCGATGGCCGTACGTCGCGCCGTCCCGGAGATCTCGGCCAGCGTCGGCTCGACCACGCTGAAGTACTTCTTGTCCTCGAAGTCGACCTTGTCCCACGGCGGATTCCCCAGCACGCAGCTGAAGCCGCCCGCCCACCCCGTCACCGGGTCGACCCCTTCCGTCGCCGGGTCCTCCGGGACGTTGAAGACCTCCGGGAACTCCAGGTGCCAGTGGAAGAACCGGTACTCCTGGCTCAGTCGCACGATTTCGAGGTGCGTCTCTTCCAGGGCGCCGGCGCCCTCGCCCTCCTGGGTCTGGAGCGACTTGAAGACGCCCTGGGTGACCGGCACCGGGGCCGTGTCCGTCTTCTCCCACATGAACGCGGCGCACCAGGCGTCGGCGATCTGGAGGGCGTTGATGTAGGCGGGGGACTGTTCCCACCGGTGGTAGCGGTCGGCGAGCGCCCGGACCTGGCCGAGCTTGTCCGTGGGTGAGGTGTCCACGAGGGTCCGCAGTTCGGAGGCGAACGCCGCGTTGGTCACGCTCATCATGGAGGCGGCCTCGGCGTCGAGGGTGAAGACGCCCTCGTTCTGTTCCTTGTTCTCCCGCTGCCACCTGCGGGCGACCGCGGGGTCGTCGCCCTCCACCGGCTTGAACGCCGCGTCGGGGATTCCGCCCCGCAGCAGTGACGGTGTGGCGCCGATGAGCCCGTTGCCCAGCTTGACGTGCGCGTCGAGGAAGCCCAGCGCCTTGCCCGGCTCCAGGGCTTCCAACCACAAGGAGACCTTGGCCAGTTCCACGGCCATCGGGTTGAGGTCGACCCCGTACACGCACCTCGCCACGACCTCGTGCAGGGCGTGCCGCACGCTCTCCGGCGTCGGCTCCGGTGTGCTGTGGCGGACAGCAGCCACCCGCTTGGCGATGCGGCGGGCCGCGGCGACCAGGAAGTGGCCCGAGCCGCAGGCCGGATCGCAGACGGTGATCGACAGCAGCTCGGCGATCACGGTCTCCGCCGCTGCCGCGCCCGTCTGCCGGGCCTCGGCGGCCCGTCGTTCGCCGCGCTCCTGGGCTTTGTCGATCACCGGGTCGAGCGTGGAGTCGAGGAGGACGTCGACGAGGGAGCTCGGGGTGTAGTACGAGCCGGTCTTCTTACGCTCGTTGCCCGCTCTCACGACCAGCTCGAAGGAGAGGGTCCGGACGCTGTACTTCGGGACGAGCGCGAGCAGCGACTCGTAGATCGCGCCCAGTTCCTCGGCGTCCAGCGTGCGGTAGTCGACCTTCCGCCACCGATTGGCCTCCGTGTCCTTGACGACGGAGAGATGCCGTATGGCGGCGAGCAGGTGCTCGTTGGAGAGGCTCATCCCGCGCAGCGGCTTGTCCGCGTCCCTCTCGTCGAAGAGGCCGCCGAGACCCGGCAGACCCAGCTCGCTCCGTCCCCCCTCGTCGCCGAGGGCGTCGAGGACCAGGGAAAGGGCCTGGTACCGGTCCGTGTGGGAGGTGCCGTGGCGGCGGCGCGCGTGTTCACGCAGCCGGGAGGTGGAGAAGTACGCCGCGTACCGCTGCCGGGCCTCCGGGGTCGCCTCCGGCGGGTGCAGGGCGTCACGGTCCTCGGCGACGAAGACGAAGAGGAGACGGTAGACGAGCCGCAGCAGGGCCGCGTGGTAGGCATCGGCCTTGATCCCGTCCCTCAGGGCGGTGTTGGCCGGGTGCTTCAGGAAGCCCGTGCCGAGCTCCTTGAGGGCCAGGCGCACGCCCTCGCTGATGTCGTCCAGGAAGCGGGCCCCGAGACGGATCGCGGCATCCCGCCACACCTCCAGCCAGCAGTTCCACTGGGTCGGGGCGCCGTCCGGGGAGTTGAACCGGGAGGCGTGCAGCAGCCGGTACAACAGCACGAACTCGCTGAACAGCTCGCCGTCGAAGATCGCCTCCAGGTCGAACTCGACGTACGACGTGGTGGCGAGGGCGTTGGAGTCGCGCAGCAGCCGGACTCTGCGACCGTTCGTCAGCAGAGCCCAGATGTGCGGTTCCGTGCGGTTCAGCGTCTCCTGGAGGAGCGACTGCGGCGCCGGGACGCCGGCGGTGCGGCGGGTGTCGAACTTGGTGTCCCAGGCGGTGATGTGTACCAGCGTGTTGTCGCGCCGGTGGCTGATCAGAAACGTCTTGCTGTCGTCGGAGGCGACGATGCCGGCCGCCCCGACCGGGCTCAGGTGACCGAACCCCAGCGCCTCGAACAAGGGCTCCACCCAGTTGGCACGGGCGTAACCGGTGCTGTCCGGGCGTACCGACGCCTCGGGTTCGGCGGGAAGCTTCTCACGCAGCTCGCGCCAGAGCGATTTGAGGTTGTCCCAGTGGCGCTCGGCCTCGTCGCGCACGGACCGGGAGCCGGCGATGCGGTAGTCGGCGGGGGCGAATCCTCTGAGGTCCTTGGACGACTTGCCCTCGGAGATGCGGACCAGCATGTCGGCCGGCAGCAGCGCACCGACCGTGTGGACGCCGGTGAACACCTGGTTGCGGCTCGTGGCGGACATCAGGCGGACACTCCGTCGGAAGCGGCCGCGGCAGCGGCGGGAGACGCGGGCAGGTACACGTAGGTGCCGAGGATGTCGGCGGGCTTCTGGACCGTCACCGTCAGACCACGGACGATCTCGCCCGACGCGGCGCGCACCCGGCGGTGCGAGGCGTCGAGTTCGGCGGCGAGTTCGTCGCCGTGGGCGGAGACGTGGTCGATCACCTCGGGGAGCTGATCGAGGAGGCGAGCCATGGTGCGCTCACCGAAGTGCGCGTCGGTGTTCTCCGTGGCAGAGGCATCGAGGAGCTCGATGGCTTCTTGCTGCCGCAGCCATACGGCCTTCTTCGAGGAGCCCTGGAAGGCGAGCAGCCGGGAGTCCTCGGCGATGAGCTGCTTCTCGCCGCTGCGGGAGGGCAGCGTGAGGTGAAAGCGGTAGCGGACGAGGAGGAGCGTCGTCCGCGTGGTCACCGCGTCGGTGGTGACCACGCCGCAACGGCGGGCCGGCCGGGCTCCGTCGGCCTCCGGGTCCAATGCGGTGTTCAGGACGTGCGCCGCCAGGGCGCCGACCACCGGATCGGTACGGACCAGGGCCGCTTCGCCGCGTGCCACGGCCGGATCGTCGCGGAAGGGGATGGGCCGGTCCTTCTCGACCGTGTCCGCTCCGACGAGCGGCGCGAGCGCGTCCCGGAGCCCGGCGGGCGCCCCGCCCACCTGCGCGGTGAAGCCGTCGCCACTGTCGCGGAGGACCGCGTTCAACGCCTGGAGGGAGTGGCGTACGAAGGTACGGATCTCGCCCACGTCGCCCAGGGCGTCCCGGATCGCGACGACCTCGCGGGCCACCTCCTCCGGGTGGATGGAGCGCTGGGCGAACCGCGAGCGGGACGCCCGTTCCCGCTCGGCAGCCGAGTTCCAGTCGCTCTCCAGTCGTTCCGTGCTCACCTTGAACGCGTCCGCGCCGAACAGTGCGTCCTGGTCTTCCCGGCCCCGCATCAGGAGCCATTCGACGATCGCGTCGGTGACGCCCGTCGACATCTCGTCCGGGACGGAGACGGAGATGCCCAGGTCCTTCTTGATCTGGCGGTGCTTCTTGATCAGCACCTCCAGGACCTTGCCGTCGATGCCGTTGTCGGCGCCGTACAGGGTGACGACGCGGACCTCGTCGCGCCGCTGGCCGTAGCGGTCCACCCGGCCTTCGCGCTGATCGTGGCGGGTCGGGTTCCAGGCGAGGTCGTAGTGGACGACGGCGTCGAAGTGGTGCTGGAGGTTGACGCCCTCGGAGAGGCAGTCGGTGGCGATCAGGACCCGGCGGGCCGCGGGGTCGTCGCCCGCCCGCTCGGCGAGCTTCTCGATCCGCTCGATGCGCTGCTGGGGCGAGAGCGTGCCCGTGACGGCCTCGATGGTGGCCTTGACGCCGCCCTTCTCCTGGAGCTTCTCGGCCACGTACTCGGCCGTCGGGATGTAGCGGCAGAAGACGATGGGGTGGTAGCCGTCGGCGAGCAGCGCCTTGAGGTGCTTGATCAACGCCTTGAGCTTGAGATCATGTTCCGGCCCCTCCAACTCGGCTGCCCGGCGGGCGAGATCCGCCAGGCGCGCGCCGGCCTCGTCGGTCTCCGCGCCGGGGGCCACGTCCATGCCCTCCAGGCTGCCGTTGTCCACGGCGTCGCTGTTGACGGAGGAACCGAGCCGGTCGGCCTCCTCGGCGGACGCCGCCACGGCGGTGGCCGAGCGCGTGCTCAGGGTCTGCGACGCCGCACGGGGCGAGGACACCAGGGAACGCAGCAGGGCGATCGCCGACCACCAGGCGATGCGGGCCTCCCGCTTGCCCTGGGTACCCGCCGCCTCGACGCGGTCGCTCGCGTAGGCGATGGCGTCGTCCAACAGGGCCCGGTAGGCGGGGGACAGCTTGTACGTCTCGTCCTTGAAGTAGCGGTCCGAAGGGAAGGCGGTCCGCTCGGCGAGGCTGTCGTCGGCGAGCCCGTCCTCCTTGGTGAGGTACTGGCGTACGTCGGCCCGCTTGCGTGCCACGAAGTGCGGAGCGAGCAGCTTGCGGCCCGCCTCCGACTCCAGGTTCACCGCGGCCAGCTCGGGCTTCACCAGACCGAGGAGGTTGCGGAACGCGGACTGCTTACCGCTGTGCGGCGTCGCGGTCACCAGAACCAGGTGGCGGGTCTCGTCCTCGGCGATCCGGCGCAGCAGTTCGTAGCGGAGCTGGTTCTGCGTTCCCGCCGAGGTGTCGTCGGCGGCCACGCAGGTGTGGGCCTCGTCCACGATCACCAGGTCCGGGCAGTGGCGGACGAAGTCGTCGCGGTGGCGCGGGGACTTGATGAAGTCGGTCGAGACGATCACGTTCGGGTGCCGGTCGAAGAGCGACTGGCCCATGTCCAGGTCGCGTTCGAGGCGCGAGACGGTGGAGGACAGGACGAGTTCCGCGTCGATGCCGAACTTGGACCGCAGCTCCTGCTGCCACTGCTCGGCGAGCGCGGGGGAGCAGAGCACCGCCAGCCCCGTGGCCTCGCCCTGGGCGAGGAGTTCGCTCGCGATCAGACCCGCCTCGACCGTCTTGCCGATACCGACGTCGTCCGAGATCAGCATCCGGACCGTCTTGTGCCGCAGCGCCATCAGCAGTGGCACCAGCTGGTAGGCCCGGGGCTCCACCGCGATGCCGGCGAGCGAGCGGAACGGGCCCGCCCCGGAGCGGAAGCCGATGCGCAGCGCGGTACGCAGAAGTCCCGCCGCGCGCTGGTCGCCGAGGTCGTCGGCCTCGGGCGCCGCGAACTCGGCTCCCTTGACCTCCTCGAACGCCGGGAACACCGCGGCGATGTCGTCGTCGGAACCGCCCAGCGGCCGCAGCACCAGCAGATCGGGCTCGCTCTCGGGGAGCACCACCCATTCGCGGCCGCGGGCCGTCACCAGGGATCCCGCCGTGTACGTGAGTGTCATGTGGATCGTCAAGTCCTCGGATGAAAGGTCAGTGGGCGGACGGGGTGCCGAAGTAGCGGGCGTGCGGGGCGACGACCTCGTCCCAGTCCGCGTCGTGCGGGAAGCGGACGAAGTCCCAGCGGGCGTCCAGGAGCCGCTCCTCGGCGTCCTCGTCGCGCAGTGCGGTCATTTCCGTCCCGGGGCTGTCCACGAAGACCGCGAGATTCACCCCCGGGAGCCGGTACACGTAGTCCGCGAGGACGTTGGCCTCGGTGATCAGGGTTTCCTTCTCGTCCGGAAGGCGGAGTCCGCGGGCGCCCAGCCACGTCACCAGATTGTCCTGAGCGATGGCCTCCGCCACCGAGGTCTCCGCCGCGGTCGGCTCCTGCGGCGTCCGGCCGAGGAGCCGGCGGAGCTGCTCGGTGCGCGACTCGCCCCGTCCTTCCTTCGTCGACTCCGCCGACGCCAGACGGACCAGGGCCTCCCGGACCGTGTGCCGGTTGATCAGGGAGTGGTTGAGCTGGTTGCCGTACGTCAACAGGCATTCGTAGCAGCCGAGGGCACACGGCCGGTCCTCGTGCGGGCCGCCCAGATCTCGGCCGTCCCCGCTGAAGTGGCAGATGGCCAGGGCCTGCCGGGCCGCCTTCGCCAGGGCGCCCTTCTCGGCCTGGAGACGGCGCAACACGCCCGCGCCGCCCTCTGCGGCCTCCGTGAACAGGATGCGGCGCCGAGGACCGTCGTCCGGGGGCAGCAGCTCGCTGTTGAGCTCCGAGTCCTCCAGCTCGAACGCCGCCTCGATGCCCCGCTCCAGCGCGTACATGAGAGAGAGCGCGACCGGCTCGGGCAGGGCCTCTTCGAGCGTCACGACGAGGATGTTGCGACGGTCCTCGACGTACGGGATGACGCGCTTCTTGCGGCGTCGCTCGTTGCCGTCCGCGTCGATCACCGGCAGCTCGCTGGAATCGCCGGACGCGTCCGCCGCGTCGCGGTCGTTCATCCAGCGGCCGTCGGCGAGATCGAGCCAGTAGCCCGGCGGCTCGTCGCTCTTGGCGCGGACACGGCCCGTGTTGGTGATCCGGACCGTCGCGGAATCCCCGTAGGCGAGCGTGGCGATCGGAGCTCCCGACGCGTCGGTCACCGACGCGTCGAGCCGGCCCTTGCGGGCACCGCGGTCGTGGAAGCGGTACGAGGTCTCCAGCCGGTAGCCGGCGCGACGCCGTTCCTCCTCGTCGGAGGAGATCCTCTCGCGGCGGGTGGTGTACACGGTGTGCAGTTGGAGCAGGCCGTACGTACCCGCGCCGAGGAGCTCGTCGCACATCTGGCAGCGGTCGGCGCGCAGTTCCGGGTCGTGGTGGTAGCCGCAGTGCGCGCACCGGCGGGCCTCGCTGGTGGCCAGGTCGCCCGAGGAGTCCGGCGGGAGCTGGATGCGCGTCACCTGGTAGCGGGCGCCCTCGTGGTAGATCAGGGCTCCCGGCCCGAACTCGCGGATGGCGAGGAAGCGGGGGCGCTGGAGGTAATCGCCGTCGCCGCGCCGACGGCCGACGGTCGGGATGTACGCGGCGAGGGGCAGCCGTGGGAAGCTGTACCCGGGCAGGAACCCCTCGGACGCCAGGTAGCGGTACGGGTTGAAGTCGGAGAGGACCGACTTGCTGTCGGCACTCTCGTTCATCAGCAGGTTGAGCTGGGTCTCGGCCTCCCGGCGCCGGCCATTGGCCCAGATGCGCTCCTTCTCGGTCAGGCTGTAGTCGAGACGGCGCCTGTTCTGGATGTACTGGTCGTCGAGCGCTGCCGTGAAGAGCTTGCGCCAGCGGTCGAACGCCTCGTCGAAACGGTCGGCCACCGTCCGCACCCGGTCCTGGATCCACTCGTCGTACCACCAGGTCGTCTCCGCGAAGTCCCGCAGCAGCGGTCCGAGGACACGCTGCGCGGAGTCGACTGTCCGCCGCCTGGCGGACTCGTCGAGAGAGGCGGCGAGGATCTCGGGGTGGAGCCCCAGGGCAGGTGCGGGACGCTCGTTGGAGTCCGCATAGGACACGTCGAGCACCTGGGGGATGGCGCGGCCCAGCTTCAGACCGGCCTCCGCGATCCAGATCCCCTGCAGGTGCGACAGGACCAGGTCCTCGTTGGCGAGATCCAGGCGTGGCGGTGCGACCGTGCCCGCCACCATCCGCTCCGAGCGGCGGAAGTAGTACTGGTCATGACTGTTGCCGGTCGCGCAGTACGTGGTGACCAGGGCGGGCTGCCCGCTGCGGCCCGCACGGCCGGAGCGCTGCGCGTAGTTCGCCGGGGTGGGCGGCACGTTGCGCATCATCACCGCGTTGAGGGACGAGATGTCGACGCCCAGCTCCATCGTCGGTGAGCAGTACAGCAGCTTCAGCTCCGCCTTGCGGAACGCCTCCTCGCGCTCCTCCCGCTCCTGCGGCGACACCTGCGCCGTGTGCTCGCGCGCGAACAGGCCGGACAGGGAACCGGCCGCGTCCTTGTAGAGATCGCGGAAGAAGGTGTTGACGCGTGGACCGTCACCGCTCTGGTACGTCCGCGTCAGAGGGTCGTGCGTGCCCGTCTCGCCCTTGCCCGCCCGCCAGATCAGGGACTGTGCCGCGACCCGGTAGCCGGTCGGGACGGGCGCGTTCGTACGGCGGTAGCGGCCCGCCCGCTCGGGTGCGTCCGCGGATTCGTTGACGAGGCCCGCCGCGGTCAGCACCTTGAGCAGGTCCTCGATGACCAACTGGAGATCGCCGGTGTCGAGCGTCCTGAACGAAGAATCCGCCCGCGCGAGGTATTTGCCGAACTTGCCGCGCGCGGACAGGAAGAGCGCCGAGCGGTCCATGCCCGGACGGGAGGGGTGCGGGTACGCGGTCCCGACCTTGGGCCGGTCGGAGGCGGAGAGGACCCACGGGTCGACCAGACGTTCCTCGCTCGCCCGCTGCAGCGCCTCGAAATCCTCACGGAAGTACGACACGTCGATCGCGAGCGAGCGGCGCATTTCGTTGAGCAGCGCCTTCACGATCTCGGCGCGCAGCGCGGGATCGGCGTTGCGCAGCGACTCGTGGGCGTCGGCCCACCGTTCGTCCTTGGCGGCCACCCAGTCCAGGTCCTCGTAATCGATCTCCAAGAGCCCGGTCTGCTCAAGATTGGGCATGGTGATGCGCCAGCCGCGTTCCAGATCCAGGTAGAGACGGAAGGCGATCACGTCGCGCAGGGTCTTGGCGGCGTTGCGGGCGAGTGACGGTGCCAGGTCGTCCCTGCCCGTGTAGTCGACCGGGTCGAGTCCGAGCGCACTGCCCACGAGGGACGCGAGGTCCTCGTGGTGGATGCCGTCCTCGCCGGAGTCGAGCGCCGCGCGGTGGAGTGCGCCGCGCAACTGCGTGATCTGCACGAAGTCGTTGAAATGTCCGGCCTGGAGCGAGGCGTCCTGCCGGTTGTCGACGAAGGTGAGGAGCTTGCGTGCCTCCTTGTCGAGGGCGTCCTCGGGAACCGATTTCAGCGAGCGGACCACCGATGCCGAGATCAGCGACGTCGCCGAGGAACGGCCTTCCTGGTCCAGGGTCGCCAGCTTCGCGAAGTCCTTGCCCCGGGTCTGCTCGTACGCCACTCCGCAGTGCAGGCAGAAGAGGAACGGCGACGCGATGAACGCGGCACGCAGCTCGCCCTGTCCCTCCTGCCCCCGCGGGTCGACGGTGACGGCCCGCGGTACCCGGTCGCGGTACGACTTCTTGACGACCTCCTGGCCCCGGTCGTCCAGTTCGAGCCAGGACTCGGGCAGTCGGCGGTCGTCCACCGCGTACTGGACGCCGGTGGGCCAGGGGCGGTCGTGGTCGACGTACAGATAGCCGTCACCCTGCCGGCCGCCGGTCGCGGAGGTGTCCCGCCGCGCTTCGTAGCGGACCTCCCCGTCCTTCTCGGTGCGCCAGACGGTGAGGTACTCCTGGCCGCACTCCCGGCAGAACGCCAGCGGCATCAGCAACTTGCCGCCACTGTTCGGCTGTTCCAGCTGGTAGGAGCGGGTGAGGTGACGGGAGAGCTTGTTCTCCAGGGTGACGTACACGGTGTCGCCCTTGGAGAGGAACTGGTGCAGCCGGAACGCGAACAGTGGCCGCTCGGTCACCGGATGCCGTGCCTCGGAGCCTGCCTCCAGGGTGGAGCGGATCGCCTCCACGCACCTTTCGGCGTCGAGCCCGGACGCCTCCGCGAGCTCCTGCGCGGCCTCCTCGATCCTCGCGGGCTGCCGACGGACCAGCCGACCTCCGTCCACGGCCAGGCCGAAACGGGTCTCGATCCAGCGTGCCAGCGGGTCGCGTACCAGGTCGCCGTAGGCACGAGGCGCCGCCGGCGCGCGCAGCCGCTCGGCCGTCACGGATTCCGGTGCCTCGTCGGTGGCCCGGATCAGCGTCTCGACGATCACGTTGCGCGGGTAGACGGGCGTGCCGAAGAGTGTGGTGGCGGTGTCGGCCACGACCCTGCGCTGATCGTCGACGCTGCCCTCGGTGGACATGGTGGCCGACGTGCCGACGCACTGGAGGCCTTCGGCCTGGCACGCTTCCCGGACCCGGCGGATCAGCAGGGCGACATCGGCGCCCTGTCGGCCACGGTAGGTGTGCAGTTCGTCGAAGACGAGGAAGTCCAGGCCGCGGGCCATGCTGATGAGGCTGGCGCGGTCGGCCGGCCGGGTCAGCATCAGTTCCAGCATGACGTAGTTGGTGAGGAGGATGTCCGGCGGATCGTCCCGGATCTCCTTGCGGCGGGCGTCGTCCTCCTGCCCGGTGTAGCGGGCGAAGGTGACCGGCTCGTGGCCGCTGCCGTAGCCGTCCCGGAGATACTTCTCCAGCTCCTTCAACTGGCTGTTGGCGAGCGCGTTCATCGGGTACACGACGATCGCCCGTACCCGCTTGCCGGACCGGGGCCCGGCGGCCTCCCGCTCCCGCAGCACTCGGTCGACGATCGGGACGATGTAGGAGAGGGACTTGCCGGAACCGGTGCCGGTGGTCAGGACGTACGAGTCGCCGGAGGCGGCGGCGTCGATCGCCTCGCGCTGATGCTGGTGCAGGGTCAACGGGCGTCCGTCGCACACGCTGCCGTCGGGCGTTTTTCGGGACTGGAAGATCTGGGCGCACTCGCGGTGCAGCACGCCTTGGCCTGCCAGCTCGACCACCGTGCCCCCGCTCGCGAAGAAGGGGTTGAGGGACAGCCAGGGATTCGGCCACTGGGACTTGGCGTCGAGGTCCTTCTCCACGAAGGCCGCGATGCGGTCGTCCCGGATGACGGTGCCGCCCTCGGTGAAGGAGCGGTAGTCCTTGATGAGGGAGCGGTGCAGGCCGAAGACGTCCATGCCGGAGCCCGTGCCGGTGATTGCGCGGGGCCGCATTCCGACCGCCGCCAGTGGCGGGGCGACTGCTGCTGGGGTGGCGGGACGGAGCGCGCGGACTGGATCGAGGGCGCTCCAGTGGGGGAGCGCGGAGGTCTCGTCGGCGGGATCCGTGCCGTCTGCGGCGCGGGCCTCGGCGAGCAGGGGCAGCAGTGCGTCGCGGACGGCGAACGCGTCGGCTGGCCGCTCGGCGGGGTCCTTCGCCAACAACCGGTTCACGAGGCGTACGAGCCCGGCGGGGGTGGCGGGTCGTGCGAGCCGGACGGACGTAGGCACCTCCTCCACGTGCTTGCGCGCCAGCTCGTACGCCGAGCCGCTGGTGAACGGGGGCACGCCCGCCAGCATTTCGTAGAGCACGCAGCCGAGCGCGTAGAGGTCCGCGGCCTGGGTCACCTGGCGCGCTTCGAACTGCTCAGGGGCCATGTAGCGGGCGGTGCCGACGCTGACGCCGGTACTGGTGAGACGGGTCTCCTCCGGGTCGTCGGCGATCCGGCCCATGCCGAAGTCGAGGACCTTCACCGTGCCGCCCGTGACCAGCATGGTGTTCGCCGGCTTCAGATCGCGGTGGACGACGCCCGCCGTGTGCGCGGCGGCGAGGCCGGCGGCGATCTGTACGCCGATCGCCACCGTCCAGGCGATCGGAAGCTGCCGCTCCTCCGCGATCAGGTCGCGGAGGGTCTCGCCGTCCAGGTACTCCATGACGAGGTAGGGGCGTCCGCCGTCGGACTCGTCGACACCACCGTCTATGAGCCGCGTGAGATTGGGGTGGTCGAGGCGACGCATGATTCGGACCTCGCGGGCGAACCGCTGGACCGCCTTGCTCTCGGGACCCGTGTCGATCAGGCCGCCGGAGCGACGCCGGAGCATGGTCTTCACGGCAACGGTGCGTGCGGGATCGCCCTCGGGCCGGTGCAGGTCCTCGGCGCGGTGTACCTCTCCCATGTTTCCCGCCCCGATGGCCCCGTTCGTACGGAACCTGCCTCCGATCAGCCGCTCGGTCACTGCCGCCCCTCTCCTTCGCGCCGTGCTCCCACTTTCATGGTCGCAGAGGCGGGCATACTCCCGGGACGCGTCTCCGCCTGTCGGGACTGCACACGTCGGGCGACCTCGATGCGGAGAGTCGATGTGTTTACTCAGTTAATCACTAAGTGCGGGGGTGAGGAGGTGCTTCCCGTGCTCGGGCCGCTTTCAGCGGGACGGCCGTGGACGAAGTGGTTCCCACTGTGCCTTCGGCAGGGGAAACGATGATCGCGTGGGGGGGGGCATGCCGTCGCGATGACCATCCGACAGTGCGTGCTTACCCTCCGCTTCGAGGTGGCCGTACTGATCGCGGAACGATTGGAATGGGTCTTGCGGTCTGGCTGCGCTGCGGATATGCGGATCAGGCGGCGCTTTCTCGTCGGTCAGGGCGAGGATCCGCGACGCCACCGCGGCTCGCCGAGGCCACCCCCGGGCCCACCTGCGTGGCGCCGGCCTCGGGCGCCCTCGGCTACCGCGGCTCTGGACAGCGACGTGCGCGAGCCCGCGATCCTCACGGGCTTCGCCCGCCACTCGCGCCCGCAAATCACCCCCACCAGGAGGACGCCAACCGGATCCTTACCAGCGGCGGCGCAGCAGCACGCACGGCAGGATCCGTCGTCTCGGCGAGTAGGTCATGGCACCTTCCGGTGTTGGCACCTCCTCGCACTCGGCTGCGGCATGAGCCGGAGCGCGGGCATCGTCGAGGCCGTTGCTACCCTCCACCACGCGCGCTGCTACGGTCGGGCGCCATGAGCTGGCTTCCCGATGACTTCGTCCACCCCGTCCTGGTACCGCTGCCGGGCGGTGGCCATCACCTGCGGCCGATCCGGGAGGCGGACACCCCGCTCGACTATCCGGCTGTGATGGGTTCGCGCGAGCGGCTGTGGACCATCTTCGGCCCGGCGTGGGGCTGGCCCGCGGCCACCATGACCTACGAGGCCGACCAGGCAGACCTGTTGCGGCACGAGAGGGAGATCGCCGCGCACCAGTCCTTCAACTACGCGCTGTTCGACGCGGCGGAGACAGCTCTGCTCGGCTGTGTCTACATCGACCCGCCGGAGAGGGCCGGTGCGGACGGAGAGATCTCCTGGTGGGTGGTGGACGAGCTGGTGGACGGCAAGGTCGAGCAGGCCCTCGACGCGCTGGTGCCGCAGTGGATCGCCGCCGACTGGCCGTTCGAGCAGCCGCGCTTCCTCGGCCGCGAGATCTCCTGGTCGGACTGGCTCGCCCTGCCGGAGCATCCCGACGCGTAGGTGGTTGTTGCCCGTACCGATGTCGAAGGCTGTCGATCGAACGCGGGTCTCGATCGGTTGACCGCGGCTGTTTCAGCACGTGAAGGCAGGGGCTCCAGGCAGCTCGGGGGGTGCGATCCCATTCCGACTGGTTCCCGGAGGCCCTGTTGCCCTCGTAGTCCTCGTTGTGCGTGCCCGAGCATGTAGACCTCAACTCGGCTGCCGTGTCGTGCGGTTGCCCTGCGCGCGTGTACGGAGACGCACCCGGTCATCCGGACCGGGTGCGCCGGTGTCCGTCGGACACGACGGACGCGAAGGCGGGCGGCTGTCCGGTCGTTGCTGCCGGTGCCGGCTTCGTTCCAGGGTCGGGGTGTACGGCCCGAGCCGTACTGATCAGGTCGACTCGCGCACCACGAGTGCGTTCGGCATGATCACCGGCGTCGCGGGGCCGCCGTCGATCAGGCCGAGGAGCAGGTGGACGGCGGCGGTGGCCTGGTCGGCCATCGGGCTGCGTACCGAGGTCAAGGCGGGGCTGGTGTAGGCCGCGGCTTCTATGTCGTCGAAGCCGATGACCGCCACGTCGTCGGGGACACGTCGGCCCGCTCGGTGAAGGGTGCGCAGCGCGCCGATCGCCATCAGGTCGTTGGCCGCGAACACCGCGTCGAGGTCGGGGTCGTCCTCCAGGAGTTGCCGCATGGCTTCGGCGCCGGAGGTTCTGGTGAAGTCGCCCAGTGCCACGATGGAGCGCCTGCCGGTGTCACGCAGGGTCCGGCGGTAGCCGTCGAGACGTTCGCGCGCTTCGTACAGTTCGAGCGGCCCGGTGATGGTGGCGATCCGGCGTCGTCCGCGCTCCAGGAGGTGACGCACGGCCAGTGCCGCTCCGCCGGCGTTGTCCAGCGCCACGTACGGCACGTCCTGGGCGGAGGTGCGGTTGAAGGACACGACCGGCAGGCCCTGCCGCGCCAGTGCGGCCGGCAGCGGATCCGTGCCGTGCAGGGCGACCAGGAGCACACCGTCCACGTGGCCGCCGGCGATGTACTGCACGACCCTGGTCCGGCTCTGGTCCGACTCCGCGAGCATGAGCACGAGCCGTTTGCCCGCTTTCTCGAGCTCTCTGCTGACGGCCCGCACCACGGCGGAGAAGAGGGGGTCGTCGGAGACGACTCCCTGCGGCGGGTCGGAGACCACGACGGCGACGGTGTCCGTGCGGCGGGTGACGAGATTGCGTGCCGCCCCGTTGGGCACGTAGCCCAGTTCGCGGACAGCGCGCATGACGACGTCCCGGATCTGCGGGGCGACCGTCGTCTCGCCGTTGATGACGCGGGAGACGCTCGATTTGGACACGCCCGCCCGGGCGGCGACCACTTCGAGAGTGGGGCGTCTCATGCGGGTCCGTCCCCCGTGCCGCCGCCCGGGGCCCTGCGCGGGGCGGGTTTTCTCATCGGGCGACCTCCGGCTCTGCGTCATGGCGATGTGAGCAGCGTATCCGCAGGCCGGAGTGGCGAGGGCGGGGTACGGGTGCGTTCCATTTGCCGCCCTCCCGTTGTCCGACCGTATGGGGAACGGTTCCTGAGGGACCGTTCCCTCAGCTCCTTCCACGCGTGAGGAGGCTGTTTTTTCGAGGTGAGAGAGGTATTGACAGCCTTGTCATGCACATCCATCCTCCCTTCCAGGGAGCGCTCCCCGAAGCCCTTCCTCTCCCTCACCCCGCACTTGAGGAGTCGCCTTGCACACCCTGCTCCGTCGCTTCGCCTTACTTCTGGCCCTCGTGGCCTCGACTCTCGCCCTCACCGCTCTCCCCGCCCCGTCCGCCCAGGCGGCGGAGGTTCTGCTCTCACAGGGGAAGCCCACCACCGCTTCCAGCACCGAGGCCCCCTTCGTCGCTCAGAGCGCCGTCGACGGCGACCCCGGGACGCGCTGGTCCAGCGGCTTCGCGGACCCGCAGTGGATCCAGATCGACCTCGGGGCCAGTGCCGGGATCAGCCGGGTCGTCCTCAACTGGGAGGCCGCCTACGGCAAGGCGTTCAGGATCGAGGTCTCCAGCGACGCGGTGAGTTGGACCGTGGTCCACCAGTCGGCGACGGGCACGGGCGGCGTCCAGAACCTCGCCGTATCGGGCACCGGCCGCTATGTGCGCATGTACGGGACGCAGCGCGCCACGCAGTACGGCTACTCGCTGTGGGAGTTCCAGGTCTACGGGACCGCAGGCACGGGCAATCCCGGCGACGCGGGCCGACTCCTCTCCTACGGCAGGCCGGGCGCCGCTTCTTCCTCCCAGGGCGACTCGAACTGCTGGGAGTGCACGCCGGCCAGGGCCTTCGACCGGGACCCGGCCTCCCGCTGGGCCACGAGCCCCGCTACCGGATGGACCGATCCCGGCTGGATCTCCGTCGATCTCGGCGCGACGGCACAGATCGACAAGGTGGTCCTGCAATGGGATCCCGCCTACGCCAAGTCCTTCCAGATCCAGGTCTCGTCGAACGGAGCCGACTGGACGCCGATCTACTCGACGACGTCCGGCACGGGCTTCAAGCAGACGCTCGCCGTATCGGGCACCGGCCGTTACGTGCGGATGTACGGGACGCAGCGCGCCACCCCCTACGGCTACTCGCTGTGGGAGTTCCAGGTGTACGGCACGGGCGGCGCTCCGATACCGGCTCCGCCGCTGCCGAGCGACCCCGCGAACCCGCCGCGGCTCGTGTGGAGCGACGAATTCGACGGCGTGGCGGGTGTCAAGCCCGACTCGTCGAAGTGGAGGGCCGATCCGGGCGTCGGGCCCAACAACGAGCTGGAGTACTACACCGATCACCGCAACGCCGCACTGGACGGAGCGGGGCACCTGGTGATGGAGGCGCGGAAGGAGACAACCGCCGGGTCGTCGTGCCCGGCCGACCCGCTGAGCGGCAGTACCACCTGTCAGTACACCTCGGCACGGATGAACACCGGCGCGACCTTCCAGTTCACCTACGGGCGCGTCGAGGCGCGCATCAAGGTTCCCAAGGGCAACGGTCTGTGGCCCGCGTTCTGGATGATGGGCGCCGACTTCCTGACAGGCCGGCCGTGGCCGTACAACGGCGAGGTCGACATCATGGAGATCCTCGGCAAGGACGTGAAGACGGCGTACTCGACCGTCCACGCGCCCGCGTACAACGGCGGAGGCGGCATCGGCGCACCGTACACCCTGCCCGGGAACGCCGACTTCTCCGACGACTACCACACCTGGGTCGCCGACTGGAACAGCCGAGGCATCACCTACAGCCTCGACGGCCGGATCGTCTTCACCCTCGACAAGGACCAGGTGGAGCAGACACGTGGTCCGTGGATCTTCGACCACCCGCACTACATGATCCTCAACCTGGCGGTCGGAGGCGACTGGCCGGGGCCGACGGACGCCGGCACGCCGTTCCCCTCCAAGATGCTCGTCGACTACGTGCGCGTCTACCAGTAGTCCCGGTGCCTCAAGCACTCCCGTGTGCACCATGATCACGGGCCGCTCCGCCCGATGCGCGGGGCGGCCCGGGTCACCTAGGGCGTGTGTCGAAAGTGGCGCCGTCCGCCCGGAGGGCGGGTCCGGCGGCGTCCGGTGCGTGCGACCGCAAGGCGGAGGGGCGCCCCGATACTGGACGTATCGGGGCGACCCCGACAACGCGGCGAGCGTGCGTGCCGGGCGTCGCCGGACAGGCGGGACTTTCGACACACGGCCTCGATCGCGCCGGGACACGGCCGCCGTCCGGCTCTCCCTCTCTCCGCGTCACCGTGCTCCGGCACGAAGCAGGTCTTCACCCTCGGTCTTCACCCCCCAGCCCGTGAGGAAGTGACATGCGCAGATTTCCCGTTCCTCTGTACACCCTGTCGGTGAGCGCTCTGGTGGTCGTGCTGGCCGCCGCGTTGAGTCTGACCGTCTCGGCCCCTCAGGCGCAGGCCGCGACGGTCACGGTCCAGGCCGAGTCCTACGCGGCCCAGTCCGGCGTCGCCCTGGAGACGACCGCGGACACCGGCGGCGGGCAGAACGCCGCGTACCTCGCCGACGGCGACTGGATGCGCTTTGACAACGTCGACCTCGGCGGAGCCGGTCGGCTGACGGTCTCGGCCCGGGCCGCTTCCGCCGTCGGCTCGGGCACGGTGGAGCTGCGTACCGCGGCCCTGACCGGGCCGCTGCTCGCCGTCATACCGGTTTCCCCGACCGGAGGTTGGCAGAACTGGTCGACCCTGACCACCGACGTCACCTCTCATCCCACCGGTGCGCAGACGGTGTTCGCCGTGCTGCGCGGCACGACACCCGGCGACTTCGTCAACATCAACTGGTTCTCCTTCGCCGCTGAGGGAGACAGCGCGGCGGCCGGATGGGTCCCCGTCGACCAGGCCAAGTGGAACGCGCAGCTGGCGCAGTTCCGCGCGATGACACCGGCCGCGGTGCCCGCGACCACGGTCCGGGTGCCGGAGTTCAACGCCACCTGCACCTACAGTCACTCCAAGCCGGACGACCCCATCGTTCTGCCGGGACTGCCCGGTGCCTCCCACATGCACAGCTTCTTCGGCAACAAGAGCACCGACGCGTTCTCCACGTCCGAGTCGCTGCAGGCCAGCACGCCGACCAGCTGCACCCCTGCCGTCGACCTCTCGGCGTACTGGATCCCCACCCTTTACGAGGGCGACAAGGCTGTCGAACCGGAGGGCATGATCGTCTACTACGGTTCCCGCCTGACCGACCCCGCGGCGACCGTTCCCTTCCCGCAGGGGTTCCGCATGATCGCGGGCAGCGCCAAGACGCAGACACCCACCCCGGCGGGATCACCCGGACAGTTCTGGTGTGCCGGTCAGGGCGGTGAGACCGGGCGCAGCACCGACGGCAACTGGCCGGTGTGCGCGCCCACGGCCCATCTCACCCACCAACTGGTCTTCCCCGACTGCTGGGACGGCAAGAACCTCGACAGCCCCGACCACAAGTCGCACGTGGCGTTCACCTACGACGGCAAGTGCAGCGGTGCCTACCCCGTCGCCATCCCCAACCTCTCCTTCGTCACCAGTTACCCGACCAGCGGCAGCGCCGGCGGCTTCCGCCTCGCGTCGGGCATGGCGTCGTCCATCCACGGCGACTTCTTCAACGCCTGGGACAACGCCGCTCTCGGACACCGGGTGAAGGACTGCATCAACCAGAAGGCCAAGTGCAACTCCGCCGGCACGTTCTGACCCAGTGGTCCGCATGCGTCGTGGCGTTGGCGCTGCCGGCTGTCGGCTGCACCGAGCAGCCGACAGCCGGAGCGTCGGCACAGGCCTTCAACGCCACCGACAGCGCGTGGATCCTCCTGATGATCCCGATGTCCGAGCGGGCGCGGCTCCTGACCGATCTTGCGCCCTCCCGCACGGCGGACCCGGCCCTGGCAGCCCTGGCTGCGGACACCGGATCGACGCTCCGTGCGGACCTGCGCCGCTTGCGCGCGGTCCTGCGGCTCTCGGGCGTCCCCGACACCCGTCCCCACGAGGGGCACGACATGCCGGGCATGGTCAGCCTCGACATCCTTCGTCAGGCAGCCGACGCGAACGGCCAGGCGTTCGACCGGATGCTCACTGACGCGCTGGGCGCCCACTTCACGCAGTCCGGGGTGCTCTGTGCCGGCGAGCGAGCCCGAGGCCGGGCGGACCGGGCGAAGGACCTGGCGGCGGCCATCGCCAAGAACACGGCCGCAGCGGCCTCCCGGCTGGACGAACTGAGCGCGGCGCGGGCACGGTCGTGACGGCACGGCCGGGGAGGGCGCGCGACCGCGGACGCCCTCGGCGGCGGGGGACCCGGGGCCGTGAACACGGCCGGGGTTCCCCGCCCGCCGGAAGACGTCCCGTCAGTCCGCCGCGACCAAGTGGGCCGTACCGATCCGGGACAGCCTCCGGATCGGTACGGCCAGAGCCACCACCACCAGGGCGGTCGCCGCGAGCGTGGCCGGCAGCGCGGCCCCGGCGACCGTGCACAGTTGCCCGTGCACAGATGCCCGTGCGGCACGCCCCGGCCGAGCGTCAGCACCCCGGCCGGACCGGCCGCCGCGCCCGGCAGGCCGCCCAGCAGCGCCAGTCCGATGCCCTCGTGGAGAGTCAGCTTCGCCGGCTCCCGGCCGGTCCAGCCGGTCGCCCGCAGCACTGGGAGACCAGCCGCACGTTCGCCTCTTCTCGGGTACGACGAAGGCGGACTGGAGCATGCCCTTCGCGGTACGAGTCGGAGGCCGGGTGGCCGCCCGGCGGACCGGGGCCGGGTCCCCGCCGATGGCGGGCCGGCGCCGATCCGCTACGGGCCGGTGTCGCTGCTCGCGCGGTGGAGCGTGGTGGCGCCCGCCTCGGACGTGGAGGACCGCAGCAGGACGCCCGGGTTGCCTTCGCGCAGCTCGTAATCGTACGTGCCCCGCGGAGCAGGGCACTTCGGGGCGCTGGCTGACGGTTGTGCGCCGGTGGTTTCCAACGTCCCTTCCTGGTAGGCGAGAAGGGCGGCCTCCCAGCGGCAAGTAGCGTTGGCCGACGTCAGTTCACCAGTCACCGTGACCTCCCCGAGTCTTCCCTCGCCGAGGGTGATCCGCAGGCCCTCGCCGTCCTCCCAGACTCCGCGCATCGCGGCGGGCACGTGCACGGCTCCCGGATCGACGCGTTGCACATCGGTGTAACTGCTCTTGGTCTCCACCCAGCTCATGGAGTCGTCGGTCCCGCCTTCCAGACGCATGCTGCTGGGCACTCCACAGGCGTGCGCCGGGCCAGAGCCGACCGCCTGCATCGAGAACTCGGAGACCACCAGTTGCCTTTCGCTTCTGGACGTGGCGAAGGCGGTACCCCGGCAGATGACGTCACCCGTGGCCGCCACCACATCGATCCTGCTCGCGGAGGTGATACGCCGGGGTATGTCGAGTCGCACCACGAGCAGGGGACTGTCCTCGCCGTGCCCCGTCGTCCACGCTCCTGAGAAGTCGGTGCCCGGCCCGGTCGCGTCGACGGTGCGCTTCTGGGGAGATGCCGGACCGTTCCACAGGCCGTACGCGCCGGCTGCCGCTGCCAGAACGCCGACGGTCAGGGCGGCGGCCACGATTCGTCCGCGCGGGTGTTTCGGCGCGGGTGCCTCGGGGGTGTCCGTCCGCGCCGTGTCATCGGCGCGCGGCGAGAGGGCGGGCGGGGTGAAGGGGCGCGGTGTGGCCGGTCCCGGGTCGATGTCCCAGTTCGCGGACGGCTCGGACGGCTCGGACGTATGAACGGTGAGTACCGCCAGGCCGTGCCCCGCCCTCTTCTCCGCGCCGCCCTTCTCGCGTACGGCCTCGGAGGGGACCGGCTCCGCGGCGAACCGGTGCACCCGGGCCAGCAGGGACGGCGGCAGCCACGCGCCCTCGGGGGCGGTCCGTGTCCGCTCGGCGATCTCCTCCGTGGTCGGCCGTTCCGCCGGATCCTTGGCCAGGCAGTCCCTTACCAGGTCGGCCACCGATTCCGGGATGCCGGTCAGGTCCGGCTCCTCGTACGCGATGCGGAAGAGCAGGGCGTGGATCCCGGACTCCCCGTCGCCGAACGGTGTCCGTCCGGTTGCCGCGAAGGCGAGGACGGAGCCCAGGGAGAACACGTCGCCTGCCCTGGTGACGTCCTGGCCGCGCACCTGTTCGGGTGCCATGTACCGAGGGGAACCGGGACCGGTCCCGGTCGAGGAGAGCGTGTCCGCGTCGGTGCCCTCCAGGGCACGGGCAATCCCGAAGTCGATGACTCTGGGACCCGCTGCGGTGAGCAGCACGTTGGACGGCTTGAGATCGCGGTGGACGATTCCCGCACGGTGGATGGCGTCGAGGGCCAGCGCCATCCGGTGAGCGAGTACGTGGGCGGACGCCGAGGGCAGCGGTCCGAAGCCGCTGTCCACGACGGACTGCAGGGTGGGTCCGGGTATGTAGGCGGTGGCGATCCACGGTGGCGTCCCGTCCGTGTTCGCGTCGAGGACCGTCGCCGTCCATACGTCTCCGACGCGCCGGGCCGCGCGCACCTCACGGGCGAACCTGGCGCGGAAAGTGGGGTGTTCGGCGATCTCCGCTCTGATCGTCTTGACCGCGACCAGGCGTGCACCGGTTTCGTCGCGGTGTCTCGCCAGGTAGACCCTGCCCATCCCTCCCGCGCCGAGCCTGCCCAGCAGCCAGTAGGGGCCCAGGTGCGGCGGGTCCTCGTCAGTCAGTGGTCGCATGGCCAGGAATCCTCGCACGCCGCGTCCGTGTTCTGCGCCGAACTCCTCGCCAGCACGCACGTTTTGGACGAGGGTGCACCCGTGGCCACCCTGTGCCTCCGGTGTCCGCGCTGCAACCGGCATCGGCCGAATCCGTCAAGTCCATCGCCCGGCACGCCTACTGACGACGAGCCGACGCACCGTCAGGCGCCACGCCACGGCACGGCACGGCACGCACGGCACGGCGCGGCACGGCACGGCGCGGAGGGGAGACGACATGGCACTGGTCGTGTGTCGCTCTGGAGCCCGCCGCCGAGGGCGAACCGAAGTCCCCGTCCGTGTCGGCACGCCTTGCCTGGGGAGGCCCCCTCCCGCAGGCTGCGCCCACCCCGGCCTGGACGGCGGCGGTCCCCTCGTCAGGGTCCCGCGTGCACCTGGCACGCCCACAGGCTGGGCGTCCGGGGATAGGTGTCGCGCAGGGCGCGTACGGCGTGGTGCAGGGCCTCGGCCGTGCGGGCGACGTCGAGGATGCCGTCGCCCCTGTTCAGGGTGGAGTACACGCTGAGCGCGACGTCCGCGCCGATTGCGTCGTCGACGTGCCACAACGAGCCGACGACGTGGGGGAAGCCGGCGATCTGGAAAGCGCTGACGATGTGGACGGCCTCGTCGGCGAGTTCGGGGCTGGACCGCAGGGTGTCGCACGCCGACAGGTAGGCGAGCCGGACCGCCGGCAGCCGCAGTCGGGCCAGGTCCCGGACGGTCAGTGGGCGTTCGTCGTGGTCGTGCAGGACGAGCCGGCTGTCGGAGGCGTGTTCCAGGTCGCCCGAGGCGTGGCAGGCGAAGTGCGCGTAGGCGTGGTCGTGCAGCGCCGAGACGACCGCGGAGTGGGTGGCGGAGTCGTCGCGAAGCAGGGTGGCCCTGGGGATCAGGCGGGTCAGGTGTTCGGCCTCGCGGAGGGCGCCGGGGAGCGGGGCCTGCCCGGGGGCCCGCGCGACGCTGACGACGAGGGTCCCGGTGCCCGCCGGGCGGGTGGTGCGCAGACGGGCGTGGTGCAGGGCCCGCAAGGTCGGCGTGTACGAGGAGACCACCCGGTCCAGCGCCCCGGGAGCGGCGTCCGGGGGCGCCGCCGCGTGCAGCGGCAGAGTGCCGAGGAGACCCCCCGGCGACCACCACACCCGGGTGGCATCGGGGAGCCGGTCGAGGACCGGGCCGGTGACCGCCCGCCACAGCCAGGCGAGAGTGTCGCGGACGTCCTGCTGCGCGCGCCGCGACTGCTTCCGCGAGGTCCCGGGTCGGTCGATCCGGACCAGCGCGTTCTCGAAGGTGCGCCGGCGTTCGGCCGTCGTACGCGGGTCGAGGCCGGGGAGCGGCACGGCCTCGATGGTGTGCTCGGTGACGACCAGGGCGTCACTGCCGTACGGGGAGACGTTGACCAGGACCACCGGGCCCGCGGCGGCCGTGGTGCGCAGCTCGCCCTCGTCCCGGTCCCGCACCGGCCGTAGCAGCCCCAGCTCGGGGTGCTCGGCGCGGATCGTGGTGGTGAGATCCTGCCACGCGGTAGCCACATGCTGCCGCTCGTCGGCCGGGGCGTCGGCGGGACCGGACGGTTCCTCCGGCAGGAACCCGTCGCCGCCGGTCGCCCTGTCGAGGGCCGCCCGCAGTTCCTCGAAGCGGTCGGCGAGGTCCGGGGCGGACTTCCGGAGCAGGGTCAGATCGCTGTCGGCGTCGAAGGTGTGGGAGAGCATGACGCCCCTCGCCTGCTCGAGCAACCCGACCGCGAGTCCGGGCCGACCACAGCGCACCGCGCAGGCGGCGGCAGCGGAGCCCAGTCCTACGGTTCGACTCAGCAGGAACTCCTGGTCGTCGCGGACGAGATGGCGGGGTGCGACGGAGTGCAGCAGGTCGACCGCCACGACGTAGCCCTCCAGAGCGCCGGCCCAGTCACCCAGCTCCGCGCGTACCTCGCCCCAGGCTTGCGCGGCGCCCAGGCGTGGGGCAGGTGGGCACTGCTGCTCCAGAGCCGCCTCCCGGAAGTACTCGGCGGCTTCGGCCAGTGCACCGGGTCGGGGGCGCCGCCGGGGGCCCGTGAGACGCAGGGCGTTGCCCAGATTCGTCAGGCGCCGGGTACGCGTGGGGTGGCCGGGGGCAGTCGCGTCGAGGGCCCGGCGCAAGAGCGCGACCACCTCCGTCCTGGCCCTCGGCGACACAAGGGTGAGCGGGTTCAGAAGCCGGGCGTTCGCGGCCACCGTGAGGGCGCCTGCCAGGTGGGGGGAGCCCGGGGAGAATGCGGCGACCACGGCGTCCGCCAACTCGCGCGCCTCGCGCGCCTCGCGCGCCTCGGCCGCTTCGTCCCGCCGCCCGCCGTGCGAGATGCGGTGCAGCAGGGCCACGGCGAGGTTGAGGCGGCGCCGGGGCAGCATCGGGTCGCCCTCCGGTGTGAGAGCGAGCCCTTGTCTCAGGAGCCGTAGCGCCTCGTCGAGCCTGTCGGCCGGCCCGGGGAGCCGTTCGAAGCCCGACACGAGACCGAGTCCGAGCGAGCTCAACATGCTCGCCCGGTGTGCGACGTTCGTGCCGGGGAGTGCGGCGGCACGGCGCCGGCACTCCTGGACCTCCAAAAGGTCGGCGCCGTCCTCGGTCAATTGGTGTCGCAGGCTCAATGCGCCACTGAGGTTGAGCAGCCGCGGCCCCAGCGACCCGTTACCTTCGTGGGTGAGTGCCACCGACTCGCGGTGCGCTGTCACGGCCTCGTTCAACTCGGCCGGGTCTCCCGAGCGTTGATGACGGGCGATCAGCACCAGACCGAGATCGTCGAGCGCCGTGGGGCGGTCCGGGTGACCCGTCGGCATGAGGGCCTCGGCCAGCCGCAACCGGCGCGATGCCTCGTCCAGATCGGCGCTGTTCGTCCTCGGGTCACGCAGGTAGCGGTTGTAGAGGGCCATCGCGGGTGAGAGGAGCGGTACTCGTGGACCCTCCGGTCCCTCCGCCGAGGACGGGGAGCGGTCGATGAGGCCGAGCGCCGCGTCCAGATCCGCGTGGGAGCCGGTCGCGACGGACCGGGCGCGCAGGGCGTTGCTCAACGAGTCGCGCAGGGCTCCGGTCAACTCGGGACTCTCCGTCGCCCGCAGTGCCCCGGCGAACAAGGTGATCGCCTCGTCCAGATCCTCCGCACGACCGACGTGCTGTGCCCGGAGAATGAGTGCCGTGCCCAGATCGTAGTCCGCTTCGGCGGGTTGCCCCGGACGGGCGCCGACCGCCCGGCGGCACAACGCCACCGCCTCATCGCACTCCTCGGGCGTCGCGCCCTCCACACGGAGCATCAGGATCAGCCCCTTCGCCAGGGCGCCGAGACAGCTGGACAGACGCGAGCTGCCGGGCGGAAGTTGGGCCAGCACGTCCCGCGCGATGCCCACCGACTCGTGCAGGTCCTCAGGATCGTAAGAGTCCGTGTAGCGGTCCAGGAGCCGGCGGCCCAAGCCGTCGAGGGTGAGGAGCCGTTCGGGGGAGTCGGCGGGGATTCTTCCGAGGGCACTGTGGAGGAACCGGACCGGATCACCGTCCGCCAGATCTCCGAACGGCCAGGTCGCCCCCGCGACGCTGACCGCGTCGGCCGCCGCTCCGAGCCGGCCCGGGAACGCGGGGTCGTACTCCGGTGTCGCGAGGACGGCGAGGCTGCCGAGACCGATGGCGGTGGCAGCCCGGATCTCGGGCGAGGGGAGAGCCGCCGTCAGCAGGGCGGCCAACTCGTGCAGATCGCGGACTCCTTCGGAGGCTTCCGGCGGGGGACGGTGGTGCCGTCCCTCTGCCGCGATCCCGTACGCCATGGCCGAGGCCGTCCACTCGTCGGGGCCGTCGGCGTTCTCCGGGTCGGGATGGACGGCCGGATCGGTGGAGGCGTAGTTGGCCGCCAACTCGGGCGGCACCAAGCCTGGATCGCGTACCCACACCGGGAAGAGGAGGGTGCCGGCCATGCACCCGTGTACGACGCCGAGGTCCCCGGGTTCGGTGAACGCCCGGGCGGCACAGAGCCAACCGGCCGCGTGCCGGGCCTCCATGTCGGTCCTCGTGTCGCAGGTCCGCAGCAGACCCCGCAACTCGGCATCCGCGGCGGGGCCGAACACCGCATCCGTGTCCGTCCGCCCGTCCGCGGCCAGCTCCACGCGCGTGCGAACGGCCTGGAGGAACCAGTCCCGGTCGTATCTCACCTGTCGCTCCTCCGGCGCTCGCCGCGGGAAGTCGCCCGTCTTCGTCGTTCGATTCGTTCGTATCGCCACCGCTGTCCGGGCAGTCGGCAACGCGGCCCCAACTCCGCACCCATCATGCACACTTGTCCCATGACCGGATCTGCCGACCTCCCTGAAGCCGGCCGGTGGGCCGCAGCGGCGCTGTGCGTACTGCTCGGCTCGCCCGGTGACCTGGCGCAGCCGGGCGTCCGGGAACCGGCCGAGCGGGCACGGGACCTGCTGCGATCGGGAGCGGACGCCGGTGTGGGCACGGAGGCAGGCTCGGGACCGGACGGCCGTGCGGGCTCCGGCGCCGACGAACTCGCCGCTTGTTACGCCGCCCTGAACACGGCCCTGCGCCGGGCGGGAGACGCCAGGGGCCTGGTCGCCGGGGGCCGGAGCGCGAGGATCTCGGGCATCGCTCGTGACGTCAAGGTCGCCGTGTGCCCCGGGCCGGCCCACTGTTCCCGGGTCGAACGGGCGCGAGACCTCCTCCCGGCTCCGGCCTGCGCCGTCAACGGCACCCGCATGAGCAGGCGCCGCCTGGGTCCCGGCCAGTGACCCCGTCGGCATGAACCCTCTCCTCGCCACACTGGGTGGCAAACTCGCCGAGCGCTGGCTCAACATGCTGGTTCTCCCCGGTGCTCTCTTCCTCGCCACCGCAGCCGTCGGCACCACCCTGGGCCACCGCCGCTGGCACGACATCGAGCGGCTGCGCACCTCACTGGACGATCTCGCGACCCGCCCCGCCCTCGACCGCGCCGGTACCGCCGCGCTTCTGGTCGCCCTCCTCCTGCTGGCCGCGAGCGCGGCGTCACTTGCCGCGCAGTTCCTCGCCGGCGCGATCGAGCGGTACTGGCTCCGGTTCGGGCGTGACCCGCTGTCCCGTGCCCTGACCGCCCGCCGTGCCCGCACATGGCGCGAGCTGGACACGCGGTACGAGGAGGCGCACGGCGACATCTCGGTGACCGAGGGCCGGCCGTGGGCTCCGCCGGAGGTGCTGGCGCGCATCGAGAACCTCGCCGAGGCCCGCGACCGGGTCGCGCTCCACGCGCCCGCCCGCCCCACCTGGTACGGCGACCGTGTCGGGGCTGCCAGGGAACGCGTCCACACCGCCTACGGCGTGGATCTCGCCGCGGTCTGGCCACGGCTGTGGCTGATCCTTCCCGAGCAGGCTCTACGCCAGATCCACTCCGCCCGCGACTCCTTCGCGGCCGCCGCCCGCATCGGCGCCTGGGCCGTGGGCTACGCCCTGCTCGCCTGTTGGTGGTGGCCGGCCGCCCTGGTGGCCGTCTGCTGCGCGGCCGTCGCCCGCTCCCGGGCTCACGACGCCCTGGACCTGTTCGCCGAGCTCATCGAGGCCGCCGTCGACGTTCACGGCCGGGAGCTGGCCGAACGCGTCGGCCTGACCGGGACGGGCTCGGTGGCGCTGTCCGACGAGGTGGGGGAGCGGATGTCGGAGCTGTTCCGCAAGGGTGGGTGACCGGGGCCGTCCGAGCAAGGGCGGAACCTTCGGCGTATCGGCCCCGGCGGCTCTCCCGGCAGTGGCGGCCGGTGGACGGGACCGGCTCGACGCCGGCGGTCATCGGCAGCCCCGGTACCCGTCGGGAGAAGCGGTTCACCGGCGTCCGAGGTGCGTGAGCCGCTCGGTGGCCCCGTCCTCCGGGTCGATGAACCGCTCGTCCGGCCGCCGGGAGAGCCGGTACCCAGCGCTGGAGGTACGTGCCGACCCCGGGCTCGGTGAAACGGACTCCGTACCGCATGAAGACCAGCGGGCCTGTGTGCGTGCGTGCGTGCGTGCCTGCGTGCCTGCGTCCCTGCGTCCCTGGGGAACGGCATGGCGGGTGGTGGCCACCCCTCCCTGTGTGCGCAGGGTGGGGGACGGCAGGTTGGGTAACCATCGAGGACCCCGGACCCCGGACCCCGGACCCCGGCACACCGATCCGCCCGCACACCACCGCGAGGAGACCCCATGACCGTGTCCGACCGCTACCGCACCGCCTGGGAAGGCTTCTGGGAGGAGAGTTCCGGCGAACAGGGAGAGCCCTTCTGGGACGCGGATCCCGCCCTGACGGCCCGGCGCGACCTCGAACACCTCACCCCGTACGCCGATCCCTCCCTGCCGGTCGCCGACCTCGGATGCGGCAACGGCACCCAGACCCGCTTCCTCGCCACCCGCTTCACCCCCGCGGTCGGCGTCGACCTCTCCGCCGCTGCCGTCGCCCACGCGCGCCGGACCGATGCGGGCGGAGCCGCGACGTACGAGCAGCTCAACCTCGCCGACCCGAAGGAGACCGCCGCGCTGCACGAGCGCCTCGGCGACGCCAACGTCTACATGCGGGCCGTCCTGCACCAGAGCGACCCCGAGGACCGCCCCGCGGTGGCCGCCTCCGTCGCCCAGTTGGTCGGCGCGCGGGGCAGGGCCCTGGTCCTGGAGCCGACCGGCCAGGCCAAGGAGGTGATCGCCGCCGTCGCCGCTCGGCCCGGTGGCCCTTCGCTCAAACTGCGCCGTGTCAAGGAACACGACCTGCGCCCCGGCGAAGTCGCCGAGGGTGAAGTCGCCGCCCTGCTGCGGGCGGCGGGGCTCACTGTCCTGGGCGCAGGCACCACCGCCCTCGCCATGAGCGAGACCCGCTCCGACGGCTCCACGGTGGAACTCCCCGCCCGCTGGTTCGTCGCCGGCCGCCCCTGATCCGGAATCCGTGCGGCGGACCCTCGGACGTGCCGAGACCGAGTTGACGGGCGGGTGGGGGCGGCGCGGGGGGTGCGGTCGCGACCGCACCCCCACCGACGAGAACCGTTCGACCGAGCGTGCCGGCGCTCTCGTTCGGCCGGCCGGCGTCGGGGTCCGTGGTCACGTCACCGGTCCTGGGAGAGTGCGAGGAGTTCGGCGAAGGTGCCGCCGGCGTGGACGAGGTCTTCGTAGCGGCCCTGTTCGGTGATGCGGCCCTCCTCCATGACGATGATGTGGTCGGCGATCTTCGTGTTCTCCAGGCGGTGGGTGACCACGATGGTGATGCGGTCGGCTGCGATGGCCTTGATCCGCTCGAAGATCTGGTGCTCGCCGCGCGGGTCCATCTGGGAGGTGGGCTCGTCCAGGATCAGCAGTCCGGGTTGGCGGTACAGGGCCCTGGCGCAGGCCACGCGCTGCCACTGGCCGCCGGAGAGTTCGGAGCCGCCGAAGACCTCGCGGGAGAGCAGGGTGTCCAGTCCGGCGGGGAGGCCGTCGACCGCCTCACGCAGGCCGGCCGCGTCGATGGCGGACCAGACGGGGGCGTCGTCGGGGGTGCGGGGCTGGCCGAGGGTGACGTTCTCGCGGACGGGCATCGGCCACTGGGCGAAGATCTGCGGCACCAGACCGGTCTGCGCCCACACCGTTGCCGGGTCCACCTGGGCCAGGTCGGCGCCGTTCCAGGTGACCCGGCCCTTGTCCGGCAGGTAGATGCCGGTGAGGAGGCGGGTGAGCGTGGACTTTCCGGAGCCGTTCGTTCCGACGATCGCGAGGATCTGGCCGCGTTCCAGGGTGAGGGAGACACCGTCGACGGCGGGCCTGTCCTTGCCGGGGTACTGGTAGACGACTTCTTCCAGTTCGATGCGCTCGGTCGCCCCGCCGTGCCTGCCGGAGCCGCGCTCGGGCGTACGGGCCGCCGCGTCGTCGAGGAAGGTCTGCATGTCGCCCAGGTAGAGGCTGGTGTGGAAGACGGCCGCGCCGTTGGAAACGACCTGGGAGAGCGCGGCGAGCGCGGTCTGTACAGCGATGACGGCCGTGGCGGCGACCGCGAGTTCGATCCGCCCCGTGACCGCCAGCCACGCGAGGACGCTCCAGGCCGCGAGGAGGAAGGTGCCGCCGACTGCGGCGGAGGCCAGGGCGATGCGCAGGGTCTGCGGGGCGGCGGCCAGGGTGCGGCGGTCGCAGCGGTCGGACAGGGCCCGGAACCAGTGGACGAGGTAGTCGGCCATCGAGTTGGCGCGGACCTCGTCCCCGTACTTCGAGGTGGTGGCCCACCAGCGCATCATGCCGCGGACGTTGCGGTCGGCGATGTTGGCGTAGTGGATCTCGTAGTCGACCCGGGCGGTGAGGACCGCCCCCACACCGGCCGGAAGCACGGCGAGCAGGAGCAGCGGAAGCATCACCGGATTCAGCGCCGACAACACGCTGCCCGCCGTGACCATGCGGATCAGCGCGGACAGGAACCGCTGGGCGTCGGTGACCATCACCTGGGTACGCATCACCCCCATCTCGGCCGCCTCGTACCGGTCCGAGAACCCCTCCTCCGCGTACGCGGACGCTTCGACCCGGCACACCGCCTCGACCAGCGCGGTGTCCGTCTCCGTGGTCAGCCGCGGGGTGATCCTCCGTGCCGCGTACGTGGCCACGGCCGCCGCACCCCGGCCCAGCGCGGCCGCGAGCGCGACCACCACCAGGGCGGGGACGGCTCCGTGCAGCCTGTCGCCCGCCGAGCCCTCGCCCAGGACGGGCCGCATGGCGCGGGCGGTGGCCGTCAGCAGCACGGCCGCCGAGACGCCCGTGATCACCTGGCAGCCGACCAGCAGTTGTACGGCCAAGCGGTCGGTCCGCCAGGACAGCCGGGCGATCCGGCCCAGGACGGACGGGATCTGCGCGCACATCCGCCGGAAGGAGACCTCGGCGAGGGGATTGACGGAGTACTGCCCGCTGTACGTGATCTCCGCAGGTGGCGGCGGGGGAGGGGGAGAGGTGGCCTGCTGCTCGTTGGCGGTGGTCGAGGTCAACGTGGTTCCCCTTGACGGTCGTCCGGCACGGTCGAGGGGATCAACGACCTGGCGGGGATATCGAACACACGTGTTTCGGTCGGCCCCGGAAGCCCGGGATGGAGCGGGCGGCGGAGTGTGCGCGATGCATCGACCCGGTGCTCGCAACAGGTGTGCGGAGCGTGAGGGTTGGCCGAATCGCCGAGGGTCCCGCCGGGCACGGCGGGAGGGGGCATCGGCAGAGTGGGGGCGTGCGTACGGGCGCCACGGCGTGCGTACGGGCCACGGCGTGCGTACGGGCGCCACGGCGTTTCGACGGCGCGTTGCGGGGTGTGGAGTACGAACAGTTCTTCTGATCTCCGGATGTTGTCCCGGGGCCGGACGTCGCAGGCGCCGGTGCATGCCGGCGCCTGCACCGATGGAGTGGTCAGGGGAACCGCGCGGCGCGGCTCCGGGAGCGGCTCACGCGGCGGGGAGGGAGTGGACGCTGACCGCGTAGCCGCAGCCCGGCTCGTAGGGGTCGCCGCTCCAGGTGGCGTAGCGCTGCCGCAGGACCAGGCCCGCTCGGGCGCACCAGTCGTCGAACTCCGAAAGGGTCAACGGCGCCTCCGACAGGGGGAGATGTGCCGGGTCCAGGCCCATGCCGGTGACCAGCAGGCCGCCGGGGCGCAGCGCGGCAGCCAGCTGCCGGACGACGGCCGGCTCGGTGCCGGGGGCCAGCAGGGGGATGACGTTTCCGGCGGCCAGCGCCAGGTCGAAGCCCGGCTCCAGGCCGAGGGCGTCCAGACGGGCCAGGTCGCCGAGGAGCCACTTCTGCGTGGGGGCCTCGCGCCGGGCGACGGCGAGCATCGAGGAGTCGACGTCCACGCCGGTGCAGTGATGGCCCAGCTCGGCCAGCCGGATCGCGATCCGTCCGGTGCCGCACCCCGCGTCGAGGACGCGGGCGCCCGGCGTCAACAGCGCGGCGCAGAAGGTGGCCTCGCCGTGGACGTCGTGGCCGCTCTCGGCGAGCCGCGCGAAGCGCCGGGCGTACTCCTCGCCGGCTTGTCCGCCGGTCAGTTCCGCCCAGCGGTCGTCCTGCCCAGTCATGTTCGGTGCGCCTTCCGGTCGGCTCGTCCCGCAGCGGTGAGGCGGGTGTCCAACTGGCATTTTCGCAGGTCGGCTCCTGGGAGCAGGTCGTGTGCCCCCGGATGCGCGGGGCGCCTGCCGACCGAGGACTACTGACGGAACGGGTGTCGGAGAACGTCGCGGGACAGTCCTTGAGCTCGGTGGCCATGAGCCCGGAGAGGTTCGCGAGCGGCAGCGTTCTTCCGGGACGTCCGTGAAAGCGGGGTGGTCCGGAGCACGGACCGGGTCCGGGCCCGGCTCCACCGTGTGGTTCTGGACGAACTCGGTGGCCGTGGCGAGCTGGACTGGTCGCGGACGGCGATCGACTCCGTCAACGTTCGGGCGGCGCCACACGGAGGGCTTCTGACGCACCGAATCCGACCGATCGCGGCGGCCTGTTCCGCCCTGCGACGCCCGGCCGCCCGCACCCGGGCCGTGATGGCTGCTCCATGCCGGGGTAGACGGCGTTGACCAGCCCGATCTACAGGACGGAGCGGCCGGAACGTGGCCATTACTACCACTGGTGCGGTGTACGGGTGCCTGGGCTTGGGGGCGCTCCTCGCGGCGGTGCTCCCCCGTCTGCTGTCGCGGCGGCCGGTCTCCCCGCCCATGGTGTTCCTCGCGTCCGGGCTCCTTGTGTACGCGCTGCCGCTGTCCCTCCCCCTGCCGCGGGTGGACCCGACGGAACATCGGGAGTGGGCGGAGCACCTCACCGAACTCTGCGTCATCGCCTCCCTGATGGGTGCCGGCCTCGCCATAAACCGTCCGTTCGGACGGAGCTCCTGGCGCACCACCTGGCGTCTCCTCGGCGTGGCGATGCCACTCGCCATCGCTGCCACCGCGTTGGTGGCCTGGTGGCTGCTGGGCTGGCCGCCGTACGTCGCGCTCCTGCTCGCGGCGGCGCTGGCGCCCACGGACCCGGTGCTCGCCTCCGAGGTGCGGGTGGGTGAGCCGTCGGACCACGAGTACGACGAGGACGAGGTGCGCTTCGCGCTGACGAGTGAGGCCGGCCTCAACGACGGGCTGGCCTTCCCGTTCGTCCTGGGCGCCCTCGCGCTCGCCGCGGCGGGCGGCGGCCTGTCGACCGGCTGGATCGTGCACTGGGCGTGGAGCGACGTACTTCTCCGGCTCGCGGTCGGGGTGGCCGTGGGAGTGGGAACGGGCCTGCTGTTGGGCCGTGTCCTCTTCCACGCCGCTGCCAGACCGCTGAGGCTCGCGGAGCACGGCGAGGGCTTCGTCGCGCTGGCGGTGACACTCACCTCCTACGGCATCGCCGAATCACTGCACGGATACGGGTTCCTGGCCGTTTTCGCGGCGGCCTGCACCCTGCGCAGCCGGGAACGGGGCCATGAGTACCATCGGGTGCTGCACGAGTTCATGGAGCAGATGGAGCGGCTGCTGATGGCGGTACTCCTCTTCGCGACGGGCGCTTTCATCGCGACGGGCGCCCTCGCCCATCTCACCTGGCAGGGTGCGGCGACGGGTTTGCTGCTGCACTTGCTGATACGGCCGCTGACCTCCTGGGCGGCCCTGCTGCGGGGCCCGGGTTCGCGGAAGGAACGGCTGGTCACCTCGTTCCTCGGCATCCGCGGCATCGGCTCGTTCTTCTATCTCGCCTACGCCTGCGGTCGGGGGGATTTCGGCGCCTGGGAGGACGAGTTGTGGGCGGTCGTGGTCTTCACCGTGCTCGTCTCCGTCGTACTCCACGGCGCTGCGGCCACTCCGATCACCGCCCACCTGGACCGGAAAGGCGGCGAGGGAAACCGGGTGTGAGTAGTTGAGGTACAGAAAGTGCCGGTGAGATTGATCTTGCTCGGCCAGCACACCGGCCCGTGGTGCTGCTGGGCTTCGGCGATACCCGCTGGGCGGGTCTTCCCAGGTGGCTACGGTCCAGGCCGTGCCGGTGGAGTTTCTGACTGATGAGCAGGCCGAGGCGTACAAGAGGGGCCTGACCTGGCTCAATGCAGTCAATGACCAGGTCGCGGGGATTGGCGCGATGGTCGTACGCGGCACCCCGCGCGACAGCCTCTACACGCTGGACACGCTGCTGAACCTCGACGGCGGGGTGAAGCCGGAGATGGTCGCGACCGACAACGCCTCGTACTCCGACATGGCCTTCGGCCTGTACAAGATGCTCGGCTTCCGCTTCGCCCCGCGCTTCCGCGATCTCTCGGACCAGAGGTTCTGGCGGGCCGACCTGCCCGACGGTGAGGCACCGGCCGCCGGGTACGGGCCGCTGGAGGCCATCGCCTGCAACAAGGTGAACCTCAAACGGATCGCCACGCACTGGCCGGACACGCTCCGGGTCGCCGGGTCGCTCATCACGAACCAGGTCCGTGCCTATGACCTGCTGCGGATGTTCGGCCGCGAGGGCCACCCGACCCCGCTCGGCGCCGCGTTCGCCGAGTACGGGCGGATCGACAAGACCATGCACCTGCTCGCGCTGGTCGACCCGGTCGACGACACCTACCGCCGACTGATGAACCGGCAGCTGACCGTGCAGAGTCCCGCCACCGCCTGGCCCGCGCGATCTGCCACGGCGGCCGGGGCCAGATCCGCCAGGCATACCGCGAGGGCCAGGAGGACCAGCTCGCCGCCCTCGGCCTGGTCCTCAACGCCGTCGTCGTGTGGAGCACCCGCTACCTCGACGCCGCCGTCGCCCAGCTCCGCGCCGAGGGCTACGACATCAAGGACGAGGACGTCGCCCGCCTCTCCCCGCTCAAGGACCGGCACATCAACTTCCTGGGCCGCTACCTGTTCAACATCAAGGCCAGCGGACCCGGTCAGGGACTGCGCCCCTTCCGTGACCCCGACCCCGACCCCGACGCCGACGACGGGGACGGGGACGAGGACTGACGGCCGGTGTTGCTCAGTCTGTGTTCTGTCGAAACCCGTCAGGGCTGAATGTTCTCCAGGTCCTTGAGGAGGCTGGGGTGCGTCGGCTGCCACCCGAGGGCGTTGCGGGTGCGGGTGCTGGATGCAGGCTGGTCCATGGCGAAGATCGGGCCGAATGGGCCGAAGGTCTCCTCCGACACCGCCTCGACCGGCAGGCCCAGCCGTCGGCCGACGACCGTAGCGATGTCCCGCACCGCGTCGCCCTCGTCGGCCACGGCGTGCCAGGCTGTCCCGGCCGGTGCCGATTCGAGGGCCAGACGGAACAGGACCGCTGCGTCGAGCGCGTGCACGGCAGGCCAGCGCTGGGTGCCGTCGCCCGGGTAGCCGGCCACTCCGGTGCGGCGCGCTTGATCGGTCAACAGGCCGGCGAATCCGCCCTTGCCCTCGTTGTGGACCGTGCGCGGCATGCGGACAGCCGTGCTGCGCACACCACTCGAGGCCAGATCCAGCAGCGTATTGACCGAACGGCCCCGACCGCCAACCGGTCCGTCGGTCGGCAGCGGATCGGCCTCGGTGGAGGCGCGACCCGGCACCCAGGGCGTACCCGAGACCGCGACGATCGGGCGGTCGCTTCCGATGAGTTCCTGCCCTAGCGCGGCGAGAGCAGCGCTCTCCTCGGTGATGGCCTGCGCGATCGCATCCGGACTGCTGTAGTCGCGTCCGAACGCCAGACTGATCACGCCGTCGGACTGCGCAGCGCCGGACCGCAGGACGTCGACGTCCGCCAGATCTCCTCGCAGCACCTTGGCGCCGGCGCTCTCAAGGGTCTGCGCGGAGCCGTCCGAGCGAGCCAGTGCGAGAACGGTGTGGCCGTTGCTGAGCAGTTCGGCGACGACGGCGGAGCCGATGGTGCCGGTACCGCCGGTGATGAAGACGTGCATGAGCTCTCCCTGAAAGTGATGGGACCGTTGTCCCATCACTGACCCTACACGGTGACGGGACAGGTGTCCCATCACCTATTCTGGTCTCATGAGTAGATGGCAACCAGGGGCGGCCCAGCGACTCGTCGTTGCGGCCGTCGACCTGTTCACCGAGCAGGGGTACGACGCAACCACAGTGACGCAGATCGCCGAGCGCGCCGGCGTCACCAAGAGCACCTTCTTCCGGCACTTCTCCGACAAGCGAGAGCTACTGGTCGCCGGCCAGGAGACGCTCAGCAGGCTGCTCGCCGACGGCATCACCGAGGCGCCTGCGAGCGCCAGCCCGCTCCAGGCGGTGGCAGCCGGTCTCGAGCGCGCATCGAGCGCCATGGGGCCGACCAACCGCGAACTCGGCCCCCGCCTCAAAGCAGCTGTGGCAGCCAGCACCGAACTTCAGGAGCGTGACGCCCTCAAGAGCGTCGGTCTCGCGGCCGCCATGACAGCCGCGCTCATCGCACGAGGTGTCCCCGAGTCGACTGCGCACCTCGCGGGCGAGCTGGGAGTCCTCGCGTTCAAGCGGGGCTACGCCCAGTGGTCCGAAAGCGATCGCGATGACACAGAAGGGCTCGCGCCTCATGTACTGGCAGCCCTGGAGGACCTGCGCGCGGCAACTGCGTCGCTGGGCTGATCAATGCCACCCGACTGTTCGCCGACCGGGCCCTGTCGGCGCCGTGAGTGCTGCGCCCTCTGTCGCGTCACATGGCTTGAGCCAGGAAGAAGCACCCCGGCCCCTCGATATCTGATCTTCAGGTGGCCATGGCGCCGCCGCGCTGACCACTGCCTGAGGACGGGATTGACCTTTCAAAAAACCTTCGTTTCCTGAAGATCCCTCCCAGAGGTCCACTCGGACCCCTGGGGCCTTCAAAAAACCCTTCAAAAACCTGGGTCGTTCAAGAACTCCGTATCGCCGTTTTCTGACGTGATCCGTGGCCATGACGGCCACTCAGGAGCCGGCGGACGGCGCGGACGTGCTCGTCGCCGAGCGTCTCGTGCGCACCGAGATCAAAATCGGCTACGCCCGAGTGTCAACCGGTGCCGGAAGATCTTCGCGGACAAGAGATCCGGCAAGGACGCGCTCCGGCCCGAGCTGAAGGCGTGCCACGCGTTCCTCGACGCGGGCGACACGCTCGTCGTCCCCTCGCTCGATCGCTACGGCCGCAGCCCCCATGACCTCATCAACATGGTCGCCGAGCCACGCGTGCGCGGAATCGGCTTCACCTCGCTGCACGAGAACCTGGACACCACCACCCCCGGTGGCCGACTCGTCTTCCACGTCTTCGCTGCGCTCGCCGAGTTCATTCGCGAGCTCATCGTCATCGGCACCAAGGAGGGCCTGGCCGCCGCCCGCGCCCGTGGCCGAGTCGGCGGACGCCCCAGCGTCGCCACCGAAGAGATCATCCGCGCCGCCCGCGACCTGCTGCCCGACCCCGGCCGCTCGATCATCTCAATCGCCAAGCTCCTCGGGGTCTCCCCGGGCACGCTCTACAACCACATCCCGGACCTGTGCGAGCTCCGCGCCAGCACCCTGCCCCGCCAGCTCGAAGCGCCCGCGCGGTGCGAGCGGGGTGCCCCCGCAAGGCTCGTGTGGGAACCGAGGCTCTCCCACCGGAGATCACCAACGGGACGGCCCATAAGGTCGGCACCATGGACACTACGGGTGCGGATCGGCGTCGGACGGCTGAGCGGGTACGCGACACCTTGGCGCGGCTCGTCGCCGAGCGGGACGTATGGGTGTCGACGGCTCACCCCGAACACGGTCCGCACCAATTGCCTTTGTGGTTCCTGTGGGACGGGCGAGCCGTCTGGATGTGCACCGGCGCGGATTCCGTGACCGCGCGCAACCTCCGTACGGAGCCGCGCGTGCGTCTGTCGCTGCCGGACACCTTCGACGTGGTGCTCCTCCAGGGCGAGGCGGAGTGCTTTCCCGAGCAGGAGGTGCCCGGAGAGGCGGCGGATGCCTTCGCCGACAAGTTCGGGTGGGACCCGCGCACGGAGGAGGGGGCCTACCTGTACGTACGCGTGGTCCCGAGCACCGTACGCGCCTGGCGGGGCGTGCCGGAGCTGCGCGGGCGAGTCGTCATGCGCGACGGGGAGTGGGTTGCGGGGGCGTAGCCGACCGTCCCGACTCGCGGCGGGCGTGCGGGTCAGTTCTGGGCGGCGTACGAGGTGAAGTCACGCCAGGCGGCGGGGGAGAGGGTGAGTTCGGGGCTCAGCGCGTCCTTGGAGTCCCGGACGTGGATCGCGTGCGGCCCCTGAGCCACTTCGACGCAGTCGTCACCCTGCGAGCCGCTGTAACTGCTCTTGATCCAGGTCAGTTCGGACGGGCTCATAGCGTTCCTCGCAATCGCTTCAACAGGCGCAGGGAGTCCGCAGGGGGCAGAGCCTGTGACCGCAGTTTCGCATACCGCTGCTGTAGCAGGCTGATCTCCTTCGGACTGGCGATCAGTCTTCCGTTCTGCTGCCCTTCGGAGTAGGCGAACCACCGGTTGTCCGGAGTCTCGGCCAGTCGCATCGGCCCGTCCAGTCCCGCGTGTGACGGCTGACGCAGCGGCATCAGCTGAAACTCCACGTTCCAGTTCCGCTCGATCAACTCCAGCAAACCGTCGAACTGTTCGCGCGTCACGGCCTCCCCGCCGGTCCATCGCTCCAACACCGCCTGTTCCACGATGAAACTGAAGGCCGTAGGCGGCTTCCGGGTCACCGCCAGCAGTTCCTGCCGGGCGATCCGTGCCGCGATCCGCTCCTCCAACTCGTTTACATCGGGAAGCGGCGGCACGTCCATCGACACCGCTCGCGCGTACGCCTCCGTCTGCAACAGGCCCGGCAGCACCCGGCACTCGTATGTGTACAGGCTGATCGCCGTCATCTCTACACGCGCCCATTGCCGGAACCAACTGGCCAGCCCCGCCTGCCGCGACAGGTGCGGCGCGGCTTTGCGCAGTGCCCCGGTCCCTCCGAGTACCGGCTCCGCGCGTTCCACGAAGTCGCGGTCCGGCATCCGGCGCCCCTGTTCGATCGAGGCGACCGTGTGTTTGGAGAAGCCGACCTTGTCGGCGAACTCCTCGCGGGAGAGGCCGGCGTGCTCGCGCAGGGCCTGGAGGAACGCGCCGAACGTCCGCAGGCTGTCCGACACTCCTGGCTCGGCGCCCGCTCCCGATCCTCCGCCCGGGCTTCCCGATCCTCCTGCGTTCAATTCTCCCGACGTCGGTTCCGCAGCGCCGCCGTCCATGCTGTCGTAGCCCACCGATGGCCACCTTTCGCGCGTACCCGCCCCGCCGTGCCGCACCCACGCGCCGCGTCACCACCGAGTGTGCGCGTGTGACCTCACAGCGTACGGGTGGTGAGGGTGATGCGTGGTGGCGTTCGTGCGAAGCAGGCGCGGGGGAGAGTGCGGCCCGCCGCGTTCCGGGCTCGGAGCTTGGGTCTTGGGTCTCGTGGTCCGAGCTTCGGGGTTCGAGCTTCGGTGTCAGGTCTCTCACTCGTTCGAGGGATCGCTGAAGACGCGCTGCCCGACGCTTGAGCTTCGGGATTCGGGGGTCGGGATGCGAGGTCCGGGATTCGAGCGGTGTTGTTCATCCGGGAGGTAGGTAGGGGGGTTTGAGGAAACCTCCCTACCTCCCTCCCACCCGTCGCGATCGGCAAGTATGACTTATGGTGAGCAAGTTGCGGCGGAGAGTCACGCATGCTTACGGTGCCCCCAACGAATCGACCCCGACGCGGTGTTAGAGCACCAGGTCGGGGTCTCACCAAAGATCGCACCCAAAAGAAAGACGATCTCGTGGCTACCCAGCACTTTAGCTCCGCCCTGCCCGCCCTTGCAGCTTCGCGCCCGTACCGCAGGGCGCACACCGGCTACGGCAAGCAGTCCGTCTCCGGCCAAGTCGCACCCGGAACCGGGGATTTCGCGTCCCTGCCGGAGCGTGAGCGGTACGTCGCCGCCTATGTCGATCACTTGCCCGAGGGCGCCTCGATGGACATCAAGTCGCTGGCCAAGGACCTGCCCCTGTACGGCCAGATGGCCATCGGTACCGCTCTGCGCGCGTTGGGTGTGGCCGGGCATCTGCGGCGCGTACGCAGGCGGGTGGGGGGAGACGGCCCGTGCCGGTGGGTGACGCTCACCTTCTGGTCCCGCACCGCGCGGGACAACGAGTGGTGGACCTCCAGGCTCGAAGCGGAGGCCAGCGCCGCACCGGAGCAGCCCCTCGCGGACCCTGCCGAACCGCGTTCCGAACCGCGTCCCGTGCCAGTGGTTCCCCGGCAGCGCACTGCGGAGGGAGCCCCTGAACGGCCCGCGCTCCCGGACCAACCTCAGCCGGCCGATGCGCCTTCGGAAGCTGGCACCCCGGCCGAATCCGCTTCTCCGGCCGCCGATGCTCCTCCGGCTGTCGCGGGCCCCTCTCCCGCCTACATGGCCCTGGCCGAACTGGGGCGCCGAGACCCTCGCTTGACGCTCTCGGCTGCGGACTGCGAGGTGCTGGAGCCGCTCGCCGCCGCCTGGTTCGCGCGGGGCGTCAGCGCCGGGTACCTGACGTCGGCGCTCACCGCCGGGCTTCCCGAACAGGTCGGCTCACCCGTCGGGCTGGTGCGCCGCCGCCTCACCGACAAGATGCCGCCCCGTCTGTCCCCGACCCCCACCCCGCCACCGGTCCCGGCGCCGGGCACCCCCGCCGCTCCGGTACGCGGGCTCCTGGTCGAGTGCACCGACTGCGGGCGCCCCGCCCGCGCCGAAGCACTCCCGGACGGCCTCTGCGCCCCCTGCCGCACCGCCCACCAGGCACCGCAACCCGCCGACCCGGACGCCGCCCCGGCGTCGGCCCCGGCCCAGGCCGAACGCGACGTCCCGGCCCTCGTCGCCGGACTCCGCAACCTGATGCGCACCCCCTGAACGCGGCCCGGCGCCCGCACCCGGCCGACGCGGCACCACCCGGTGAGTCAGTGGTCGGCGAAGTTCCAGAACATGCCCACCTCGGTGTCCGTGACGACGACGAGGCCGTAGTCCTCCGTGTAGGCGGTCAGCGGGCTGTACCCCCAGTCCGGCGTCGTGAAGTCGAGCCTGCCGGGTATGCGTTCGGGGCCGGGCCTGGTGACGTTGGTGTGGTACGAGGCCCCGTCCCCGTAGCGCGCGAGGACCGTCCCCACCATCGCCCGTAGCTCCTCCTCGCTCTCCGTGAAACGGCGCAGGCTGGACAGACGGCAGCTGTCGTCCGTGAGGGCGAGGAGCAGGTTCTCCGCGCTGATCCGGTCGATCTCGTACAGCCGCGCCGCGACGTACTCCGGCGGATGGGCGAGGAAGGGGTACATGGGAGACGCCTGGCGCTCCGGGGCCCGGGCCTCGTCGTCGAGACCGGCCCAGCCACGGGGGTCCGGCACCCGTGCCATCAGCGCGAGGACGTCGAGGATCCAGTCGGGGTGTCGGCGCGGCCCCGTGGCGTCATACGGAAACGAGTCCTCGTAGAGGTGGCGTACCGCCGTTTCCCAGGACTTCTGGTCGACGGGTGTGCGGTCGACGGACATGGGTTCGTGGCCCTCCCGGTGCGGCGGCGTCGCGTCCCGATCAGTCGCGTACCGATCATCCGTGGCGAGCGTACGCTGGTCCTGCGTACGAGCGTCGCCGCTGGTGAGGGGTGCGACGCGCCACCATCGTGGGTGCATGACACCTTCGTCCGCATCCCCCTCCGCGACCGGTCGAGCGCTTCCTCCGGTGGACGGGTTCGTCCAGCGCTTCAGTTCCACCCCGCGCGGCGCACGCCTCGCGCGCAGGCTCGTGCTGCACCAACTCGCCGCCTGGGGAGTGTCGTACGGCAGCGCGGATTCCGACACCGCCGCCCAGATCGTCGCCGAACTCGCCGCCAACGCCGTCACGCACGGCCGGGTCCCCGGCCGCGACTTCGAGGTCACCGCCGAGATCCTCGACGGCACCCTGCACCTCGCGGTCTCCGACGCCCGGGGAGAGCTCCGGCCACCGGCACCGGGGGCACCGCGCCCCGCGACGCCGCCCCTGGCGGAGAGCGGCCGGGGGATGCTCCTGGTGGAGTCGCTCGCCGACCGGTGGGACGTCCTCGACCGCCCGCACGTCGGCAAGACCGTAGTGGCCGAACTGGACCTGCGGCCCCATCGGGCCCAACGGCCCGAACCGCCCCTGCGGGAGCGACGGCCCGCGCGGGCCTGAGCCGCCTTCCGCTGCGCTCGCCCACTCGTGGCCGGGCCCCTGAGGACCGTGTGGCAGGGGTCCGCCCCACGCCTGGCCTGAAGTGGTCGTAGACAGCCGATACCGTCCTGCGCGCGTCCTCGCGTGGCTACCATCGAGGCCCGAACTCGCACTGCGGTAGGGGGACCACCCGTGCTCGACACCAATGCCCTGCTCGGCCAGATCGTGCCGGCCTCGGAAGCCGCGGTCGTCGCCTACGGCTTGGGCGTTCTCGACAGGACCCGGAGCGAGGCCGCCGACGCGACCGTACGGCTGGGGCAACGTCTCATCAACAGGCTCCTGAGGCGTGAGCCGGAGGCGGACGCGGAAGCCGATCCCGTACGTACCGCCGTCGTACGCCTCGCGGAGACGGGCACGGATTCGGACATGCGCGCCCTGCGCCTCGCGGAGTTGAGGATCGCGCTGCGTGCGGCGCTGACGGATTCCCGCTCATTGGCCGAGGACCTCTCCGCCATGCTTTCGGAACCCACGTCCTCCTCGGTGGTGCACGCCGAGGGCGAGCGCTCCGTCGCCGTGGGCGGGAACGTCTCCGGTTACGTCTCGACCGGCGACCTGACGGCGGACGCGCCCCGACGGTGAGCGAGAACCCCCTCGCGAGTTCGGCCGGAGAGCGTTCGGTTGCCGTGGGAGGCGACGCCCACGGGACGATCGTCACCGGCGACATCGTGACGATCGTCCATGGTGCCAGTGGGCCGCGCCGCCGGAGCCGCCACCCGGTCACTCTCGACGAAACCCTCAAGATCCTCGCGCACAGGGTCCGTGCCGACCTGGAGCAGGACCAGGTGCAGCAGAGGCTGCGGAGCAGGGTCCCGTTGCCGGTCCGTTGCCGAGCGGCTCCGGAAGAGGTGACCGGCAAGGGTGAGGGCGTCCGGGGGACGTCGGCGGCAGTGGCGAACGATTGTGAGCGGGACCCGGCAGGGCCGCTGAAAGAAGTGGCTGCTGTCTACCTGCGGAACAGGCGCAGCCAACTGCTGGTGCTGGGCCGGGCAGGTTCGGGAAAGTCGGTCCTGATCCGTCGCTTCGCGCACGCCAGGCTGGAGGACCCCGAGTGGATCGGCAAGGGGCCGCTGCCGGTGATCTTCAGTGTGGGATCGTGGGACCCCGGTCTCCTGTCCCTGCCCGACTGGTTGATCGACCGCCTGGAGCGGGACCACCCCTTTCTGGCAAGGCTGGGTCCCTTCGACGGGACATGGGCCTCCACGCTGATCAAGGGCGCTCACGTTCTGGTGATCTTGGATGGATTCGACGAGATGGCGGAGGCACGCCACAAGCTCGCGCTGAGACACCTCAGGGCCACCGAACTGCCGTTGCTCCTGACGAGCCGCCCCGAACCCCTCGAAGCAGTCGAGCCGGGGAACGAGCTCTTCCCCGGGATCGAGCTGATGGCGCTCACCTTCGAGGACTGCTACGAGCGGCTCGGCGGCACGCCCGCATGGGTCTCCGTTCTCGACCGGCCGAGGACGGGCACGGGCGAACCCGCCGACGTGCTCGCCGCCGTTCTGACCTCTCCGCTGATGCTCACCATGGCCCAGGAGTTCCGAGCGGGCGGCGGCGATCCCGAGGACTTGCTGAAACTGGCGGAGTCCGGTTCCCCGGACGAGTTGGAGAAAAGCCTGCTGGACGCCTTCGTCCCGGGGAGCTACGACCACCTCCTGAATCTGCACATCGCCAAACGCCGACGCTGGAGCGCGGAACGGGCAGGCCACTGGCTCGGTTACCTCGCCACACACCTGAGGCAACAAGGAGGGAAGACCCGGAGGAGCGATGCGCCGACCTCCGACGCGCCCCCCGTCGGCTCACAGGACATCGAGTGGTGGCGGCTGGGCACGACCATGAGCCTGCCCGTACGCATGTCCGTCTCGGGGGCTCTGTGCGGGCTCGTCTCGGGGGCGGCGATCGGGATCGTCTTCGCCCTGATGAACAACCCTCCCGGGGCATTCCTGACCATGCTCCTGAACGCGCTGGGAATCGGGTCGACCTTCGGGCTCCTCCACGGATTCGGGTCCAAGATCGAGGCCGTCGGCATGTTCAGGCCGTCCCGCATGCAGATCCGGCTCGTGGGTGAGCCGAGGGGGGCCAGATGGAAGCGAACGCGCGAGAGCTTCCTGCTCAGGGTCGGCGGCGGGTTGGCCGGCGGGCTGGTCTTCGGGCTGGTATTCGGCGGCGGAGTCGCCGTCTACGCCAAGATCCTCGGAGTCCCCTGGCTCGTGCTCGCCCTGATCATGGGGAACTGGCTCGTGGCCGGTTCGCTGATCGGGCTGGGGTGCGGGATCGTCCTCGCACTGGTGGCCTGGTTCGAGACGGACAGCAAACCGGAGGAATCGGTGAGCGCGACGGACCTGTTGCGAACGAACCGCACCATCGTGCTCGTGCAAATGGCTGCGGTGGGCCTGGCCCTCGGCTTCGGATACGGAACCGTCGTCACGCGGATCAACGGGTTCGACGTCGGCCTCCCCGCCGGAATCGGAGCCGGAAGCGCGGTGGCGGTCGGGGTCGGCACGCTCACCGCGTGGGGCCGGTGGGTGGTGCTGGTCCGCTTCTGGCTTCCCCTGCGGAAACGTCTTCCCTGGAGAATGAACGCCTTCCTCGCCGACGCCCGCGCCCGTGGGGTGCTGCGTCAGGCGGGAGCGGTCCACCAGTTCCGCCACGCACGGCTGAGGGATCGCCTCGCCGAGACGTACCGGGCGGGCGAACACACGGCGAAGGGCGGGAAGCCGTGAGAGCCGTTCCGCTCGGCGGACGGGCCGGAAGGGGCCCGTGGACGGGTCGCGCGCCGCGCGGCGCCGACAGAGAACGACTCCTGCTCGGCGGATCCCGGGAGCGCACCGACCACGCGAATCTAGGATGGGGAGATGCCCAAGCAGACTCGGCGCGCGGCTGTACTGGCCGCCGAACAACGTGCCGTCGACCACGCGTACTCCTGCCTGGAACGGGCTCGGCAGGAGGCTGTGGAGTTGAGCGGCCTCGACACCGCGGCCAGCGGCAAGGACGCCATCGACTCCCGGCGGACCTGGGCGCGCGAACTGGCGTCGCTCGACGGCGGCGGCAGATCCATTGTCTTCATGCGCGCCGATGTCGATGGGGACGAGGGGCGTGAGACGTTCTACGTCGGGCGCCGGGTGGTACAGGACGAGCAACGCAATCCGGTCGTGATCTCGTGGAGTTCGAAGGCCGCCGTGGAATGGCGGCTGACCAGCGAACAGGACCCGGGACAGGTGCGGTTGCTGCGCCAAATAGTCTGCGATCAGCGGGTCGTCAGGCGCTATTTCGATCTTCACGGCTCCGAGGCCGAACAACCGGTGGAGCTGGAGGCGCGCACCACTGAGGTCGCGCAGGACACGGCCGCCGGGGACCCGTCCTGGCGCGACCCTCTTCTCGAAGAGCTTGATCGCGCCCGCGACGGCGCCATGCACGACATGGTCGAGACCATCCAGAGGGAACAACTCCGGCTCGTGGCGGACGAGCCTGCGGGCGTGCTGGTGGTCCAGGGCGGCCCTGGCACGGGCAAGACCGCCGTCGGCCTGCACCGTGTGGCCTGGCTGCTGGACAATGATCTACGGGCGGCCAAGGACATCCTCGTCATCGGCCCGAACCGCTCCTTTCTCGAGTATGTCGGCGTCGCCCTGGCCGAACTCGGCAGCGACGACGTCTCGTTGCTCGAACTGCCCGCGCTGTGGGCTGCCGCTGTCCCTCGCGACCCGCGTCCGGTGGCCGCGGTGAAGGCGCACCAGCGAATGGCCGCCGTACTGCGCGGAGCGGTCGACCACGAGACGACGAGCTCGGTCGAACGTCTGACCGCGCTGGTGGGCGGCCCGGTCTTCACCTTCGAACTGAATCGCAGAGAAGTCGTCGTCCCCGTGAAGGAGATAGCGGAGATCGCCACGGCCGCGCTGGCCGGTGACAGCGCGTATCAAGTGCGCCGGGAGCGCTGCCTGCAACGGATCACGCAGCATCTGACCGACGCGTACGTGGCGACACTGCCGGGTCCGGCGGACATCGACTACCTGGCCGAAACAGCCAGGACTCGCCCCGTCGTGAGGCTCCTCAAGCGGATCTGCCCCGTCCTCACGTCCCAGGAGGTGCTGCGGAGCCTGTACTCAGGTGGCCCCGCCCTCGCCCGAGCCGCCGAGGGCATCCTGTCGGTTGCGGAACAGGACCTGCTCACCGCGTCCAGCTCCGGTGCCGGGCCGGGCGCCCGGACGCCGCGCGCGTGGAACGGGCTGAGTCGCGAAGACCTGAGCTGTATGGATGAGTTGGACTACATTCTGGCTGGGCGCCCCTCGAAGGTGTACGGACACCTGGTTCTCGACGAGGCGCAGGACGTCACGCCGATGGAGGCGAGGGCCCTGGCGCGCCGCTGCCCCAGCGGGTCGATGACGATCCTGGGGGACCTCGCGCAGTCCACCGGTCCTCACCTCTTCCAAGACTGGGACGAGGTGGGGCAGTTGCTCGCGGGGCGGGACGGTTACCGGGTCGCCGAACTGGTGACGGGGTTTCGGGTGCCGTCAGAGGTCATGGATTTCGCCGCCCGGCTGGGCGCCTTCTGCGCGCCGCACGTGGCGGTTCCCGAATCGGTGCGCACCACGGGCACGGAAGTCACGGTGGTGGAGGGACAGGAGCCGGTCCTTCAGGCAGCCGGGGCCGTCGCGCGGCTACGCGCGAGCGCGCCCGGCGGACCACGAGCGCGATCGATCGGTGTGATCGTGCCGGAGGGCGGCGCATGGCGCGACCGCATGGCGCGAGCCCTCGGGCCGGACGCCCCCGAGAGCCCTGCCGTACTGACCCCGGCAGAGGCCAAGGGTCTGGAGTTCGACCACGTCGTGGTGGTGGAACCGGCCGAGATCGTGGGGAACGATTCCGCCGGGCTCAGACATCTCTATGTCGCGCTCACGAGGTGCACGCAATCGCTGACCGTGATCCACGCCCTGCCCCTGCCGGAGCAGTTGCGTCCTCCCGCCCGGCCGGCCGCTCCGACCGGGCGCCCCCGTGTGGATGGCGCCCGCGCGTCACGGAGACCGGCGTCGGCACCCCCGGCGTCCGGGGAGAGCGGGCCGCCGCACGGCGCGGCACCGGTGGTCGTCAGGGAGGAGCAGGAGTTGGAGCGCTACGCCGAGGTGGAGGAGGACTTGCGAAAGCCGCTGGCTTCGCGCATGTCGGCGGCGAGGACGGACCAGTTCCACGAAGCGCTCCGGCACCGCCTGCTCGCCGACCTCTACGAGAGTACGTCCGAGGTCGGAGAAGACGCTTTCGTCGACGCGTGGTGCACCAGGGCCGACGGCACCGTGCTCTTCGACGTACTCAGCGGCCAGGAGAGCGGATACAGGGCTGTGCGGGAATCCGCCCTCCACCTCATGGAGGTGTCCTATCTGCGTCCGGAGGGCCAAGCGGAGTTCCTCGTCGTCGTGCTGGGAGGCGGCCCGGTGGACCCCTGGGTGGTCGACGCGGCGGACGGTGCCTTCAGTGTGCTGCTTGCCTGGCGCGACGGCGGTGGCTCGTGGGCGGGCCCGGGGGCGCGACACATCGCACCGTGACGGGGGACCGCCCGAGGTACGGATCGGTGCGGGCCGGGCAGATAGCCGGACCCTGCAAGGATTGAGTGAAGATCTGCCAAAATATGTCGAGGGTGTGTGAATACGGAAGACGGGCAAAGTCGCATGGGGAACGAGGGCACGACCGCCGATCGGTCCGGCAGTGTGTTCGAGGTGGGGGGCCGGCCGCTCGCGGACTCGATGACACGCGCCGAGATGGTCGAGGCATGGCGAGCACGGCGCGCCGTCCGGCGCTCGGTGGCGGCGACCGGAGACGGGGACGCGGTCGACGGATTCGCCCTGCGGAAGTGGCGCCGGGCCGGGGTCTTCGGTGCCGAAGCGGTGGCGCGCGTCGAGGACGTGCTGCGGGGGCTGCTGGAGTCCACGAACGCCCAGGAGGAGTCGCTTCGCTGGGGCACCGACACCATCCGGGAGTGTCTGGACGGACGGCCGACACCTCAGCTGCTCCCGGCGGTCAAGGCGCTGCTCGAAGCCGCCGAGCCCGACCGGGCCGTCAGACAGACCGCCGAGGTGCTTCTCGTCGTTCACGAAGCCGGCCTCCCGTGGCTCACCCCCGCCGGTGAGACGCGCCTCAAAGCCGTCGTCGGCGGAGTGGAGGAGGAGGACCTCGCCGCGGGCGATCCGCCCCAAGCGGGGCCCGACCCTGACGGGGCCTTCGTCCTTCAGCAGGCCCTCACCCGGCAGAGCCTGGACGAACTGACCGCCCAGCAGGTGGGATCGGTCCTCGCGTGGGCGCCCCTCGGAGTGCTCGACGATCTCATCGAAGCCGGGGTGCTGGAGAGTGGTCAACAGCCCTGGACGCTGCGCGCCGATCCCGGCGAACAGGGATACCTGCTGGCCAGACTCGCACCGGAGGAGACCGACGCCGCGCTCGCCCGCTCGCTCGGCTGGGACGAGCCCGGCGATCGGGAAGCGTTTCTGGCGGGCGAGCCCTTCCAGCCCGAGCCCGGCAGCCTCTACGACCTGCTCCTGCGCGTCACGGACGGCGAGACGGACGTCCTCAAGGAACTCGAAACTCTGCTCCCCCGCGAACTGGTGCTGCGCCTGCGCAAGGTGCGGGAGGGCGCCGTGACCGGATCGTGGGAGCCGGAGATGACCGCCGACCGCGGACTCTGGCGACTGATGGCTTCCCTGTGGGAGCCCAAGGCTGCGATCAACCCGGCGCGCGGCCCCTTCTACGCCCTCGTCGCACTTCGCCATGCCTACGACCTCATCTGTCAGGGCGAGTACAAGAAGGCCCAGGCGCAGGTGGACAAGCTCGTCGACCAGGAGAAGTCGGCCGAGGCGCTGAACATGTTCGCCTATCTCGCGCTGCTCGCCGACGACCTCGACCGGGCGTACGCCTCGCTCGCGCGCGCGGCGCAGACCGACCGGCGGGTCGAGAACAACCTCGCTCTGCTGGAACGCCGGCGTGCGACCAGACGCAACGACCGGGAACAGCCGGCCAATCCCTACCTGGTTCTCGGGCTGCCGAACAAGAGTGAGCACTGGAAGCACCAGTGGCGAGAACGCAGGCGAGCCGACCGGGGCGACCTCGACCTCGCCGCGGAGGCCAACTGGGCGAAGCGCCGTATCGAGCAGGCCGAACGCTCCGAGGACTGGTCCGACTTCTTCGTCCTGCCGCTCGACCCCGACTCCCTGCGCATCCCGACGGTGCGAACCAGGTCCCTGGCGCCGCCCACGTCCGCCATGCCGCGCCGGACGGAGCCCGGGGCGGCGGTGGATCTCACGGCAGTCCGTGACCGGGCCGTCGCCGGCCTCCTTCCCACCCTGCTGACCGCGCCCCGGCGCCCCGATCACGACCACAGGACGATGTGATGAACAGCCAGTCTCCAGGCCGCAAAACCGATCCCAAGGCGGTCGGCAGGTCCAAGAAGCCCACGGGGCGTCTTCACCGCAAGGAGAATCGGGAGTTCGCGGCCGACATGAAGCTGCGGACGCTGAGGCCCGAAGAACTCCTCCACCCGGCGCAGCTTCTCGCCCGGTTCACCGAACGCGCCGCCGAGTTGATCGCGCAGCTTCCGCAGGACGCCCACCCCGCGCCCGCCGCCGTCAGCGCCGCACTGCGGCAGGGGGTGCTGGAAGCATTCCGGACGAGGGACGAACACGTCGCCCGGCTGGTCGAGACCGACCTGCTGGCCTGCAGCCCCGAGCAGGGGGCGAAGGCCATTCGCCGGGCCGTTCGCTCCTCGCTCGTCGACATGGGCGTCCGCGTGGTCGAGGACGCCGGTGAGCAGGAGCTCTTCGTCGTCGTCGAGGGCGAGGGCGAGAGCTTTGAACTGATCCGGCCCGCCTACGTCGACCAGGCGACGGGGAAGCTGCTCCTCGCCGGACAGCTGCGCCGTCTCCCGGGGCGCAGGGTTCCGCCGGAGCACGACCATGACGTCGCGGTGGGCAGGCCGGAAGGCGAGGCGAAGTGAGCTCGACAGGAATCGACTTCGGCACGACCAACTCGGTCGTGGCCCAGTGGCAGGGCGACGACGCCGAGGTGCTGCCGCTCGACGCCCATCACATCGACGCGGACTGGCGTCGCCCTGGCTTCGAGCAGCTGTTCCCCTCGGTCGTGGGCGTCAGTTCGCTGCGGCGCGGCCCGCTCTTCGGCTGGGAGGCCAAACTCCGCTCGGAGGAAGCGGCGGAAGCGTGCAAGCGCCTCCTCAAGAGCGACGAGTACGTGAACATCCAGGGCAGGCGTTTCGCGGCGACCACCGTCGCGGCGGGCGTCTTCACCGCGATGCGGGACGGAGCCCGCCACAACCTCACGGACATCGACCGGGCCGTCATCACCGTGCCCGCCAACGCGACGGGCGCGGCCCGCTACCGGACCAGGGCAGCCGCGCGGTTCGCCGGCATCGAAGTCCAGGCCTTGCTCAACGAGCCGACCGCCGCGGCCATCTCGTACGTCCACGACTTCAGGGAGGACTCCCAGATCCTGGTCTTCGACTGGGGCGGTGGCACCATCGACGTGACCGTGCTCGACTACTCCGACGGGTTCTTCGAGGAGCGCGCGTCCCGCGGGGTGACGGAACTCGGCGGTCTGGAAATCGACCGGCGGCTGCGGGATCTCGTCCTCGAACGCGCGCCCGCGCGCAGGCACTGGACTCCCGCGCAGGAGAGGCAGTTCCGCCTCGACGTGGAACGGAACAAGATTCTGCTCTCCTCCCAGCCGTCCGTCACGGTGATCACCCCTGACGGCGTGGGCGTCGAGATCCACCAGGGTGAGCTGGAGGAGGCGATCGGCGACCTGGTCGACCGGGCGCTCGGTCCGGTCGAGAGGTGTCTGCGCGACCTGCACATGGCTCCGCTCGACGTGGACGAGATCCTCATGATCGGTGGTACGAGCCAGATCCCCAGCGTGCGGAGCGCGGTGGCCGAGGCACTCCAGATGGAGCCCGTGCCCACTGAACTGTGCGACCCGATGACGGCGGTGGCGCGGGGCGCGTCGATCGCCGCCGCGGTGCTCGCCGGCGAGACCGAGGGGGTCGTCCAGGTCGCCACCAGCCACGCGCTCGGCACGATGGTCAAGGACTCCTCGGGACGCCGGCGGTTCAGTCAGATCATTCCCAGGAACTCCCCGCTGCCCTGGAAGGAGCGGAAGAGTTACACACCGCAGAAGGACCAGGCGCGGAAGCTGTCCGTGGAGATCTGGGAAGGCGACCCCGACAAGGAACTCGAGCACCCCGACAACGTCCAGCTCACCGAGCTCACCCTCACGTACCCCACGCCGCGGGCCCGGGACGAGTCACGCTTCGACCTGGAGTACACGTACGACTCGAACGGGCTGCTCCACGTCAAGGCGATCCTGGAACACACCGGCGAAGTCGTGGTCGACCAGGAGGTCGAAAGCTTCGGCTCCGGTGGCCCGACGCCCGAAGTCCGGGAGGAGCTGGACAGGCTGCTGAAGGCCAACCCGAGTCCGGACCCGCTCGGTTCAACTCTCCCGTCCAGCGGCGTCCGCCCCGCTCCCGTGGCCACGGCGCAGCCGTCCTCGGGCGGGGGCGGCCCGCACACGCTGGTCGTGGACGGCTCCAACCTCGCCTGGATCGGCCGCTCACCCGCCCGCCCCGGGGTCTACGGAGAGGACGACCGCCCGAGCTTTCCGCAACTCCAGGCCGCGAGGGCGGCGCTGGCCAAGAAGTATCCCGACGCCGACATCCACGTCGTGGTCGACGCCACGTTCCGGCACAGGGTCGCGGATGCCGAACGGGAAGCGGTGACGGCCGCCCTCAGCAAGGGCGACATCATCCAGCCGCCTGCCGGGACCGAGGGCAAGGGGGACGCTCTCGTGGCGGCCATCGCGGACGACTCCGGCGCGATGATCGTGACGAACGACAACTTCGCGGAGCTGCAGGCACGTTACCCGTGGCTGCGGGAGAAGGGACGAGTCCTGGGCGCCACCGCCTCCAAGGGGGGATGGTTCTTCACCGAACGCATCTGCGTGGCCCCGCGCCCGCGAGGCTGAGGGCCACGGGGGAAGAACGTCACCCGGCAGGCCAGGTGCGAACACGTGCGTGGTAGGCGTCCGCGAACACGACGGCGCCCACCGTCGACCCCCTGCGCCGCGCAAGGCCGGCCCCGCGGGCCGGGGGTGTTCTGCGCAGCTTGTCGAAGCCGACGGGACCAGGGGGCCTGCGTCCACCTCCTGCCGGACGAAGCCCGTCGCTCACCCGATGGCGGCCCCGCGATCCAAGGCGGGGCCGCCACCGGCTTCTCCGCGTCCGGTCGGCGCGGCGAAGGACTCCCGGCAGTGCCTGAGCAGTTCACGCAGTGCCGGGCTCTTGGTGGGCGCGGAGACCAGGGCGAGTACGGCGGCGGTGTCCGCGTCGTTGAGGGGTACGGCCACCAGCCCCGGCCGCCGGGCAAGCATGGACGCGGAGAGCACCGCCACCCCGAGCCCGCGCTCCGCGAGTTGCATCACCGCGGCCGGAGCGGCCGCCTGAAGGGCCACGGTGGGCGCGAGCCCCCGGGCGGCCGAGACCTGGTCCAGTACGGCCCGGATGCCGGTGCCCGGGGGCAGGCAGATGAGGGGATGGGCGCTCAGCTCGGCGAGGGTGACCCCGTCGGCCGCGTGGGCGGCGAGCGGATGCCCAGGAGGTACGGCGGCGACGATGGCCTCGCTGATCACCTGCCGCCCGTCCAGGTCCGCCGGAGCCCGGCCCGCCGCGCCGATCAGCGCCAAGTCGACGGCGCCCTCGCGGACACGCTCGACCAGCCGGGCCGAATCGTCCTCGACGAGGCTGATCTCCACGCCCGGGTAGGCCAGATGAAAGCTCGACAGCGCCTCGAAGAGCGGGGTCACGGTGCACGCCGTCACCATGCCGACGACCAGCCGCCCCCGGACCAGGCCGTTCATCTCGTCCACCGCCTGCCGCAGCGCCTCCACCGCGTCGAGCACTGCGCGCGCGTGGCCGAGGGTCACCTCGCCCACCGCCGTCAACCCCGCGCCGCGGCCGGTGCGGTCGATCAGGGTCGCGCCGAGATCGTGTTCCAGTTGGCGGATCTGGGCGCTGATGCCGGGCTGGCTGATGTGTACGCGTTCGGCCGCCCGGGTGAAGTTGGATTCCTCGGCCACCGCGAGGAAGTACTTCAGCTGCCTGAGTTCCATAACCTCTGATTATAAAGGTAGTTGGTGCGATTGATTGGACTTCTCCCTCGTCCGCCAAGGACCATGGGCGGGTCGTCGCATCCCGCAGGGAAAGGAACGCTGTGTCCGAGAACGAGAAGGCCCTGAAGCCGGAGGACCTCACCCGCCTGTTCGTGGAGCGCGCCAACGCGGGTGACGCCGCGGGTCTCGCTGCGCTGTACGAGGAGGACGCGGTGATGGCCTATCCGCCCGGCGGAACCACGGTCGGCCGGGAGGCCATCCGGAAGCTGTGGGAGCAAGTGCTCGCCCATGCGCCGAAGTTCGAGCAGGAGGAGCCGCTCCCGACGCTCGTCGTCGGCGACATCGCGCTGACCTCCACGCCCCCGAAGGACGGCTCCGGCGCCCGCGCCCAGGTGGTCCGGCGCCAGGCGGACGGGAGTTGGCTGCGGCTCATCGACCAGCCGGAGTTCCGTCCGCCCACCGGCTGAGGGCAGCCCGGACACCCGGGAATCCGGAAATCCGGGGCGAGCGACGTCATCCGGTGGTCGGTTCGACTCCGGAGCCCGGGGCCGGCCGTGGGCCGGTGCCACGGACGGCCGGGGACTCGTCGCGCCGGGCGGCGGCCCGGCGCACCGCCGGGCCCATGGCCGTACCGGCCGCGAGGAAGAGCCCGCCGAGCACCAGCCAGCCGGAGAATCCCCACGACAGGATCAACGCGGTGAGCAGCAAGGGCCCCACCAGTCGCGCCACGGCCGTCCCCGCACCGTAGAAGCCCTGGTACTGGCCCTGCCTGTCGGGCGGCGCGAGCGCGAAGCCGATCTCCCACGAGCCCGAGCCGAGGAGCATCTCCCCGAGCACCTGGATCACGGCCGCCGCCAGCAGCAGCACGGCCGCCGCCCACGCCGACGCGCCCAGGGACGAGCACGCGAAGACGAGGCAGGCCAGCAGCAGGACGTACCCGGCGTGCCGTACCGACCGGGACGCCGAGTCCAGGCCCGACACCCGGGACGCGATCCGCACCTGGAAGAGGACCACGCTCACGGTGTTGACCACCAACAGTGCGGAGACGGTCCACCCGGGCGCCTCGGTGCGTCGCACGATCCAGAGCGGCAGAGCCACGCTCAGCAGCGGCATGTAGAGCAGCATGACCGTGTTGAGCAGAGCCACCACGGCGTACGGCCGGTCCCGCAGAACCGTCAACCGTCCCACGCCCGGCGGACGTTCTCCGGCGGGCGTCCCCTCGGGGGCCGGCAGCCGGTAGAGCATTCCCGCCGCGACCACGAAGCTGAGCGCGTCCACCGCCAGGGCCGCCAAGTACGCGGCCTCGGTGTCGAGTTGCAGGGCGACTCCGCCGAGCGCCGCGCCGAGGGCGAGGCCCGCGTTCACGGTCGACTGCAGATGGGCGCGGGTCTCGGTACGCCGTGCGGGCTCGACCAGGCCCGCCAGCAGGGCCTGCCGGGCCGCCGCGAGACCGCACTGGGCGCAGGCGTACACGCACACCGCCACCAGAAAGGCCGGGTAGGCGCGCACGAAGAGGAACGAGGCGACGGCGGCCCCGGTCACCAGGGACATCAGGATCGCGATCCCGCGAGGCCCACGCCGGTCGGCGAGATGCCCCAACGGCACCCCCGCCACCGCCCCGAGCGCCCAGCCCAGCGTGAGCGCCGCGCCGATCGCGGTGGGCGACAGCCCGACGACACGGCTGAAGTAGAGCGCCGAGCACACGTAATAGGCGCCGTCGCCGACCGAGTTGGCCAACTGCGCCAGGGCCAGCCTCCTCGGCGCTCCCCCGGGGGGAATGATCCGGCTCACCGGCATGGGGCTCCTCTTTCGTTCTCGTCCTCACGGGCCGCCCGTGAGTCTGCGCCGTGTCGCGGCGGAGCGACAGCGAATTCCCCACGCACACCCGCTCATTCGAAGCGGAGCTCGCCGGACCGGGTCCGCTTCAGTTCGAAGAAGTCCGGGAACGCGGCGAGCGTCCTCGTGGCGTCGAAGAGACGGGTGGCCTCCTCGCCGCGGGGGATCGACTGGAGGACAGGCCCGAAGAAGGCGACACCGTCGATGCGGACGGTGGGCGTCCCCACGTCGTCGCCGACCGCGTCGGCACCACGGTGGTGGCTCGCCCGCAGCCACACGTCGTGCGCCTCGGTGTCGGCGGCCGCCAGCAACCCGATCGGAAGATCCAGCGCACGCAGCGCCTGCCGAGCGACGGACCGGTAGTCCTTGTCGCCGCCGTTGTGGATGCGCTCGCCCAACTCCGTGTAGAGGGGCGCGAGCATCTCCTCGCCGTGCACCTGGGCGGCCGCGGCACAGATCCGGTTCAAGGCCAGCGAGTCGTCCACCAGAGTGCGGTACCAGGGGGGAAGCTCGCGCTTCTCGTTGAGTACGTACAGGCTCATCAGGCGGAACCGCAGGTCCAGCCGACGGTGGAGCGCGACCTCCACCATCCAGCGGGAGGTGATCCACGCGAAGGGGCAGGCCGGATCGAACCAGAAGTCGACCCTGGCGGTGTCGGCCGGATCGTACGTGCTCGGGTGCGTGCGGGTGAAAGCGGTGGTGCTGGTCATGCGTGGAACTCCTCGGTGCGGTGGTGGGATCGGGGCGGCCCCGCCGCGGGTTCCTTCGGTTGCTGCGCGGCCCGGAAGTCCGCCGCGCGGATCAGCAGCAGGGACGCCACCCCGCCCACCAGCGCGAGGCCGGCCGAGAGGGCGAGGAGGGTGTTCAGCCCGTCGACGTACCCCTCGACGGCGAGTCGTTCGACGGTCCCGCGCCGCGCCTCGGGCACCAGGGCCGCGGCCCGGTCGATCTCGCCTCCGCGGACCAGGGCGACGAGTCGGCCGGTACGGTCGCCCGCGCCCGGCACGCCTGCCAGCCCGTCGCGAAGCCGGTCGCCGATGACGACGGCGAAGGTGGAGCCGAGCACCGCGACCCCGGCGCTCACCCCGAGCTGCCGGAACGTGCCGCTGACGCCGGAGGCCATCCCGGAGCGGGAGAAGTCCACGACGCCCACGGCGGTCGAGGCGAGCGGCGGGTTCACCAGACCGGCTCCCAGCCCGCCCAGCACGAGACCGGGGAGGAAGTGCTCCCAGCCGGACCGCGCGTCCACTCCGCCCATCAGCAGAAGGGCGGCCCCGACCAGGAGCAGACCGCCGCCGATCAGGAAGCGGGGCTGGACCTTGGTGCTGACACGTCCCGCCACCAGCGAGGCGACGAGCATCGCGAGCGAGGAGGCCAGCAGGCGCACCCCGGTCTCCAACGACGAGTACTGGAGCACCTCCTGGAAGTGGATGGCCAGGAAGAGGAACATCGCGAAGAGTGAACCGTTCATCGCGAACGCCGCCACGGACCCGCCGACGAAGGTCGGGATGCGGAACAGCCCCAGGTCGAACATCGGCTGCGCCACCCGTGCCTCGACGACGAGGAAGGCGGCCAGCAGCACACCGCCCACGACCAGGGAGGTGAGCGCGCCGTTCTCGCTCCAGCCCTTCTCGCCGGCCCGGATCAGGCCGTGGACGAGCGTGGCGAGGCCCGCGGTGAGCAGGACGAAGCCGGGAAGGTCCAGCTTGCGCGGGAACGGTGACTTGGCCTCGTCCACCCGCAGCGCGACGATCAGCGCGACGAGGACGCCGATCGGGACGTTGACCAGGAAGATCCCCCGCCAGCTGATGCCGCTGGAGATCAGGCCGCCGGCCACCGGGCCGATCGCGGAGGCGAGACCGGTGACCATGCCCCACACCCCGAACGCCGTGCCGCGCTCCTTGCCCTGGAAGCTGCCCGCGAGCAGCGCGAGGCCGGTCGCGAACATCACGGAGCCGCCCACGCCCTGGAAGATCCGGGCCAGGATCAGCATCGCCGGGGACTGCGCCAGGCCGCACAGCAGGGAGGCGCACGTGAAGAGGACGACGCCCACGGTGTAGAGGCGCCTGCGGCCGAACCGGTCGGCGAGGGTCCCGCTCGTCAGCAACAGCGCGGCGAGCGCCAGCGCGTAGCCGTCGATCACCCACTGGAGGTCCGCGAACCCGGCGTTCAGGTCGGCCTGCACGTCGGGCATGACGACGTAGACGATGGTGGTGTCCAGCAGGAGCATGAACGTCCCGCCGCACACCCCCAGCAGCGTCCACCACTTCTTCCGCATGTCTGTTCGGCCCCCTGCCCGTCCTGCGGACGGCCGCGCGCCGCCGGAAGGGTTTCCGGCGGCGCGTCCGTCCTGCGGTTCATGCTGGCGAGCGGGGAGCCAGAAGTCCAAGACCTGGTTTTTCGGGATGACCAAACCTGAGGTTATGGCCCGGGGTCGTCGGTGATCCGGCACCGCACTCCCGCGAGTACCGTCAGCCGAAACGGCCGTTGACGTAGTCGGCCGTGCGTACGTCCCGGGGCGAGGCGAACATGGCCTGGGTGTCGCCGTGTTCGACGATGAGGCCGGGCGTCCCCTGCGAGGCGAGGAAGAACGCGCAGGTGTCCGAGACGCGGGCGGCCTGCTGCATGTTGTGGGTGACGATCACGATGGTCACCTCGGACTTCAGCTCGGCGATGGTCTCCTCGATGCGGCGGGTGGAGGTCGGGTCGAGGGCCGAGCACGGCTCGTCCATCAGGAGCACGCGGGGGCGCACCGCGAGCGAGCGGGCGATGCACAGGCGCTGCTGCTGACCGCCGGAGAGCGCCCCGCCGGGCTGGCGCAGCCGGTCCTTGACCTCCCGCCACAACCCCGCCTTGGTGAGGCACTCCTCCACCAGGTCGTCGCGGGCGTCGCGGCCGGCCTTGATGGCGTTGAGCTTGAGGCCCGCCAGGACGTTGTCGTACAGCGACATCGCGGGGAACGGGTTGGGCTTCTGGAACACCATGCCGATGTTGCGGCGGGCGTGCGTGATCCGGCGCCCCCGGTCGTAGACGTCGTCGCCGTCCAGCAGCACCCGGCCGGCCAGTGAGGCCGAACCGATCAGCTCGTGCATCCGGTTGAGGATGCGCAGGAACGTCGACTTGCCGCAGCCGGACGGGCCGATGAGGGCGGTGACCCGGCGGGCGGGCATGGTCAGCGAGACCCGGTCCAGGACCTTGTGGTCCCCGAACCACGCGGAGATCTCGTCGGCCTCCAGGGTGGCGGGCCCCTGACCGCGGATCACGCGCGGCTGCACGAGGGTGTCGGTGAACTCGTCGCGGTCGGCGGGTGCGCCGGTCGTGTCGGTGGTGGTCATGGTGACTCCAGAAGGGACGGCGAGATGGTCTGCGTGAACGAGAACGTGAACGCAGCCGTGGTCAGAGGAGGTTGGGCAGCAGGGCGGTCAACGCTCCCGCGTCCGCGATGCCGAGGGCGGCGAGCAGCGGTGCTCCGCAGGCCCAGGTCTGCCAGCGGCCCCAGACCCGGTGGGCGGCCACGGTGAGCAGGGCCGCGACGAGCAGGGCCTGCGTCCACAGGAACACCTGGAGCCACGAGTCGCCCTCACCCTTCAGCGCCTGCTCGGACTCGGCGATCCAGCCGGTACGCAGCACCCGCGGCGGGCTCGGCTGGACGGGCGTGACGAGCTTCGCGTCGACCCGCAGGACGCCGGAGGGCGTGTACGGACCACCGGTCGCGGTGATCAGCGTCAGGCGGCCCTCACCGGAGGCGAGTGGGGCGGGGACCGGGTCACCCGCCCGACGGACTCCGGTCACCTCGTAGGTGACCTTCGCCTGGCCGGTGGTGATGTCGATCCGGGTGCCGGCCGGCAGGTTGCGCAGGCCGCCGAAGGGCCCGCCGTACCCCCACTGCCGGCCCATGACGATGGAGGTGCCCGCCTGGCCGGGCAGCGGGGTGTCGCGGCGGTGACCGGGGCCCGACATCAGCACGGAGGAGGTGGTGCCCTCGGCGACGACCTCCTCCAGGTCGAGCACGGGGATGCGCAGCAGGGCGACCGGGGCGCCGGGTTCGAGCGCCTTGCCGTCGAAGGTCTGCTGGCCCACCGGGGCCGTACCCAGGGCGAGTTGTTCCCGCAGGTCGTCGTGGGCGACCTGTTGGTCCCGGGCGTGCTGGAGGTGGCCGACGATCGTGAGGTTCGCGGCGAACCCGAACAGCACGGCGGCGAGCACGCACAGAACGGCGCCGGTCAGGGCGAGACCGGGCCGGGAAGCTGCCGCGCCGGGCGCCGCGGCCGGGCGGGGCGGCTTCTGGTCGGGCGGTGCGGCCGGGGGCGGCGGTGCGAGCACGGACACGATGGGTGCACTCCTGGTCGACGGTACGGAGAGGGACGGGGTGGTCGGCGCGACGGCCTTGGCCCGGAACACGGGGACCCGCTCCGCGCCGCCGGGCCCGGGCCGCCACACGAGGAGGCGGCCACGGGCCCGCGGCGGACGGGTCGGTCAGGGGACGGGTCAGTGACGCGGGACGCCGAAGCGGAGCATGCCCTTGCGGCGTACGTGGACGACGAGTGCGGCGCCGGCGGCGATCAGCGCGAGGCCACCGAGTGCGGCCGTGCCGAGCTGCGCGCCGGTGGAGGCGAGTGCGCCGCCGGAGCCGGAGCCGGAGTCGGTGCCCAGGCCGCCGTCCGATCCGCCCGAGCCGGAGCCCCCGGTGTCGGAGCCGCCGGTGGAGGCGTCGGGACCCGTGGTGTCGCTGGGGTCGGCGGTGGGGCCGTCGGTCGGGTCGTCGGTCGCCTCGGCACCCGTGGTGAAGGCGAACCCGACGCTCTGCCCGCCGGACGCGTCCTCCGCGAGCGTGAGGGTGTGGTCGCCGTCCTCGATGTCGTCGGGCACGGTGAAGGCGTACTCGTCGACCGTGCCCTCCGCGTCCGCGGTCGCGTCGGCGAGGGCGGTGCCGCCGTCGAGGTCGGCCTTGACGGTGGCCGACGCGGTGAATCCGTGCGCGGTGATCTTCACGGTGTCACCGGGCTCCAGCGCGGGGTCGGCTTCGAGGATGTTGCCTTCGGAGTCGGTGACCACCAGGTCCTCGGACCCACCGGGGGCGGGAGTCGTGGGGGGCGGGGTGGTGGGGGTGTTCGCCTCCAGGAAGCTGAGGTAGCCGTCCGACTCGGACGGCGCGTACGACTGGGTGTCGGTGGGCGCGAACGCCAGATGGAAGTAGGACGAACCGCTCGTCGCCGGCGCGGTGAGGGCGAACTCTGCCTTGCCGTCGACCACATCGGCTTCCCCGACCGTCACCGGTTCCGCGGTCTCGGTGGACTTCGACCCGAGCGTCACCCGCCCGGCCGCGCCTTCCGGCGCCACGTTGGCGACCAGGGTGTACGCCGTGCCCGGCTCGGGCTGGGCGGGAACGCTGGACAGCGTGATGCCGGTGGTCTTCTGCTCCAGGACCGACCAGGAGTCCCCCTCGACCTTGATGAGGACGGTGAAGGCGGGCGCGTCGGCGGCGTTCAGGCCGCAGTTGAGACCGATGGTGTAGACGCCGTCGAGCGACGCGTCGGGGACGGCGTTGAGGAGACGCTGCTTCAGCGTGGGATACGGAAAGCCCACGTTGTCCGCCAGGGTGCCGGAGAAGGCCTCCGTCGTGCTCGGTGCGGACTCCAACTTGGCCAGGTTCCCGGCGAAATCGGTGCCGGGAATGTCCACGGCCAGTGTGGAGGTGACGGTGTCCGCCGGGCAGGGGCCGTCCGTCTCGACGCGCGTGACCAGGAGAGGGGTGTCGATGCTGCCGCTCGACGGGGTCAGCCTGAGCGAACCGATGGTGGTGAACGCGTGTGCTTGCGTCGCCGACGCGAGGACGGCTGCCAGTGCCGCCAACAGCAGGGCACAACTCATCAACAGTGCCACAGGGGATCTCAGTGGTGCTGGACGGTTCATGGGCGATTCCCCCAGGGTCTCGGTGGATGGTTGGAAGGTCGTTCGGGGCAGGTCGTCGACACGCCGTCGTTCGGCCGGAGACCGGGCCGGGCGGCGCCCGGCCCGGCACCTCGCGGCGTTGTCGGACCGCCCGAGTACATGCGTACTCGGGCGGTCCTCCGCCTTGCGGTGCACGCCCGAAGGGTTGTCCCGCAAGGCGTCGCGCACCCGCCAGGAATTGCGGGACAGCCTTTAGTTGAGGCCCGTGATCGCGGTCGCGCCGCAGGCGGTGCCGAGGGTGCCGAAGCCGTAGGCGGTGATGGTGGAGGTGGCGGCGCAGACCTTCGAGGTCGATCCGACGAAGGTGGACGCGACGGTGGCGTCGCTGAGCTTTGCCGTGGGGACGACGTTGTAGACGTCACGGGTGTAGGTGAAGCCGGAGTTGAGGGCGCCTCCGCTGATGGGCGAAGTGCCGTTGACCTTGATCAGGGCGGTGGAGCCGTGGATGTCGCTGACCGTGCCGGTGGCCTGGGCGATGTACTGGGCCACCGAGTACGGGGCGATGTCACCGGCGGTGTTCAGGGCGACGCCGTTGTTCTCCTGGACCGTCTGGTCGACGCAGGAACCGACCTGCGCGTCCGTCAGGCCGAGCTTCTCCAGGAAGAAGGAGCGGGTGCCCGAACCGGTCTGGGGGAGCAGCGGGGTGAGGGTCACGCCGTTCAGCGTGGTCGTGGTGCACTGGTAGACGGCCTTCAGCTGCGCCGTGGTGAGGTCCTGGGCGCCGGCGGCGTAGAGCGCGCTGTCGGTGCGGACCGCGACGGAGACCGCGTCCTTGGCGAAGGGGATCCAGGTCAGGGTGGTGCCCGCCGTCTTGATGCCACGCGAGGAGCGGGCGAAGTCGATGCAGTCGACGGTGGTGTCGGCGACGTCGGCGGCGAGGGCGGTGATACCGGCGGAGGAGCCGTTGGGCCGGTTGACCACACAGGCGGTGGCGTGGGTCTTGACCGTCGCCGTGCCGGTGGCGTCGTAGGAGGCGATGATCTTGCTGCCCGAGGAGTTCAGGACCGTGTTGCCGAGGGCGTTCACGACGTCCTGGGTCGTGTCCGAACCGACACCGGCCAGGGTGCGGTACTCGGCGGCCGGCGGGTCGGCGATGGCGGCCGGGGCGGCGAAGGCGCCGAGGGCGAGAGCGACAGCACCGACGACGGCACCGGCACGCACACGAGACGTGACGTTCACTGTTTTCTCCTCCGTGGAAACGGATTCCATGTGTACGGATGACGAGGAAGGGAGCAGTGGAGCAATCCGGATTTCCTTGCTTCCGGCCCGTCGGCCGGCGGTGCCTACACTTCCCGATCGGGACGCGGGCGGCCACAAATCCGAGGGGCGGATCAGATGAATGGATTGTTTCCTGCGCCACCCTTGGAGGTTCCGGGTGTGCTGCCGGGAATTCGCGCCTTCTCGGAGAGGCATTGATCCGAGAAGGCGCGAATGGCCGCACCGCTCTCAGCGGACTCCGGCTGCCTCCGTCCCGCCCCGGCGCGTGGAGAGACGCAGCAGGAGAGGTCCCGACAGTGAGGCCGCGCCTCCCAGGACGAGCACGCCGAGCAGCACCCAGCGGACCGCGCCGAGCAGTTCGGAGGGGGTGGTGCCGGACCCGGCCGTGGCCGTGGTGGCCCCAACCGCGGCGGCGGTGCCGCCCGCCGCCGCGGCCCCGGACGCCCCGGACGCCGCGGATGCTCCGGACGTTCCGGTGGACCCGGACGCCCCCGTCGCGCCGCCCGTCGAGCCGGACGAGGCTGGTTTTGTACCGCCCGTGCCGTAGCCGCCGCCCGAGGTGGTGCCGCCGTCGCCCTCGCCCGAGGAGCCACCGTCCGCCGAGGTCCCGCCTTCGGCGACCACACCCTTCTCCAGCGCGGTCGCCGCCGTGAGCGCCTGGGTGCGCAACCCCTGCGGCAGCGGGGCGTACCCCGCCGGCAGTTCACCGGGTGCGGTGCCGGGCGTCTGCCCGTCACCCGCGGCGTACCGGATGACCCTGGCGTAGTCGGTGCGGGCGTCGGCCGACTGGTCCGTCGAGGCGGCCGCGTAGACGACCGAGGTGAGCGGGTAGGCGCTGCCGCGTGCCTTGGCGGGATCGGGCGCCTTCACTCCCGGGACGGCGGAGTCCGGCATCTGCGTGACCGCCTTGAGCATGGTGGCGGTCGTCGGCTTCACGAAGGTGCCGTCGGCGTTGGGCAGGGCCGCCACGTCCAGGAGGTACCGCTCGGCGGAAGCGGTGTCCGCGATACCGATCTCATGCGCGTTGTTCAGCTCGGGACGCGTACCCGACAGCGCGAACTGCGTCGTCGCGTTGCAGATGAACGCCAGCCCCGAGTAGCCCCGCCGGATCTTCAGCGCGGCACTGTGCATGTCATTGGCGTACGGCACGAGATCCTGGCTGCCGTAGTTGACGCCCTCGCACTGGGTGGGCGTCGCGGTGGCGTCGCTCTTCGGGTAGTAGTCGAAAGGCTCCTCGGTCAGATCCAATTCCTCGTAGCTGGTGTTGAGGTGCATTCCCCAGGGGTCGGGCTTCCCTTCGAGGAATGCGCGGGCGTCGTCGTTCTGAATGATGTAGCGCCATAGGAGACGCGCGGTGTCGGAATTCTCCAGACCCACGACAAGCCCGTTCGGCGCCTCTCGCCCGGCGGTGATCTCAGGATTCAGCCGGAGGAATTCCGGGTCCGCCGCGATCCGGACGGGGTTGCCGGCGACGGTATCGGGTTCGGGTTGACCGAAGATGCTCATGCGTACGTTCTCCACGTACGACTCCGTCAACAGCTTCGCCAGAAGCCGCTGGTTGAGCCGGAGCCGGCTCACGTGGTGGGAGTCCGTGCCGCTCTCGTAGTTCCAGAGGAAGCCGATCGTGAGGCCGCTCACCGCGACCGGAGCGTGCACCACGGGTGCGCCGTCGCCGTCGGATTCGACCGGGTCCACCGTGAAGGCGAGGCCGGGCGAGGTGTCCGTGGGCGCGGTGATCGCCGAGCGGGCACTCTCCTCGCCGGCCTGGGTGAAGGTGAACCGATGGGTCCCGCCGACGCACAGCTTGCTCTGCCACGAGGTCATCGCATCGGTGACCAACTCGGATCCGATGGTGCGCCGCTCGGGCATGTCGGCGGCGCAGTTGTCACCCACGGGCAGGAAGTCGAGCCGGAACACCAGGCGCTGGTCCCAGATCGTCCGGCTCAGCGGGCTGGCCGCCTGCGGGTCCGCCGAGGACTGCGCCGCTCTTCCGTCCGGGTTGTGTTCGCCGCGCGGCACCGCGACGAGCCAGCACGGCTGGACCGCGCCCGCGGCGTCGCGGCGCGCGCCGCAGCCCAGGTGCGGGGACTCCACGGAGGTCCGCACCTCGAAGGAGGCTTCGCCCGATCCCTCGGAGTCGTTCGGCAGCCAGGCGAGAGTGTTGGTGTCTCCGCCGGTGAAGTAGGTGTAGTCGTAGGCGTCGGTCGTCGCCGCGCCGCTCACCGGCCGGAAGGGCACGAACTTGCCCGAGGACATCGGCTCGTCGGGGAGGCCCTCGTAATCGCCCTCCGCGGGATCGTTGTCCGTCGTCGGCTGGAGCATCCGGGTGGAACCGGGCGTATAGGTCACCGTCGCCCCGAACTCGCACTGCTCGCGCGAGGGCCCCGCGTCCGGATCGTCACCCCAGCACTGCATGAGCTGCATGAAGTTCTGGGCCTTCTCCGTGGTGGCCGGGGTGGCGCCCGTCCATGACACCTTGACCGCCTGGCCCCGGAGGTCTTTGGTCTGACTGACCGTCACCTTCAGTTGCGAGAAGTCGTCGTACGCGCCCTTCTTGCCGGTCTTCGTCACCGCGGAGCTCTGCTGCTCGGCCGCGCTCGCGGGAGTGTCGCCTCCCGGCGGGATCGGAAGGACGGCAAGGACGAGGGCGGCCGTCAGCGCGCCCACGCCCGCCATCACCCGGCGCCCGGCCGGTGCGGTCGGTCCAGGCATCCGTACCCGTGCGCCACGCATGAACGGCTTCTTCTCCTTCGGGCGCCTGGCGCGCGGGTCCGTGGTCGTGGCGCTCATGCCGTGTCCCCTCTGCGCCGTGCGCGGGCGGCCATGGTCCGTGCGGTCAGCGGGGGTACGACGACCAGCGCGACGAGCAGCAGTGCGGAGAGAGCCATCAGCGCGCCGCGCAGCCCGAAGCCGCTGCCCGAGGCGAGGGTGACGGGATTGGCGACGACCGAACTGTCCCCGACGGCCGCCGAGTCGGTGATCACCTCGCCGGTGTCGGGATCGACCGCGGTGCCCGCGGTGCCCGTGGTTCCGTCCGCACCACCCGTACCGCCTGCGGTCGCGTCGGGCTGTCCGTCCCCGTCCGTGTCCGTGGCCGCGCCGCCCGTGCCCGCGGTCCCCGAACCCTGGCCGCCGGTGGAACCACCGGCCGTCGAGGCGCCGCTCGTCGAGGTCGTGGTGCCGGTCGTGCCGCCCGCGGAGGAGCCGCCGGCGCCGGAGGCGCTGGGCTTGACCGGGGTGGTGCGGGTGTCACCGGCGGTGCCGGTGGTGCACTGCGTGGGGCCCTGCTTGTCGCACGCCTTCGGCTGGGGCGCCTTCTCGGCCAGGGTGTTGGTGCCGTCGCTGGAGAAGGTGGGATTGCGGCACTTGTTGATGTCGATCGCGGAGGTGGGGGCTCCGGGCACCTTGCGCAGCTGGGCGAAGCCGGCCTGCACGAGGTTCTTCGGGAGCGGCGAGTAGCCGAGCTCCTCCGCCTGCTGCTGGCCGTCGCAGAGGAAGTAACGGCCAAACGCACCGAGGGAGTTGCCCTTGCTCTTGGTGAAGCCCGCCTCCTCCTTCGTCGGCAGGATCATGTAGCTGTAACTGGAGAGCGGGTAGGTGCGGTCGTCGTTGTTGCGGTAGACGCCGTCGAGGATCTGGGTGAGGTAGGAAGGGCTGCTCCTGTCGGTGTTGATCTTCGCGCCGAGCAGGCCGACGGCCACGCTGGCGGCGGTCGGTTCGACGTAGAAGCCGGACTTGTTGAGCATCTTGGCGACCGGGAAGCCCGTCTTGAGGGCGTAGGAGTACTCGACGTAGGTGATCGCCCCCTCGCCGGACGCCTGCCGCACATGGCCGGCGACACCGTTGGAGCCCGACTTGGCGATCATCGAACTCCCGCCGAGAAGCGGGTAGTTCGAGGTCATGCCACAGCCGCTGCCGCGACCGGTCTTGGCGCAGTAGGCGTTCCAGACGGACGTCTGCTCCTTCGCCAGCCAGGTGGTGAACTGGGCGGTCGTTCCGGAACCGTCGGAGCGGACGACGGGGATGATCTGGCGGGCGGGCAGGGTCAGACCGGGGTTGTCCGCCTTGATCGCGGCGTCGTTCCAGCGGGTGATCTGCCCGGTGAAGATCTTCGCGATGACCGGGCCGGAGAGCCGCAGGTTGGTGACCCGCTTGCCGTTGATCTTGAGGTTGTACATGAACGACGTACCGCCGGCGACGATCGGCATGTAGGCGTAGCCGCGCTGCGGGGGCGAGTCGCGGACGCCCTGCTCCGTCAGCCCGTACGGGATCTCGGAGACGGCGAAGTCCACCACGTTGTTGCGGAACTGCTCGCGTCCCTGGGAGGAGCCGTTGTCGGTGAAGTTGACCGTCATGCCGAAGTTGGCCTTGACGTTGCGGACCCACTGGGTGACCGCGTTGGCGCTCCAGGTGGAGCCGGAACCGGTGATCTTCGCGTACGAGGCGGCGTCGGCGGAGGGTGCCCGGACGGCCGAGAGCGCGCCGAACACCAGCAGCAGGGCCAGCAGCATCACCCCCGAACGGCTGGGTGCGTTGACGGGTCTCACGATGTTCTCCTTGGCGGCGTGCGGGTGCGCGGCACGCAGGTTCGGGGGGTGCGGTGCGGGGTGGGGCGGGACGTTCGGGTGCGGCGCGCGGCCGTCGTCGCGGCGCGTCACGGTGTCGTGGGGTGCGGGTGCGGGTGCGGGTGCGGATGCGGGTGCGGTGCCGGGCCGGTGGCCGGCCCGGCGGGGCGTACGGAACTCCGCGCCGCGAACCGGGCCGCGTCCCGGCGGGAGGCGGTGACGCGGCGGTGTTCCTGGCCGCGCGAGAGCTGCCCCGGTCCGCGTCCGCCCAGTACCCGGGCGACGACGAACAGCAGCAGCACCAGGGCCATGAGCAGCGCGGCGGTACCGAATCCGCGCGAGATCATGTTCGGCTCGGGCGAGCGGACGAAGGTGAAGGTGGCCAGCGGCAGCGACACCATCGGCCCGGAGAAAGGGTCCCAGTTCATCTCGGCGGTGAAGCCCGCCGTGAGGAGCACCGGCGAGGTCTCGCCGATGCCCCGGGCGGTACCGAGGATGACCGAGGTCGTCAGCCCGGAGCGGCAGGTGGGCAGGACGACGTGCCAGACCGTCCGCCAGCGGGAGGTGCCCAGGGCGTAGCCGGCCTCGCGCAGGGTGCCGGGGACCAGCCTGATGACGACGTCGGCGGCGCGGATCACGATCGGCAGCATCATCACGGAAAGCGAGAGCGCCGCCGCGAACCCGGAGCGGTCCATGCCGACGGCGAGGATCACGGTGGCGTAGACGAAGAGACCGGCGACGATCGACGGCAGCGCGGTCATCGCCTCCACCACCGTGCGCACGAAGCGGGCGAAGGCTCCGGGCACCTCGTTGAGGAAGACCGCGCACACCAGCCCGACCGGCACGGTGACCAGCAGCGCGATGGTGATCATGATGAGCGTGCCCACCGCCGCGTGCAGCGCGCCACCCACCGACAACGGCTCCAGCGGACCGGCGAACCGCATGTCCTCGGTGAAGAAGTTGAGGTGCACCAGCGCCTTGCGGCCCTCGAAGAGCGCGTAGACGACGACGTAGACGAGGATCGCCACGAGCAGCAGGCCCAGCGAGCGGATCACGGCCGCGGCCACCCGGTCCACGACCGCCGGGCCGTCCTCGTCCAGCGAGACCACCAGCGCGTACAGCCCGAGGAAGAGGAGGTACGCCACGACGACGAAGCCGACCCCGCCGTTGAACGGTGTGAGGCGGGCGAAGACCAGCCAGGTCAGCGAGAGCGATCCGGCGGCGGCACCGAACAGGGCGTACAGGTCGGAGGCGCGGAGCGGGGACAGGGCCCGCCGGCGCTCCGTGGCGGGATCGTTGGTACGGGCGGGCCCGGGCAGGACGGTACGGGGCGCGGCGCCGGGGGCCGCCGGGTCCGCGCCACCGGTCGCGCGGGGCGCTTCAGGGGCCAGAGTCATGGTCGTGACGCTCATTTCTGGGGCAAGGAACCGGGCAGAACCGGGCGCGTACCGCGCGGAGTGCGGGAGGTGCGGGAGGTGCGCTCAGGCGTCGCTGGAGGCGCCGGAGCGGCTGCGGGCGACGATGGACGACGCCGCGAAGTTGACGATCAGGGTCATGACGAAAAGGGCGAATCCGGCCGCCATCAGCGCCGACATCCCGAACTCGCCCGCCTCGCCGTACCGCAGGGCGATGAGCGAGGAGACGGAGCTGGTGCCGGCCTGGAGCACGTGCCACTGGACGTCGAAGGTCAGCGAGATGACCATGAAGACACCGATGGTCTCGCCCAGCGCGCGGCCGAGCCCGAGCATCGTGCCGCCGATGATGCCGCCCTTGGCGAAGGGCAGGACGACACTGCGGATCATGCCCCAGCGGGTCGCCCCGAGGGCGTAGGCCCCCTCCCGCTCGCCGGCCGGAGTCTGCGAGAACACCTCGCGCATGATCGAGCAGATGATCGGCGCGATCATCATCGCGACGACCAGCCCCGCGAGCATGGACGACGAGGTGTAGACGCTCGGCGGCGAGAGCGGGTCGTCCGGGTCGGCGCCCTCGACGCCGAACACCGGTATCCAGCCGAGGTAGGTGGCGATCCACCGGGCGGTGGGCACCACCTTGTCCTGGAGGAAGAAGAAGCCGAACAGGCCGTAGACGACGGACGGCACGGCGGCCATCAGATCGACCACGCTGATGAGGGTGCGGCGCAGCCTCGGTGAGGCGTACTCGGAGATGTAGAGCGCGGAACCCAGCGCCAGCGGGAACGCGAAGACGATCGCGATCAGTGCGATGAGGACCGTCCCGACGAGCACGGCGGCGATACCGAAGTTCCCCGCGTCGGGGGCCCATTGGGAGGTCGTGAGGAAGGACCAGCCGGCGTCCGCCAGAGCGAGGCGGGCCCGGGCGAAGAGGAACCCCCCGACCAGAAGCATCACCAGCAGGACCAGTGTTCCGCCGGAGCGGGCGACCGTGCGGAAGACCTTGTCCGGCAGGCCGGGGTCCGCGTACAGCCGCCGCGGAGCGTCGCCGCCCGCCGCCGCCGCCGCCGCGGCGGCGGCGGCGAGCGGACCGGTGGCGAAACCGGCGGCCGGAGCGTCGGCGGGCTTCCCGGAGGAGACGCCGTCGTCGTCAAGGCGTCTGGATCTTTTCAGCGAAGGCACGCCCCGACGCTCGACCGATCCGGTGGACGGACACGTCCTGAGAGGTGAACGAGAGAGGCCCTGGGGGCAACATCGACATTCTTCGCATCGTCGCGTTCAAGAGATACCCCAGAACGCCTCCTCTTCCACCTTCAATCCCGGCAGCATCGCGCGGAATCGGTCGTAGGCGGAGCGACAGGTCGCGTGCCTCTCGTACGTCCTCGGCGAGACGGCCACGACGGTGCCGGTCTTGTCCCGCAGCGCCCAGATCCAGCCACCGCCGCCCTTGCGATGCTGAATCCCTCCGGAGTGGTCCGCGTGCTCCGCGCACAGAGCCACGAACGCCGCCCTGCACTGCCCGGGCGAGCCGAACGAGACCGCTGCCACCGCCATGGCCCGCCCGTTCGACGCGACCAGCCGCCAGCCGTACCCCCCGTGTGCGTCGATGTCCGTCTGACATCGCGTGCCCGTCGTACCGGCGGCCGATCCCGCCGGCCCCTTCGACTGCTCCATTGCCCACCCCCCGCCGCCCCTTCACGGAAAAGACCGCAGGGTACGCACCTGCGTGGGCGGCACCGGCAATCTACTGAGACGAGGGGAACCATGGAGAGGCAAAGGAGACCCCAAAGGTCACGATTCATGACCCGGCAACCGTGCGTCCATGCTGGGGAAATCGCCCGAGACCGCCTGTTCCGCCCCGGCGTGCGCCGGGCGTGGGAGATCGGCTGCGGAACAGGGGCTTCCGGACTGTTCTCGTGCCACGGAGCCCCCGTTCGCCCCGTGCCCGGGGGCCCGGGCAACCGGTGCGGGTGGCGCCTCGGAGCCGTACGAAAAGGCCCGGAGCCGTACGGGAAAGGGGGGCGCGGCGGATGGTCGCCGTGCCCCCCTCGCGCCGCCTCGGCGGCCCCGCCCCCGGTCTCCGGGGGGCCTGGCTCAGCCGTGCGGGCGTACCGGAAGCTTCCGCACGCTGTTCCCCACGAAGGAGGCGTGGCGCGGCAGTTCGGGCTCGGGGACGGCGAGATCGAGATCGGGGAAGCGGGTGAACAGCTGCTCCAGTGCCGCCGTGCCCTCCATCCGGGCCAGCGGGGCGCCCATGCAGAAGTGGGCGCCGTGGCCGAGGGAGAGGTGGCGGGCCTTGCTGTCGCGGGTGATGTCGAAGCGCGCGGCGTCGGGACCGTGGGCGTTCGTGTCCCGGCCCGCCGCCGAGTAACCGGCCAGCACCGGTGTCCCCTTGGGGATCACCGTGCCATCGAGTTCGAGGTCGCGCGTCGGGTAGCGGAACGGGAAATAGCTCACCGGGCTGTCCCAGCGCAGCGTCTCCTCCACCACGTCCTCCCAACTCGCCTCGCCCGCGAGCACCAGGGCGAGCTGATCGCGGTGGGTGCAGAGCGCCCGGACCGCGTTGGTGATCAGGTTGAGGGTCGTCTCGTGCCCGGCGATGATCGTGAGCATCAGGGTGCCGATCAGCTCCTGCGGGCCCAGCCGGTCACCGTCCTCCTCGCGAGCCGCGATCAACGCGCTGGTGAGATCGTCCCCCGGCTCCTGGGTACGGGCGGCGGCGACCGCGCTCAGCACCTCCACCATCTCCCGGTTGGCGGCCATCGCCTCCTCCGGCCCGATGTCCGTGGCGACGATCTGGTTGGACAACCGGTGCAGCCGGTCGTGGTGTTCGGCCTCCACGCCCAGCAGTTCGCAGATCACCCCCATCGGCAGCGGCAGCGCGAAGTGCGTCCGCAGATCGGCGACCCCGTCCCCGGCCGTGGCGGCGGCCTCCAGGCCGTCCAGCAGCGAGGCGGTCAACGCCTCGATGCGCGGCCTCAGTTCCTCCACCCGGCGCGGGGTGAAGGCCTTACTCATCAGGGACCGCAGCCGCCGGTGGTCGGCGCCGTCCGCGGTCGTCATCCCCTGCACGGTGGCGAACGTCTTCAGCGGCCAGCCGTCCGGGATCTCACCGGCCTGCAGCGCGGCGAAGTGCGCGGCGTTCTTCGCGACGTCGGGGTGCTGGAGGAACTCCTTGAGCGCGTCGTGGCCCAGCACCGCCATGCCCTCCACCTCGCCGGGCAGGATCACCGCGGCGACCGCGGAACGCTCCAGCAGCCGGGCGTTGGCCGCGTGCGGGCAACCGCCCGCCGGGTCGAGACGGTGCGGCCCGTCGGCCGCCGAGTTCACCGGTGACGTGTTCAACAGAGCTCTCCAGGGTCGGGATGAGTGGCCGCGGAGCGCTGCTCGGTGCTCGGTGCACGGCGCTCGGTGCTCCGCGAGGGGCGGGGGCCTCGGCGGGGTGTCAGTACGGCACGGTCGAGGAAGGCCGGGGCGCCGAGGTGCTCCAGGGCGCCGTCCGCGCCGGGACGAGGTCCCCCGCCGACTGCGCGGGCACCGCCCCCTGCGGCAGCTGCGGCGTGCCGAACCGCACCGGGAGCGCGCCCAGGCCCTTGCTCCAGGGCGACTTGATCCACTCCAACTCGGACTCGGGCACGGCGAGTTCCAGGTCCGGCAGCCGGTGCCGGATGGTGTCCACCGCGGTCCGGGTGATCAGCCGCGCCGGGTCCTGCGCCGGGCAGGTGTGCGGTCCCGCGCCGAACGCCAGATGCGAGCGGTTGCCGACCACCGGAGCGCCGTCGGCCGGCAGGATCTCCGGGTCCGCGTTGGCCGCCGCCAGGCCCAGGATCAGCATGTCGCCGGTGCGGACGTCCTGTCCGCCGAACCGCATGTCCCGGGTGGCGTAGCGGGCCGGGAAGTTCTGGGTGGGCGGGAAGCGCCACAGCACCAGGTCGAGTGCGTCGTCCACGCTCATGTGACCGCCGGCCAGCGAGGAGCGGAACGCCGGATCGCACAGCAGGATGCGCAGCGTGGTGGCGATCCAGTTCACCGTGGTCTGGTTGCCCGCGACGAACATCACCACCAGGTTGTGCAGCACCTCCTCGTCGGTGAGTTCCGCGGGGTGGTTCAGCAGCGTGGAGGTGATGTCCTCGCCCGGCTCGCGCCGCTTCTCCTTGATCAGCCCGTAGAGGATCGCGCCCATCCGGCGGTTGGCCTCCGCCGAGCCGCTGGTGGCGGCGACGGTGCCCGCCACGGCCTCCACCAGATCCCGTCCGGTCCGGTCGTCCAGCCCGAGCAGTCCGGTGACCACCCGCATCGGCAGCGTACGGGCGTAGTCCGCGACCAGGTCGGCCTCGCCCCGCCCGGCGAACGACGCGATCAGCCCCTCGGCGGCGGTCCGCACGCTCCGGCGCAGCTCGTGGCCGTTGATCTTGGCGAGGGCGTCCGAGACGGCCGCCCGCATCCTGCGGTGCTGCTGCCCGTCCGCGAAGAGCAGCGCCGGACGCCAGCCGACCATCGGGAGGATCGGCGAGTCGGCGGGCACCCGGCCCTCCCGCAGCAGACTCCAGTGGCGCGGGTCGTGCGAGAAGTCCCCCTCGTCACGGGTGAGCCGGAGGAGTTCGCGATGGCCCAGCACGAGCCAGGCGTCGATGCCCGGAGCCATGGACACCGGGGCCACCGGTCCGTGCTCGGCGCGCATCTCCTCGTACAGCAGGGTCATCCGGTCGCCGTCGAGGTCCGGCCCGTACAACGGGGTCGCCGAGGACCCGGTGGCAGGGGCGGCGGGCCAGGGACACCGGGCGGCGGACCCGGCCGGGGGGTGCGGGGTGCTCATGAGGGCTCCGTGGCGACGTGGATGAGGTGGCTGACGAGGGCGATCAGCGCCCGGATCGACGACTCCTGGTCGCGCGCGTCGCACAGGACCACCGGCGTCCCGGGAAGCAGATCGAGAGCCGCGCGCAGATCGGCCGTGTCGTGCAGCGGACTGCCGGGGAAAACGTTCACGGCGACCGCGAACGGCAGGTCGAGATCCTCCAGGTTGCCGAGGGCGTCGAACGACGCGGTCAGGTCCCGGGTGTCCACCAGGGCGAGCGCCCCCAGCGCGCCCTTGGCGAGATCCCGCCAGGCCGGCAGGAACCGCTGCTGCCCGGGCGTACCGAACAGATAGAGCACCAGATCGCCGTCGATGGTGAGCCGCCCGAAGTCCAGGGCGACCGTGGTGGTCGTCTTGCCGCTGTCCACGACGGCGTCGACCCTGGCACCCGCCTGGGTCATCGCGGCCTCCGTGAAGAGCGGTTCGATCTCCGAGACGGTGCCGATCAGCGTGGTCTTGCCCACCCCCAGCGGGCCGACGACCAGGATCTTCGCCGCCCCCGCCACGCTGGACGCGACGTACTTCCCGGAGGAGCCGGCGGGCGTCCTCCCGCTCGGGGCGGGGGTCGGAGCGGCCTCGACGAAGGCTTCAGATACGGCTTTCGAGACCATCGAGGACCTTTCTGAGCATGGTCAAGTCGGCACGTTCGGCCGCGGGAATGGGAGGACGGGTCACGATCAGCCCCCACTGGACGAGATCGGCGAGCAGCACCTGTACGACCGACGGCGGCTGACGCAGGTGCGCGGCCACTTCCGCGACCGAGATGAGCCCCTCGCAGTGCGTCAGGATCGCGAGGTGCTCCGGCTGGAGGGAGGCGGGGAACGCCGCCTCCGTCGCCATCACCAACGACTCCCAGGACAGCGGCTCACCGCCGGACTCCGCACGGCCGCGGGTGATGACGTACGGGCGTACCGCCGAGGCTCTCGGCTCCTCGGACCGGTCCGTCATGACGACGCGATGGCCTGATCCCGCGGCAGACTGCTCAGGTGCGCGCCGATCTTCGCCACCAGCAGCTGCATTTGCTGGGCGACGAGGCCGACGTCCGCCTCCAGGTCCGTGGCGACACCCAGGTGCGCGCCCACCCCGGCATGGGTGAACAGGACGAACCCGTGGTCGGACTCCAGCATCAACTGGCGCAGCCCGACACCCGAGCCGAACAGCAGCGTCGTCGTCGAGCGGCCCGTCATGGTCATCGCCGCGCAGGCCGCCGAGAGCGACTCCGCCTCCGCGACACTGAGCCCGGACACCGGGCCCTTGAGGTTCTTGGCGGACGCGTGGCCGAGACGCAGTCCGTCCTCCGAGACGACCACGGCGTGCCGGACGCCGGGGATCTCGGTGAGCGGGCGGAGCATCCAGCCCAAGTCGGGAAGTCGAGTGATGGTTCCGGTCACGACCGGCCTCCGTGCTGCTGGTTCGGGCTACTGGGCAGGGGCGGTACGCCGGGCGGCGCCGCTTCGGGCGGATCGGTGGCCGGTCGGGGCCGCGCCTCGTCCGCGCCGAGGGCGGCGCGTCCGCGCAGGGTGCCGGACACCACGCTGGAGACCGACGCGCGGGCCGCTTCCGGCGTCCACGGCGCGGGCTCGGGGGCGGGCGGCGTCCGGGGAGCCGAGTGCCGGGCCGCCCGGAGCGACGCGGCCTCCGGCGCGTCCGGAGGGCCGGCGGGGCTCCGCCGGTTGCGGCGGCGGGGAAGTCCCGCGGTCCGCGGGGCGGAGTCCGGGGACGTTCCGGCCGGGACGGGGCCGTCGTCCTCCTGGTCCTCCGGGCGGGTGTGCTCGGCGGACGCGGCGTCCCCGTCGCTTCGCCGACGGTCCCGTGCCGGGGACTCGGGGGACTCCGGGGCGTCCGCGGGCCAGACCTCCGGGCGCCGGTGCGCCGGGACCCGTGCCGCGGGCTCGGTGAGCAGCCGGAACGGTACGAACATCACGGCCCGGGTTCCGCCGTACGCGGATGTCCCGCTCAGCTCCACGTTGAAGCCGAGCTCGCGGCTCCACCGGCCGACACAGGCCAGACCGAGCCGGGGCACCGCACCGAGCCGGGTCAGGTCCAGATCGTCGTGCAGCTGGCCCCGGGCCTGTTCCAGCACGTCCGGCGGCATACCGAGCCCGGCGTCGTCGATCTCGACCACGGCCCCGGCCCCCACCTCCCGGACGCTGACGATGACCTGGGACCGGGAAGGCGAGAAGACCGTGGCGTTCTCCAGGAGTTCGGCGATGGCGTGCATGAGCCCCTCCGCCGCCGGGGGCGCCGCGTACAGGGTCTGCCCGCCGTGCACCTCGATGCGCCCGAACTCCACGATCCGCGACTGCGCGCCGCGTACGCAGTCGTAGAGCGAGACGGGCCGGGTCTCCCGGCGCGCGGGCCAGATGCCGCACATCACCAGGAGGGTCTGCGCCTTGCGGGTCATCTGGGAGGCCGCGTGGTCGGCCTTCATCACCTCGGCCATCAGCCGGGGATCGTCCAGCGAGCGTTCGACCTGGTCCAGCACCTGCTGCTGCACCGTGGCCATCACGTGCATGGTGCGCGCGACCGACTCGAAGGCGGCCATCACCGAGTCGCGCAGGACGCGTTCACGGTGCACCGCCTCGTCCGAGCCGAGGACGCCCACCACCGTCTCCAGCGACCGCGCGAACTCCTCGCCGGTCTCACGCGTTTCGCGCAGCGGGCCCGGCGCCCCGTCCACCCGCTGCCCGGTGCGCAGCAGTTCGGCGATGGCGGGTACCCGCACCCGCGCGAGGTGCGCCACCTCGGCGTCCCGCGCGAGAGCGAGCGCCGCCATCTCGGTGCGGCGCGTGCGCTCGGCGCCGAGGTTCCGGGCGAGCAGCACCAGGGGGGCGAGCAGCAGGACGGCGACCGCGACACCGCCGGCCGCCGCGAAGCGCGGCGCGTCGCCGGTGAGGGTCAGGGACGCCACGGAGCACCCGGCCGCGAGTACGGCGGCGGCCGGCCAGATCACGGCGGGGCGGAGCACCGCCCGCCTCCCCGGCCGGGCGGTCCGCTCCGCGCGGCGGTTCACTCCGTCGTCCGGCGGTCTCACCACGACGGCCACGTCCTGACGGCCTTGCAGAACACAGCGCCAGCCACGAGGAATGGACCCTTCCAGGACACGTCGAACTCCCTTGCGAGATCAAAGGCATGCAGAGCCTAGACCAATCGCTGTCCGTTCCAGGCGGAGAGCCGAAGAATGATCGTCAAGGTAGCGACAGAAATGGCGACTTGTCGCACTCGTACTTCCGGTATTCGACATCCGCCCCGTCGGCCGGCCGTTTCGCCGGCCTGCGCCGCCGACTCGCCCCGGGCGCCGGGGTGCCGCGGAATTCGGCACGTGCAGACGTCTTGTCACTGAGTGACACGCAGTCTTACTCTCCATTCTGACTGGTCAGTAACAAGCCCTTCCCCAGGGCCTTTCGGGGTTCTTCGGGGGGCTGTCCCGAGCACCCGGTCCGGTACACGCGGTCCGCAGCGCACACCGGCAGCACCGTCGTTTCGCCGGCAGTCACCCGGCCCGCTCCCGTGCCGGGCTCGCACCTCACCGCACACCCCCGTACCCCCGTCCCCTCATCCCCCCTCCCGACATCCCTTCGTCCCTTCGTCCCTTCGTCCCGGTACGGAATCAGGGTTCCGGGTGCCCTCCCGGCACGCACTCCCCGCGACGCGGCGCCTCAACACGCGCGCACCGCACGGGCGGACACCGCCGGAAGCGCACCGACACCGGGAGCCGAGCGACATCTCGCCCTTCCCCCGAACCAAGGAGTGAGCCGCGTGGAGCAACCGAGCAGAACCCGTTTCCTCCGTCCGTCCCTCCGGACGCCGAGCGGCGCCCGTACCGCCCGTACCGCCCGGCGTGGAACCGCGGGGGTGGTCACCGGACGGCTGCTGGCCGCCGGGATCGCCGCGGCGGCCTGCCTGGGCGCCCAGACGCTTCCCGCGTCGGCCGCCACGACCCCGGTGGTCTCCCGCGGCGTGGAGATCCCTGCCTTCTACACCCCGCCCCAGACCCTGCCCGCGGCGGACGGCACCCTCGTCCGTACCGAGTCGCTCCCCCTGGCGCTGAGCCTGCCCAGCCTGGGCGGCCCGCTCCCGGGCAAGGCGACCCGGCTCATGTACAAGTCCACCGACTCCAACGGCCTTCCGGTGGCCGTGACCGGTGCCTACATCGAGCCGGCCGCCGCCTGGAAGGGAAGCGGACCGCGTCCGCTCGTAGCCCTGGCGCCCGGCACCATGGGGCAGGGTGACCAGTGCGCGGCCTCGCTGGGCCTCCAGAACCCGATCACCCTCAACGGCGAGACGGTGTCGGTCGGTTACGAGGACCTCTCCATCTACCGGCTGCTGGCCGCCGGCACCGCCGTGGTCGTCACCGACTACGCGGGCCTCGGCGCCACCGACCGGCTGCACACCTACGTCAGCCGGGTCGACGGCGGTCACGCGCTCCTCGACGCCGCCCGCGCGGCGCGCGGGGTGAGTGGGGCGTCCGTCACCGCGGCCTCGCCCGTGGGGCTCTACGGCTACAGCCAGGGCGGCGGCGCGAGCGCTTCGGCCGCCGAACTCCAGCCCACCTACGCGCCGGACGTCAAGCTGGCCGGAGCCTACGTCGGCGCACCCCCGGCCGATCTGACCGCCACCATCAAGGGGATCGACGGCAGCGCGCTGGCCGGAGCCCTCGGGTGGTCGCTGAACGGCTTCCTCCAGACCGACCCGTCCCTCCAGCCCGTCGCGGACGCCCAGATCAACGCGGCCGGCAAGGCGGCTCTCGCCGACCTCTCGACGATGTGCATCGGCGACGCGCTCTTCGGATACGGCTTCAAGAAGAGCAGCTCCTGGACGACCAGCGGCAAGTCCCTGAGCCAGCTCGTCGACACGATCCCGCAGCTCAAGTCCACGCTCGACGCGCAGCGCATCGGCAACCTCAAGCCCACCACCCCGGTGCGGGTGGCCACCGGCATCCACGACGACATCGTGCCGCACGCCCAAGCGCGCCAACTCGCCGTCGACTGGTGCAAGAAGGGTGCGAACGTCACCTACGACGCGATCATTCTCCCCAACCTCGGGGACAAGATCGTCACGAACCACCTGGTCCCCCTCCTCACCGACCAGGGCGACGCCATCTCGTGGCTGACCGACCGGCTGGCGGGCAAGTCCGCGAGCTCCAACTGCTGGACCATGCCCATCCAGCCCTGACCCCGCACGAAAGCGCCGAGGGTCCCCCCGTCCGTGCGGAGGGACCCTCGGCGCGCCGATGCCACGGCAGGGTGGTGCCGGGAGCGTCAGGGCTTACGGGCGACCAGACCCCACTGGTCGACGCCGGGGCCCTCGGGCTCGCCCTCCGGGCGCCAGTACGTGATGGAGAGGAACCCCGGGTCGACCAGCTCCAGCCCCTCGGCGCAGCCGGTGATCTCCTCGGGCTCCCGCACCAGGTAGGGCGGGTTGTCGCCCGAGTCGTACGCCTCCTGGGCCGCGAGGGTCTCCGGCGTCTTGATGGTGTCGCAGATGACCAGGTAACTGCCGGACGGCATGCGGGACATGTACGACTGGACCACCTTGATCCCGTCGTCGGGGAGCAGGTGCCCCAGCGTCGAAAGCAGCAGCACCGCCACCGGCTGGGAGAGATCCAGGGTCTTCGCCGCCTCGTCCACCACGGCGTCCGTGTGGGTGAGGTCCTCGTCCACGAAGGCCGTCGCACCCTCGGGCGAGCTGGTCAGCAGTGCGGCGGCGTGCACCAGCACGATGGGGTCGTTGTCCACGTACACGATCCGGGAGGACGGATCGATGGCCTGCGCGACCTGGTGGGTGCTGTTCTCCACCGGCAGCCCGGTGCCGACGTCCAGGAACTGACGGACGCCCAGGCCGCCGAGGTGGCGGATCGCCCTGGCCTGGAAGGCCCGTGACGCCTTCGCGATGGCGGCCGTGGCCGGGTAGGCGGCGGTGACCGCGTCCGCCAGCTCCCGGTCGACGGGGTAGTTGTCCTTTCCGCCCAGCCACGCGTTCCACACCCGCGCGGAGTGGGGTATGTCGGCACGGATCTGCTTGCGGAACTCAATGTCGTCAGGGGCCATCGGAATCTCCTACTCGCGCTTCAACGGGTGCAGTTGGCCGGGAGGAGACCGGCTGCCCGCACGGCATGACCGTACCTCTCCAGGGACGTGCGCGCTGCCGAGGTCAGACACCACATGGCCACCGGAGGGCGGTTTCGCCGGAGCCTCAGAACCAGCGGGACGGAGACCCGGCCCGGAAGTGGTGATCCGGACGGATTTGCCGCTCGTGGGCGACACGAGCCGCAGGGGCGGTCCGCTGTCTCAGCGATCGACGACCCCATGGACGCCGGCGGGCCAGGATCCCGTGCTCACGATGTGCTCCACCAGCCTGAGCGCCTCGCCGATGGGCACGGTGTCTCGGTCCGGGTACGCGTCGTGCTGCCCGGTGGACAGGACGAACCCCGTGCTCGTCCCTTCCGCTCCCGGGTCCGCGGCGTGCTCACCGGGATCGCCGTCCTCGCCCAGGAGCATCACCATCGCCCGCTCGGTGTTCGTCACGAAGGCCAACGACCGTCCTGCCGAACTGGTCAGCCACGTTTCGAGCAGACCTCTCCCGACCCGCGCCCGGAGAGACTTCAGCACCGCCTCCGAGGACGCGTGCGCGGCGCCGCCGTCCTCGACCACCCAGGACTCGGCCATACCCACGACGATCCCACGAACCCGGCCGCTCCGGCACCGCCGGCCGAACCCTCGCCGTTCGATTCGGCCAAGCCGACCGGTTCGGCACCCTTTCGCGTCCTCCGGGCCCCGAGGACCCTTCCCCCAGGAGAACCGTGCCGACGGCGCCGCGGAGCGTTCCCCCGAGGGAGAGCGGCCCCGCGCGGGCCGTGCCGCCGGAACCGACGCAAGGGATCTCAGGACCGCCCCCGGGGGGAGCCGCCATGCCGAGACTTCTGTACGTTCCCGTACTCCCGGTACGCCGCCACGCGGCCGAGGCCTACCGCGATCTGCGCCCGGCGATCCAGGACGGCGTCACACCCCTGTGGAGCCTGCCGCCCCACCCGGAAGCGCGCGGCGCCGGGCTGGCCGCCGCCGTCCGCCGGGAGATCGCCGACGTGAGCCGGGTCCAGTCCCGGGGCCCGGCGTGGCTCGACGCCCCCTTCGCCGACGGGGCGCAGGCCGCCGTGCTCGCCGAAGTGCTGGCCGAGTACATGGAGTTCGGGGCGTTCCGGCCGGTGACGGGGCCGCTGCGGCCCGCCGTGCAGCAGGACGCGGCACTGGCGACGGCGGTCGGGAGCGGGCGGCCGCTCGGTATCCGGGTGCGGGTCCCCGGCGAGTGGGACCACGAGCTCACCGAGGCGGTCGGCCGGCTGGTGGCGCGGGTCCGCCGGGTCGCGGAGGCCGAGCTGCTGATCGACCTCGGAGCGGTCCTCGCCGACCGGCCCGGCGCCCACAAGGAGGCCCTTCGCGCGCTCGACGCCCTGGTTCCGCTGGCCGACTGGCGCTCCGTCGTCACCATCGGCGGAGGCTTTCCGCAGGTGACGGCCGAGATGCTGGACCGGGGCGTACGAGAGGAGCCGCGCCGGGACTGGGAGGTCTGGCACGAGATACGGCGGAACCTCGCCGGCCGGCTCCCCGCCCTCGGGTACGGGGACTACGGAGTCCAGCGGGCCGCCGTCCTCGCGCGTCCCCACCTGCCGGACCAAGGGGGAGGGCCGGACTGGGGAGTCCTGCGCTACACCACGGACCGCGCCTTCGCGCTGGTGAAGGTGGTGCGCGGCGGCCCGGACCGGGCGCGGACCAACCGCGAGGCCGCACGCGAACTCCTCCGGCTGCCCGACTACCGGGGCGCGCTGGCCAGTTCGGGGGAGCGCTGGCTGCGCGACTGCGCCCGTTCGCTGACCCATTCCGCCGTGCGTACCGGCTCGGACGGTCCGGGTACCGGCAACGCCGCCACCTGGCTGCGGGTCGGCAACGTCCAGCACATGACCCATGTGGTCCGGAGCCTGGCCCACCAGGCGTGAGGCGCCCGGTCCGTCCGCCGCGCCTTCAGCTCCGGCCGTCCCCGCGCGGGTCCTCCAGCGCGGCGAGCCATGCGGTCAGATCCCCTTCCAGCGCCTCGGCCCGCGCCGGGGACAGCGCGGCGAGGAGGCGCTGTTCGTTGCGCATGTGGTCCGTGAAGGCCCGGTCGATGAGTTCGCGCCCCGGCACGGTGAGGCCGACGACCCGGCCCCGGCCGTCCCCGTCCCCCCGGCGCCGGGTCACCAGACCCGACCGCTCCAGCCGGTCGATCCGCTTGGTCATCGCTCCGGTGGTCACCATGGTGTGCGCGGCCAGCTCCCCGGGGGCCCGCTCGTAAGGCGCACCGGCCCTGCGCAGCGCCGCGAGGACGTCGAACTCGCCCTCGCTCAGGCCGTACCGCTGGTACACCACGCACAACTCCCGGGTGAGCAGGGCGGCGAGACGGTGCAGCCGGCCGATGACGGCCTGCGGGCCGACGTCGAGGTCGGGGCGCTCGCGACGCCAGGCGGCCTGGATGCGGGCCACGTGGTCGGGTGGCGGGTCCTGGTGCTCGTGGGGCTGCTGCATGACCCCAGCCTAGTCATTAGCTTCCGAGGAAGCTAATATGTCTTCCATGGAAGCCAATATGCGGTGGGCGGCCACCGCCGCGGTAGCACCGGTGGCCTGGGGCACCACCTACTACGTCACCCGTCACTACCTCCCCGCCGGGAACCCGCTCTGGGGAGCCGCGCTGCGTGCCCTGCCCGCCGGATGCCTGCTGATGCTCCTCGCCCGGACCCGCCCCCGGGGCGCCTGGTGGTGGCGGTCCGCCGTGCTGGGGCTGCTCAACACCAGCGCCTTCTTCGTGCTCGTCTACATCGCCGCACAGCGGCTGGCCACCAGCACCGCGTCGATGGTGATGGCACTCTCCCCGCTGGTCATGACCGTGGCCGCCTGGGCCCTGCTCGCCCAGCGCCCCCGCGCCGCCCATCTGGCGGCGGGCGCGACCGGGCTCGCCGGGGTGGTGCTGATGATGTGGGGCCGTACGGGCGGCAGTGGGACCGGCGGCCTGATCGCGTCCGTCGCCGCCATGCTGGTCTCCTCCCTCGGATACGTCCTCACCCAGCGCTGGGACTCCGCCGCCGGTGTCCTCGCCACCACCGCCTGGCAGCTCTGCTTCGGCGGGGTGCTCCTGCTGGTGGCGGCGCTCGTGTACGAGGGGGCGCCGCCACCGGTGGACGCGGGCGCGCTGCTGGCGTTCGGGTACGTCACCGTCGTCGCCACGGCGCTCGCCTTCCTCGCCTGGTTCGCGGCCCTGCGCAGGCTGCCCGCCGCCACGGTCGGCCTCGTCGGCCTCCTCAACCCGGTCACCGGCGTCCTGCTCGGCACGGTCCTGGCGGCGGAGAGCCTCACCGGCCGCCGGCTCGCCGGGATGGCGCTGATCCTTGCGGGCGTCCTGCTCGCCAGGCCGCGCGGGACGCCCGACGCGGAAGGCGCGCCCGCCCGCCCGGGAGACCCGACCGGGCGCGCGAGCCGCGGAGCGTGCCGGTGCCGTTCCGGGGTGAGGACGGATCGGTGACGGCCGTCGAGCGGTCGAGAACCGAAACTTCCCTCGTCCGGGAACCCGTCGAAGCCGCGACATGCCACCTCGTCGTCGACGTCTTCCTCAGGCAGATCCAGGTTGTTCCGCAGCAGCCACACCCGCAGATCCTGAGAGAGGGAGATCCCCATCCGTTCCTCGGCGGCGGCGAGCATCCGCTCCGTGGTGGGCCCCGGCGGATCCGCGTGACCGGCCGGGGCGTGCTGCCGGAGAAGACCCATCACGCGGGACCAACTCTCGGCCACACGCATGGCGTTCTGCCCTCTCTGCCTCGGCGCACGGGGCCGACCGTGCCACGACGAAGGCGCAGAAGCGCCGACCGGAGAACCTGGCAGGGGTGCTACAGACCGAGCCGCGCCCCTACGCGTGCGACTCCTCTCGGGCTCTCCGAGCCGGCCCGCCGGAGCCCTCTCACCCCCACCCCATGGGCCGGTAGTCAGTGCCGCCCTCGCCCTGAAGCGGCGAAGCCGACAGGCGGTGGCGGTGGCGGTGCCGGAGGCGACAGGCGGTGGCGGTGGCGGGGCGGTCGCCCATACCCGTGCCGCAGGCAAAGGAGCCCCGTCCCGCCACGGACGACGTCACCGAGGACCGCACAGGACTCTGCGCACCCGCGAGGTCGCCCAGGCCTGCCTGTGGCTCGCCTCCGACCAGGCTTCGTACGTCACCGGCTCGGTGGTCCACGTGGACGCCGGCTACCCCAGTCGCCGACCGGTGCGGGCAGGTGCGGCTTCCGGTACGGCCGGGCCCGGAATGCCCCGGAGCCGCACCGCGGACTCGGCGAGTGATGCCGCGTGCGCGTCCAACTCCGCACCCGTCGCGACGGATTCATCCGATGACCTCTTGCCTCACCTCTTCTCCGTGATGCCGTGCGCCGCTACCATCGGGCTGCGTTTGGGAGCGCTCCCACCCCCGCATCGGCCCACTGCCACCCGTGTGGCGGTCCAGCTCGGAGAGGACTTTTCCGTGCGTTTGAGAGCCAGACCCTTTGCCGCCCTGCTGGCGGCGTTCGCCTTGGCAGCAGGTTTGTCGGGCATTGCCACCCCGTCCGTGGCGCAGCCCAGCAGCGGCGCCACCACGGCGGAAGCATCCGATCTGTCGTCGGCCACCACCCTGGCAGCGGACTCCTACACCTGGAAGAACGCCCGTGTCGACGGCGGCGGTTTCGTTCCGGGCATCGTCTTCAACCGGAGCGAGAAGAACCTCGCCTACGCGCGCACCGACATCGGCGGCGCCTACCGCTGGGACCAGTCGGGCAAGCAGTGGAAGCCGCTGCTCGACTCGGTGGACTGGGACCACTGGGGCTACACCGGCGTGGTGAGCCTCGCCTCCGACCCCGTGCAGCCGAACAACGTGTACGTCGCCGCCGGGACCTACACCAACAGCTGGGACCCCAACAACGGCGCGGTGCTGCGCTCCACGGACCGGGGCGCCACCTGGACGCCGTCGGTGCTCCCCTTCAAGCTCGGCGGCAACATGCCGGGGCGCGGGATGGGTGAGCGGCTCGCCGTCGACCCGCGCAAGAACTCGGTGCTCTACCTCGGCGCCCCGAGCGGCAACGGCCTCTGGCGGTCCACCGATTCGGGCGTGACCTGGTCGAAGGTCACCGCCTTCCCCAACGTCGGGAACTACTCCCAGGACCCGTCCGACACCAGCGGCTACGGCAACGACAACCAGGGCGTCACCTGGGTGACCTTCGACGGTCGCGGCGGCAGTGCCGGCACCGCCACGAAGAACATCTACGTCGGGGTGGCCGACAAGGACAACACCGTCTACCGCTCCACCGACGCCGGCGCCACCTGGTCGCGGATCGCCGGACAGCCGACCGGCTACCTTGCGCACAAGGGCGTACTGGACGAGGGCACCGGCTACCTCTACCTCTCGCTGAGTGACACCGGCGGCCCGTACGACGGCGGGAAGGGCAAGATCGCCCGCTACGACACCGCCACCGGCACCTGGCTGGACGTCAGCCCCGTCGCCGAGGCCGACACGTACTACGGCTTCAGCGGGCTCACCGTGGACCGGCAGAAGCCCGGCACGCTGATGGCGACCGCCTACAGCTCCTGGTGGCCGGACACCCAGATCTTCCGGTCCACCGACAGCGGCGCGACCTGGACGACCGCCTGGGAGTACACGAGTTACCCCAACCGCTCCACCCGCTACACCCAGGACGTCTCCTCGGTGCCGTGGCTCACCTGGGGCGCCAACCCCTCGCCGCCCGAGACCAGTCCGAAGCTCGGCTGGATGACGGAGTCGCTGGAGATCGACCCGTTCGACTCCAACCGCATGATGTACGGCACCGGAGCGACCCTCTACGGCACCGAGAACCTCAAGAACTGGGACACCGGCGCCCAGTTCAAGATCACGCCGATGGTGAAGGGGATCGAGGAGACCTCGGTCAACGACCTGGCGAGCCCGCCCTCCGGCGCCCCGCTGCTCAGCGCGATGCTCGACGTCGGCGGCTTCCGGCACACAAATCTCGACGCCGTGCCGGCGATGATGTACACCTCGCCCAACTTCACCTCCTCCACCAGCCTCGACTTCGCCGAGGCGTCCCCCAACACCGTGGTGCGCGTGGGTGACGCGGACGCGGCCCCGCACGTCGCGTTCTCCACCGACAACGGCGCCAACTGGTTCGGGGGCACCGATCCTTCGGGCGTCACCGGCGGCGGCACCGTCGCGGCGGCGGCGGACGGCAGCTCGTTCGTCTGGAGCCCGGCGGGCACCGGGGTCTACCGCACCACCGGATTCGGCTCCTCGTGGACCGCGTCCACCGGCATCCCGGCCGGTGCCACCGTGGAGTCGGACCGCAAGAACCCGAAGAAGTTCTACGGCTACAAGTCCGGTGTCTTCTACGTCTCCACCGACTCCGGCGCCACCTTCACGGCGAAGTCCTCCACCGGCCTCCCCGCCGAGGGCAACGTCCGCTTCAAGGCCGTCCCCGGCATCGAGGGCGACGTCTGGCTGGCCGGCGGCGCGACCACGGGTGCGTACGGGCTGTGGCACTCCACCGACTCCGGCGCCACCTTCACCAAGCTCTCCAACGTGGCGCAGGCGGACTCCATCGGGTTCGGCAAGGCGGCCCAGGGCGCCTCGTACCAGACCCTGTTCACCAGCGCGAAGATCGGCGGGGTGCGCGGCATCTTCCGGTCCACCGACGCGGGCGCGAGCTGGACCCGGATCAACGACGACGCCCACCAGTGGGGCTGGACCGGTGGCGCGATCACCGGCGACCCGCGGATCTTCGGCCGGGTGTACGTCTCCACCAACGGGCGCGGCATCCTGTACGGCGACTCCGCGTCCGGTGACACCGGCACCACCGACCCCGGTACGGACCCCGGCACCGACCCCGGTACGGACCCGGGCACCGACCCCGGAACCGATCCGGGTACCGACCCCGGCACCCCGGCAGCCGCCTGCAAGGTGACGTACAAGATCACCAACCAGTGGTCCGGCGGCTTCCAGGGCGACGTCACCCTCACCAACACCGGTGGCACGGCGATCGACGGCTGGAAGCTCGCCTGGAGTTTCGCCGGCGGCCAGCAGATCTCCCAGGCGTGGAACGCGACGGTCCAGCAGACCGGCACCGCGGTGACGGCCACCGACGCCGGCTGGAACGGCAAGCTCGCGGCCGGATCGTCGGCGTCCTTCGGCTTCACGGGCAGCTGGTCCGGGAGCAACGCCGCGCCGAGCGCCTTCACTCTGGGAGGCAAGAGCTGCACCCTCGGCAGCTGAGGTGAGCGTCGCTTCCGCGTGTACCTCTGCGCGGAAGCGACGCTTCCCTTTACATCACGCAGTGCGGCGGCCGCGCGGGTACCCCCATCGAACATGAGCAATTCATTAGGTTAGGTTTACCTAACGTTTTGCATCACTCGTCCACGATCATGGGGAACAGAACATGTTCGGCTCCATTCGCGCGCGCCGTCACGCGCTCGCCGCCTCCGCCACCGTCGCCGCACTCGCGCTCTCCCTGGGCGCTTGCTCCTCGGACGGGGACGACAAGGAACCGGCCAAGTCCGCGGCATCGAGCGACGCGGCGTTCCCCGTCTCTATCAAGAGCTCCCTCGGCACCGCCACCATCGACGAGAAGCCCGAACGCGTCGTCACCCTCGGCCAGGGCTCGGCCGAGACCGCCATCGCGCTCGGCACCACCCCGGTGGGCATCGAGAGCTACGAGTGGGGCAGCGACTCCTCCGGCTACCTGCCGTGGATCGACGAGGCCGTGAAGAAGAACGGCGACAAGCTCCCCACCCAGTTCACCGGTGGCGAGGAGATCGACTTCGAGGCCATCACCGAACTGGAACCCGACGTCATCCTCGCCCCCTGGTCGGGCATCACGCAGAAGCAGTACGACGTCCTCAAGGACATCGCCCCCACGGTCGCCTACCCGGACCAGGCCTGGAGCACGGACTGGGACCAGCAGATCGACATCATCGGCAAGGCACTCGGGCAGACCGAGGACGCCGACGGCCTGAAGACGACTATCGAGAAGGAACTCGCGGACGCCGCCGCGAGCCGACCCCAGTACAAGGACGTGAAGTTCTCGTACATCTACACCTCGGGCCCCGGCACCCTCGGCATCTTCAAGCCCAGCGAGCAGCGCGTGGCCATGGTCTCCAAGCTCGGCCTGACCGTCGACCCCGTCGTCGACACCTTCAAGGAGACCGAGGGCACCGACTCCGCCCTCATCGGCCTGGAGAACGCCGAGAAACTGAACGGCAGCGACCTGCTCTTCACCTTCTACACCGACGACAAGACCCGTAAGGAGATCGAGGCGCAGAAGCTGTACGCCGCGATGCCCGCCGTCGAGAAGGGCGCCGTCGTCGCCTCGAACGACAACTCCTTCGTCACGGCCTCCTCGATCATCAACCCGCTGACCGTGCCGTGGGTGATCGACCGCTACCTGCCGCTCATCGACAAGGCCGTCGCCGCCGCGGCCAAGTAACCCGCGGGAGCGTCCCCCCTTCCATGGCAACCACCACGGTCGCGCCGCCGAGCGGTGCCGGTACCTCGCGTACCGGCACCGCCCGTTCGGCGTTCCTCCTGCTCCTGGTGCTCGTAGCCCTCGGAGCCGCCCTCTCGGCGAGCGTCATGTTCGGCAGCCGCGGCACCTCCCTCGGTGAGGTCGCGGACGTCCTCACCGGCCACGCCGACCCCAACGTCACCGCCATCGTCGAGAGCCGCTACCCCCGCACGCTCCTCGGCGTGCTGGCAGGAGCCGGCCTCGCCGTCGCGGGCACCCTGATGCAGGGCGTCTCCCGCAACCCCCTGGCCGAACCCGGTCTGCTCGGCATCAACGCGGGCGCCTCCGCCACCATCGTCACCGCCACCGCCTGGTTCGGCGCCTCCGGAGCCACCGCCACCATGTGGTGGGCGCTGCCCGGAGCGCTGCTCGCCGGAGTGCTCGTACACATCGTCGGCACCGCGGGCGGGGGTTCCGGCACGGTGCGCCTGGTACTGGCGGGCGCGGTGCTCTCCGCGGTCCTGACGGCGTACATCCAGGCCGTGACGCTCAGCAAACCGAAGGTCTTCGACAGCTACCGGTACTGGGTGGTGGGCGCGCTCGGCGGGCGGGACTTCGACGTGCTGTGGGCCGTACTGCCGTTCGCCGCGGTCGGCCTGGTGATCGCCCTCCTCCTCGGGCCAGGCCTCGACACCCTCGCGCTCGGCGACGCCACCGCGGTCGCGCTCGGCTCGCGACCCGCACGCACCCGCACCGCCGGCCTGATCGCCGCCGTCCTGCTGAGCGCGGCGGCCACCGCGGCGGTCGGCCCCATCGCCTTCGTCGGCCTCGCCGTGCCCCACGTGGTCCGCGCGCTCGTCGGGGTCGGCTTCCGGAAACAGATCGTGTTCTCCGCGCTCCTGGGCCCCACTCTGCTGCTCCTCGCGGACGTGGTGGGACGGGTCGTCATGCGGCCCACCGAACTGATGGTCGGTGTGGTGACCGCCTTCCTCGGCGCACCCGCGCTGCTCGTCGCCGTACGCAGGATGAAGGGGACGGCATGACCACCACGCGGCGCGCGCGACCGGCCCCCGGGCGGGCCCGGGGGTACCTGCGCATCGGTACGACGGTGGCGATACCCATGCGCCGGGCGTCCGTCCTCGTGGCCGTCGCCCTGCTGGTCCTGCTGCTCGCCGCCGCCGTCGCGACCCTCACCCTCGGGCGGCTCGGCGTCGGCCTGGCCGACCTGCCGAACGCGCTGACCGGCGGAGCCCAGGGCAAGGACCGCTTCGTCCTGGAACGCCTGCGCGGCCCACGCCTGGTGACCGCCCTCGGTACCGGTGCCGCGCTGGGCCTGTCCGGCGCCCTCTTCCAGTCCGTCACCCGCAACCCGCTCGGCAGCCCCGACGTCATCGGCCTCTCCTCAGGAGCGGGCGCGGGCGCGGCGGTCGTCGCCCTGTTCTTCCCGGGCGACGTCCCCGTGCCGGTCGGCGCCCTCGTCGGAGCCGTCGTCGCCATGGCCACCGTGTACGTCTCCACCGGCACCGGTTTCCGCAACCCCGCCCGGCTGGTGATCGCGGGCATCGGTGTCGCCGCGATCGGCAGTGCGATCACCCAGTACGTCGTCTACGCCGTCGAGCGGGACAAGGCGTCCGCGCTCACGTCCTACGTCAACGGCAGCCTGACCGCCCGGTCCTGGACGGACGCGGCCACCATAGGGGTGGTGCTCGCGCTGGCCGCCCCGGTCACCGCGCTGCTCGCCCGGCGGCTGGTCGTGGGCGAGATGGGCGACGACATCGCCGAAGGGCTCGGCTCCGAACCGAAGAAGACCAAGAGCGTCGCGATCGTCCTCGCCATCGTCCTCTCGGCCGGTGCGGTCGCGGTGGCCGGCCCCATCGCCTTCGTCGCGCTGACCGCGCCGCAGATCGCCAGACGTCTCACCCGCCTCTCCGGCCCGCACCTGCTGCTGTCGGCGGTGACGGGTGCCCTGCTGCTGGTGGTGGCCGATCTCTGCGCACAGCAGGTGCCGCTCCTCGAAGACCTGCCGGTGGGCATCTGCACCATGGCGATCGGGGGCCTGTACCTCGGCCGGCTGCTGATGCGGGAGTGGCGCAAAGGGGTGCTCTGAGCCGGACGGGAGGGTGTGACTGGTTCTCTTACAGGTTCGTGGACCATACTGCCCGCCGTGGAGCAGAGCATAGATTCAAACAAGAAGCCCGAGTTCGCCGCGGGAACAGACCCGGCGTACATTCCCGGCCTCACGGCCCCCGTTCCGGCGCGGACGGAGGACGACGAGGAAGCCGGCACGGCGGACGGCGCCCCCCGGGTCGCCGACGAAGCCGACATCCAGGACGCCGTCCCGGTGGAGACCTCCGAGCCGTCCGGTTCCGCGAAGCCCTCCGACGTCCAGGAGACCGCGGCCGGGACGGCGGACGCGGACGCGGAGGACACGGTCGGCGAGAAGTCCGGTGACGAGCCCGACGACAGTGACGAATCCGCTGATGATGACGATTCCGGTGCGCCGGTCTTCGAGATCAGCGACCGGCGCGGGTCCATCCGCGTGGACAAGGCGGGAATCCGGTTCACCCTCGACGACCAGCAGGCCGACTTCGACTGGTCCGAGGTCTCCGCGGTCGAGGTGAAGACGGCCCGTACGGCCCGCAGGTTCACCCTGACCGTCCACGTCTCCTCGCGCCGCTGGTTCAACGGCGAGGTGGTCGCGGAGAGCCGGAAGCGTCTCAAGGAGTGGCCGGAGGAGCTCGACGTGGTCCTGGACGCCTACTTCGAGGAGTCCTGACACGGCACGGCGAGCGGGAACGCCTGATTCCACCACCAGGAGGGCCGGGGAGGCACGCACGCCACCCGGCCCTCCGTCACGCGGGGGTGTGGATTCCCCCGTGAGCGCACCCGGAGTGTCCGAAGGGCGCGGCACAATCGGACCATGCCGATCACGGGTGGGGACATCGTCGACCTGGGCCAGGGACTGTACGTCTGGCTGCCGCCGCACAGGGGCTGGGGGCTGGCCAACTGCGGCCTGCTCGCCACACCCGAAGGGGCGCTGTGGATCGACACCCCCTACGACCGGGCGCTGGCCGGGCAGTTCCTGGCGGCGAGCCAGCAGCGCCTGCCCGAAGGCGTGTCGGTCGACCGGGTGATCGTCACCCACGCCAACGGAGACCACTTCTGGGGCGCCGGGGTCGTACCGGACGCCGAGATCATCGTCACGCGCGGTGCCCGCGAGCACATCCACTTCGAGCCCACACCGCAGCAACAGCACGCGCTGATCGCCTCCGGCGACCCGGACACGCCCCTCGGCGCCTACCTGTCCCGGCACTTCGGCCCGTTCGACTGGTCGGAGACCGAACCCGTCGTGCCGACCACGTACTTCACCGGAGAGCTCGAACTGACACTGGACGGCCACCCGGTACGGATCGCGGCGCTGCCGCCCGCCCACACCACCGGCGACCTGATCGTCCATCTGCCGGACCACGGCACCGTGTTCACCGGAGACGTGATCTTCGGATCCACGCCCGAACGGCCCGGCGACCACCCGTGTCACTGGGCCGGTCCGCTCTCCCAGGTGATCGAGGCGTGCGAAGCCGTCCTGGCGACCGGGGCGGAGACCGTCGTGCCGGGCCACGGGCCGCTGCTCGGCCCGTCCGGGGTCCGCGACCACATCGACTACCTCGGCCATGTCCGCGAGCGGGCCCACACCTTCCACGCGGCCGGAATCCCGGTGCCCGAAGCGGCCCTGCGGATCGTCGCCGAGAACCGTCACCCCGATCTGGGCCTGCCCGAGCGACTGGCGGTGACGGTCGGCACCGAGTACCGGCATCTGAACGGCGCCGCGCAGACGGGCGTGTTCGAGGTGATGTCCGAGGTCGCCGCGCTGGCGCGGGACATCGAGCAAGGGCTGGTTCCCGACTTCGCACCGGTGCGCCCGCACCGGTCCGTAGGGGAGTCCGCACCGGTGCGGGCGGCCGGTCCGTAGGGGAGCCTCCCGGCCATCCGCTCGTCCCGCGCGGAGCGGGACGTGCGAGGTGACCAGCCGTCCGACGCACACCCGGGGCCGCGCGGGCAGGGCGACTGGATCGGCCGCGTCCTCCCGGGCTACGTTGATGCAGCGTCCAGAGCCGACCCGGTACATGGCGGGGCAGACCCGGAGGATCGCATTCCCGTCCGTGTCGCTGGTGGGCCGAACGGGTGAGGGACGAGAGGATTGCCCGATGAACAGCGAGCGCAGCCGGCGCACCGTCGACCGGCACACGGACGAGGTGACCCTGTGAGCAGGTACGACAGGTACGACGCCACTGACGCACAGTGGGAGGGCCTGGCCCAGGTGGTACCGCTGCGGGGCCGCAACGAGTGGCCGTCCCGGGTCGACCACGGCACGGTCGGGCAGGACAGCGCCGAGGAGCAGCGCCGACTGGTGGTGCTGCGGGTCCAGGTCTTCTCCGACGCCCGCGAGGTGGCCGAGTACCTCGTCGCACAGGTCCCGGTGCTGCTCGACCTGACGGCGGCCGAGACGGACGTCGCCAAGCGCGTTCTCGACTTCAGCAGCGGGGTCGTCTTCGGGCTCGGCAGCGGCATGCACCGGGTGGACCGGAACGTCTTCCTGCTCGCGCCGGTCGGCATGGAGGTCGAAGGGGTGACCCCGGCGGGCATCCCTCAATCGTAGGAAGCTTGCCCGGGCAAAACGGTTCGCCCGCCGGAGCCGTGCGTACGGTCCGCTCATGACCACTACAGCCTCACCCCCGGGTACGACCCGCGTCTGTCCGCCCCGCACCGCACCCGGCGCACCGGCCCGCCCCGTCCGCCCCGTCGTCACCGAGCTGCGGCTGGCCGCCTTCGCCTCGCACTGGCGCAGAGCCCTGCCGCTGGGGCCGCTGACCCTGCTCACCGGTCCCAGCGGCAGTGGTGCGTCCACCGCCCTCGGGGCCTACGAGGCGCTGGCCCGGCTCGGCGCGGGCGACGCGCTGGAGGAGGTGTTCCCCGATCCCGTCTCCTGCGTGCCCGAGCGCGCGGTGGCGGACGCCGAGGGCAGGCGCGGGTTCCGTATCGGCTGCACCGTGGACGGGCCGGCCGGGCCGGTCCGCCTCGACGTGGCCGTCCAGGCCGAACCCTCGCTGCGCATCGTGGGCGAGCGGCTCACGGCGGGCGGTCAGGCCTTGCTCACCACCGCGCTGCGCGATCCGGGCCGCCCCACGGTGCAGGCCGCCTGGCACACGGCCGGCCAGGTACCCGTGACCCGGGCTCCCCTCCCGGACGGCCGGCTGGCCACGGCACTGCTGCCGCTGCGGGTCGCCGGGGTCACCGAGGGGCAGTTACGCGTACTCGCCGCCGCCGAGCAGGTGGTGGTGGGCCTCCACTCCGCCTTCCCCTGCGATCCGCTGCCCCGGGGGATGCGCGGACCGGTCCGCGCGGGGGAGGGACGGCTGCGCCCCGGCTGCGACAACCTCGCCGCGGTGCTCGCACGGACCCGTACGCAGTGTGCGCAGCGGCACGCCCGGCTGGTGGCCACGGCGGCGGCGGGGTGCGCGGGACCGGTGACCGCCCTGACCACGCGGGACCTTCTCGACGGCACGGTGGAGGCCCTGGTGGGGCGCGGAGCCGGGCGCAGCACCCCGATCGGACGTCTCGGCGACGGCGAGCTGCGTTACCTCGCGCTCGCGCTGGTACTGCTGACGGGCCCTCACGTGCTGGAGGTGAACACCCCGGACGAGATCCCCTGGGCCATGCGCGCCCTCACCGTTCTGGCGGACGGGTTCGACCGGGGCCTCGACGGGCGTCAGTCGGGGGAGTTGCTCCGGCTCGCCGCCGGGATCTGCTCCGACGGGCACCTGCGGATGATCGGCACGGTGGGCGAGGCGGGCGCGGCCCTGGCCGGCCGGACCGAGGGCGCCACAGTGGTAGACCTGTCCGGATGAACGAACTCGATGTGCCACAACTCCAGCGACGCCTGGTCGCGTTCGCCGAGTCCAGGCAGTGGGGTCAGTACCACACCCCCAAGAACCTGGCCGCGGCGCTGAGCGTGGAAGCCTCCGAACTGCTGGAGATCTTCCAGTGGATGACCCCGGAGCAGGCGGCGGCCGTGATGTCGGACCCGGAGACGGCGCACCGGGTCCAGGACGAGGTGGCCGACGTCCTCGCCTATCTGCTCCAGTTCTGCGCGGTGCTCGGAGTGGATGCGCTGGCGGCGCTGGCGGCGAAGATCGACCGGAACGAGACCCGTTTTCCGGTTCCCGAGCGGCCCGAGGCCCCTGAGCATCACTCTTCGGAGTGATCGGCTTTTCCACAATCGTCTGTGTATCCACAGATTTCCGAATTCCTCTGTCCTTTCGGTACCGCCTACCTCACTGTGGGTAATGGACTAGGTGACCGGGTTTTCGTAGTGACGGGGGACCGAATGGAAGCGGAACGACTGGTCGAGATCGGACGGCGCGCGCTGGCGGAGAGCCGGGGCGCGGCGGACATCATGACCGAGGTGTGGCAGGCCCAGGCGTTGGCACGGGCCATCGGGGACCGGCTGGCCGTCGCCGGGCCCGCCGAGTTACGGGGAGACGCGCGAGGGCTCGGTGAGATCGGTGGAGGGGACTGGTCCGCGCCGGATTCGCCGGTGTTCCTGACCGGGCAGACACGCGCGGCCCGCCTCACGGAGGTGGCCGACGTGTCGCGCACCCTGGCGGGGCTGGCGCTGCTCCTCGGCGAGGCGGGCATGGCTCTCGTCGGGGTCGCCTGCGAGACCGGCGAGGACGCCCTCTACTGGCAGTGCATCGAGGCGATAGACGCCGCCGACGAATCGATGGACCGGGTGCGGGGCATGCTCGGCCGCCTCGCCGAACAGGCACGGGAGAGGGCGAGGGAGCGGGACGGCCCGTACGGCGCGGTCCGGGGCAGGGGGTAGCGTCCCGGGGCGCCCAAGGCAGTCCAGGGCGCCCGAGAGGTTCAGGGCGCCCGCGTGCCGGGCGACCGGTGGCGCCGCGCCGGGCGGGATGTCCCGGGTGGGTTCCGGCCCGTGCGGAGGGAGGCGGGGCCCGTGCGGAGGGAGGCGGACCGGAAGAGGCAGGATGGAACCATGGATCTGCGCATCTTCACCGAGCCCCAGCAAGGGGCGAGCTACGACACCCTGCTGACCGTCGCCAAGGCCACCGAGGACCTGGGATTCGACGCTTTCTACCGCTCCGACCATTACCTGCGCATGGGGTCCGGCGACGGACTGCCGGGCCCGACCGACGCCTGGATCACACTGGCCGGTCTGGCCCGCGAGACCAAGCGCATCCGTCTGGGCACGCTCATGACGGCAGGCACCTTCCGTCTCCCCGGCGTGCTCGCCATCCAGGTCGCCCAGGTCGACCAGATGTCCGGCGGACGGGTCGAGCTGGGTCTGGGCGCGGGCTGGTTCGAGGCGGAGCACAAGGCGTACGGCATCCCCTTCCCGAAGGAGAAGTTCGGGCGTCTGGAGGAGCAGCTCGCCATCGTCACCGGTCTGTGGGCCACCGAGACCGGCAAGACCTTCAGCTACGACGGCACTTACTACCAGCTCACCGACTCGCCCGCGCTGCCGAAGCCGGCCCAGTCCAAGGTGCCGGTCCTGATCGGCGGGCACGGTGCGGTCCGTACCCCGCGGCTGGCCGCGCGGTACGCGGACGAGTTCAACATCCCGTTCGCCTCGCTGGAGGACACGGAGAAGCAGTTCGGCCGGGTGCGGGAGGCGGCGAAGGCGGCGGGGCGCGCGCCCGACGACCTGGTGTACTCCAACGCCCTCGTGGTCTGTGTCGGCAAGGACGACGCGGAGGTGGCCCGCCGGGCCGCCGCCATCGGCCGGGACGTGGAGGAGCTGAAGGCCAACGGCCTCGCCGGTTCGCCGGCCGAGGTGGTCGACAGGATCGGACAGTTCGCGGCGGTCGGGTCCTCGCGGATCTACCTCCAGATCCTCGACCTCGACGACCTGGACCACCTGGAGCTGATCTCCTCGCAGGTCCAGTCCCAGCTGGCGTGAGCCAGTGAGCTGACGCGAAGGAGTACCTGTGCGCCCCGTCCGGAGGTCCCTCGCCGACGCCCTCGCCGAGGGACCGGTGCTGCTCGACGGAGGACTCTCCAACCAGTTGGAGGCCCAGGGGTGCGAGCTGTCGGACGCGCTGTGGTCGGCGGGACTGCTGGCGGACGCGCCCGAGCAGATCGAGGCCGCGCACACGGCGTACGCGCGGGCGGGCGCACAGGTGCTCATCACGGCCGGCTACCAGGCGACGTTCGAAGGGTTCGCCCGCCGGGGAATCGGACACCGCCGGGCGGCGGAACTGCTGGCGCTGAGCGTGGCGCTGGCCCGCCGCGCGGGCGACCGCTCCGGACGCGAGACCTGGGTCGCCGCCTCGGTCGGGCCGTACGGGGCGATGCTCGCGGACGGCAGCGAGTACCGGGGCGGCTACGGCCTCTCCGTCGCGGAGCTGGAGCGGTTCCACCGCCGCCGGGTGGAGGTGCTGGCCGCGGCCGGGCCGGACGTACTGGCGCTGGAGACGGTGCCGGACACGGACGAGGCGCGGGCACTGCTCCGGGCGGTCGCGGGGACCGGAATCCCGGTCTGGCTCTCGTACACCGTCGCGGGTGGGCTGACCCGGGCCGGGCAGCCGCTGCGGGCGGCCTTCGCGGAGGCCGCCGGGAACGACCAGGTGATCGCGGTCGGGATCAACTGCTGCGACCCGGCGGACGCCGGGGCCGCCGTCCGGTGCGCGGCGGAGGTCACCGGCAAACCGGTCGTCGTCTACCCGAACAGCGGGGAGCGGTGGGACGCGCGGGGGCGCCGGTGGACGGGGGCGAGCACCTTCGGCGGCCCGGAGCGGGTGCGCGCCTGGACACGGGACGGCGCACGGCTGGTCGGCGGATGCTGCAGGGTCGGCCCTTCGCGGATCGCGGCGCTCGGCCGTGCGCTGGAGGCGGCCGGAGAGGCGGGCACGGAGCCAAGCACGGACGCGGACACGCATGAGGGTCACGCGGGTGCCGGCGCACCCGCGGAGACGGCCGGTGACGACGAAAATGCCTGGTGACGAGGGAGCACCCCGCCCATACTCGGTCAGGTGTTCATGACGATCAGTACGACCGGAACCCCGGAACGCCCCGCGACCGATCTCGGCTTCCTGCTGCACAAGCATCCCGACAAGGCGCAGACGTTCTCCACCTCGCACGGCACGGCGCACGTCTTCTACCCCGAGGCGTCCCCCGAGCGGTGCACGGCCGCGCTCCTGCTGGAGGTCGATCCGGTGGCGCTGGTCCGGCGCGGCAAGGGCAAGGGGCGGGGTGGAGCGCCCGACGCGGCGCTCGCGAGTTACGTCAACGACCGCCCGTACGCCGCCTCCTCACTGATGTCGGTGGCCATCACGGCCGTCTTCAACTCCGCGCTGCGCGGCGACTGCCGGGCGATGCCCGAGCGGGCCGCCGCACCGCTGCCGCTGCGGATCGAGGTGCCCGCCCTGCCCGCGCGGGGCGGCGCCGAACTGGTGCGGAAGCTGTTCATGCCGCTCGGCTGGGCGCGTGTCGACGCGGAGCCCGTGCCACTGGACGAGCGGTTCCCCGAGTGGGGCGACTCCCGCTACGTGCGGCTGGTGCTGGAAGGGGAGCTGCGGCTCTGCGACGCACTGCGTCAGCTGTACGTCCTGCTGCCGGTGCTCGACGACGCCAAGCACTACTGGGTGGCGCCCGACGAGGTGGACAAGCTGCTGCGGGCCGGTGAGGGCTGGCTCGCCACGCACCCGGAGCACCGGCTGATCACGAGCCGTTACCTCTCCCGCCGCTGGGGGCTGACCCGGCAGGCCGAGCAGGCGCTCGAACTCGTACGCCTGGCCGAGTCGGACGACCTCGACGTCGAGAGCGTGGACAACGCGGTGGACGAGGCCACGGACACCCCGGAGCGCCCGGTGCCGCTCGCGCAGCAGCGGCGTGAGGCGATCCTGTCGGCGCTGCACGACGCCGGGGCGGCCCGGGTGCTCGACCTCGGCTGCGGACAGGGGCAGTTGGTCCAGGCGCTGCTCAAGGACGCCCGGTTCACCGAGATCGTCGGTGTCGACGTGTCGATGCGCGCGCTCACCGTCGCCGCGCGCCGGCTCAAGCTGGACCGGATGGGCGAACGCCAGTCCCGTCGGGTCACGTTGCGGCAAGGCGCGCTCACGTACACGGACAAAGGGCTGCGCGGGTACGACGCGGCCGTGCTCAGCGAGGTCGTGGAACACCTGGACCTGCCGAGGCTGCCCGCCCTGGAGTACGCGGTGTTCGGCGCGGCGAGGCCCCGGACGGTGCTCGTCACCACCCCGAACGTCGAGTACAACGTGCGCTGGGAGACCCTGCCGGCCGGACACGTCCGCCACGGCGACCACCGGTTCGAGTGGACCCGGGCCGAGTTCCGCGCCTGGGCGGGCGAGGTGGCCGACCGCCACGGCTACACGGTCGCGTTCACCCCCGTGGGGCCGGACGACCCCGAGGTCGGACCGCCCACCCAGATGGCGGTCTTCACCCGCGCCGAGAGCGACAGCACGACCGGTGGCAAGAGCACCGACGAGAGGGAGAAGGAGGCGAAGGCGGCATGAACACCCACAGCACCGACAGCACCACCGGCGAGGGCACCCCGAGCACCACCGGCACCACCGGCGACGACACCCCGAGCACCACCGGCACCGACACGGGTACCACCCCCAGCACCACCGGCACGAGCACCAACCCCAGCAACCCCACCGACCCCAGCGCCACCGGCCGGCCGGCCGTCCGGCCCCGGACCCTGCCCGTGCCCGACCTCTCCCTCGTCGTGCTGATCGGGGCCACCGGCTCCGGCAAGTCGACGTTCGCGCACCGCCACTTCAAGCCCACCGAAGTCGTCTCCTCCGACTTCTGCCGGGGCCTGGTCGCCGACGACGAGAACGACCAGAGCGCGAGCCGCGACGCCTTCGACGTTCTGCACTACATCGTCGGCAAGCGCCTCGAAGCGGGCCGGCTGACCGTGGTGGACGCCACCAACGTGCAGTCCGAGTCCCGGCGCCGGCTCGTCCAGCTGGCCCGGGAGTACGACGTGCTGCCGGTCGCGATCGTGCTCGACCTGCCCGAGGAGGTCTGCCTGGCGCGCAACGCGGAGCGGCCCGACCGTGCGGACATGCCGCGCCACGTCGTCCAGCGCCACCGGCGCGAGCTGCGCCGTTCGCTGCGCGGCCTGGAGCGCGAGGGCTTCCGCAAGGTGCACGTGCTGCACTCCGAGGAGGAGACCGACCGGGCGACCGTCGAGCGCGAGCGCCGGTACAACGACCTGCGCCACCTCACCGGCCCCTTCGACATCGTCGGTGACGTCCACGGCTGCCACGGCGAGCTGGAGTCCCTGCTCGCCAGACTCGGCTACGAGGACGGCACGCACCCCGAGGGGCGTACCGCGGTCTTCGTGGGCGACCTGGTCGACCGGGGACCGGACAGCCCCGGCGTGCTGCGCCGCGTGATGTCCATGGTCGCCTCGGGCGACGCGCTCTGCGTGCCCGGCAACCACGAGAACAAGCTCGGCCGCTATCTCAAGGGCAGCAAGGTCCAGCACAGCCACGGTCTGGCCGAGACCATCGAGCAGCTGGAACGGGAGGACGAGACCGACCCCGCGTTCCGCGAGCAGGTGGCGGAGTTCGTCGCGGGCCTGGTCAGCCACTACGTCCTGGACGGGGGCGACCTGGTGGTGTGCCACGCCGGGCTCCCGGAGAAGTACCACGGCCGCACCTCCGGCCGGGTCCGTTCGCACGCCCTGTACGGCGACACCACCGGCGAGACCGACGAGTTCGGCCTGCCCGTGCGCTATCCGTGGGCCGAGGAGTACCGGGGCCGTGCGGCCGTCGTCTACGGCCACACCCCGGTCCCCACGGCCTCCTGGGTCAACAACACCCTCTGCCTGGACACCGGGGCGGTCTTCGGCGGCAAGCTGACCGCGCTGCGCTGGCCGGAGCGCGAGATCGTCGACGTACCCGCCGAAAAGGTCTGGTACGAGCCGGTCAAGCCGCTGGCCTCCGAGGCGCCGGGAGGCAGGGAGGGCCGTCCGCTCGACCTCGGTGACGTCCACGGCCGGCGAATCGTGGAGACCCGTCACATGGGCCGGGTCTCGGTGCGCGAGGAGAACGCCGCCGCCGCGCTCGAAGTCATGAGCCGGTTCGCGGTCGACCCCCGGCTGCTGCCGTACCTCCCGCCGACCATGGCGCCCACCGCCACCTCCCGCGAGGACGGGTACCTGGAGCACCCGGCCGAGGCGTTCGCCCAGTACCGGGCGGACGGTGTCACCACGGTCGTGTGCGAGGAGAAGCACATGGGTTCGCGCGCCGTCGCCCTGGTCTGCCGGGACGCCGGTGCCGCCCGTGAGCGCTTCGGCACCAACGGGCCGACCGGCGCCCTCTACACCCGTACCGGGCGCCCGTTCCTGGACGACGTCGAGCTCACCGAGACGCTCCTCGGCCGGATCAGGGCCGCCGTCACCGCCGCGGGGCTCTGGGAGGAGTGGGACACCGACTGGGTCCTGCTCGACGCGGAGCTCCTGCCGTGGTCGCTGAAGGCGGGCGGGCTGCTGCGCTCGCAGTACGCCGCCGTGGGCGCCGCCGCCGGTGCCGCCCTCCCGCCGGCCATCGCCGCGCTGGAGGCGGCCGCGGGCCGGGGCGTCGAGGTGGCAGCTCTCGCCGGACGCCAGCGGGAGCGCGCCGGGGACACGGCCGCGTTCACCGAGGCGTACCGGCGCTACTGCTGGAGCACCGAGGGGCTGGACGGGGTGCGGCTCGCGCCGTTCCAGGTCCTCGCCGTGCGCGGGCGCTCGCTCGCGGCCGAACCGCACGACGTTCAGCTGGGGTGGCTGGACCGGCTGGTCGAGCACGACCCGACCGGCCTGCTCCGGGTCACCCGCCGGCTCGTCGTCGACACCGGCGACGAGGCGTCCGTCCGCGCGGGCGTCGACTGGTGGCTGGAGATGACCGGCAGCGGCGGCGAGGGCATGGTCGTCAAGCCGCTCGGCGCTCTCGTACGGGACGCGAAGGACCGGCTCGTCCAGCCGGGCGTCAAGGTGCGAGGCCGGGAGTACCTCCGGATCATCTACGGCCCCGAGTACACCCGCCCGGACAATCTGGAGCGGCTGCGTTCCCGGTTCCTCGGCCACAAGCGGTCGCTGGCGCTGCGGGAGTACGCGCTCGGCCTTGAGGCGCTCGACCGGCTGGCCGGGGGTGAGCCGCTCTGGCGGGTCCACGAGGCGGTCTTCGCGGTCCTCGCCCTGGAGTCGGAGCCGGTCGACCCCCGGCTGTGACGCACCGCCGGGGTGGCGCGTCACGGACGACCACGTACCGCTGTGACGTACGCCCCGCGATCGGCGGCAGGTTCGCGGGGTGAAGCGGGTGCCGTCCGGTGAGGATGAGGACATGGGATTCCATGTCGACTCCGAGGCCGGGCGGCTGCGCCGCGTCATCCTGCACCGCCCCGATCTGGAACTGAAGCGGCTCACCCCGAGCAACAAGGACGCTCTCCTCTTCGACGACGTGCTCTGGGTGCGCCGCGCCCGGCAGGAGCACGACGGCTTCGCGGACCTGCTGCGCGACCGGGGCGTCGAGGTCCACCTCTTCGGGGATCTGCTCCGGGAGGCCCTAGGTGTCCCGGTGGCCCGCCGGCTGGTGCTGGACCGGGTCTTCGACGAGAAGGAGTACGGGCCGCTGGCCACCGAGCACCTGCGGGCGGCCTTCGAGGAAATGACCCCGGCGGAGCTTGCGGAGGCGCTGGTCGGCGGGATGACCAAGCGGGAGTTCCTGGAGCGTCACGCCGAGCCGGTCTCGGTCCGCTTCCACGTCATGGAACCGGACGACTTCCTGCTCGGCCCGCTGCCCAACCACCTCTTCACCCGGGACACCTCGGCCTGGATCTACGACGGGGTGTCGATCAACGCGATGCGCTGGCCCGCCCGGCAGCGCGAGACCGTCCACTTCGAGGCGATCTACCGCCACCACCCGCTGTTCACCGGTCCGGAGGCGGGCGCCTTCCACCACTGGTCGCAGGGGCAGCACGACTACCCCTCGACCATCGAGGGCGGGGACGTGCTGGTGATCGGGCGGGGCGCGGTCCTTGTCGGGATGAGCGAACGCACCACTCCGCAGGCGGTCGAGATGCTGGCGCGCGGGCTCTTCGACGCCGGGTCCGCACACACGATCGTGGCGCTGGACATGCCGAAGCGGCGGGCGTTCATGCACCTGGACACCGTGATGACGATGATCGACGGCGACACCTTCACCCAGTACGCCGGGCTCGGCATGCTCCGGTCGTACACCATCGAGCCGGGCGACGGGCCCCGCGAACTCAAGGTCACCGACCATCCGCCCGAGCACATGCACCGGGCCGTCGCCGCGGCCCTGGGCCTCGACGCGATCCGCGTCCTCACCGCCACCCAGGACGTCCACGCCGCCGAGCGCGAACAGTGGGACGACGGCTGCAACGTCCTGGCCATCGAGCCCGGGGTGGTCGTCGCCTACGAGCGCAACGCCACCACCAACACCCATCTGCGCAAGCAGGGCATCGAGGTGCTGGAGATCCCGGGCAGCGAGCTGGGGCGAGGCCGGGGCGGTCCCCGCTGCATGAGCTGCCCAGTGGTACGCGATCCGGTGTAGTACCGCAGCGCGGCCTCCCGCGCGGCCTCCCGCGCGGCCTCCCGCACGGCCTCCCGCACGGCGGCCGGGGCCCCGCACGGCTCTGTATAGCGATGCATTGCCTCGTATACACTTCCAGAGTTACGGTACGCCGACGATCCCCGTCCGACCCAGGAGCAAGAACCATGGCCATAGACCTCGCAGGCCGTCACTTCCTCAAGGAGCTCGACTTCACCGCCGAGGAGTTCCTCGGGCTGGTCGAGCTGGCCGCGGAGCTGAAGGCGGCCAAGAAGTCGGGGAGCGAGGTCCAGCGGCTGCGCGGCAAGAACATCGCCCTGATCTTCGAGAAGACGTCGACCCGTACCCGCTGCGCGTTCGAGGTGGCCGCCGCCGACCAGGGTGCCTCCACCACCTACCTGGACCCCTCCGGTTCGCAGATCGGGCACAAGGAGTCCGTCCGGGACACGGCCCGGGTGCTCGGCCGGATGTACGACGGGATCGAGTACCGGGGCGACAGCCAGCACGCGGTCGAGGAGCTCGCCGCCAACGCGGGCGTACCGGTCTTCAACGGCCTCACCGACGCCTGGCACCCCACCCAGATGCTGGCCGACGTCCTCACCATGGTCGAGCACTGCGCCAAGGACATCCGTGAGGACGGCTTGGCCTTCGCCTACCTCGGCGACGCCCGCTTCAACATGGGCAACTCCTACCTGATCACCGGCGCACTCCTCGGCCTGGACGTGCGGATCGTGGCCCCCGAGTCGTACTGGCCGAACGCGGACATCGTGGCGCGGGCCCGGGAGCTGGCCGCCGGCAGCGGAGCGAAGATCACCCTCACCGAGGACGTCGCCGAGGGCGTGGCCGGCACCGACTTCGTCGCCACCGACGTCTGGGTCTCCATGGGTGAGCCCAAGGAGGTCTGGACCGAGCGGATCGCCTCCCTCGCCCCGTACTCCGTGACCATGGACGTGCTGCGCGCCACCGGAAACCCCGGGGTGAAGTTCCTGCACTGCCTGCCCGCGTTCCACGACCTCGGCACCGCGGTCGGCCGCGACATCCACGCCGTGCACGGCCTGACCGAGCTGGAGGTCACCGACGAGGTCTTCGAGTCCGCCCACTCGGTGGTCTTCGACGAGGCCGAGAACCGGATGCACACCATCAAGGCGGTTCTCGTCGCGACGCTCGCGGGCGCTTGAGCGGTACGTCCGCGGGCGCCCGAGCGGTACGTCCGCGGGTGCCCGAGTCGTACGTCCGGGACGGCGGACGCGGACGGTTTCCGGGTCCTCGTCCCCTCTGTATGACGATGCGCCCAATGGGGTGAACATGCGCGTCGGCGGCTACCATGGTCCGTCTCGTTGGGGTCCGAGCTTGCAGGCTCGGGCCCCATTGCCATGTACGGCACCCGCCCCCCACGGCGAGCCGCGCCCGGCCGCGATCCGCCGGGCACCACCCGGTCCCCCCACCGCACCACCAGAGAAGAGAAAAGCCGCATGAGCGCGCCGCGCACGATCCGGCCGGGCCCACCCAGCTCCGGCCCGCGCCGCAAGAGCCCAGAACAGCTGGTCGCCGAGTCCGGCGCGGACCTGGAGGGGCACGGCCTCAAGCGCACCATGGGTCTGTTCCAGCTCGTCTGCTTCGGTGTCGGCGCGGTCGTCGGCACCGGCATCTTCGTCGGGCTGTCGGACAGTGTCTCCGAGGCCGGTCCTGCGGTGGTGATCTCCTTCGTGCTGGCGGCGATCACCTGCATCTTCACCGCCTTCTCCTTCGCCGAGCTGGGCGGTGCGATCCCCGTCTCCGGCAGCTCGTACTCGTTCGCCTACGCCACCTTCGGCGAGCGCACCGCGTTCCTCGTCGGGGGCTGTCTGCTGCTGGAGTACGGCGTCTCGGTCTCCGCGGTCGCGGTGGGCTGGAGCCAGTACGTCAACGAACTGCTGCACAGCCTCTTCGGGGTGCAGCTGCCCGAAGCGCTCTCCGGCGGCCCCGCCGACGGCGGTGTCGTCAACCTGCCGGCCGTGCTGGTCATCGCCATGGCCGCCGCGCTGCTGGTGCGCGGAGTCCGGGAGAGCGCGAGCGCCACCGCCGCGATGGTGGTGCTCAAGATCGGCATCCTGGTCGCGTTCTGCGCCATCGCCTTCACCGCGTACCGCCACGACAACCTGACGCCGTTCGCGGGCAGCGGCATCTCCGGAATCACCTCCGGGGCCTCGCTGGCCTTCTTCTCGTACATCGGCTTCGACGCGATCACCACCGCCGGCGAAGAGGTCAGGAACCCCCGGCGCAACATCCCCGTCGCGATCATGATCTGCCTCGGCCTGGTCACGCTCCTCTACTGCGCGGTCGCCGTCGCCGCCATCGGCGCGCTCGGCCCGGACAAGGTCGCGGACACGCCCGCCGCGCTCTCGGCCGTGGTCAACCAGGTCACCGACTCCACCGTGGGCGGCGGCATCGTCGCGTTCGGCGCGGTGGTCGCCATCGCCTCCGTGGTGCTGGCCGTGATGTACGGCCAGACCCGCATCCTCATGTCGATGGCCCGGGACGGACTGGTGCCGAGGATCTTCGAGCGGGTCTCGCCGAAGACCCACACCCCGGTCGCCAACACCTGGATCGTCGCCGCCGTCTTCGCCGTCCCGGCCGCCTTCTCCTCGCTCGACGCGGTGGTGAACCTGACCACCATCGGGACCCTGGGCGCGATGGCCGTCGTCAACCTCGCCGTCATGCGGCTGCGCCGCGACAACCCCGGGCTGAAGCGCTCCTTCCGGGTGCCGCTCTACCCGCTCAGCCCCGTCCTGGGCGTCGCGTTCTGCCTGTACCTGATGTACGGGACGGGCTGGCAGGCGTGGGCCGAGTTCGCGGCCTTCCTGGCCGCGGGCTCCCTGCTGTACTCCTTCTACGGCCGCAGCCGCTCCCGCCTGGTCAGCTCCGAGGAGTCGGACCCGCCTGGGCAGGCACCACCGGCAGCGTGAACCAGACCGCCTTGCCGTGCTCCGTGGTGCGGTGACCGCAGGCGGAGCTGAGGGTGCGGATCAGCAGCAGCCCGCGCCCGTACTCCTGCCAGGGGTCCGGCATGGTGTCCGGGCCGGGGGCGGTCAGTCCGCCCGGCGGCTCGGGGTCGCGGTCGTGGACCTCGACCTGGCAGCCGGTCGGCAGCAGCTCCACGACCAGCTCGATGGGCTCATTGCTGTCGGTGTGCTCGACGGCGTTCGTGACCAGTTCGGCGGTGAGCAGCTCGGCGGTGTCACTGTCCGTGGGCGCCTCGATGTCGGTGAGTGCCGAACGGACGAGGGCGCGGGCGATCGGTACGGCCGCCGTCGTGTGCGGCAGCTCGATGCGCCAGGAGGCGGGTGCGGGATCGACGGGCGGCAAGACGGATTCCGTTCGGGTCGCGGTATTCCTTGCGCGGAAGCCGTCCGTGCGACAGCGGGGCCGTCGTGCTGCGGACGTCCACGCCGGGATGCTTCCGTGTTCCAACCTATGGATCGGGACGTCTGCGCACAGGGGTCGCCCGACCGGTATGAAAAGGACTTTCGGGCCACACTCTCACGAACCGCCCGACCTGTGGCTGTGAGGACAGTCACTCTACGCGGCACCGGGCGGTGCCCGTACCCACCCCGCGCGGCCCGGACGCGGGACGGGGCCCGGACGTCCGCGCGGACGTCCGGGCCCCGTCGGGGCGGTACCGGGTGGTGCGGGCCGGTCAGTACGGCTTGACGAGCACGTGGGCGGCGCCCGGGATGCCGATCTTCAGGAGCTCGTCCTCCTCGGGCGTCGTCGGGTTGCCGGTCTCCTGCTTGAGAACCGCTCGCGACAGGCTCTGCACGAACATCGCGCGGGGCCGGCGCCGGGCCTCCCACGAGGCGAGCGCCGCGGCGACGTCCACCTCGGCGTCGAGCGACTGGGCCAGCACCAGGGCGTCCTCCACGGCCATCGCCGCGCCCTGCGCCAGCTGCGGTGCGGAGGCGTGCGCGGCGTCACCGGCGAGCACGACCCGGCCGACGTGCCAGGGCTCCTCGACGGTCACCTGGGAGATCCGGGAGTACACCACGGCCGCCGGGTCGGTGACGTGCTTCAGCGCTTCGGCCACCGGTCCGCCGAAGGCGGTGAGCCGCTCCGCCAGCTGCTCGTGCACCCGCTCCGGGTCCGGCCGGAAGTCCGGCTCCTCGCCGAAGACGGCGCCCAGGTACATCAGCTCGTCGGTGATCGGGGTGAGCAGCGCCTTGGCGGCCTCGTTGCCCGCGCTCATCACGACACCCTGGACCTCGGGCTGACGCGGCACGGTGACCCGCCAGTTGGCGAAGCCGGTGTACTCGGGGGTGTAGGTGTCGCCGTACAGACGGCCGCGCAGCGGCGAGCCGATGCCGTCGAAGCCGACGACCAGGTCCCAGCGGGCGGACGAACCGTCCGACAGGCTCACGTCGACCCCGGCGCCGTCGTCGGACAGCTCGGTGATCGTCGTGCCGTAGGACACCTCCGCGCCGGCGGCCGACGCTGCCTCGGCGAGAATCCGGGCCAGCTCGGGCCGGGGTATGCCGTTGTTCGAGGGGGCGTCGTCCATGCGCGGCTGCGGGATCTTGGCCAGCGGGGCGCCGGTCGGGTCGCAGATGGTGAGGATCTCCCACTCGAAGCCCGCTTCGAGGCAGGCGTCCAGGGTCCCGATCTCCCGCATGACGTGGAGGGCGTTGGACGGCTGGATGATGCCGACGCCGAGAGCCTCGACGCCGTCGCGCAGTTCGGCGACCCGGACGGTGTGACCGCGCCGGGCGAGCGCGGTGGCCAGGGTGAGGCCGCCGATCCCGCCGCCGTGGATCAGTACGCGCAGGGGTGTTGCCATGTCTGTTCTCTTTCCGGGGAGGTTGAGGAGTGCGGGGAGGGCACGGGCGGCCCGACGGTCATCCGACCGCGGCCGGCAGGGCCATCAGATGGTCGACCAGTGCCAGCAGCACGTCGCGGCCGAAGGACCGCTCGCGCACGTCGCCGACGAGGAGCGGGACGTGCGGGTCCAGGTCGAGCGCCGCGCGGATCTCCTCGGGGCTGCGGGTGTTGTGCCCGTGGAAGCAGTTGATGGCCACCACGAACGGGATGTCCCGGCTCTCGAAGAAGTCGATCGAGGCGAAACTGGTGTCCAGTCGGCGGGTGTCGGCGATGACGACACCGCCGAGCGCCCCGTTGACCAGGTCGTTCCACATGAACCAGAAGCGTTCCTGGCCGGGCGTGCCGAACAGGTAGACCACCAGCTCCGGGCTGACCGTGATGCGGCCGAAGTCCAGCGCGACCGTCGTGGTGCTCTTGCGGCCGACACCGGCCAGGTCGTCGACGCCGATGCTGGCCTTGGTCAGGAACTCCTCGGTGCGCAGCGGGGCGACCTCGCTGACCGCGCCCACCAGGGTGGTCTTTCCGACGCCGAAGCCACCGGCGATGAGTATCTTGACGGCGCTGGGCGCCGTTTGAGGGGTTGTCATCTTGCTCAGAGTCTCCGGAGTCCGTCACGTACGGCGGCCAGCATGCCCATGTCGGCCCCGCCGGAAGCCCGTGCCACCGACAGCGGGGCGCGGGCCAGCAGCAGGCCCTGGGAGACCAAGTCCGCCAGCAGGATCTTGGTCACCGAGATCGGCAGGTCGAGATCGGCGGACACCTCGGCGACCGCTGCCGGGTGGGTGCAGCGGTCGAGGATCATGCGGTGTTCCGGCTGGAGCCGGCCCGGCCGCAGCGGTGTGCCGTGCTCGTCGCGCATCTCGTGCACGGTCGTCAGCACGGTGATGAGAGTGAAGTCGTCCCGCTCGGGAGCGGTCCGGCCCCGGGTGATCGTGTACGGGCGCACCATGGTGCCCGCACCGTCGTCCTCATCGGCGTCGATCTCGTCGTCGTCCCAGTAGGGCGTCACACCCGCTGCCCGTCCCCGGTGCCGAAGGCGTCGAACTCGCCGCGCACGGGCGCGGTGAGCTTCTGGCCGACCTGCTGGACCAGGTTGTGCATGGCCAGGGACATCACCTCGGCGTCCACCTCCTGGGAGGCGACGACGGCGAGGTGGGTGCCCTGACCTGCGGTGATGATGAAGAGCCAGAGGTCGGCCAGCTCCACGATGACCTGGTGGACCGTACCGCCCCGGAACAGCTGGCCGACGCCCCGGGCGAGGCTCTGCTGCCCGGTGCAGATCGCGGCGAGCCGTTCGGCGTCGGACCGGTCGATGGTCCGGGAGTGACTCACGACCAGTCCGTCGTCGGACAGCAGCACGGCGTTGACGGTCTCGGCCACCGAGTCCACCAAGCCGTCGAGCAACCAGTCGAGATCCTGGAGCGTGGCCGTTGTGCGTGTCATGACCGTTCTTCTCTCGGGTTGAGGGGCGATGGGGGAGGGGTCGCCCGCGCGGGCGCCCCGTCGGCCGAGCGCGCCTCGCGCGACCGCCGCTGGAACGCTCCGATGGCAGCACCGGCACGCCGGGGAGCGGGCCTGAGCAGGGGGTTCTCGTCCCAGCTCGGGGTCCTGGGGGCGGTGGCCTGACGGCCGGCCGCGGGATCGACCCGGAGCTCGTCGACCAGGCTGGCCTGGCGGACCCGGCGAGGGAGCGGGGGCTCCGAACCGGGGGCCGGGGCGTCCTGGCCGGGCGGGAGCGCGGGATGGCCGGAGACCTCGGGCTGGCGCTCGCCGCCGTGCGCGTGGTTCCCGTAGGGCGAGGTGTCCGCGTCGGGGCCAGGGAAACCGCCGGGGTACGGCTGTTCCCGGTAGGGCTCCTGGTACGCCGGTTCCCGGTACGACGGCTCCTGGTAGGGCTCCGGGTAGGCGGGCTCCGGCACCGGGTACCCACCGGCCTGCCCGTCCTGGCCCGGGAAGCCGTGATCCGGCACCGGGTACTGCCCGGCCGCCGTCATGTACGGCCCCTCCTGGGAGGCGTAGCCCTGGTCGCCGGGCGCGTAGGGGTCCGAAGGGGGCCCGTAGGACGGCTCGGCGGTGCCGAACGACTCCTGCGCGGGGGCGTAGGAGGTCTCGGCGTACACCTCGTCCCCGTACGGCTCCGCGGGGGCGGGGTACGGGTTCTCCGGGACCGTGTACGTACCGGAGACGACCGGCCGGTCCGTGTCCGCGGCGGCGGGGGGCCGCTCCTCGGACGGCTCGGGCCGCGCGGAACGCTGGGAGCGGGCGGCGTGGTCGACCAGTGCGGTGACCCCGGCCATCGCCCGGCCCTGGACCCGGGACGGCAGCGCGCCGGTGGAGGCGGGGGCCTCCTCGCGCACCGGCCCCGGCGCGGGAACCGCCGCGGCGGGTACGGCGGCCACCGGGCGCCCGGTCGGGTGCGCGACCGTGAGCTCGTCGGGCACGAGGACGACGACACGGGTGCCGCCGAACGCCGACGAACGGAACTCCACCCGCAGGTCGTGCTGGTGGGCCAGACGGGAGATCACATGGAGGCCGAGCCGGATGTCCTCGGAGTGGGCGAGCACGTCCATCCGGGGCGGCCGGCTCATCAGCTCGTTGGCTTCCGCCAGTTGGTGCTCCTCCATGCCGAGGCCGCGGTCCTCGACCTCGATGGCCAGACCGCGGCTCACCTTGGCGGCGCGGACCTCCACGGGGCTCGGCGGCCGGGAGAACGTCAGCGCGTTCTCGATCAGTTCGGCCAGTACGTGCGAGACGGGGCCGACGGCCCGCTCGGACAGCCAGGGCGTCCCGTCGAGGTCGAGCACCACCCGCTGGTAGTCCTGCACCTCGCCCTGGGCGGAACGCATGACGTCCAGCAGCGGGACGGGCTTGCGCCAGCGCCGGTGCGGGGCGCCGCCGGCCAGGATGACCAGGTTCTCCTCGTACCGGCGCAGACGCGCGGTGAGGTGGTCCAGGTCGAAGAGGCCGTCGAGCACCTCGGGGTCCTCGTGCTTGCGCTCCAGCTGGTCCAGCTTCTTGAGCTGCTGGCCGATGAGCTGCTGGGTGCGGCGGGCGATGCGGAGGAGGAGGCGTTCGAACCCGCGGTGCTGGTCGGCCTGCTTGACGGCGGCGGCGAGCGCGCTGGTGCGGGCGAGGTTGAGCGCGGCGCCGAGCTGGGTGAGCTCGTCGCCGGACTTGTCCTTGCGATCGGACTCGATGGCGCGGGCCTCGGCCTCGACATCGATCTTCTCGCCCTGGCCGAGCCGTTCGACGACGTCCGGAAGGGTGCGTTCCAGCTCTTCCGCGTGGTCCTGGAGGCGCTTGATGCGGCGGCGCAGGTTACGTGTGAGGCGCCAGGTGGTGAGGATGACCGCGACCACGGCGAGCAGGCCGACCACCGTGGTGATCACCATCTTGACCAGCAGGGACACGATGCTGTCCTTGCCGATCGAGACCACCAGTTCGGTGCGGTGCTGGAGCAGGGCCACCAGCTGGGGCGTGACCTCGTCCATCGTCGAACGCCAGGACTTCTGTGAGGCGACGATCCTGACGTACCCCTTGGAGTCGGCGTCGCGGGGCGCGAGGATCTGCGCCTCCAGCTTCGTCTTCGTCTTCCAGGCCTCGCCCTCGGCCATCTTGTTCCACATCGCCCGCTCTTCGGCGGGGAGGTTGGGGAGCACCTTCGTGGAGTACTCGAAGGACTGCCCCGTGATCTCCTCGCGCAGCTGCGCGAGGTCCGCGGTGCTGAGCTTGCCGTCGGGCCAGCCGCGGGCCAGCAGCGCGTCCGAGCGGGACGCCATCTCCTTGACCCAGAAGAGGTCGACCAGCGGTGCGGACGCGGTGGTCACCTCGCCGTTGTCCACCTGGCTGAGGGCGGCGAAGAGCTGGAGGTCGACGTCGATGAGGTCGGTGTAGTAGTCGTAGACCACCGCCTGCTGCTCGTCGTCGCCCTGGTCGACCAACGTCCGTTGTGCGGGCAGCTGGTTGATCGACTCGCGGGCCTTGCCGACGGCCTCGCGCACCTTGGCGGGGGCGCTGTCGGCGGAGATGTCGGAGACCGACTGGAAGGTCTCGATCGCCTTGTCGGTGAGCTTGCGCTGGCGCTTGAGGGCCTCCTTCGAAGCATCGGGATCGGCCAGCGCTTCCGCGCTGAGCCGCCGTTCCTCCTGCAGGTTGAAGTACACGATGTTGGACGGCTGGCCGGCCTTCTGGGCCAACTGCCCCTGGGCTGCCTGTCGCTGGAAGTCGAGCAGGGTCTGACCGCTGGTGACCGCCCAGAGGGCCGCGAGGGCGACGCCGGGAACGATGGCCAGGATGAGCAGGGCTGTCCGCAGCGACATGGGAGTCGAGTCGGTGCGCCGAGACGCGCGCGTGCGCAGGGCATGCTCCTTGACGTGGTGACGGTCTCACTAACCGTCAATTCCGTTGAGAACTTCGACACATAGATACTAGGCACAGTGAAAAAATGAAGAGAAAGTGGGCTCACATGAACAACACCGGTCCCACGTATTCCCCACACCTCTAGACGCCCCAGGGTCGCGTACGGGGACCGCCCGGGTGGTGATGAGGGGCCGCCGCGTCCCGTCCGGCGTGCCGGACGGGTGAACGCCGCCGGGGGATATATCTGTACTCAGTGCCATATTTCCCGGACGCCCCGCTGTGATCGCGCTCATCGCCTGCCACTTCGCGCTGGCGGCCTGCGCCGGTCCCCTGGTGCACCGGCTGGGCAGTCGCGCGTTCGTCGTGCTCGCGCTCCCCCCGGCCGCCACCACGGTGTGGGCCTTCACGATGTGGACGAGCGCCGCCGACGGACGGCCCGACGGGTGGTCCTGGGACTGGATTCCGGTGTACGACGTCTCCGTCGATCTGCGCCTGGACGCCCTCGGCGAACTGATGGTGCTGCTCGCCGCGGGAGTCGGCACCCTCGTGCTGCTGTACTGCGCCTCGTACTTCGCCGACGACACGCCCCAACTGGCCCGGTTCGCAGGGAACCTGCTGGCCTTCGCCGGTGCGATGCTCGCTCTCGTCCTCGCCGACGACCTGATCACGCTCTACGTCTTCTGGGAACTGACCACGGTCTTCTCCTACCTGCTGATCGGGCACACCAGCGAGAAGAAGCAGAACCGCAGATCGGCTCTCCAGGCCCTCACGGTCACCACCTTCGGCGGACTCGCCATGCTGGTCGGGTTCCTGATCATCGGTCACGCGGCCGGTACGTACCGGATCTCGGAGATCGTCGACCACCCTCCCACCGCCTCCGTCGCCGTCCAGGTCGCCGTCGCGCTGGTCCTGGCGGGCGCGCTGTCCAAGTCGGCGATCTGGCCGTTCTCCCTCTGGCTGCCCAACGCCATGGCCGCCCCGTCCCCGGTCAGCGCCTACCTGCACGCCGCCGCGATGGTGAAGGCAGGCGTCTACCTGGTGGCCCGGCTCGCCCCCGCCTTCGCCGACGTACCGCTGTGGCGCCCGGTGATCCTCGTGCTCGGCGCCGCCACCATGCTGCTCGGCGGCTGGCGCGCCCTGCGCCTGCACGACCTCAAACTCGTCCTGGCCTACGGCACGGTGAGCCAGCTCGGCTTCCTCGCCCTGCTGGCCGGGGACGGCAACCGGGACGCCGCGCTCGCCGCCGTCGCGATGATCCTGGCGCACGCCCTGTTCAAAGCCCCGCTCTTCCTCGTCATCGGCGTCGTCGACCACGCCACCGGCACCCGCGACCTGCGCCGGCTCTCCGGCGTCGGCCGCTCCCTGCCGTACGTGTGCGCCGTCGGCGTCCTCGCCGCCGCCTCCATGGCCGCACTGCCCCCGCTGCTCGGATTCGCCGCCAAGGAAGCCGCGTTCGAGGCGCTCCTGCACGGAGACACCGCCGACCTCTGGACCCTCGCGGCCACCGTGGCGGGCTCCGCGCTCACCACCGCCTACACCCTCCGGTTCGTCTGGGGCGCCTTCCTCCGCAAGCCCGGCGTCGCCGACACCCCCGTCCACCGGGTCTCCGCCGCCTTTCTCGCCCCGCCCGCCGTGCTCGCCGTCGCCGGGCTCGTGCTCGGACCGGGGATCGGCTGGACGGAACACCTGTTCAGCCGGTACGCCGACGAGTTCCCCGCCACCGCGTACCCGTACCACCTCGCGCTCTGGCACGGATTCGGCACCGCGCTGCTGCTCTCCGCCGTCGCCTGGGCGGGCGGCGCCCTCCTCTTCGCCGCCCGCACCCCCGTCCGCGCCCTCTCCCGGCGCGTCGCCTGGCCCACCGCCGACAGCGTCTTCGGTCACCTCCTGCTCGGCCTGGAACGCCTCGCCCTCCAGATCACCGGCCTGGTGCAACGCGGTTCGCTCTCCGTCTACCTCGCCACCACCCTGCTCGTCCTGATCGCCGGACAACTCGCGGTCCTCGTCACCGACCGCCCCTGGGACGACGCGGTCGCCCCACGGCTCTGGGACTCCCCCCTCCAGGGCGCGCTGGCCGTGCTCACCAGCGCCGCGGCCCTGCTCTGCCTCACCGTGAGCCGCCGGATGAAGGCCGTCGTACTGGCCGGCCTCACCGGATACGGCACCGCGCTGCTCTTCGTCGTCCAGGGCGCCCCGGACCTCGCGCTGACCCAGTTCTGCGTCGAGACCGTTTCGATGATCGTGTTCGTGCTGGTGCTGCGCCGGATGCCGGTGCACTTCCAGGAGACCGTCAGCTCCTGGCGGAGGGCCGTGCGCATCCCGGTCGCCCTCGCGGCGGCCGCCACCTTCGGGGTCGCCGTCTGGGTCTCCGCCGCCGCCCGCACCGCCGAACCGGCCGGCGCGGCGATGGTGGAGGAGGCCGCGAGCCACGGCCTCAAGGACGTCGTCGCCACCATCCTGGTGGACCTGCGGGCGTGGGACACCATGGGCGAGTCGGCGGTGCTCGCCGCCGCCGCGGTGGGCGTCACCAGCCTGATCTACCTGCACCGCAGGAGCGAGCAGCCACCCGCCTCCGGCGAGGAGCCCCCCGGCCGGACAGCGCCCGCCGCAGTCGTACCGGTCGGTGTCCCGACGCTCAAGGCATCCCCGGCACCCGGCACCGCCTGGTCGCTCTCCCGCGACCATGAGGGCCTCAGCGGGCTCCCGCAGGGCGACGAGGGCGCCCCCGAACGCGACTGGCTCGCCGCGAGCTCCACCCTCGCCCCCGAACACCGCTCGCTCGTCTTCGAGGTGGTCGCCCGGCTGCTGTTCCACCCCGTCCTGGTGCTCTCCGTGTACCTGCTCTTCTGCGCGGAGAACATGCCGGGCGGCGGATTCGTCGCCGGGATGGTCGGCTCCGTCGCCCTCATCACCCGCTACCTGGCGGGCGGCCGGTTCGAACTCGCGGAGGCGGCGCCGCTGCCCCCCGGACTCATCACAGGACTGGGGCTGTTCCTCTCCACCGGCATCGCCCTGCTCGGCCTGCTCGACGGCACGGTGCTGCACGCCTGGACCTACCACGGCCACCTGCCGGTCTTCGGCGACTACCACCTCGGCACGTCGGTCCTCTTCGACTGCGGGGTCTACCTGCTGGTCCTCGGCGTCGTCCTCGACCTCGTCCGCGCGCTGGGCGCGAAGATCGACCGGCAGATCGAACGCGCCGCCGCGCTGCGGCACCAGGGCCCGGCCGAGACGGCAGGCGGCGCCCGGTGACCGTCAGCGCCGCCCTGCTCGCCACGGCCGTCGTCCTCTGCGCGGTCGGCGGAATCCTCATGCTCACCCGGCCGCTCACCCGCATCCTGCTGGGCGCGGTGATCGTCGGCAACGGCATCAACCTCCTCGTGCTGGCCGGCACCGGCTCGGCGGGCGCCGCGCCCCTGCTCTACGGCGTACCGCTGCGCGAGGTCACCGACCCGCTGCCCCAGGCCATCGCCCTCACCGCGATCGTCATCACTCTCGCCACCACCGCGTTCCTGCTCGCCATGGCCTACCGCAGCCACCAGCTGACCGGCACCGACGAGGTCCACGACGACCTGGAGGACCGGCGCATCGCACTGCGCGCCGAGGTACGGGGCGAACGCGCCCAGCTCATCGAGGAGTACCGGACGGGCGACGCCCCCACCAGCGAGGAGCGCGCCCGCTACCTGGACGAACGCCGCCGCCTGCGCCACCGGCTGCGCGCCGACCGCGCCCTCCAGGCCCGGGGGCGGGACGCCACCGGCGACCTCTGGCACGACGTGCTCGGCGCCGACCCGGAGGACTACGCGGAAGCCGCCGGCGCCGGCACCTCCCCGGACGACGCCGCGCACCGCCCCCGCCCGGGAGACGACCACCCGGGAGACGACCACCCAGGAGACGCCGGATGAACGCGCTCGTCCCGCTGCCGGTGCTGCTGCCGCTCTGCGCCACCGGGCTCAGCCTCGCCTTCGGCACCCGCCTCAAGCGCTTCCAGCGCTTCATCAGCGTCGCCGTGCTCACGCTCGTCCTCGGGCTCTCCGCCGGACTCATGGCCGCCACCCAGTCGAAGGGCCCGCTCTCCGTCCACCTCGGGGACTTCCCCCCGCCGCTCGGCATCACCCTGGTCGCCGACCGGCTCTCCGCCCTGATGCTGACGGTCTCCTCGGCCGTCACCCTCTGCGTGCTCGTCTACTCCCTCGGGCAGGGCATGGCCGACCGGGACGAGGAGACCCCCGTCGCCGTCTTCCACCCCGCCTACCTCATCCTCGTCGCCGGGGTCTCCTGCACCTTCCTCGCCGGAGACCTCGTCAACCTCTACGTCGGCTTCGAGATCATGCTCGTCGCCAGCTTCGTGCTGCTCACCCTCGGCGGTACCGGACCCCGCATCCGGGCCGGCTCCACCTACGTGATCATCTCGCTCTTCTCCTCGATGCTCTTCCTCACCGCCATCGCCATGACCTACGCGGCGGCCGGCACCGCCAACTTCGCCCAGCTCGCCCAACGGCTGCCGGAACTCCCGCTCGGGGTGCAGACGTTGATCCAGGCCATGCTGCTGACGGTCTTCGCCGTCAAGGCCGCCGTCTTCCCACTCGGCGCCTGGCTCCCCGACTCCTACCCCACCGCACCCGCGCCCGTCACCGCCGTCTTCGCCGGCCTGCTCACCAAGGTCGGCGTCTACAGCATGCTGCGCACCGAGACGCTGCTCTTCCCCGGCAACAGGGTCGGCGACCTGCTGATGGCCCTCGCCCTCGCCTCGATGATCGTCGGCATCCTCGGCGCCGTCGCCCAGACCGACCTCAAGCGGCTGTTCTCCTTCACCCTGATCAGCCACATCGGCTACATGATCTTCGGAATCGGCCTCGCCACCCGGCAGGCGTACGGCGGCGCGATCGTCTACGTCACCCACCACATCACCGTGCAGACCACGCTCTTCCTCGTCGCCGGGCTGATGGAGCGCCGGGGCGGCACCACCGAACTCACCCGGACCGGCGGCCTCGCCCGCGCCGCCCCGCTGCTCGCCGTGCTCTACCTCGTCCCCGCGCTCAACATGGCGGGCATCCCGCCGTTCTCCGGCTTCATCGGCAAGCTCGGCCTGATGCGGGCCGGTGTCGCCGACGGCAGCGCCTGGGCCTGGCTCCTGGTGGCCGGGTCCACGGCGACCAGCCTGCTCACGCTGTACGTGATGGCCAAGGTCTGGAACCTCGCGTTCTGGCGCGACGCCCCGCCCGGACAGGCACTCGACGGCACCGTGCTGGAGGCCGACTCCGACGAGGACGACGACGCCGACGAGGGACCCGACCGCATGCCCGGCACCGGCGACGAACCTGTGCGCCCGCTGCCCGGACCGGCCGGACGCGCCTTCGCGGCGACCCTGCACGGACGCGCCATCACCACCACGACCCGGCTGCCGCGCACCATGGTCGCGGCCACCGCCGCAGGGGTCGCGATCAGCCTCGCCTTCACCGTCTTCGCCGGCCCCCTGACCACCTACACCGACCACGCCGCCGCCGAACTCCTGCGGCGTACGCCCTACATCGAGGAGGTGCTCGGCCGGTGAGCCGCCGACTCCCGCGCGGGCCCGGAATGCCACCGCTCGCCCTCACCCTGGGCAGGAGCGGGCGCCGCGTGCTCGACCTGCCGCTCATCGCCTGGCTCACCCTGATCTGGGTGATGCTCTGGTCCACCCTGACCTGGGCCAACGTCCTCACCGGAGTGGTCGTCGCGGTGGCCGTCTGCCTTGCCTTCCCGCTGCCCCGGGTCGATCTCGGGCTACGGCTGCACCCCTGGGGCATTCTGCGGCTCGCCGGCTATCTGCTGTACGACATGGTCACCTCCGGGGTGAAGGTGGCCGGGCAGATCCTCGCCGGCCGGCCGCACCGGGCGGGCGTCATCGCGGTGCCGCTGCGCTGCCGGAGCGACCTCATGCTCACCGCCACCGCCGTCGCCGTCTCCAACGTGCCGGGTGGCGCCATCGTCGAGGTGCGCCGCTCCACCGCCACCGTCTTCCTGCACGTGCTCGACGCCGACCGGCCCGCCGAACTCGACGCGGCCCGGCGCTCGGTGTGGCGGATGGAAGCCCTGACCGTACGGGCCTTCGGGACCCGGGACGAGATCGCCCGGGTCGCCGAGCCGCCGCCACCCCACCCGCGGACCGGGAGCACCCCCGCATGAGCACGACCGAGAACGTCGACCGCTGGCTGCTGTACGTCGCGGTGGCGACGATCGTCGTCGCCGGGCTGCTGCTGCTCGCGCGCATCTGGCGCGGGCCCTCGATGCTCGACCGCGCGCTCTCGCTCGACGTGTGCGCGGCCCTGATCATCGCCGGGCTCGGCGCCCGCGCGGCGCTGGTCCGCGACACCTTCTACTTCCCGATCATGCTGGTCCTGGCGTTCCTCGGCTTCACCGGGTCCGTCGGCATCGCCCGCTTCATCGCGGTCCGCGACCGGCCGCGCCCGCACCCCCGGCCGGGCCACCCCACCGGCACGAAGGAGACCGGACCATGACCACCTGGCTCACCGTCGTCGACACCGCCGGGGCCGTCGCCATCCTGCTCGGCGCGGCCACCTGCCTGCTCGGCACCTTCGGCATGCTCCGGCTGCCCGACGTCCTCTCCCGCAGCCACGCGGCGACCAAGCCGCAGACCCTCGGCATCCTGCTGGTGCTCATCGGGGTGGCGATGCGGCTGCGCAGCGGGATGGACCTCGCAACCCTCGCCCTGATCCTCTTCTTCCAGATGATGACCGGCCCGGTGGCGGCGCACCTGGTGGCCAGATCCGCGTACCGGACCGGCCAGGTCGACCACGGCGACCTGCTCTTCGACGACCTGGACACACAACTCACCGAGGAACGCTGAACCTTGTGCGTCCCGCGCGCCGAGCGTCGCGCCGCCCGGCACCGTATGCCCGGAAACGGAAGCGTGTCATGATGCGGGGCAACCGCCGGACGCTGGGGGGCGTATGGGAAGCACGGGTACGGTGCTGCGCGAGTTGCGCGGGGCACAGAAGACTGCCAAGGGCGTCTCGCTCTACTCGCGGTACGTGAACAGACCGGCCGGCCGGGTGCTCGCGGCAGTGTCCTTCCGCATGGGACTGACGCCCAATCAAGTCACGCTCGTGAGCGCTCTTTTCACCTTCGGCTCACTCGCCGCTGTCGCGCTCGCCGGGCCCTCCTGGGCGCTCGGAGCGCTGGTGTGGGCCGGGCTGGTGGTGGGATTCGCCTTCGACTCCGCCGACGGCCAGCTCGCCCGGCTCACCGGACGCGGAGGCCCGGACGGGGAGTGGCTCGACCATGTGGTGGACTGCGCCAAGATGATCCTGGTCCACACGGCGGTGCTGATCTCCCTCTACCGCTCGGACCTCTACCGCGTCGGCGAACAGCGCTCCGAGGCCTGGCTGTTGCTGCCCCTCGGCTTTCTCTTCGTCGCCGCCCTGACCTTCTGCGCCGGACTGCTCCGCGAGCAGCTGGGCAAGGCGGCCGAGCGCGCGGACCCGGGGACCGCCGCCAGTGCCGGGCCGGTCTCCCGGGTCCGCGCCGTCGCGCTGCTCCCCGCCGACTACGGGGTGTTCTGCCTGGTCTTCCTGCTGCTCGGTGAGCCCGCGGCCTTCCTGGCGGGGTACGCGGCGCTCGCCGTGGTGCACGCGCTGTTCCTGGTGGCCTTCCTGGCCAAGTGGTTCAGGGAGCTGAGAGCGCTCCGGGCCGGGCGGTGAGCACGTCCAGCGCCTTGCTCAGCTGGGTGCTGGACGTGTGCACGGTGTACGGGAAGTAGACGACCTCGACGCCGACCTCGGCGAAGTCGCGTTCGAGCTTCTTCCCCTTCTCCGTGCCCCGCCAGTCGTCGCCCTTGAAGATCACGTCGAAGCGGACCTGCTGCCAGGTGTCGATCTTCTCCGGCACGGTCTCCACGAAGGCGGCGTCCACGTGGCGGATGCTGCGGACGATCTCCAGCCGCTCCGGCAGCGGGATCACCGGCCGGTGGCCCTTGGCGAGGACCGCCATCTCGTCGGAGACGACCCCCGCCACCAGGTAGTCGCACTGACTGCGGGCATGACGAAGGATGTTGAGGTGACCCACGTGGAACAGGTCGTACACGCCAGGCGCGTAACCCACCCTGTGCTGCACCATCCGTTCTCTCCCCCCACGGTGAACGTCATGTGCTGATGATTCCAACGACCTTACTGTGAAGAACACTTGTGCAACCCGTGAACGGATAAGCTCGGCCCGGGGCTGCTTCCTCGGGGGAGCAGGGGGCCGTTCCGGGGGGAAGGCGATCGTCCGATGTCCGCTGCCGCACCACGTACGCCGCTGCACGACCGCCGGATCCTGGTGGTCTCCACCAACTACGCGCCGGAACTGACCGGCATCGGCCCGTACGCCACCCAGCTCGCCGAACACTGGGCAGCCACCACCGCACGCGCCGACGTGCTCACCGGGATGCCGCACTACCCCTCCTGGCGGACCGACGAGGAGTACCGGGGCGTCTGGCGCACCACGGAGCACCGCGGGGGAGTCCACGTCCACCGGCGACGGCACTACGTACCGCCCCGGCAGACCGCGCTGCGCCGAGGACTCTTCGAACTCACCGTCCTCGGCCACGGACTGCTCGCCCCGCCGCCCGGCCGGCCGGACGCCGTCGTCGCCCAGATGCCGAGCCTCGCCGGCGGTGTCGTCGGCGCCCGGATCGCCCGCCGCCACGGCGTTCCGTACGTCCCCGTGGTCCAGGACCTGATGGGCGCCGCCGCCGCCCAGAGCGGCATCCGGGGCGGCGGCCGAGCGGCGTCCGCCGCCGCCGCCGCCGAGCGGTACGCGCTGCGCGACGCGACCCTGGTCGGTGTCATCCACGAGAGCTTCGTGCCCGGCGTCATGGCCCTCGGCGTCGACCCCGCCCGCATCCGCACCGTCCCCAACTGGACGCATGTGCAAGGGCCCGCGGCCGACAGGGCGGCCACCCGCGCCCGCCTCGGCTGGCAACCGGACACCCCCGTCCTGCTCCACTCGGGGAACATGGGGCTCAAGCAGGGCCTCGACGTACTCGTCGACCTCGCCCGGCTGGCGCCCGACGTCCGGGTCGTCCTGATGGGCGACGGCAACCAGCGCGGGGCGCTGCGCGCCCGGTCCGCCGGGCTCGCCAACCTCGACTTCCTGCCGCCCGCCGCGGCCGAGGACTTCACCGACGTCCTCGCCGCCGCCGACGTCCTCGCCGTCACCCAGCGCGCCTCCGTCCTCGACATGAGCGTCCCCTCCAAACTCACCTCCTACTTCGTCTCCGGGCGGCCCGTCGTCGCCTCCGTCGCGGAGGGCGGCGGCACCGCCGAGGAGGTGCGCCGCTCCGGCGCCGGAGTGCTGGTGCCGCCCGAGGACCCGGCCGCCCTGCTCGTCGCCGTACGCGAACTGGCCGCCGACCACGCGGCGGCCGGCCGGCTCGGCGCACGCGGAGCCGCCTACGTCGCACAGCACCTGAGCCGCGAAGCGGGGCTCGCCCGCTTCGACGCCCTGCTCGCCGAGGCACTCGACAACGCCCGAGGGAACGCACGAGGGAGCGCACGCCGATGACCCATCCGATCCGGGCCCTGGACGACCAGGACGAACCGGCGCTGCTGCGCGACCAGTTCCGCCAACTGCTGCGCTACCGGGGGCTGCTCGCCACCGGGGTGCTCGTCGGGCTCCTCGGCGGCGGCTACCTCGCCTTCGCGGGCGAGGACACCTACGCGGCCACCGGTGAGGTACTGGTCCGTACGGCGACCGCAGACCCCTTCGCCACCGGCGCCTCCGCCGACAAGGGCATCAACATCGGCTCCGAACGCCAGACCGCGGTCAGCGACACCGTCGGCACCCTCGCCGCCCGGACCCTCGCCCCGCACGGCGACAAGGTCTCCTCCCGCGACCTGCTCGCGGGACTCCAGGTCACCAACCCGCCGAACACCCTCACTCTCCGCTTCACCTACACCGGCAGCACCCCCGAGGAGGCGCGCGCCCGCGCCGAAGCCCTCGCCGGCGCCTACCTCGCCAACCGGAAACAGCTGACTGAGGACAGCATCGAGAACATGGCGAACGGCTACCGCGCGCAGCTCAAACCGCTGGAGGAGAAGCGCGACCAGCTGGAGGAGCAGATCGGCTCCAGCACCGCCGACGACATCACCAGCGCCCGCGCGAACCTCATCGTCTCCATCTCCGGACTCAGCCAGAAAATCTCCGAGTTGAAGGCGCTGGACGCCACCCCCGGCTACCTCACCAAGAAGCCGGTCGCACCCGTCAAGCCCACCGGCGCGGGCCTCCCGCTCCTCCTCGGCCTCGGCGGAGTCGTCGGACTCGCCCTCGGACTGCTGCTCTCCTGGGTCCGGCTCGTCTTCGACCCGACCGTGCGCTCCACCCACGAGCTGGTCCGCTCGCTCGGCGCCCCGCTGCTCGGCACCCTCCCCAAGGAACGCGCCACCGCCACGGCCCTGCTCGCCATCGGGCGCGGCGGCAGCAGGCTCGCCGAGGAGTACCGCGCCGTGGCCTTCCGGCTCGCCTACGACCCCGCCTTCGCCGAGAACCGCCGACTGCTGGTCACCGCTCCCCGCGGGGACAACTCGGCCGCCGCCGCGGCGGCGGCCAACGTCGCCGCCGCCTTCGCCGAGATGGGCCGCGACGTCCTCCTCGTCGAGGCGGACCTGCGGACCCCCTCCCTCGCCCGCGAACTCGGCCCGGCGGTCAGCGAGCCCCGGCCCCGGTGGGCCTCGGACGACAAGCGCGGCTGGCCCGCCGGCAGCCGTACCAACGTCGACGTGCCGGGCTCCGGTGCCTTCGCCCTGGTGGCGGGCGACCAGGTCGACAACGTCCCCCGCGCCCTCACCTCGGCACCGGTCGGACGGATCGTCGCCGAGGCGGACGCGCCCGGAGCCGTCGTCGTCGTGCTGGCCCCGCCCGTCCTCTCGTACGCCGACGCCGTCGCCCTCCTGGACCGGGTCGGCGGCGTCATGATCGTCTGCGACCCTCGCGAGGTGCACCGCAGCGACCTGGAACGCATCCGCGAGGTCGTCGGCGCGGCGGGCGGCCACCTGCTCGGCGTGCTCCTCCACCCCGGGCCCACCCGGCGGGCCCGCAAGGAACGCCGGAAGCATCAGAAGTCCACCGGACGGCGGGACGACGGTGGTGGCGGACGGGGGCCGGAGCCCGAAGGGGAAGGCCGGCCGGAGATCACCGGCGACCCGGCGGAGACCATGGGGCTGCGCACCTTCACCGTGCCGCCCACGCGCCGGTGAGAGCCCGCGGCGCGGTCGTCAGCTCCGTCGCCGACCAAGGGGTCGCCGCCCTCACCAACATCCTGGTGCTGGTCGCCGCTGCCCGGCTCTCCACCGTCGCCGACTTCGCCCGGTTCTCCGCCGTCTACCTCGTCTTCACCGTGCTGCTCGGCGTCTTCGGCGCCTACACGGGCCAGCCGCTCGTCCTCACCCGGGGCGGCGAGGCGGCCCGGAACGCCTGCCGCTCCGCCGTCGCCTTCGCCCTGCTCGCGGCGGCCGTGCTCGGTGCCCTCCTCGCCTGCGGAGCCCTGCTCGTCCCCGGCGAGACCTCCCGCGCCCTCCTTGCGCTCGGGCTCGTGCTGCCGGTCGTCCTCGGCCAGGACGCCATGCGGTACGCCTTCTCCACCCTCCGGCTGCCGCACCTCGCCCTCGTCGCCGACCTGCTCCGCCTCGCCTGCGTCCTGGGCGCGCTCGGGTCGCAGAGCCACGGGGCCGGGGCGGCCCGGCTGGTCACCGCCTGGGGGCTGTCCGCCCTCCCGGCGCTGCTGCTCTCCGCCGCCCTGCTGCGGAGCCGTACCGCCGGAGCACGCACCGAACTGCGGCCCTACCTGCGGCGCGGCCACCTCGGACAGCGGTTCGTCGTGGAGTTCGGGGTCGGCAACGCCACCAGCCAGCTCTCCGTGCTCGGCCTCGGCGCGGTCGGCAGCCCGCTCGTGGTGGGCGCCCTGCGCGGCGCGACCACCCTCTTCGGCCCCCTCAACGTCCTGTTCACCTCCGCCACCAGCTTCGGGCCACCGCTGCTCTCCCGGGTCGGCGGCGAACGCCGACGGATACGGGCCACCGCCGCGCTCGCCGCCGTGCTCGCCGCGACGGCCGCCCTCTGGGCCACCGTCCTCGCCCTGCTCCCCGACCGGATCGGCGGCCAACTCCTCGGCGACACCTGGTCGTCCGCCGCAGCCCTGCTGCCCGCGACCGGCACCCAGTACGCGGCGATGGCCTTCGGCACCTGCGGGCTGCTCGCCCTGCGGATGCTCGACCCCCGCGCCACGCTCGCCGTCCAGGTGGTGTTCTCGCTCGCCGCCGTCGTCTTCCTGATCGCCGGATACGCGGCAGCCGGAGTCACCGGCGCCGCCTGGGGGCTCTGCCTGGGCTCCCTCTGCAAGGCCGCCGCCACCTGGACCCGGGTCGCCAGGCTGCGGCGCGCCGCCGTCGCCGGCGGGGAGACCGTCAGCGCGACCGCTGTTCGCTCCGCTCCGTGAACGTGGTGACGAATGCCAGGCAGAGCGCCGCGATGGCGAGCTTCCCCACCGACTGGAGGAGCGGGCCGCGCAGCAGGATGAAGGTGTAACCCGCCACCAGCGGCGCCGCGACGGCCAGCACGCTGCCCGGCCCCGGACCGGCCCGCGTGACCGCGACCGCGTACCGGCGGTCGGTGCGCGCGGCGAGGTAACCGATCAGCGCGAGACCCGCCACCATCCCGGCCGGGCCGAAGTCCACCCAGAACTCGGTCCACAGCGGGGCCGAGAGATTGGTCATGTTCATCCCCATCCACTGCCCCACCCGGACCCCGGTGTCCTCGGGCTTCCCGCTCCACGCCGCGCGCGGGACGAAGAAGAACGTGGAACCCGCGAGCTGACGGCCGTACGTATGGCCCCGGGTGTCCACCCAGGCGATCGTGTTGGCGAACATGACCGTCTGGTCGTAGTCCTTCGTCGCCAGCGGCTCGAAGGCCGAGGCCGACTGCACCGGCCGGTACCCGCTGTCGTCGTACCGGAACCGGTCCGCGTAGGGGAAGAGCACCAGAGCCCCCACCACGCCCAGCGCCAGCACCGTGCGGTACACGGCCGCACTGCTCGGGAACGCGGTGAAGAGCAGCGACACGAGGACCGTCAGGAACCAGTAACGCGCGTTCGAGATCGGGTTGTTGACGACCAGATTGAGCAGGACCAGCGCGGTCCACGCCAGCACCGTCGACGGCGAGCGCCGGGCCCGGCGCGAGGTCACCAGGCGGCGCGTCCAGAAGAGCAGGGCCAGCAGCGCCGGTACCGTGCCGAAGCCCTTCAGGAACGCCGAGCCGACGTTCGACCCCTGTGCGGCGACCCCGCTCTCCGCCACGGACGCGCTGATCTCCTGCCGGCTGCTGAAGAAGATCGCGGGACCGCCGAGCTTCACCACGTAGTAGCCGCTCGCCGCGAACGCCAGCAGCAACAGCAGCCGCAGCCGCGTACGGCTCGCGACCGCCGGACGGCCGCGCCGCGACCGCGAGGAGGAGGACCGGCGCCGCAGCGGGCGACGGGAGGCCAGCAGCGCGCCCAGGTCGAACGCGGAGCACCCGACCAGGATCATCGCGGTGGCCGTCACCAGGTCCGAGCGGGGCCCCACCAGCGGAGTCGGCGTCTTCCCGATGACCGCCTGCGCCAGCGGCGCGACGCCCATCGCGATGTACACGAACATCCAGAAGACGCCCTGGAGCAGCCGGCGCCGGGTGGAGAGGATCATCGTCGCCAGCCGGGCACCCGCGTAGCACGTCAGGACCAGTTGCAGCCAGAAGACGACGTCCCGGCCGCCCGTCCCCGGCTGCGCCGCGACCACCGCGGGCAGGAAGACGACCAGGCCCAGGATCAGCGGTACCGCGAGTGCGCGCGAGAGCATCGCCCAGGCCAGCGGCCTCGCCACGGGCTCCAGACGACCGCGGACGCCGGCCGCGCGGGCCCGCGCGGGCGGAACCGTGTCGTACACGGACGTCATACGCCCCCCGTTCCGTGGACCTGCGAACACCCTAACGAATCAACCCACTTGGGGGGATGCGTTGGCTACTCTGTGAACGTCGGCCGAGGTTGAGGGGAACCTGGTGAGAATCCTGCACGTCGTCACGCTGCACACCCCGGACCACGCCTTCGGCGGGCCCACCCGGGTGGCGCTCAACCTCTCCAAGGTCCAGCGGGCGGCCGGTGACGACGCGCGGATCATGGCGCTGGGCGACGGCTTCGTGTCCGGAGAACTACCCGCCGAGATCGAGGGAGTTCCCGCTCTCCTCCACCAAGCCCGGCACGTACTGCCGATGTTCGAGGTCAGCGGGATCACCTCACCGGCGCTGCTGCGCGCCGCCCGCCGCGCCATGCGCGGCGCCGACCTCGTTCACGTACATCTCATGCGGGACCTGGTGACCCTGCCCGTCGCGCTCCTCGCGCTCGCGACCCGTACCCCGCTGGTCGTGCAGACCCACGGCATGATCGACCCGACCGAGAAGCCGGTGGCGAAACTGACCGACCTGCTCGGCGTACGGAAGGTGCTGCGCGAGGCCGACGCCGTCCTGCACCTCACCGAGAAGGAGCGCCTCGACGTCAACGCGGTGGCCGCCCCGGTCGCCCTCACCCGCACGGTCCGACTGGTGAACGGGGTACGCCCCCAGGAGCGCAAACCGGCCCGCGAGCCCGGCCGGCCGCCCACCGTCCTCTTCCTCGCCCGCGTCCAGGAGCGCAAGCGGCCCGAGGACTTCGTCGCCGCGATGCCCGCCGTGCTCGCCCGGCACCCGGACGCCCGCTTCGTGCTGGCGGGCCCCGACACCGGGGCGCTGGCGGGCACCCTGGCGCTGGCGGAGAGGCTCGGCGTGACCGGCTCCCTCGACCACGTGGGCCCGCTCGGCCACGAGGAGGTCCTGGCGGCGGGGCGCGAGGCCGACGTGTACGTGCTCCCGTCGATCGAGGAGCCGCTCGGGGTCTCGGTCCTGGAGGCGATGTCGGTCGGCACCCCGGTCGTCATCACCCGCACCTGCGGCCTCGGCCCGGACGTGGCGAAGGCCGGGGCGGGCCGGGTGATCGACAGCCGGGTCGGCGAGGACGAGGCCAACGCCGCCAAGGTCGCCGGGGCCGTCCTGGAACTGCTGGAACCCGGGGCCGCCGCGGAGGCGGGCAAGGCCGCCTGGGACCTGGTCAACGCCGACTTCACCATCGACGTGGTCACCGCCACGCTGCGCCGGACCTACGAGGACGTGGTCGGGCGCGGGCGACGGCGGGGATGACCCTCAGCCGGTTCTCAGGTCGCATACCTCGACGGCGAGCCCGGGCCACGGCCGCTCGAACGCTCCGAGGGCGGGTACGGCGGTACGAACGTCCCGGCCGGGGCGGAAACGGACGGTCGTGCCGGTCGTGCCCTGCCGGGTGACCGGTGTCAGGTCCGTCACCGGGACCCCGTGCTCGTAGCGCTGCGTCCAGGATCCGTCCTCCCGCCGGTTGGTGTGGACGAGCCACTCGCTGAGTGCCGCCACGACCGACATCCCCCGTCGCGGGTGCCCGTCGGGGAGAGTCTGCACCCAGGGGCGGTCGAAGAAGCGGAGATCCTTCGTGGCCATGACCGGCTTCCTCACCGGGCGGCCCCGCGCGTCGAGGCGGGTGTCCGTCCCCCTTCCGTCGTCCGTGACGGAGACCGAGCCGTCAGGGTGGAGGGTCACCGTGCAGTGCCCGCCGCCCCGGTCCTCCGCCTCGTCCGCCGCGTAGGCGATCACCTCCAGGACCAGATGAGCCGGGCCGCCGGGTGCGAACACGGCCGGGGCACTGCGGACTTCCGCGAGGTGGGCGTGGTCCACGGTGCTCGCCCAGTCGTGGGTGGTGTTGCGCCAGGGGGTTGCTTCCATGGGGGGATTCTTCCCGCACGGCCGGCCCCGGTGCCACCGCCCGGCGAGACGGGTGTGGGGCCCGCGCAGCCGCGGGCCCCACCCTGTCCTTCGGGCCGATCAGCCCCGGTACGCGTCCAGTTCGGCGAGGAAGCGCTCCCGGACCGAAGGCGCCGCCCAGGACACCTCGATGGCGTTCCGCTGGAGCAGGACCAGCTCCTCGTCCGAGAGGGCGGCGGGGCCGCGCAGCGCCGCGAGGTTCTCACAGACGTATCCCGGGAAGTACGCCGGGTCGTCGGAGTTGACCGTGACCTTGACGCCCTGGTCCAGCAGCGCGCGGATCTCTGCGGCCTTCAGGCCGTCCGTGACATGGGCGTTGGAGATCGGGCACACGGTCAGTCCGAGGCCGCGCTCGACGATACGGGCCACCAGCGCCGGGTCCTCCAGGGCGTTGACGCCGTGGTCGATCCGGTCGACGCCGATCTCGTCGAGGACCTGACGGATGTGCTCCGTGGAGTTCTGCTGGTCGACGTCGCAGTGCATCGTCAGCCGGAAGCCCTCGGCGCGCGCCCGGGCGAAGACCTCGCGGAACTTCACCGGCGGGTTGCCTGCCTCGTCCGAGTCCAGGCCGACACCGATGATCCACTCCTTGTACGGCAGCGCCTGCACGAGCGTCGCCATGGCGAACTCGGCCTGGAAGTCGCGCAGGAAGCACATCACCAGACGGCCCTGGAAGCCCGTCGCCCGCTCGGCGTCGTCCAGCGCGCGGGTCAGGCCCCGGATGACGGTGTCGAAGGCGACACCGCGCGCGGTGTGGGCCTGCGGGTCGAAGAAGATCTCCGCGTAACGGACGTTCTGGGAGTGCGCCTTGGCCGCGTAGGCGGCGGCGAGGTCATAGAAGTCCGCCTCGGTACGGAGCACCGACATGCCCTCGTAGTAGACGGCGAGGAAGCCGGGCAGGTCGTCGAAGTCGTACGCCTCGCGCAGCGCCGCCTCGTCGGCGTACGGCAGCTCCACGCCGCCCCGGCGGGCGAGCGCGAACTTCAGTCCGGGCTCCAGGGTGCCCTCGATGTGCAGGTGCAGTTCGCACTTGGGCAGACCCGCGACGAAGGGGTCCACGGTGACGGTCTCGGTCATGGCGATCTCCTCGGTACGGCGGGTCACTTGGCGGCGGGAAGCAGCACGTCGACGACGTCCTGCGTGGTGTAGCTGACGACACCCAGGTCGGTGACGGCGTATTCGGGGATCGCGGTGATCTCAAGGAAGATCAAGTAACCGAACGCCGAAGGGAGTTCGCAGCCGAGCGTGCGGGACGCCGCCTCAAGGCGGTCCTCGGCGTCCGCCATCTCCTCCGGGGTGATGTCGGCGACGATTCCGGCCACCGGCAGCGGCAGGAACTCCTTGATCACACCGCCGTCCACGACGACCTGGCCGCCGCCGTGCTCGGAGAGGTGGTTCACCGCCAGCGCCATGTCGGCCCGGTCGGCGCCCACGCAGACGATGTTGTTGTCGTCGGGTGCGGCGGAGGAGGCGATGGCCCCCGACCGCAGGCCGAAGCCGTTGATCATGGCGGTGACGGTGGCGCCGTCCTTCTTGCCGTACCGCTCCGAGACCGTGACGTACAGCGCGTCCTGCGCGAGGTCGGCTCGGACCGTGCCGTCGACCACCGGCAGCGTCATCTCGACGCCCTTGCGCACGAACGGGACGGTGCGGTCCATCTCCACGACCAGCACCCGGGCCTCGTCGCCCTCGGCGGCGATGCCGACGCCCTCCGGCGCGAGCGGGGCCACCCGGAAGGCGGGGGAGAGCGCGGGGGTACGCGCCGGCGGCTGCGGGGCACGCAGGGTGCGGCCGTTCTCCGCGACCAGCTCACCGCGCGCGAACACGCGCTCCACCTGGAAGGACTCGGGGGAGTCGACGATCAGGACGTCCGCGAAGCGGCCCGGCGTGATCGAGCCGACGAGGTGGTCGATGCGGTACATCTCGGCGCAGTTCAGCGTGGCCATCTGGATCGCCTCGACCGGGCGGACACCGGCCTTGATCGCCATCCGGACCAGCTTGTCGAGGTGGCCCTCGCGGATGATGTCGGCGACGTGCATGTCGTCGGTGCAGAACCCGACGTGCCGGGACTGGGCGCCGAACTCGGTGACCGTGCGCACGTTCTCGTCCATGAAGTGCGCGACCGAGGACTCGCGGATGAGCAGCGACATGCCGGCCCGCAGCTTCTGGAGGGCCTCCTCGGCGGTGTAGCTCTCGTGGTCGAGGCGGACGCCCGCCGCCGACAGCGCGTTGATGGTGGTCTGTGCGGCCATCGGGGCGCAGCCGAAGATCGGCAGCCGGTTGCGGTGGGCGAGTTCGAGGGCGCGCAGCACCTTCTCGTCGCGGTTGAGGACGAACTCGGCGACCGTCTCCCACACCCCGAAGCACTCGGCCCAGCCCTGGGTCTCCTCGTGCTCCTCCGGTCCGAAGGTGAAGCCGACGGTGGTCTCGGGCAGGGTGTAGGGCGTCTTGAAGGGGGCGCCCCAGAAGATCTTCATCGGGCTCGCGTCGGCCTCCCGCAGCGCCTCGCGCACCCCTTCGAGACCGGCGACGACGAGGAACTGGTCGAGACCGGAGATCACCGAGGTGGTGCCGAAGCGGACCGCCGCGTCCGCGAACATCGTCACCGAGAGCTTGGAGCACTCCAGGTGGAGGTGGCCGTCGATGAGCCCCGGGGTGAGGTACTTGCCGGTGGCGTCGACGAACTCGGTGTCGGGCCCCTCGTAGGCGGTGACGTCCCCGGTAGCGGCGATCCGCTCGCCGGTGATCGCGACGTCCGCCGGGTAGATCTCGCCGGTGTGGACGTTGACGAGCTGCCCGCCCTTGATGATCCGGTCGGCCTTGACGACCCCTTCGGAGGCGTCGATGAGGCTGCGGAGGGTGGGGTGGTTCATGGGGTTCGCTCCAGGGCGGGTCGAGAGGTGGTGAAGAGGGGGGAGGGGAGGAGAGGGGAGGGGAGAGGCCGGGCACCGGGTGTGCGGCGCCCGGCCACCGGTCAGGCGTCGAGGACGAGTTCTGCCTCGGCGCGCACGGTACGGCGCGCGAGGAGCCAGTACACGACCCCCGCGACGAGGGCACCGGCGAAGACCGACAGGTCCAGGCCGCCGGCCGCGTCGGAGAGCGGGCCGACGAACACGGTGGAGTCGACCCAGAGCACCGCCGCCCCGAAGCCGAGGAGCACCGCGACCAGACCGGCCGGGCGTACCCCGCCCTTGTGCCAGTAGACGCCCTTGCCGCCGGTCTCCCGGGGGAAGAGCGAGGGCACGTGGTAACGGCCCCGGCGCAGCGCCCAGTCGGTGAGGTAGACGGCGGCCCACGGGCCGAGCCAGAGCACGATCAGGCTGAGGAAGTTCGACAGCAGGGTGTAGAAGTCCGCGGAGAAGACCGCCCACAGGGTGATCGCGGTGCACAGGGTCAGGTCGACGAAGACGATCATCCAGCGCTTCACCGGGAGGCCGACGGCCAGCAGGTTCAGGCCGGAGGAGTACATGTCGGTGGTGTTCACCGCGAGCAGCGACACGATCGCGAGCAGCAGGTACGGGGTGACGAACCAGCCGGGCAGGACCTCCGGTAGCCCTGAGATCGGGTCGGAGGCGTTGGTGGTCGCGGTGGCGACGGCGGCGCCGAGGATCTGCAGCGCGATGTTGGGCACCATGCCGCCGAGCGCGGCGCAGCCGAACACCTTGCGGGGCGCGGCGTCGGCCGGGAGGTAGCGCGAGTAGTCGCTGCCCATGTCGGCCCAGGACAGACCGCCCGAGGCGGTGACCATGGCCAGGACCAGGGAGATCGTCACCACCGAGGGGCCGGCGCCATGCGCGCCGAAGTCCGCCTTCGGGAAGACGAGGAACGCCATGACGACGAACATCGCGGCGAAGATCCAGGCGAAGTACTTCTGCACCTTCATGATCAGGTGGTAGCCGGAGAGCGGCAGGAGCATCTGGAGCCCCGCCGCGATCGCGATGGTCACCAGCTTCAGCGGGGTGCTGGTGGAGACGCCCGCCTGCTCGAAGAGGGCGAGGCCGGCGAGCACGATCAGGACCATGCCGCCCGCCTCGAAGCCGACCAGCATCACCCAGCTCAGCAGCGCCGGGAGGCGCCCGCCGTTCGGACCGAAGGAAGCCCGGGACACGGAGTGCGTGGAGGTACCGGTGCGCGGGCCCTGGAGGCTGGTGAGGCCCGTGACGGTGAAGCCGAGGACGTTGCCGACCACGATCAGCGCGACGGCGTACCAGAACGAGAGGCCGAAGGAGACGACCAGCGCCCCGTAGACGACGGTGAAGACGGTGGTGTTGGTACCGGCCCACAGACCGAACAGGCGGCCGGGACCGCCTTGGCGCTCGGAGGCGGGGACGGCGTCGATACCACGCTGCTCGACCGTGAAGACGGACGTCGGGGACGTCCGGTCGGCCTGGCCGGCGGGGTCGGTGGATCCGGGCGGGGCGGTGGTGGTGGCCTCGGCCATGGTCGGCTGACGTCCTTTGCGGACTCGCGTCCCGGCCTGGAGGGACGGGACGAGGGATGTACGGGGAGCCCGGCGCGAGCCGGGTGACCGCACGGCGGTGTGCGGGAGGGGGACGGAAAGGTGGAGCTTGAGGGGTGGAGCGAGGGGTGGAGCGGCACGGCAGGGGCCGTGCGGCGCGGCTCGGGCGGGGGGAGCCCGGCGCGCCGCACGTATGCCAAAACGTTTTGGCAACAGCCCGCAGGGAAGTGCGCAAACGTTTTGGCAATGGTGCGGACCGTACTGCCTAAACGTTTTGGCAGTCAACCGGTAAGCTCGCCGCCATGTCAGACGTCACAGAGCCGGACCCGCGCGGCACCCCACGCACGCCCCGCGTCTCCGGCGTCGCGGCGACCGGCGGACCCAGGTCCCGCGCCGCCGGCGCCGCGAAAAGCGGTGGACTGCGCGAGGTGGCCCGCCGTGCGGGTGTCTCGGTCACCACCGCCTCGCACGCCCTCAACGGCGTGGGCAGGGTCGGCGCCGAGACCCGGGAACGCGTGCTGGCGGTCGCCGCCGAGATCGGCTACCGCGCCAACCCCAACGCCCGGGGGCTGCGCGGCGCCCGCACCGGACTGCTCGGCCTGACGCACCGCTCCGCCGTGGAGGGCGGGGTCACCGACATCGAGTACTTCGTCAAGATCGTCAATGCCGCCACCTGGACGGCGATGGCCCACGACTACTCCCTCGTGCTCGTGCCGCCCTCGCTCGACGGCCGCCCCTTCGAGTCGCTGCCGCTGGACGGGACGATCGTCATCGACCCGCTCACCGACGACCCGCTGCTCACCCGGCTCTCCGGCATGGGCGTCCCCGTCGTCACCACCGGCCGCGACCTCGCCCGCAAGGACGCCTTCCCCTGGGTCGACAACGAACTGTCCACCTGCGCCCTCGCCGCCTTCGACCACCTCGCCGCCACCGGCGCCCGTCGGATCGGACTGCTGACCGGCTCGACCGGCCAGTCCTACGACGAGGACGCGGACCGCGCCTACCGCGACTGGTGCGCCCGCACCGGGAACCCGGTGCTGATCGACCGGGCGGAACCCGGCACCGACTCCACCGACGCCGCGCGCAGGCTGCTCGACCGGCCGGACCGCCCCGACGCGCTCTACGTCGTGATGGAGAAGTTCGGATTCGCCACCCTCGCGGTCTGCCGCGAACTGGGCCTCGGGGTGCCCGAGGACGTCCAGATCGTCGTCGGTGCCGACGGCGAGTTCGCCCGCAGCGCCCGCCCCGCGCTCACCGCACTGGACTTGGCGCCCGAGGAGATCGGCAAGCAGGCCGCGCAGCTCCTGATAGAGCTCGTCCAGGGCGGGGGTGCGGTGGCCGGAGACCTGCCTCTGCACCGGCTGGTCCCGGCCACACTGCTGCGGCGCGCCTCCACCCGGGAGCCGGTCTGAGGGGTGCGGAAACGGGGCCGGGGGCCACGCGTACTCCGCGCGACCCCCGGGCCGTTCCGTCTCAGAAAGTTCAACCCTGCGGCTTCTCCCGCGACTTGAGCGCGATCTGCCACCGGTAGAAGCTCATCGCCAGGGCGAAGTCGAGCCCCGCCCGGCCGTCCAGGAACCCACGCCGGTAGACGTACATGTACGCGAACGACACCAGCGGCTTGAACGGCGCCTTGTGGAACAGCTGCCCCTGGCGGGACTTGACCCGGCGCACCTGTTCCTTGACCTCGGGGTGGTGCTCCAGCCACGCCTCCCAGTCGGAGTACCGGTTGTGGCGCTCGAACCACGCGGTCACCGGGTCGAGGTCCTGGTGCTCGATCGGGTTCCGCAGTGCCTGGGCGGAGTCGGCGACGGGCTGGTAGTGGCCCTCCACCTCGCCGATGCCGGGCGCGGCGAGGTCACCGACCTCCGGGTAGGCGCAGCGGGTGCGGTCGGTCAGGGAGCGCTTGCGGATGGTGTAGCCGTGCCGCAGCCGCTTGCCGGAGAACCAGTACCCGAGCGGGATGTCGTACGCGGCGGGCTTCGGCGCGGCGGGATCGGCGAAGATCGCGCGGAGTTCGGCGAGCAGCCCGGGGCTGAGCCGTTCGTCGCCGTCCAGCACCAGGATCCAGTCGATGTCGGTGCGGACGTTCTCCAGGCACCACTGCTTCTTCCGGGGATGGCCGCCGTCCCAGGTGTACGCGACGACCTCGGCGCCGCACTCGGCGGCGATCTTCGCCGTGTCGTCGGTGCTGTGCGAGTCCACCACGACGACCGCCTCGAAGTGGCCGAGCACGGAGTTGACCGCCTCGGCGATGTTGAGGCCTTCGTTCTTGGTGGGGATCGCCACGGCGATGGGCAGCTTGCTCAACTCTTGTCTCCTTCGGGCAGCCAGGCGTAGCAGCCTGTGGAGGTGAAGGCGCGGGTGGCCGCGGGGAGGGTGATGCGGACCGGCCGGCCGCTCGCGGAGGAACCCTGGTCGAGCACCTTGCCGCCGGCCCCCTCCGTCCGCCAGGTGCAGGCGGTGGTGGGGGAGACGGAACGGTAGGTGCCGGGCCGCAGTCCCTTGCCGGTGTGGTCGCCGTCCGCGTAGCCGAGCGCCGCCTCGTCCACCAGGTCCTGGTGTCCGGCGCAGAGGTGGGCCACGGCCGGTGCGGCGTCGGGTACTTCGCCGGTGACGATGGAGCCGACCGCGATCCGGCGGTCGGCCTTGACCAGGAAGTCGAGCTTGTCGCAGGTCTCCTGGCCCGTCTGGAGGACGGCGGCCGGGTCCATGCCCCTGGGTACCCGGTCGGTGAGGTACTCCTTCTCCTTCTTGGTGAACGTGCCGGTGGCAGGCGTGAGTTCGGCGCTGGGCACCTTGGGCCCGGTGGCGCCCGGTGCCGCGTCCGCCCCGGAAGCCCCCGGAGCCCCCGGAGCCTCGGAAGTCCCGGACTGCGCGCCGTCGGTCGGTGCTGCGGCCGGAGGCCCCGCGACGGAGGGCCCGGGGGCCGCGGAACGCGGTGCGTCCGCGGCCCCGGGGGCGCTCCCGTCGTGGGACGAGCCGCACGCGGCCAGCGCCGCCGTCAGGACGACGGCGGCGCCGGCCAGGAGCGGGTTCCGCATCAGCCCGTCCTGAGGGCGTAGTGCGCGGCGATCTGCGTACCGCTCAGCGCGCTCGGGTAGACGGCGGTTTCGTCGAGCTGACCGGCGAAGTAGGTGCTGGTCGGGACGTTCGGCCAGCCACTGAGAGTGTCCCCGCCGACCCGCCAGTACCCCTGGAAGTTCTGGTTGGTCTTGTAGAGGGAGTTGGACACCCGCAGCACGCCGTCCACGTAGAGCGCGATGCCTCCGCTGCCCTGGGTGGCGACGACGTGGTGCCAGGCGCCGTTGTTGTAGGCGGCCGGGGTGGTGATGGTGCGCGTGGAGCCGTCGTGGACGCCGAACACCAGTTTCCCGTCGTTGGTCATGTAGACGTGCTTGTCGTAGTTGGTGCTGTTCTGCATCGTCAGGTTGCCGAAGCCGATGAGCTTGCCGCCCTTCGTCGTGGTCGTCTTGAACCAGGTCTCGACGGAGAAGGCGCCCGGCTTGGCGTGCCGGCGGTTGCTGTACGCGTACTCGTCGGTGCCGTTGAACCCGATCGCCGTGGACGCGCCCGCGACCGCGGCCGGGACCTGCCGGTAGGACGGGGCGTTGCGCAGGAACCCGTTGTCCAGCCCGGTCCCGGTGTCCGCCGCGAAGGTCGACGTGCCCTCGTCGTAACGCCAGTAGAGCGACGCGCCGTCGGCCAGCACCTTCGCCGGGTACGCCTCCGCGGCCGAAGCCACGGTGGCGGACAGGGCGGGGGACTTGGCGCTGGTGTTGGTGCCGTCGCTCGCGGTGATCCGGTACGAGTGCGTCTCGCCGGCGGCAACGGCCGTGTCGGTCCAGCGCAGTTGCGGCCGGTCCCAGAAGAGCGAGGTTCCCGTCGTGGTGTACACCGGGGTGGTGGCGCCGTCCTTGTAGATCCGGTAGGTCAGCACCCCGTCGTCGGTGTCCGAGCTGGTCTGCCAGTTGACGTCGATCTGTCCCGGCGCGACGGTCGAGAGCTGGACGTTGGGCACCCACGGGGCCCCCGTGTCGGGCCCGTCCGCGAACCGGGTCAGACCCTGCTGGGCCGCCGCGTTGACGGTGGTGAACTCGCCGCCGACCCACAGGTAGTGGTGTCCGCCGCTGTCGGTCTGCGCCATCACCCGGGGGCCCACCGGCTCACCGATGCCGTCGTTGGTGTCCGGGAACCACGGCAGCAGTTGCGGGTCGTCCACCGACTGGGCCAGCAGGTGCTTGCGCGGCTGGTCGGGGAACTCGCCCATGCTGGAGCAGTCGTGGGCGTGGCTGCCGCTGTAGAGGACCCCCGAGTGGACCAGCACCGCCTGGGTGGCGCCCAGGCAGGTGTCCCGCCAGCGCTGCTGGAAGTCGTCCAGGTCCACCGCGATGCGGCCGTCGAACACCCCGCCGCCGGTTCCCTCGTTGGCGGTGTAGAAGCCGGTGGCGTCGGAGGTGATGTCCTGTGTGGTGGAGGTGTTCGGGACGAAGCCGGGGTAGGCGGTGGTCACGGCCCCCGTCGTCGCGTCCACCACGGCCAGCGCGTGTGTGGTGGTGCCGTTGACGGTGAAGAAGTCGCCGCCGAGCACGACGTGCTGCCCGTCCGGGGTCACCTCGACCGCCCGGGCGACCTCGTCGGCGTTGGCGGTGAACGGCAGCAGGTCGGCGCCGGTGGTGACGGCGGCGAACTTGTTGCGGGTCTGCCCGCCCACGCTGTTGAAGTCGCCTCCCAGATAGACGGTGTCGGCGGTGACGGCGATGGCCCGGACGGTCGCCGAGACCGCGATCTTGAAGTCGTCGCGCGGGGTGCAGGTCGCCGTGTCGACGGCCGCGACGTTGCTGACTCCCACACCGTTCACCGACCCGAACTGACCGCCCGCGTAGAGCGTGGCCCCGTCCGGGGAGAGGGCGAGGGCGCGCACCGTCGCGGTGCCCGAGGAGAGCGTGAACGACAGGGAACAGCCGGTCGGTGCGCCGGTCGCCGCGTCGAACGCGGCGAAGTTCACCGCGGGGGTCTCCGAGGTGCCGGCGGCGGCGTCCGGCGGACGCACGGTGGAGAAGGTGCCTCCGGCGTAGACCACGCCGGCGTTCGCGGCCATCGACCAGACGATGCCGTTGGTCTGCCAGGTGGAGAGGTCGTCGGCGGTGACCGACACCGGCGGCGTCAGCGAAGCCGCTGGGGAAGTCCCGGCCGCGGTCGCGGTCAGGGCTCCGGCCAGCAGGCAGAGAGCGGCGGAAGCGGCGCGTCTGCGACCGCGTCCGGCGGATCTCCGCCCCGTACGTCCGTTCATCATTCAGCTCCGAAGGTGAGAACGAGCTGCGGCCGGTAGGCCGCGGTGGAGACCTCGCTCGACCAGATACGGAGGCTGTCCGTACCGGCGTTGGTCAAGGCGAGTGAGGTGGTGGAGCCGAGGGCCCCGCCCAATGCCGACGCGTCGAGCGCCACCGTGTAGTCGGTGGACACCGCCGTCGCGCCGGTGATGGTCCCCAGCACGGACGCACCGAGCGCCGGCCGGGTGTTGTAGGTGACCGTCGATTCGGTCCAGGCGCCGGTGACCGGAACCACCCGGTGGCTCTCGGCGGAACCCGCCGTCGAGTCCGAGGAGGTGCGGAAGTCGATCCGGGCGCCCTTGAGCACCTGCCCGGCGGGGGCCGACGGCAGGCTGTAGCGGAGGTAGCCCACGTACGGGGTGGTGCCGCGCGAGGCGAGCTGGTTGTCGTCGTAGTTCGTGTTCGGGGCGACGCTGTTGACGTACGCGTCCTCCACCGGGGTGAGCGTGAGCGTGGTGTCCGCACCGCCGTCGCCGCCGCCCGGTGCGGGCGGCGCGTCCGCGAGGTCGTAGTGCCCGGCGACCTGCGCCGCGGTGAGGGCCGTCGGGTAGACGGCGGTCTCGTCCACCTGTCCGGCGAGGTAGGTGCTGGTCGGACGGTTCGGCCAGGCGTTGTTCATCGCGTCGCCGCCGACCCGCCAGTACCCGTCGTACGAGCGGTTCCCGGTCGCCGCGTTGGTACCGGCCACCGTGCCGTCCACGTACAGCACCATGCCCGCCGGGCCCTGCGTGGCGACCATGTGGTGCCAGGCGCCGTCGTTGAAGCTGCCGGCGGTGGTGATCGTGGGCCGGACGTTGCTGCTGCCGGTCTGGACCCCGAAGGCGAGCCGGCCGTCGCCCGTCAGATAGACGATCTTGTCGGAGACGGTGCTGGTGTGCCCCGTGTCGACGCCGATGTTGTTGCCGAAGCCGATGATCCGGCCGCCGGTCGTGGAGGTCGTACGGAACCACGTCTCGACCGAGTAGGGCGACGGCGAGGTGGAGTGGTGCAGCCGGTCGCTGTACACGTACTCGTCCGTGCCGTTCAGGCCCAGCGCGGTCGAACCCGCCACCGCCCCGGCCGCCCGGTACGTCGGCGCGTTGACGTACACGCCCCCGTCGAGCCCGTCCGAGGCGTCCGCGGCGAAGGCCCCGCCCGGCTCGTCGTAGCGCCAGTACAACCCGGCACCGTCCGCCAGGACGCGTTCCTGGTACGGGGAGGCGGAGGAGTTGGCGGTGACCGCGGCGGACTGCGCGCTGGTGTTGGTGCCGTCACTCGCGCTGACCCGGTAGGTGTACGCCCGCCCCGCCACCACGTCCGTATCGGTGAAGACCAGCTGAGGACGGCTGAAGAACAGCGAGGAACCGGTGGTGGTGTACACCGGGGCCGACGCGCCGTCGCGGTACACCCGGTACGTCAGCGAGGAGTCGTCCAGGTCCAGCGAGGAACGCCAGGCGACCCTCACCTGCCCGGCCCTGGGCGCGGACGCGCTCACCACCGGCACGGCGGGCGCACCCGTGTCCGGGGTGTCGGCGAACCGGGTCAGCCCCTGCTGGGACGAACCGTTGACGGTGGTGAACTCGCCACCGACCCAGAGGAAGTCGCGCCCGTCCCGGCCGGCGACGGTCAGCGCGCGCGGCCCGACCGGCTCACCGATGCCGTCGTTGGTGTCCGGCAGCCACCCCAGCAGGGCCGGGTCGTCCACCGACTGGGCGGACAGGTGCTTACGGACCTGGTTCGGGAACTCGCCCATGGTGGAGCAGTCGTGCACATGGCTGCCCGCGTAGAGCACGCCCCGGTAGACCCGCAGCGCCTGCGTGGCGCCCTGGCAGGTGTCGCGCCAGCGCTGCCCGAACCCGTCCAGCTCCATGGCGAGGCGCCCGTCGAAGGAGTTGCCCCCCATGCCCTCGCCCGCGACGTACCAGCCACCGGACGCCTGGTCCGTGACGATGTCCTTGATGACCGCGCTCGCCGGGACGAAACCGCCCGGATAGGTGTGGGTGAGCGTGCCTGACGTCACGTCCGTCACCGCGAGCGCGTGCGTCGCCGTACCCCCCACCGTGGTGAAGTCGCCGCCGATCAGAACCGATTCACCGTCCGGGGTGACCTTCAGCGCTCGCCCCGGATCGTCCGCGTCCGGATTCCACGCCGTCAGCGCGCCCGCCGGGGTCACCGCCCCGAAGAAGCGCCGGGCGCTCCCGTTGACCGTCTGGAAGTCGCCGCCCGCGTACACCGTGCCGTCCGGTGCCACGTCCAGCGCGCGCACGGTCGCGCCGAAGTTGGGGGCGAACCCCGAACGCACCGAGCAGGTGGCGGTGTTGATGGCGACCAGGCCGTTGGCGGCCGTGCCGCTGACCGCGTTGAAGTAACCACCCGCGTAGAGCGTCGACTTGTCCGGGGACAGTGCGAACGCCCGTACCGTGGCGGTTCCGCTGCTCCGGGTGAAGGAGAGCGAGCAGCCGGCCGGAGCCCCGGTCGCGGCGTTGAACGCCGCGAAGTTCACCGCCGCCGCCGAACCGCTGCCGCCCGCCGCCACCCCGGCGGGCCGCATCTGCGAGAAGGTGCCGCCCGCGTAGACGACCCCGTTCGCCTCCGCCAGCGCCCAGACGATGCCGTTGGTCTGGTAGGTGGACAGGTTGTCGGCGGTGAACCCGACCGGCGCGGTCAGCGAAGCGGCCGGGGGAGCGCCCGCCGCCGAGGCGGACAGCACCCCCGCCGCCAGGGCCAGGACCGTCGCGCACACGCCGCCCCGGCTCCGGCCGGGGCGGCGTGGCGCGCTCATCGGTCCACCCGTACGGCCGCGCCACTGAGCTGCGCCTCAAGCAGCCGGACGTCCGCGTCGACCATGATGCGCGCCAGCTCCATCGACCGCACCTCCGGCTTCCAGCCGAGCAGCTCCTCCGCCTTGGAGGCGTCACCGATCAAGGCGTCCACCTCGCTGGGGCGTTCGTACTTGGGGTCGTACCGCACGTGCTCGCGCCAGTCCAGACCGGCATGGGCGAAGGAGTGCTCCAGGAACTGCCGGACGCTGACCCCCTCGCCGGTCGCCACCACGTAGTCGTCGGGGGTGTCGCGCTGGAGCATCCGCCACATCGCGTCCACGTACTCGGGGGCGTAACCCCAGTCGCGCACCGCGTCCAGATTCCCCAGGTGCAGCCGGTCCTGGAGCCCCGCCTTGATGCGGGCCACGCCCCGGGTGATCTTCCGGGTCACGAAGGTCTCGCCCCGGCGCGGGGACTCGTGGTTGAAGAGGATGCCGTTCACCGCGAACATGCCATAGGCCTCACGGTAGTTGACCGTGGCCCAGTACGCGTACACCTTGGCCACGCTGTACGGGCTGCGCGGATGGAAAGGCGTCGACTCGTTCTGCGGGGGCGGGGTGGAGCCGAACATCTCGGAGGACGAAGCCTGGTAGACGCGGGTGTCGATGCCACTGGCGCGGATCGCCTCCAGCAGCCTGATCGCGCCGAGTCCGGTGACGTCACCGGTGTAGAGCGGTGCGTCGAAGGAGACGCGGACGTGCGACTGGGCGCCGAGGTTGTAGACCTCGTCGGGCTGGATCGCGCGCAGCAGGTTCACCAGGGCCACACCGTCCGCGAGATCCGCGTGGTGCAGCACGAAGGAACGCTCCGCTTCCTCGGGCCCCTGGTAAATGTGGTCGATGCGCTCGGTGTTGAAGCTCGACGAACGGCGTATGAGCCCGTGGACCGTGTACCCCTTGTCGAGCAGCAGCTCGGACAGGTACGAGCCGTCCTGCCCCGTCACGCCGGTGATGAGTGCGGTCTTTGCCATGACTCCCCCCTTCTGTGGTCGCCTGAACGGCGTTGTATTACCCCGGAATTGCATGACATGAGCGGTTCGCGGTGAAAGGGCAACGGTGTCGCGCTTCCGCTGGCAGAATCCGAGCCATGACGACTGATCTCCCCGGCCCTTCCCAGGAACCCGATCGCTCTCTACTGCCCCCCGGCGCACGCGTCTTCGTGGCGGGCCACCGCGGACTGGTCGGTTCGGCGGTGGTCCGCCGCCTGACCGCGGACGGCTACGAGGTGCTCACCCGCGGCCGCGACCTCCTCGACCTGCGCGACGGTGCGCGGACCGAGGCGTATCTGCGGGACGTCCGGCCGGACGCCGTCGTCCTGGCCGCCGCCAAGGTGGGCGGGATCATGGCGAACAGCACCTGGCCGGTGCAGTTCCTGGAGGACAACCTCCGCATCCAGCTGAGCGTGATCGCCGGCGCCCACGCGGCCGGCACGACGAGGCTGCTGTTCCTCGGATCCTCCTGCATCTACCCCAAGCACGCACCCCAGCCGATCAGCGAGAGCGCGCTCCTCACCGGCCCGCTGGAGCCGACCAACGAGGCGTACGCACTGGCCAAGATCGCCGGAATCACACAGGTCCAGTCGTACCGCAGGCAGTACGGCGCCTCGTACGTCAGCGCCATGCCGACCAATCTCTACGGCCCCGGGGACAACTTCGACCTGGCCACCTCGCACGTCCTGCCCGCCTTCATCCGCCGCTTCCACGAGGCGAAGCGCGACGGAGCGCCCTCCGTCACCCTGTGGGGCTCCGGCACCCCCCGCCGGGAGTTCCTGCACGTCGACGACCTGGCCGCGGCCTGCGCCCTGCTGCTGACCTCGTACGACGGCGACGAGCCGGTCAACGTCGGCTGCGGCGACGACCTGACCATCCGCGAACTCGCCGAGACGGTGGGAGAGGTGATCGGGTATCAGGGCAGGATCGACTGGGACGCCTCGAAGCCGGACGGCACCCCGCGCAAGCTGCTGGACGTGGAGCGCCTGACGGCTCTCGGCTTCGCGCCCAAGATCTCGCTCCGGGACGGGATCGCCGGGACCTACGCCTGGTGGCGCGACCGGGAGCCGGCCCGGGGATGAGCCGGGCTGCCCGGGTCGCCCGGACGGCCCGGGTGACCCGGGGCCCCGCCGGTTGCGGGGCACCCGGAGTGCTCGCATCGTCTCCACCGGGCCCCTCAGTAGGCGCCACGGCCGTCGGTGACGGCGCGCACCGTACGGGCCAGCAGGTTCATGTCGGTGGAGACCGACCAGTTGTCGACGTACCAGAGGTCCAGCGAGACCGACTCCTCCCAGGAGAGGTCGGACCGGCCGCTGACCTGCCAGAGGCCGGTCAGCCCCGGTTTCACCGCGAGCCGTCTCCGCTCGCGGTCGTCGTACTTCGCCGCCTCCTCGGGAAGCGGAGGGCGAGGACCTACCAGGGACATGTCACCTCGCAACACATTGAGAAGTTGCGGGAGTTCGTCGATCGACGTGCGCCGCAGAGCTCTGCCGATCCCGGTCACCCGGGGATCGTGGCGCATCTTGAACAGCGGCCCGGCCCCCTCGTCGGCAGTGGTCAGCTCGGCCTTCCGGGACTCGGCGTCCACCACCATCGTCCGGAACTTCCACAGGGTGAACGGCCGGTCGTGCCGTCCGTGCCGGATCTGCCGGTGGAAGACGGGGCCCCGTGAGGAGAGCCGTACACCCAGCGCCACCGCCAGCAGCAGGGGCGCCAGCAGCGCCAGCCCCGCCAGCGCGCCGGACCGGTCCAGCGCCGACTTCACCGCCACCTGCGGGCCCCGCCGCAGCGGCGGGGCGACGTGCAGCAGAGTCATCCCCGCGACCGAGGCCGGCCGCACCCGGGCGGTGGTGATCCCGGTCAGCGCGGAGAGCACGCAGAGCGCGACGCCCCCGTCCTGCAGCCCCCAGCCGAGCCGGCGCAGCCGGTCTCCGCAGAGCAGCGGCCCGGGCGCGACGAGGACCAGATCCACGTCGTACGCGTACGCCCCTGCGAGTACCGTGGAGACGTCGTCGTCGGTGCCGTCGGCCCCGAGGCGCCCGGTCACGGGCACCGGGTGATCCGGCTCCGCCGCCCCCACGGGGACGGCCGCGACGACGGCGTAACCCTCCCGCTGCGCACGGGGACCGAGGGCGCCTGCCACGGTGTCCACGCCGGACGCCTCGCCGACGACCAGGACCCGCAGGGCCGGACGGCGGTGCGTGGCGCGGGCGCGCCGCCGGACCGCCGTGGCCACTGCGGCCGTCACCGCGCCGCCGGGCGCGGCGGCCACCAGGGCGACCGTCGGGTCGACGGCTGCGCCGGCGACGGCCCAGGCCACGGCGAGCAGGCCGACGAAGACCAGCCAGTCCCCGAGGCCTCCCACCGCTCCGGCGGTGCTCCGCGGCGGTCCGGCCGTCCAGCGCCCGCGCACGGCCCGTACCCCGGCCCACACGAGGGCCGCGACGACCGCGGTGGGCAGCGCCACCGGCTGCCCCCGCGAGGACAGGACCGCCCAGGCGGGAACGGCCATGCCCACGGTCTCGGTCAGGACCGCGAAGGGCGTTCCCCAGCGGGCCGCCCGGCGGCCGGGCGGCAGCTGATCGGGCAGGTCGCGCTGTGCTGTAGGGGCCCTCCAGAGCTGCTCCAGGGCCGTCGTGCGGTTCCGTGGCGCCGTGGAACGGGGGCGTGGCAGACGCCGTAGTCCCACGGGCCCGGATATGTCGGAGTCGGGTGTTTCGACATGCCCCATGAACCCCCCAGTCACAGTTGCATCCCCGAACGCGGCGCATCCGTCGGTCCCGGGGACCGGCGGATGCGCCATCGCTCGGTGCACGATATCCACACACGTGCCATTTCGCTGGGGTTCACGTGAAGTTCAGACACATCGGAGGCTTCCGCCGCGATCCCGACCCAATCGTCAACTCTGTTGCTTCGGAGTCCTGTTGTGGCAGGTGTGCAGGGAGGGGTGGCAGGCCGTCGGACCGACCGTGCGCAACATGGACGAATCGAACTCCCTTGGTGCGCCGCGCACTTGCGCGTGCGGGTGCGACAAGTCCCGCTGGAGTCGCGAAAGTTAGACACATCACAAAGAGGTTTGATTCGGCGATCCGTGACGGGCGGCGGTGTGGCGCGGCTCGGCCCGTCGGTCGGTGCGGCTCGGCGGTGCGCTCCGGCGGTGCGTGGGCCTCCGGGTGCGGGGCTCCGGTGCGCGTCGCCGACGGGTGCGAGGAGTGTCCGGATTCCGGGGCGCGGGGTCGTCGAATCCCGCACGTTCGACGGGGATATCTCGAACGAAAATGTTTCGTTTGTGACGCGCCATTGTTTCGGCGGCAATTCATGCCGCAGGATCTGTCTCAGCGCCGACGAACGGCTCGGGACATCACTCGTAGGAGTGTTATGTGCCTGAATCGTCAGGTAAGTCCAGGCCCTCGCTCCCTCGCTGACCAAGCGAAGGGGCGGAGCACCACCTGTCTTTTGCCGAGAGAGTTTCGGAAGGGCGGCGGGCGAAGCCAGAGCTCTGGTCGGTGCGACGCACCCTGGTCCCACCCTTATGAGGAGTTGCACCATGCTGTCCAGACGACTCGCCTTCGCCGTCGCCACGGGCGCCGTGGCCGCGCTGGCCCTCGGTACGGCCGCCCAGGCGGCTCCCGCCCGTCACGCCGGGCACGAGGCGACGCTGCGTACCCTTGCCGAGCGTCCGGACCTGCTCATCGGGACGGCCGTCGACACGAGCGCGCTGGCCTCCGACGCGCCCTACCGGGCCGACGTGGCGTCCGAGTTCAGCTCGGTGACCGCTGAGAACGTCATGAAGTGGGAGGTCGTGGAGCCCGCCCGCGGCACCTACGACTGGTCGCAGGCGGACCGGTTGGTCACGTTCGCCAAGAAGAGCCGCCAGGAGGTGCGCGGCCACACGCTGGTCTGGCACAACCAGCTGCCGGCCTGGCTCACTTCGGGCGTCGCGGACGGCTCGATCGACGCGAACGCGCTCCGCGCCATCCTGCGCAAGCACATCACCGACGAGGTCCGCCACTTCAAGGGCGAGATCTACCAGTGGGACGTCGTCAACGAAGTCTTCGACGAGGACGGCAGCTACCGGGATTCGCTGTGGCTGCAGAAGCTCGGTCCGTCCTACATCGCGGACGCCTTCAAGTGGGCCCACGCGGCCGACCCCAAGGCGAAGCTCTTCCTGAACGACTACAACGTCGAGGGCGTGAACGCCAAGTCCACCGCCTACTACGACCTGGCCAAGAAGCTCCGCGCGCAGGGCGTACCGGTACAGGGTCTGGGTATCCAGGGCCACTTGGACATCCAGTACGGCTTCCCGGGTGACGTCGGCGACAACCTCGCCCGCTTCGACGCCCTCGGCCTGCAGACCGCGTTCACCGAGATCGACGTGCGGATGACGCTGCCGGCGGACGACACCAAGCGGGCCCGCCAGGCCCAGGACTACCGCAGGCTGCTCGACGCCTGCGTCGCCGTCAAGGGCTGCAAGTCCTTCACGGTCTGGGGCTTCAGTGACAAGTACTCCTGGGTGCCGGACACCTTCTCCGGCCAGGGTGCCGCGAACATCATGGACGAGAACTACGTGCGCAAGCCCGCGTACACGGCGCTCGCCGACGGCCTCCGCGCCGCCGCGCACCGCACCGGCCGACACTGACCTCGGACGGTACTGACCCGGACGGCCGGGCAGCGCCCCTGGCCGGGACGACCGCACGTCGTCCCGGCCACGGGCGGGGCGCGGGTGCGGCACCCCGTGACCCGGCCGACTCCCTGCTTGGCATGCGCATGGCAAGCAAGACCGCGCGTGCCCCTGATCGTGGCCGTCCCCACGGCGGCCAGTTCCTCCCTGTCCGACCACGGAAGAGAGAAGCAGTCATGACCATCAACGTGTCCGACGCGGGCGGGCGACACCGCTCCCCGTTCCGCGTCCTCGCCCGCAGGGCCCTCGCCCTGGGCGGAGCGGGCCTCGTCTCCGTCACCGGAGTCGTCGCGCTCTCCGGCAGCGCGCAGGCCGCCGGGAGCACCCTCGGCGCCGCGGCCGCCGGCTCGGGCCGCTACTTCGGTACGGCCGTCGCCGCCAACCACCTCGGCGAATCGGGGTACGCGACCACGCTCGACACCGAGTTCAACGCGGTGACGCCGGAGAACGAGATGAAGTGGGACGCCGTCGAGGGCACCCGCAACACCTTCAACTTCTCCAACGCCGACCAGATCGTCAGCCACGCCCAGGGCAAGAACATGAAGGTCCGGGGCCACACACTGGTCTGGCACTCCCAGCTGCCGAGCTGGGTGAGCGGTCTCGCCGCCACCGACCTGCGCACCGCGATGAACAACCACATCACCCAGGTGATGACCCACTACAAGGGCAAGATCTACGCCTGGGACGTGGTCAACGAGGCGTTCCAGGACGGCAGCAGCGGCGCGCGGCGCTCCTCGCCCTTCCAGGACAAGCTGGGCAACGGCTTCATCGAGGAGGCGTTCACGACCGCCCGCAGCGTCGACCCGGCCGCGAAGCTCTGCTACAACGACTACAACACCGACGGAGTGAACGCGAAGTCCACCGCCGTGTACAACATGGTGAAGGACTTCAAGGCGCGGGGCGTCCCGATCGACTGCGTGGGCTTCCAGAGCCACTTCAACAGCAACTCGCCCGTCCCGTCCGACTACCAGGCCAACCTCCAGCGCTTCGCCGACCTCGGCGTCGACGTCCAGATCACCGAACTGGACATCGAGGGCTCCGGCAGCGCCCAGGCCACCAACTACGGCAACGTCGTCAAGGCCTGCCTCGCCGTGACCCGCTGCACCGGCTTGACCGTCTGGGGCATCCCGGACAAGTACTCGTGGCGGGCCAGCGGCACCCCGCTGCTCTTCGACGACAACTACGGCAAGAAGGCCGCCTACACCGCGGTCCTGACGGCCCTCGGTGGGAGCTCCTCCGGCGGCGGCACCGACCCCGGCACGGGCGGCGGCACCGATCCCGGCACCGGTACGAAGACCTGCACCGCCACCTACACGGCGACGCAGACCTGGCAGGGCGGTTTCAACGGCCAGGTGACCATCAAGGCGGGCTCCGCCGCGATCACCGGCTGGAGCGTCAAGGTCACCCTCGGCGCCGGCCAGACGACCACCGGGGTCTGGAACGGCACGACCGCCTGGGACAGCACCGGCAAGGTCATGACGATCACGCCGAGCTACAACGGCAGCCTGGCGGCCGGAGCTTCGACCAGCTTCGGCTTCACCGTGCAGGCGAACGGCAACACCGCCGCCCCCACCGTGAGCGTCTGCACCGCCTCCTGAGTACCGCCGCACGTACGTCCCCGTACCGGCCGTGAGGCCCGCGCACGGATGCCCGGCCGCCCTTTCCAGAGGGGGCGGCCGGGCATCTTCGTGCGGGCGGTGCCTGCCGTCCGGCGTTGGGCGGCGGCCGGCGGGAAGCGCGGTGGCCGGCGGCCCGGTCCGGCCCGGTCCGGCCCGGCCCGGTCCGGCCCGGTCCGGCCCGTGCCGGTCGCGGGCCCACGCGGGCGGTGATCCGGCGGACCAGCGGGACCACCAGGATCGCCGGCACCGTCGCGACCACGTCGGCCACGGGGGCGTACGGGGAGATCCCGCCCTTCGTCGGCGCCGTTCCGTTCACCCGTGAGCCGATCGCCGGGCGGACGGTGCTGCGGGCGGCCCTGGACATCGGCGGGACACGCCGGGCCCCGGACACGCCGGAGCCCGGCCACCCGTCGTACGGGCGGCCGGGCTCCGGCGCAGAGGTGTTCAGGTGCCGTTCCGCGGTGTTCAGTGCTCCTTGAGCGTCTCCACCTGGAACTCGGCGTGCAGCCGGCGGGTGTGGTCCACGGTCCGCGCCGGGCCGGTGAGCCGCACCTCGGCGGTGAGGCGCGGGTCCGTGCTGGAGGCGCTGAGCCGTAGCTCCAGCGCGCCCGGCTCCACCACGCGCACGCCGTCGCGGCCCGTGAAGGAGGCGAGGTCGGCGGGGACGCCGACGCGCACCCTGGCGGCCTCGCCCGCGGCCAGCTCGACCCGTACGTAACCGGCCAGCCGCTGCACCGGCTGGACGACGGAGGCGACCGGGTCGTGCAGGTAGAGCTGGACGACCTCGACGCCGTCGCGGTCACCCGTGTTCCGTACCGTGCACTCCAGTTCGGCCAGACCGTCGGTGGCGATCTCGGCCGACGCGACGGCGAGGCCGGACCACTCGAACCTCGTGTACGCGAGCCCGTGGCCGAAACCGAACGCGGGCGACGGGTCGATGTTGGACACCTCGTTCGCGTGACCCAGGCGGGCCGCGAGATAGGTGGACGGCTGCGCGTCCGGCTTCCTCGGCACGCTGACGGGAAGCCGCCCGGACGGAGCGACCCGACCGCTCAGCACCGAGGCGAGCGCGTGGGTGCCCTCCTCGCCCGGGAAGAAGGTCTGCACGACGGCCGCGGCCTCGTCCGCCGCGCGGCCGAGCGCGTACGGCCGGCCCGCCAGCAGGGTGACGACGACCGGAGTGCCGGTGTCCAGGAGCGCGTCCAGCAACTGCTGCTGCACGCCCGGCAGGGTGAGCGAACCGGCGTCGCAGCCCTCACCGCTGGTGCCCCGGCCGAAGAGCCCCGCCCGGTCGCCCAGCGCGGTGATGACGATGTCCGCGTCGCGGGCGACCGCCAACGCCTCGCGGAATCCTTCCGTACCGCCGTCGTCGATGCCGCAGCCGGCCGCGGTGACGATCTCGCTGCCGGGGAACTCCGCCACCAGCGCCTCGCGCAGGGTGGGCAGTTCGACACCGGCGGGCAGGTGCGGGTGCTGGCTGCCGACGTGGACGGGGAAGGAGTAGCAGCCGAGCACGGCGGTGGGCCGGTCGGCGTTCGGCCCGATCAGCGCGATGCGTGCGGGGGCCTTCTCGCCCTGGAGCGGCAGGGCGCCGTCGTTGCGGAGCAGTACGACGGCCCGCTCGGCCATCCGGCGGGCCAGGGCGCGGTTGGCGTCGCTGTCCAGGTCCACCGTGCCGCGCAGCGTCTGAGGGGTGAGCTCGGCCCCGGCGAGCGCGTCGGGCACCGGGTTCCAGTCGGCGTCCAGCAGGCCGAGTTGCGCCTTCTGCACGAGGACCCGGCGGGCAGCGCGGTCGATGTCGGTCTGCGAGATCAGGCCCTCGGCGAGGGCGGCGCGGAGCGGCTCACCGAACGTCTTGACGGTCGGCAGCTCCACGTCGACGCCGGCGAGGAGCGCGGCGACGGCCGCTTCCCCGAAGGTCTCGACCACACCGTGCAGGGTCTTGAGGAAGGCGATGCCGAAGTAGTCGGCGACCACGGTGCCGTCGAAGCCCCAGACGTCCCGGAGCAGTCCGGTCAGCAGCTCCTTGTCCGCGGCGGACGGGACGCCGTCGGTGTCGGTGTACGCGTGCATCACCGAGCGGACACCGCTCTCGCGCACGGCCATCTCGAACGGCGGCAGGATGACGTCGGCGCGCTCGCGCGAGCCCATGCCGACCGGCGCCAGGTTGCGGCCCGCGCGGGAGGCGGAGTAGCCGGCGAAGTGCTTGAGGGTGGCGACGATGCCGGCCTGCTCCAAGCCCTTGATGTAGGCCGTGGCGATCGTGCCGACGAGGTACGGGTCCTCGCCGATGGTCTCCTCCACGCGGCCCCAGCGGGCGTCGCGCACCACGTCGAGCACCGGGGCGAGGCCCTGGTGGATGCCGACCGAGCGCATGTCGCGGCCGATCGCCGCCGCCATGTCGCCGATGAGCGCCGGGTCGAAGGTCGCGCCCCAGGAGAGCGGCACGGGGTAGGCGGTCGCTCCGTAGGCGGCGAAACCCGCGAGGCACTCCTCGTGGGCCATGGCCGGAATGCCGAAGCGGTTGGCGGTGGTGATCGCGCTCTGGGTGCGCAGCAGCGAGAGCGCGCCGAGCGCGGGGTCGACCGGGACCGTGCCGAACGGCCGGGTGAGCTGCCCCAGTCCCTCGGGCAGCAGATCGGCCAGCGGTGGCGGCTCCTCCATGTCGTGCTGGTGCGGGGCGACTTCGGCCCCTTCGTCGGAGGCGCCCACCCACACCCCGAAGAGCTGGGCGATCTTCTCCTCCAGCGTCATCTCCTGGAGCAGGGCGTCGGCGCGCTCGGCCGGAGTACGGGACGCGTCCCGCCACGGCGGGAGCGTCACCTCCCCGGCCGGTTCGGTCTGTACGGACACGTGGTCGGTCACTTTCCTCCGACTCCCATCAGCCCCTGTACCAGGGCTCGGCGGGCGAACAGATATACGAGCAGGATGGGGAGCATGGACAGCACGACAGCCGCGAGCATCCCCGGCATGTCGACCCCGTGCTCGGTCTGGAAGTCGTAGAGGCCCATGGTGATGACCTTGGACCCGGCCGACTGCGTCAGCACGAGCGGGAAGAGGAAGCCGTTCCACGCCTGGAGGGCGGAGAAGACGACGATGGTGGAGATCCCGCTCTTGGAGAGCGGCAGCACCAGCTGGAAGAAGACCCGGCGGTGGGTGGCGCCGTCCATCGTCATGGCCTCGTACAGCTCCGGGGTGATGTCGCGCATCACGCCGGTGAGGATGAGGGCGCACACCGGCATCGCGAAGGCCGCCGTCGGCAGGATGATGCCGAGGAGGTTGTCGTAGAGCCCCGCCTCGCTCATCGCGAAGAACATGGGCACGATCACGGCCTGCGAGGGAATGGCGAGCCCCAGCAGGAAGAGCCGGAACACCATGCCGGTCACGCGGCTGCGGCTGCGGACGATCGCGTACGACAGCGGCGCCACGAGCAGGACCACGATGGCGACCACGGAGAGGGTCACGATCACGGTGTTCAGGAAGTACTGCCCGAACCCGCTGTTGAAGTCGTTGATGTAGTTGTCGAGAGTGAAGTGCTCGGGCAGGGCGAACGGCCCGTTCGACCCGTAATCGGCGCGGTTCTGGAAGGTCGCGACCAGCATCACGTAGAGCGGGAGGCCGACCACGAGAAGCCAGACGGTGGAGCCGAAGCCGGCGAGGAGATTGGGACGGCGCCTGCTCACATGCCCTCCATGGTGCTGTTCATCTTGTCGTAGCCCGTGAGGCGCACCATCACCAGCGAAATGACCGTGGCGACCAGGATCAACATCACGCCGATGGCCGATGCCGTCCCGTAGTCGAAGGTCTTGAAGGCCTTCTGGTACATGTAGTAGGCGCTGATCGTGGTGTCCGTGCCCGGCCCGCCCTGGGTGAGGATGAGGACGGTGTCGAACGTCGTCAGACCGCCGACCACCATCAGGATCATCGAGGTGACGACACTGTTGCGCAGCTGCGGCAGCGTGATGTGGAAGAACTGCCGGTACCGGCCCGCCCCGTCGATCTCCGCGGCCTGGTAGAGCACCCGGGGCACCGAACGCGCCGCGCCCTGGTAGATCAGGGTGTGCAGCGGGGTGAACTGCCAGGTGCTGACGAAGATGAGGACCCCGATCGCGCTGGCCTGTTGGCCGAACAGGTTCCCGTCGCCGAACAGCCACTCGGCCTGCGCGGGGACACCGAAGTTGGGGTCGAGCACCGCGCGCCACAGCACCGAGACGGCCGTGGCGGAGAGCAGCAGCGGGACGAAGTAGATCGCGGACAGCACGGCCCGGTTGCGCTGGTGGCCGGCCGCCCACACCCCCAACAGGATGGAGAGCGGCGTCTGCACGGCGACGCCCAGGAAGGTGAGCAGCACGCTGAGCCAGAGGCTCTTGATCAGGATCGGGTCGTCGAACAGCTTCTTCCAGTTGTCGAGACCGGTGAACTCGGGGTCGGAGAGTCCGTTCCAGCTCGCGAAGGAGAGGGCGACGACCAGGAAGAGCGGGACGATGGCGAAGAGGCCGAAGAAGACGGCAGCCGGAGCCGCCCAGGCAAAGCCGGGGCGGCCGGCGCCTTCACGGGAGCGGCCGGGTCCGCGGCCGCTCCCCTGGACCCCTTTGCTGGCCGCGGAGACCGCGGTGGCAGTTGTGGTCATGAGAGGTGTTCCAAGTCGGATGGTGGAGCGCGGTCAGGAGGTGGGCAGGCCCTGCATCGCCTTGATGAAGCCGTCCACGTCGATCCCGCCGTTGAAGAACTGCTGCACCGCGGTCGACAGGGCCGTTCCGGCGGTCTGCGGGTACGCCTGGTCCCAGGAGAGCTGGAAGGAGGGCGCGTTCTTGACGAGGTCGTACTGGAAGTGCGCGTAGTCGGGGCTGGCGGCGGTGTCCAGCTGCGCTTCGGTGTTGGTCGTGGTCGGCAGGTTGCCGATCGAGAGCTGCGCCTTCACGAACTGGTCGGAGTACATGAGCTTCAGGAACTCGGCGACCTCCTCCGGGTGCTTGGTCTTCTTCAGCACGGAGTAGAAGTTGTTGGTGTTGCCGACGATGTCGGTCGGGGCACCCTTGCCGCCGTCGACGCTGGGGAAGGCGCTGTAGTCGAGGTCCGACTTGGCGAAGTCGGGCTGGGAGTCCTGGAGGGTCGAGTACTCCCACGAACCCATCAGTTCGAAGGCCGCCTTGCCGGTGGCGAGCAGCGTGGGCGAGCCGCCGTCGGTGAACTTCACGGAGTCGAAGTTGGTGCCGAAGGCGCCGGCGTCGATGAGCTCCTTGAGCTTGTTGAGCGCCGCCTTGCTGTCGTCGGTCGCCCAGACGTCCTTGTCACCCTTGATGGCCTTCTGGATGAGCTCGGGGCCGGCGACACGGTCGAAGAGGTACTCGAACCACATCAGCGTCGGCCACTTGTCGCCGCCGCCGAGGGCGATCGGGGTGACGTCCTTCGACTTGAGGACCTTCACGGCGTTCAACAGCTCGTCCCAGGTCTTGGGGGCTGCCAGGCCGTTCTCCTTGAGCACCTTGCTGTTGTTGAACATCAGCACCGGCTGCGTACCGCGCATCGGGACGCCGTAGGCCTTGCCGTCCACCACGGTGCTGTTGAACACGGACGGGAGGAAGTTGTCCTTGAGTCCCGGGTCCTTCGCGATGAAGTCGTCCAGCGGGAGGAGCAGTCCGGCGTCGACGAAGGGCTTGATGCTGCCGCCGCCCCAGTTGAAGAAGACGTCCGGCGCCTGCTTGCTGTTGATGATCGTCTGGAGCTTGGCCTGGTAGTCGGCGCCCGGGATGGTGTCCAGGACCACCTTGACCTTCGAGGTCTTGTTGAAGGTGGCGACGAGCTGGTTCTCCACCTTGTTCGTGGCGTCCCCGTAGACCAGTACGTGGATCTTGTCGCCGCCGGACGCGGAGTCGTCCCCTCCGCAGGCCGCCAGGGACAGCGACATGGCCATGACGGCCCCGCCGACAACCGCGGTACGTGGGAGCCGTGTGCGTCGCGTCATCGTCTCGCCTCTCGAAAATGTTTCGGCTTCATTACCGAAACTTCATGCGTCGGGACGCTAGGGCTCGGCGACTGGAGGGGTCAACCCTCGCGGCTCAAGTTGCTGATTTGTTATCTCTGTTGGCCAATTGTTCGTGCCCTATGCTTCTCACCATGCGCGATGACGAGAACGTGGGCCGCATCACCCTTGCCCAGGTGGCCCAACAGGCCGGCGTCTCCATTTCGACAGTTTCGAAGGTGCTGAACGGCAGACAGGACGTTGCCGCGCCGACCCGGGTCAAGGTGGAACGCCTGCTGGAGACGCACTCCTACCGGCGGACGACCCGCTCCGCCCGCGAGGCCCCGCTGATCGAGCTCGTCTTCCACGAGCTGGAGAGCATCTGGGCGATGGAGCTCATCAAGGGCGTGGAGAACGTGGCCAAGCTCCACGGGGCCGGTGTGGTGCTCACCGAGAGCGGTACCCGTCACTCGCCGAGCCCCGAGTGGATCGAAGGGGTGCTCCAACGCCGCCCGCTCGGTGTGGTGCTGGTCTTCTCGGCGCTCCCGGTGGAGTTCAAGCAGCAGCTGCGGTCCCGGTCGATCCCCTTCGTGATCATCGACCCGGCCGGCGACCCCGAACCCGACGTCCCCTCGGTCGGTTCGGCGAACTGGAGCGGCGGCCTCGCCGCGACCCGCCACCTCATCGAGCTGGGCCACCGCCGGATCGGCATCATCACCGGCCCCGAGGACATGATCTGCTCCCTCGCCCGGCTGGACGGCTACCGCTCCGCGATGAGCATGGCCGGCCTGGAAGCCTCCTCCGACCTGGTGCTCTACGGCGACTTCCACGTCGAAGGCGGCTACGACCGGACGATGGAACTGCTCGCCCTGCCCGACCCGCCCACCGCGATCTTCGCGGGCAGCGACCTCCAGGCGCTCGGCGTGCTCGAAGCGGCGCGGGTCAGCGGACTGCGCGTCCCGCACGACCTCTCCGTGGTCGGGTTCGACGACGTGCCGATCGCCCGCTGGTCCAGCCCCGCCCTCACCACCGTCCACCAGCCGCTGCGGCAGATGGCCGAGGAGGCGGTCCAGATGCTGGTACGGCTCCGCGACGAAGTCCCCATGACCACGCGCATGGAGCTCGCCACGAGCCTCGTCGTACGCAACAGCACGGCCGCTCCCCGGGATTGAGGAGCGGCCGCGCCGGGTGGTTCGGTGAAGGCGACCGTCAGCGGGGGTCGGTGCAGGCGCGGACGTCCGCCACGCTCCACCAGTTGCCGGCCGACGCGGTGAGCGTCAGCCGGACGTAACGCACCTGGCGGTGGGGGAGGTCGACGGTGGTGAACTGACCGGCGCCCGGAGCGTCGGTGACCACGTCGGTCCAGTGTGTGCCGTCGGTGCTCACCGACGCCGTGTAGCCGCGCGGGTAGTCGCCGGTCGATGAGCCGGTGTCGAAGACCACCCGGTCCGCCCGGCCCTTCTTGCCCAGGTCGACCTGGAGGTACTGACCGGGGGCCTGCGCCGCGCCCGAGGAGAAGCGGGTGCTTGCGTCGTCGTCGACGGCGTCCGCCGCCGTGCCCGTGGTGGAGGTGGAGGCGGTCCAGCCCGCCGGGGCCACCGGCGTGCCGTCCGTGCCCGAGACGCGGCCGGAGTGCCAGACGAAGTCGGCGAGCGCGCCGCCCGGCAGCGTGTACGTCAGATAGCGGTCGCCCTCACGGACGGCGAAGGTCTGCGGGTCGTCGCTCTCGTCGCCACGGCCGACGACGTACCCGCCCTGGTACGGCTCCGAGGGCTGATGCTGGCCGACATGGGGGTGGCGGTCGGGCCGCGGGGCGCGCGCGTCAGCGGCGCGGCCGGCGCCTGCGACCACCGCGCCCCCGGGCCCAGCAGTCTCAGCGGCCTGCGCGGGCACGTCTTCAACGTCAGCACCGAACCGGTCGCCCGCCGCAAGGGCTACGCGCGCGCCTGCACCGAGGAGTTGCTGCGCTGGTTCGCCGAGGAGACCGAGGTGACCATGGTCGACCTCAACGCGACAGCGGACGGAGCGGGCCTCTACGAGTCCCTCGGCTTCGAGGTCCCGCGCTCCCCCACGATGCGGATCCGGCTCGGCTCCTCGTAGTCACCGCTCCTCCCGCGACCAACGAAGGGTCTGCGCGGCCCCGTTCGGGGCAGGAGTCCCCCATGGCATCGATGAGGCGTGTGGCTCTGGCTCCCCGGGCGCTGCGGCAGTTGCGGCGGGTACGCTCCGTCTACCTGGTGGGCGCCCTGCTGTCCCTGCTGGTCCTGCTCACCCGGGATGAGGACCACGCGGTCCGCGGGGGAGGGCAGTTGGAGATCGCGGGCGTCCTCCTCGGCGTGTTCACCGTGCTGTTCGGAATCACGCTCGCGCAGCTGTGGCGCCACCGGCGCACCCCGCACTGCGCCACCGCCCGGAAACTGACGCGGTCCGCCTGAGACCGTCCCGCTTTCGGAGCCGGCCGGCTATTCGACGAGTGCCCCCTGCCCGTCGAGCCGGGCCAGGACCTCCAAGGGGTTGTCCAGGCTCTCCGAGAAGGCGAGTTCGGCGGCGCCGATCAGCACCGTGGCGTCGCCCAGCTCGCAGACCCGCAGCCGGAGGTTCTCGCGGGAGGCCCGCAGCGCGGTCGTGTTGATGCGGCTGCGTACCTGCGCCGCCGCGCCGAGGAAGACGTCCCGGAGCACACCGCCGAAGACCACCGTTCCCGGGTTGAAGACGTTGACCAGGTTGGCGACCCCGACACCGAGCCAGTCGCCGACGCGGTGCAGAGCGGCGCGGGCGACGACGTCCCCCCGGTCGGCGGCGTCGATGACGGCGCGTACCGTGTCGTGGCCCGGCGTACGGACGTCACGCCGGGCCGCCTCCAGCAGGGCACGGGAACCGGCTTCGGCTTCCAGGCAGCCGATGGCGCCGCAACCGCAGCGTCTGCCGCCGTGCGGGTTCACGATCATGTGGCCGACCTCGCCGCCGTACCCGTCGTCGCCGCGCAGCAGCCGTCCGTCCACGATGACGCCGGCCCCGATGCCGATGCCGCCGTGCAGGTAGACGAGGTTCCGGCAGCCGACTCCGGCACCGCGCAGGTGCTCGGCGAGGGCCGCTACGTTGGCCTCGTTGCCGATGGTGACCGGGACGGAGATGCCGAGGCGGTCGGCGAGCTGAGCGCCGAAGTCCTCCTCCTCCCAGCCCAGGTTGGGAGCGAAACGGACCAGCCCGTCGGGGTGGCGGACGATGCCGCGCACCGCGACCCCCACGCCGACGCAGTGGCTGCCGGGCGGGGTGGCGGCCAGCATCCGCCGGGCCGCCCCCGTGAGTGCGTCCGCGACCTCGCCGGGGCGTTGGGGGCCCGCCCCCGGCCAGGGGATCTCGCGCCGGTCCAGGAAGAGGCCGCCCAGGCCGATGCGGGCGGCCGTCAGACGGTCGACACCGATGTCGAACGCCAGGACGTACGCGCGTGCGGAATCGGGCCGTACGACCAGCGAGGGCCGTCCCGCCCGGCCGGTGTCGCGCGGGAGTTCCTCGCGCACGAGGCCGGCGGCGGTGAGTTCACTGACCAGGCCCAGCACGGTGCTGCGGTTGACTCCCATGCGCTCGGCGAGAACGGTCCGGGAGGCAGGGCCGCCGAGATGGACGTGGCGCAGCAGCGTACTGAGGTTGTGCCGGCGGATTTCCTCCTGGGAAGGACCGGCTTTCATCTGTGAACCTCATCGTTGCGTGGCGCGGCGGCGGGACAGCGCGTCCACCCCCGCGGCCACCAGCAGCACTGAACCGGTGACAGCGTACTTGACGCCCGAGCTGTACCCCATGAGGCCCATACCGTTCTGGATCACGGCGACCACCATGCCTCCCAGCACGGCGTCGACGACGCGTCCACGACCGCCGAACAGACTGGTGCCGCCGATGACCGCGCTGCCCACCGCGAGCAACAGGACGTTGCTGCCTCCGGTGTTCGGGTCCACCGAGTTGCCGCGGGAGGCGGCGATGATGCCGCCGACAGCCGCCATCGCCGAGCAGATGACGAAGGCGGCGACACGGATGTACGCCACGTTGATGCCCGCCCGGCGGGCCCCCTCCGCGCTGCCGCCCACCGCGTAGACGTGCAGTCCGAAGGAGGTGCGCTGGAGCACGAACGTGCCGATGACCAGCAGGGCGCCGATGACCGGCACCACGATGGGCACGCCCTTGAGCGAGTCGACCATGACGTTGCGGCTGCGTTCCTGGTTGAGCAGGTACACAGCCAGGCCTCCGAGCACGACGGCCGTACCCAGGCGCAGGGCGATCAGGACGATCGGCGCGGTGGTGAGTCCGCGGGCCCTGCGGTTGCTGTTCGCGCGGAACAGGACCCCCGCGTAGGCGGCGACGCAGAGGGCGAGCAGTACCCAGCCGAATGCGGGGCTGAGGTTGTCGTTGGCGATGGCGAGGATCGTCTCGTCCCTGATCGAGATGTTGGTGCCCTCCTTGAGGAGGATCAGCACGATTCCCTGGAATCCCAGGAACGCGGCCAGGGTGACGACGAAGGACGGAATCCCGATCTTGGCCACCAGGATGCCGAGGAGCAGGCCGATGGCCACCCCGGTCAGCATCGCGGCGGCCACCGCCCCGTACCAGGGCCACCCGTGGTTGGTGAGGAGGATGGCCAGCACGGCCGCGCAGACACCGCTGGCGTAGCCGGCGGAGAGGTCGATCTCGCCGAGCAGGAGGAGGAAGACCAGGCCCATGGCGATGACGATGCTGCCCGCGCCCTGCGTCAGCAGGTTGGCGAAGTTGAGTTCGGTCAGGAACACCGGGCGCAGGATCGCGAAGAACGCGCAGAGGACGACCAGGCCGAGGACGGCGGGGAGCACGCCCAGTTCGCCGCCGCGCACCCGCTCGACGTAGGCGCGGGCGAGAGCGCCGATGCCGGACGCCTCGGTGCGGGCGTCCGCGCCGGGTGCTCCGGGCTTTCCGCGTCCTTCCGGCTTTTCGGGCGCGAGGGCGGTCATGTGGTGGCTCCGTTGGTGTCGGCGAGGCCCAGGTCCCCGCTGCGGCCTGCGGTGATCAGTTCCACGACCTGGGCGTGCGTCACGTCCGAGGTCTTGACCTGGGCGGCCATCCGGCCCAGGTGGAGGGCGGCGATCCGGTCGGACACCGCGAAGACGTCGTTCATGTTGTGCGAGATCAGGACGACGCTGAGGCCCTTGTCGGCGAGCCTGCGGACGAGTTCGAGGACCTGCGCGGTCTGCGCGACGCCGAGCGCCGCGGTCGGCTCGTCGAGGACGACGACCTTGCTGTTCCACAGCACGGCCTTGGCGATGGCCACGGTCTGCCGCTGTCCGCCGGAAAGGCTGGAGACCTTCTGCCGGACCGACTTCACCGTACGGACGGACAGGCTCTTCAGCGTTCTGGCGGCCATCTCCTCCATCGTTCCGCCGTCGAGGACGATGCCGCGGCGCTTCTCCCGTCCGAGGAACATGTTCTGGACGATGTCGAGGTTGTCGCAGAGCGCGAGGTCCTGGTAGACGATCTCGACGCCCAGGGAGCCGGCGTCGCGCGGGCTGTGCACGTGGACCGGCTTGCCGTCGAAGAGGTACTCACCCGAGTCGATCGGATGGATCCCGCCGACGCACTTCACCAGGGTGGACTTGCCGGCGCCGTTGTCACCGACCAGGGCGGTCACCTCCCCCGGGTAGGCGGCGAAGTTCACGTCGTGCAGCACCTGTACCGCGCCGAAGCTCTTGTCGATCCCGCGCAGTTCGAGGATCGGGGTCGCTGTCATGGGTGGACGGCTCCTTACGGGTCGTTGCGCCGCGGGCCCCGGCCGGAGGGCGGGTCCGGTCTTGGGCCGGGGCCGTACGGACGGGCCGGGACACCCCGGCCCGGTCTGGTCTACTTGACGCCGTACTTGGCGCACAGGGCGGCGTAGGTGCCGGTGCACAGATCGGCCGCGGTGACGTAGCCGTCGGCCACGACGTCCTTGACGTTGTCCCGGTAGATGGCCACCGGGGTCTCCAGGACCGCGGGGACGTCACGGTTGCCCTCGGGGTCGTGGGCTGTGGCGTTGGTCTGCCCCTTCTCGCCCTTGGCCAGGCTCACCGCGAGCTCGGCGGTGGCGTCCGCCTCCTTCTTCACCGCCTTGTAGACCGTCATGCACTGGTCACCGGCCAGGATGTTCTGCAGACCCTGGACGGTGGCGTCCTGACCGGTGACGGGCACCTGGCCGTTGCGGTGGTTCTTGCGCAGCACGGCGATGGCGGCGTTGCCGAGGCCGTCGTTGGCGGCCAGCACCCCGCCGATCTTGGGCTCGCTGGTCAGCATCTGCTCGAAGATGGTCCCGGCCTGGGCGTTGTCCCAGTCCGGAACCGACTGGTTGGGGCCCTTGGTGTAGTCGCCCGAGGCGTACTTCGGGTCGAGGACGCTGTTGTACCCCTCGGCGAACAGCGTGGCGTTGTTGTCGGTGGGGGAGCCGTTCAGCTCGGCGACGACCGGCTTGTCGGCCTTCATGTCGGTCAGGCACTTGCCGAGACCCTCGCCCTGGAGCTTGCCGACAGCGGTGTTGTCGAAGCTCACGTAGTACGCGGCGGAGCCGCCGAGGGTCAGCCGGTCGTAGTCGATCGTGGCCACGCCCTGCGACTTGGCCTTGTCGAGAACGGCCTTGCCGGTACCGCTGTCCAGGTTCACGATCACCAGGACGTTGACCCCGTTGGTGATCATCTGGTCGGCGATGGTCTGGAACGCCTGCTTGTCGCCTTCCGCGTTCTGGATGTCGTAGTCCACGCCCGCCGCCTTGAACGCCGCGGTCAGCAGCGGGCGGTCCGCGTCCTCCCACCGGGCCGACGACTTGCTGTCGGGAAGGATCACGCCGATCTTCGGCTTCTTGGCACCGTCGCCGGCGTCGTCGCCTCCCGAGGAGGAGTTGCCGCATGCGGCGAGCGAGGTCATGAGCACCACGGAGGTGGAGGCGAGGAGGATTCCCTTGCGCATCGGAAGGGCCCCTTTCTGGGGTACGGCCGTCCAGCGCCGCTCGCACGGGTCGGCAGTGATGGATGTGCTCCGGCAACGCGACGAACCTGCGGTGCGTCTGCGGGCGTTGAATGTTGTGGGCGGCAACATACGCGGGTCGGCGGACTCGCCACCAGACCCCCACAACCATGGCCCGGTTACGATCGGGTCACGCCGCGGCGCTCGGCCGGTAAACACCTTGATCGCCCTCAACTCCCTTGCCCCGAGGGCTCGTCACGTCTGCGGCGGCGACTCCTCGCGGGTGGGTCGTCCCGCCCCGGGCGATGCCGTGGGGCGGGATCGCGGCCCTGGTGCTCTCCTGCCGTCCGCCGCGCGATGTCCGAAATGTTTCGATCTTGACATGACAAGAATCGACTGGTCTTCTCTGGGGCGTCGGACCCCGTCGACCCCGTTCGAGCGCATGTCCGACTCCGGGCTTCCGCGGGGTGTGCGAAGAGGGCGAGGGGGCTGGTCGTGACCATGGGCGCGGACTCGACGGAGGCGGAGGCGGAGGCGACCGCTCCCGGGCGGGTGTCCCGGGGTCGGGCGGTCGTCGCGGTGGCCGGGCTGGCGCTCGCGCTGTTCGCGTTCGCCACGGTCGAGGCCCTGCCGGTGGGGCTGCTGCCGCAGATCGCGCACGGCCTCGGGGTGTCGCTGCCGTCGGTGGGCTTCCTGGTGACCGGGTACGGCCTCGTGGTGATGGCGACCGCCATCCCGTTGACCGCGGTGACCCGGCGGATCCCGCGCCGCCGCCGCCGGGCTCGTGCTGCTCCTCGCCGAGGAGCCCCTCGGCCGCCTCCTGGGCCGGCCGATCGGCGCCGGGGGAGTGCGGGCCGCCTTCCCCGCACCCGGTTCGCCCCGTGCGGCGGGAGGAGAGCCGGCGCTGGGACCGGCCGGCCCATTGCCCCCGCAAAGCGGACCGGACCCTTCATCGGGCGCTGGGTGACCGTCCGTCATCCGCCGCTGTCAGTGGCTCCTCCTAGTGTTGGAGCATCACTCGGGGAGCTTCCGAAGGGGGAGGCGAAGCATGTCCGCCAACAAGATCCAGCACAAGGTGAACCATGTCGCGCTGGTCGTGGACTGTTCGGGTTCGATGCGTCCGCACCAGGCACAACTCGTGCGCGTCGTCGACGAGTTCGTGGCAGGTCTGAAGGCCGAGTCGGACAGCCTCGGTCACGAGACCCGGATCAGTCTCTACTCCTTCGACCACCGGGTGGAGAACCTCGTCTGGGACATGGACGTGAAGCATCTGCCGTCCATGCGGGGCCTGTACAAGGTCAACAACGGTGCCACCGCACTCATCGAGGCCTCGCTGAAATCCCTGGACGACCTGGGGCACATCTGGGAGGAGTACGGCGAGCACAGCTTTCTCCAGATCGTCGTGACGGACGGCGAGGAGAACGCCTCCGGCGGCGACCGGCGGCACGACGGTGACATGAGGATCCTCGGCCCCTGGCTCGACCGGATCACGGCGAAGATGGGCGGCCTTCCGGGCCACTGGACCTCCGCGATCCTCGTCCCGAACTCCCTCGCCAAGCGCACCGCCCAGAACTACGGCTTTCCCGCCGGCAACATCGCCATCTGGGACGCCGACTCCACGGAAGGCGTCGAGGAAGCGATAGGCACCGTGCGCGCCGCCGCCACCAGCTTCCTCCGGGGCCGCGAACAGGGCGTGCGGGGCACGAAGAACCTCTTCGCCGTGGGTCAGGACATATCGGTGGACGAGGTGCGGGCGAGTCTGGAACCGATCGCGGCCGACAAGTACCGGCTCCTGAAGGTCGACAAGGAGACCGAGATCCGGTCCTTCGTCGACTCGCACCCGGGTGTCTCCTACCAGCGCGGTTCCTGCTACTACCAGTTGGGCGCCCGGGTCCAGGTTCAGCCCGACAAGGAAGTCATCGTGGTCGAGAAGGACACCGACCGCGCGTACACCGGCGACGCCGCGCGCAGCATGCTGTTCGGGACCGGTATCCACGGCACCGTCTCCGTGAAGGCGGGCAACAACCCCCAGTTGGAGGTGTACGTACAGAGCCGCTCGGTGAACCGCAAGCTCAAGGCGAGCACCCGCCTCCTCATCATGCTCTGAGCTCGGCGGAGGAGAGCCCGAAGTCCGCCGTGCGGTCGCCCGTCCCCGGGGCACGGCTGCCGTGGAAGTCCGTCGGTCCGGTCCGAAGCTTCGGTTTCGAATTGATTGGACGTTCCTCCCGTGAGCGCGTACTTTCCATCTGCCTGCTCGTTCGACGAGGCGAAGGGCTGTCCCGCGATTCGTCGCGCATCCGCCAAGGTGCGGAACAGCCCTGAGCCTCCCTTTCTCCGAAGTGGTCCGGGGGGACTCTGTCGTGTCCGATTTCTCTGCGTTTCCCGAACAGTCGCTCCCGTACGGCGTCCCGCCGTACCGGGCCCCGGCCCGTGCCCCGGAGGGCTTGCTGAAGGCGGTCGTCGCGCTGCTGGGCCTGGTGGCGCTCACCGACCTCTTCGCCGTGTTCGCCGACCTGAAGATCGTGAACCTGGTCGGCGACGGCACGGTCTTCGTCGCCGCCTCCACCGACGATCTCGATGCCGCGGACACCCTGTACGCCGCCGCCGGACTCCTCCAGATCATCGCGTTCATCGCCTGCGCGGTCGTCTTCCTGGTCTGGTTCTTCCAGATGCGCAAGTACATCGGGTCCCTGGCGCAGGACGCCTTCGAGCAGAGCGCCGGATGGGCGATCGGCTCGTGGTTCATCCCGTTCGGTGCGCTGTGGATGCCCTTCCGTATCGCCAAGCAGATGTGGAACGCCGCCACCCGGACCTCCGGCTCCGAACCGGCGCGGTACCCGTCCTCCTGGCCGGTGGGGCTGTGGTGGAGCCTCTTCGTCCTCTCGGCCGTCGCCGGACGGATCGTCGCCGGGGGGTACGACGACGCCGGTTCGCTCATGGAGCTCAGGGACGCCGTCATCAAGATCGCGGTGGTCGACGGCCTGGACGCCCTCGCCGCCGCGGCCGCGGTGTACTTCGCCATCCGACTGTCCGCCCTGCACCGCCGGCCCGCCCCGGAGTCCGGCTCCCCGTTCCCGGACCGGCCGGGCGTGGCCGCCGCCTGAGGGCTCTCCCCGCAGCCCCGGGCCGGGACCGCGGGGGCCCGCGTGTGAGCGGGCGCGGCCCTCGTCGAAGCCGCCGTCAGTGGCTGACGGCGGCCTTCACCACGGCGACGACCAGCCCGATCGCGGCGTCGAGCGCACCGGCCAGCAAGGCGACCGCGGCGCCGTTGCCGAGCCGTACTCCTCCGTACCAGCCCCAGCCGAAGAGACCGGCCACGCTGACGCCGGCCGCCGCGAACAGCGCGGTCTCCAGGTGCATCACGCCCAGAGCGGCGGCACCGATCAGGATCAGCGGACCGGCGGCGGAGAGCAGCAGCGGGCTGCTGACCCACAGCATCCGGCGCAGCTCCGCCCGGGTGGCGATCCGGCCGTGCACCGTGCGGTGCGCCTGCTCGTCGGCGACGAGCGTCGCCAGCCAGAGGCCGATGGCGGCAGCGGCCACACTCGCCGCCGCCCCCGCCGGGGTGGGGTGCTCGGCGGCCGACAGGCCGATCACCACGGAGATCATGGTGATCGTCGCGTACAGCCGTTCCTTGAGCCAGCTCAGCCACTCGGCGGGCTGCCCCGCGTCCCTGGCCGCTCCGCCTTCGGCAACGCCGGCCGGGCGCGGGCCGCGCCCCTCGGTGCTCTCGTGGGCCATGCGGTCAGCGTAGATTTCGGGCCACCCGATCCGAGGACCCCTCGGGGTCGTGTCGCCGGGGCCGGTACCGCAGGACGGCGCGCCCCTCTTGCGGCCGGACGGCCCGGGAGGCAGGGTTCGTCGCTGTGGCCACCCTGCTGATCGTCCATCACACACCTTCGCCGAACTGCCAGGCGCTCTTCGAAGCCGTCGTCTCGGGGACGGCGGCGGACGGCATCGAGGGCGTGCGTGTCGTGCGGCGCGCGGCCCTCGCCGCCACGGCTTCCGACGTGCTCGCCGCGGACGGCGTACTGCTCGGCACCCCGGCGAACCTCGGATACGTCTCCGGTGCTCTCAAACACTTCTTCGACCAGATCTACTACCCGTGCCTGGACGCCACGCGGGGCCGTCCCTTCGGCTACTGGGTGCACGGCGGCAACGACGTCACCGGCGCCGTACGCGCGATCGAGTCGATCACCACCGGCTTGGGGTGGCGGCGTACGGCGGACCCCGTGACTGTCACCGGAGAGCCGGCCAAGTCCGACGTCGAAGCCTGCTGGGAACTCGGCGCGACCGTCGCTGCGGGCCTGACGGACTGAGAGCCGGGCCGTCCGCGCCCGATGCCGGTCAAGACGTGAAGTCCTTCATGCCGATGCCGATGCCGATGCCGATGTCGAGTGGTGTGGTGAGGCCGACGCGTTCCGCGCCGTATGCCCGCGCGATCCGGGCCGTCTCGGACGTCGCCGCTCGACGGGCCGGCTACCGCGCTCCGACCACGGTGTGCCCGACGAGGGTGAACCGGCCCGGAGGGGGCCTGGCGGCGAGGGCTGTCCCGCACTCCCTGGCGGAAGCGCTCCGGTCGGCGCGAGCACCACGGCCGTGGACGCGAAGGTTCGCACCGGCTGCCCACGCGAGGATCACCGGATGCGTCCGACCTGGTATGTACGTTCGTACGCTTCGGCGCTAGGGTCTCCCCATGACTGTCGACATACCGGTCCGGCTGCCTGCCGCAGACCGGCGGGCCCGTGCGGCCGTGGCCGTGCTGTTCCTGACCAACGGGGCTCTTTTCGCCAACCTCCTGCCGAGGTACCCGCAGATCAAGGCCGAACTCGGCATGAGCAACGCGGTCTACGGCCTGGCAGTGGCGGCCTTCCCGACCGGGGCCCTGGTGGCCGGACCGGTGGCCGGGGCGCTCGTCCGCAGGTTCGGCTCGGCCCGGGTCGCGGTCGCCGGCACGCTGCTGACCGGGGTGGGTGTCCTCGCCGCGGGTCTCGCGGGCGCGATGCCGCTCTTCGCGGCGGCGCTGTTCCTGGCCGGGGCGATGGACGCGATCACGGACGTCGCGCAGAACGCGCACGGTCTGCGCGTACAGCGCCGCTACGGGCGCTCCCTCATCAACTCGTTCCACGCCATCTGGTCGATCGGTGCCGTCGCGGGTGGTCTCATGGCCGCCGGCGCCATGGCGCTGGACCTGACGCGCGGGCAGCACCTGTCCGTATCGGCCGTCGTCTTCTCCGTCGCCGCCCTCTTCGCGCTGCGCCACTGCTTGCCCGGTCCGGACAACGAACCCGCACCCGCCGACCTTCCGGCCGAACAGGTCCGCCCCTCGGTCACCACGCGGCGCGGCACCGCGTACGTACTGGCCGCCCTGGTCCTCATCGCCACCGCCGGAACGCTCGTGGAGGACGCGGGCAACTCCTGGGCCGCCCTCTACCTCTCCGACTCCCTGCGCGCCTCGGCCGCACTCGCCGCCACGGGCTACATTGCCCTGGTCGGCGCCCAGTTCGTCGGCCGCATCATCGGCGACCGGCTCGTCGACCGGTTCGGGCAGCGGGCAGTCGCCCGTACCGGCGGCGTGATCACCGCGCTCGGCATGGGCCTGGCGCTGGCCGTGCCCACGCTGCCCGGAACCGTACTCGGGTTCGCCGCCGCCGGATTCGGTGTGGCGACCCTCGTTCCTGCGGCCATGCACGAGGCGGACAACCTCCCCGGCCTGAAGCCCGGTTCCGGCCTGACGATCGTCTCCTGGCTCATGCGCCTCGGCTTCCTGCTCTCCCCGCCGGTCGTCGGCCTGATCGCCGACGCCACCAGCCTCCGTCTCGGCCTGCTGGTGGTCCCCCTGGCGGGAGTGCTCACGGTCCTCCTCTCCGGCGTCCTCCGGCCACGGCGTACCGCCGGGGTCGAGGCGGGCGCTTAGCCGCGTGACGCCCCGCGCCCCGTGCGCGGCACCCCTGCGCAGCAGCGCCCCGTGCGTCGCGCCCCGCCTCGGCGGGGACGGGACCGCGCGGGGCGCTCCCGCGTCCTGCTCGGTGCCTGGCCCCTCGTCCGCGGGCGAGGGCACCCGCGCGCCCGGCGAAGGCTTCAGCCGACTCCTGGTTCGTCACGGTCCGGGGCCCCTGGAGCGCGGGGCCGACGGCCCGTCAGGACGCCCGCCGCTGCCCTGTCGTGGGGGTGGCGCGGACGCAAGGGAGAACGTTCGGTCTTGACAGGGCGCAGAGCCCTTGCCGCTCTAATGAGGCAGAACGTTCGGTCTCGTCGGTGGTCTCCGGTGTTCCGGGGCGCCGTCCGGCGTCGAGCGAACCGTTCTCTCCTGTGCGCGTCCACCGAAAGCTGAAGAGGGATCACCATGAGTGCCATTGCTGCTCCGTCCGCCATCGCCGGGACGGCTTCCGTCCTGCGGCGGCTCTACCTCGTCCGGTTCGTGTTCGCCATCGTCTGGGCGCTCGTGATGTTCACGACGGCGGACGAGATCACTCCGGTGGGGGCCGTGCTGCTGGTGCTGTACCCGTTGTTCGACGTGGGTGCCGCCGTGGTCGACGCGAGGTCGTCGCGCACCACGGGATCGCCGGTACCGCTCTACGTGAACATGGCGGTCAGCCTCGTCGCGGCCGTCGGTGTGGCCGTCGCCTGCGCATCCGGCATTCCGGCCGTACTGGGCGTGTGGGGAGCCTGGGCGATCGTGTCCGGGCTGGTCCAGCTGATCGTCGCCGTGCCCCGACGCACGCTGGGTGGCCAGTGGCCGATGATCCTCAGCGGAGCCGTCTCGGCCCTGGCCGGGGCGTCCTTCGTCGCATCCGCCGGCGCGGACGACCCCGCGCTCACCAACGCGATCGGCTACGCCGTCCCGGGCGGCGTCTTCTTCCTCGTCTCGGCCCTGCGCCTGGGCCGCAAGGCCAAGGAGGACTGACGTGGGCGTCCACGTCCCCTTCCACGACGTCGTACGGGTCGCGCTCGTACCGTGAGGCCGGACCCTCCGCCTGCCGGAGACCCGGCCGACCCGCTGCCCTGCCGACCCGCCGCCGCTCCGCCGACTCCGACCGCCGAAAGGGCCACACCCGTGCGCATCCGTATCCCGCGTCGTCACGGCCCACCTCTCCAGCTGCCCGGCCACCGTCGACGGCCCCGGAGTGCCGGTCGGCCATTCCCGCGGCGGCGCCGTGATCACCCACGCGGCGGCTGCTGCCCCCGAGTTCGAGGCCCTGGTGTACGTCGCCGGTGATGTCGACCGGACCACGGCCGCGAATCCGGCGGGGCGCAGCGGCCCGCGAACGCCGGGGCGGTGTCCGACCCCGGCGGGGGCCACCGCGTTCGGGCCTACGGCGTGGACCGGCCGTGCCGGCTCGTCACGGCCGGCGCCGACCGGGAGCCGAGGTGCCGGGAGCCACCGTGCCGGGAGCCAACGGTGCCGGGAGCCCACGGTGCCGGGAGCGGCGAACCGGCGCGGGGCGAAGAGCGGAACGGACACGGTGTGACCGGCGGCCGGTCGCCCCCCGGCCCGTCAGGTGGAGAGGGCTCGGAGGAGTCCCTCGACGCCTCGCAGGAAGGTTTCGGAGACCGACGCGGGGTCGGTCAGGCAGCCGGAGGCCATCGCGCCGTCCCGGAGCATGACGAGATGGCGGCCGGCGGGCTCGGCGGCCGGGTCGCCGGTCTCGGCCAGCAGCCCCGTGACGGTGTCCAGGAACCACTGGCGGTGGGACAGGACAGCCCGGTGGACCGGGTGGTCGGCATCGGGGTACTCGGCCGCCGCGTTGAGGAAGGCGCACCCCCGGAATCCCGGGGACACGATGCCCGCGGTTATGGTCCGGCAGACGGCGCGGATCTTGTCCGCCGGCGCCTGCTCGGCCGCCTGGGCGGCATCGGCGTACGCCCGGAGTTCCCGGTCGGCCTGGTCGAGGTACGCGAGGACGAGGTCTTCCTTGCCCGTGAAATGCCGGTACAGCGTGGCGCGGGTGACCTGCGCCTCTGTCACGATCCGGTCGATGCCGACGGAGTGGATTCCCTCCGTGTAGAAAATTCTGGTCGCGGTGTCGAGCAGCCGCGCTCTCGCTTCCGACGGGCCTCGTCCTTTTGCGTTCGGGTTCATATGCCCAGGTTAGCGCGAGGAAGAATGGTCGTTCCGCCCTCTGGCTGGGCGGTAACGGTCGTACCGGACCGGCAGCCCGGAGGGAGGCTGGGCGGGGGCTGATGGTGTACTTCGGATGCCTGCGCGAGCGGGCGGCCCCGGCGCCTCCGGCCCGCCTCGCCACCGCACCCCGACACCTGGAGAGCGCGCTCATGTCCCGCACCACACCCCAGCGCCCCCTCGACGTGGAGGCGGCCTTCCCCGCTCTCGCGGACCACCGGCGCACCGCCACCAGGCTGCATCCCCGTCACGGCACGCCGACGGTGCGGGAAAGCTCCGTGGCGGGCCCCATGCTGTGGCCGGCCGACGAACCGTGGCCCGTGTGCACGACCGCACACCCGAAAGGCACCGGTCACCTGCTCTCCGACGTGCGATTGCGACGCCGGATCGTGGAGGACGCGCGGGGACGCGACCACACCGAGGAGGAGCGGCGGCTGCTCGACGGCATGACCCGGGGCGCCCACGCCCCGGACCTGCGCGACGACGCCCCCCTGCCGATGCTCGCCGTGGCCCAGCTCTTCGCCGAGGACGTCCCGGATCTCGTGGGGCCCGGAGGCCACGACTTGTTGCAGGTCTTCTGGTGCCCCTTCGAGGTGCACGGGGCCGGCCGCACGATCGACGTCGTGCTCAGATGGCGGCGTTCGGCCGAGGTCGCCGCCGTGCTCTCGCCGCAGCCCGAGCCGACGGTGGTCGGGCGTCCGGAATGCGTGCCGACCACGTGTGCCGTACACCCCGAACAGGTCCTCGAACACGAGTACTTCGGGCTGCTGGACGAGGAGCTCCAGGAAGAGGTCTCCGCGTGGGAGGAAGAACTCGCCGAGGACGCGCGGGAGGACACCGACGGCTCCTCCTTCTCGTCGGCGAGTCACGCCACGTACGAGGAGTACGAGGCGGCGATGGCCGCCGCCGGGGCCGAAGAGCCGGACGGGCCCGACTACATGAGCGACCTGTCGATCGCACCCGGTTGGAAGGTCCGGGGCTTCGCCTCCTGGCACCTGACCGAGCCTGCCCCGGTCGACTGCCCGGTGTGCGGAGCGGCGATGCCGCCCCTGCTCACCGTGGACAAGTGGGAGTGCGACGGCGCCTCACGCAGCTGGCTGCCGCACGAAGACCAGGACGCCCACAGCGACCCACGCGTCATCGACCCGGTCGGTGTCTACCTCGGCCGCGGCCTGATGCGCGTACACACCTGCCCGGTCGATCCGGCCCACCCGCACCGGCTCAGCTTCCAGTAGGCCGCCCACGCTCGGGTGGGGGCCTCGCGGGTGGGGCCGCATCCGATCCGGAGGACAACTCGACTGCTTCGAGGCCGACTTCGCGGTCAGTCGAGGACCGGTGATGCCCGGTTCAATCCGGCACTTCTCGCATTCCGGCCTCCTCGGCCACCGCGGGACGGCATGATTTCGGTAACTGCTCCATTGCCGCACCTCGGACGTTCCACACCCGGAATCTCCCGGTGGCGTAAGGGGAAGCGGGGACTTCGGGGGATGCATGAGGTCAGCGGCGTACGCCCGTCTGCTCGTCGTCGCGGGACGCCTCGGGCGGCGTCGGCTGCGAGCGGACCGAGGGGCGACTCCCGGCATCAGACGGATCGCGGCACTCGTCGACGCCGCTCTGGAACGTGGTACGGACCTGCCACAGGCGCTCCGCAGTGACCTCGTGGAACTTGACGGGTTCCTCGGCGGGGTGGTGAAAGCCGACGCCGAGGACTCGGGCAACGCGGGACTCTCCTACGTGCTGTCGATACTGATCCGCAGCACCGAACAGCCTCCTCGGCCCGACCTCGTTCCCGACCGGCATCTGGCGACCCTCCACGAACTGCTGGGGCGCGAATACGTGCGGTTCGCCGACTGGGCCACCGCGGAGGAGTGCTTCGCAGGGGCCGCGCTCCACTGGCGTACCGCGCGTCATGCGCGCCGCACCTTCTGCCAGATGGTCGTCCTCGCCATGAAGGCGGGGGACCGGGACGGCGCGCTCACGCATCTGAAGGTGATCGAGGGAGCGAGTCACGGAGCTTCCGCCGTCTTCCACCGGATCGCCGCACGGGTGCTGGACGAGACGCCGGGCGTGGGCGCGGATGAGGTCGCCGGGATCGAGCAGGTGCGCAAACTCGGCATCATCACCTATACCTACCTGGTCTCCTGTCTCGCGGAGCGCCTTGCCGAGGACGCTCAGCCGGAACGCGCGCTCGGGCTTCTGACCTCGGCGAACGCGCGGCTGGCAGCGGAAGGAGCCGACTCCTGGCTGGTCGGGGAGCTGGAGCAGCGGTCCGCGACCATCTGGGTGGCCATGGGCCGGCACGAAGAAGGACTCGATCTCGCCCTCGCCGCCTGGGCGAAGCTGGACGCTCCGCGTTACCGTGCCTGCTCGCACGCACAACGCGCCTCCCTCTGGGCCAACTTCAGCCCGTCGAGGTATGCGGCACTGACAGCGGTGACAGCCCTCGGAGACGGCCGGGCGGTGGCCGAACTCATCGAGTCCTGCCGCCTCCAGTCCATGATCGGAACGATCGTCGAGGCCGACACCGAGGAGGAGACCAAGAAGCTCGCGGACAGCGGGATCAGCACAGAACCGGAGCCGGCCGACGAGACGGAGAGCGACGGGCCACTCGTCTCCCGAGCCGTCTTCACCGCGCTCAACGACGCCTTCGGCGCCACCTTCCTGCGATTCCCCTCACCCGTGTCCTTTCAGGGTGCGGCCCTTCTCATGCCTCACTACAGCAGCGTGCTGCCCACCGGGAGCGCACACGCACTCGTGCCTCGATCACTGGACGAGGCGCTGCCCGAAGGCTTCTTCTGGTCCTCGCACATCGAGAACGGGTTCCTCTTCTGGTTCGCCGCCCAGGACGCGGAGCCGATCGGGTACGGCGCGGAGGACCTACGGCTGCGGGACCGTGTCAAACCGGTACTGCTGGGCTTGGCCGGGCAGTCGCAGGCGGCCGAACCGAAGAGCTGGAGCCTGTTCCCCCGCAAGCGCGGCCCCGGTGACTACTACGAGCCCTACACGCACCTGGAGAGCTGGAAGTCGGCGGAAGAACAGATCATCACCCGCACGATCGGCGATCTGCTGCCGCCGCCACTGGTCACGGCACTGAGCGCGGCGACGGGGCCCGATCCGGTGCGGCTGACGATCTCGGCAGCGCGCGAACTCGCCTGCGTGCCGTGGCCGATCGTGATGGTCCCGGGAAGTGAGGAGCGGTTGGTGGAACGGGCCGCTCTGCGGATGTGGACCTCCGCTCCGACTCAGCTCGTGCGCTCGGCGCGGAGGAGCCGGCCGGACTCTTCCCCCGTACCGTTCCTTCTGGCATGCGACAACCCGGACGGGACGCTGCGCGAGCGGACCTCGGAATCGGTGGTGCGGAGCGCGGCCACCCTGCTGGAAGCGGCGGGGTCCCCGGCGCCCGCCACCAAGGAATCCCTGCTCCAGGCACTCCACCAGATCGGGCCGTCGACCCGGGGGCTGTTCTTCTACCGCGGGCACGCGGTGCACGACGCCGATCCGGCGTGGTCGGCCCTTCCACTGGCCGGGGACGACCACCTGAGTTCGGGGGAACTGTTCGGCAGCCTCGACGACGGCACACCCTTCCTGCCCATGCCCGAACGCGTGGTTCTGTCGTGCTGCTCCAGCTCAACCGCCTCGTCCCTCGGAGGCGAGGCCATCGGGCTCGCGGCCGGCGCCATCCAGTCGGGTGCCGACCAGGTGATCGCCACGTCCGTGGACCTTCTCGACACGTCGTTCACCGAGGTGTTCGAAGACCTGATCGTGGAGGACATGCTCGCCCGGCCGCAGGACGATCACGTGGACCTGCTGAGGAGGCTTCAGCTGCGGATGCTCAACGAATGGAAGATCTGTTCCCTGCGGGGGACCACCGACTCCGGCGACGACATCCGTGACCCGCACCCCGTCATCTGGGCCTCCTACCAAGCGTACTGACACCCCTGCGGCGATCCACCCACGTCACACCGCCGCCCCGGAACGAACGAAAGGGACTCCCCTTGATTGCCGTAGCCATGCCGTCCGAACTCGCCGACGCCCTGGTGGGGCAGAGACTGGCGATCCGCCCCGGCACTCGCGGCTCCGCCGCCGAGATCGCCCTGATCGGAGTCACCGTGGCCACGACCACCGTCAGCCTCCTCCAGGGACCGGACACCTTCCTCAGGCTCACGGAGATCATCCAGCACACCTTCGGCAGGCGCACCGGCATCACCGTCCAGATCACGGCCAGGGGCGAGAAGGTCAGCATCGAGATTCCCGCCGACAGCACGGTGGACGTCGCCACCGTGGCCCGACGGATCCAGGACGCCCTGACGGAGGACGACGACTGACCCCGAAGCCGACACGACCGCCGGCGCGTGCCCGAGGCGCGAACGGAGACGAGCCGACCCGGATGCGGATGACGGCCTCACGCCGAGCGGATCTCCGCCCTGTTCCGGTGCACTCCGGACGTCGAGGTCGTTCTCGACGTCCGGACCCGGGCGGATGGTGCCCGTCGGGCATGCCTCCGTCCTTCACGATCGAGGAATATAGGGGCTCGGTGCCCCGTGCCAGCTGATGCGGAGGGTGTCACGGGCGCGGGTGGCGGCGACGAAGAGGAGGGAGCGCGCCTTGCGTTCCTCGCGGGCGTAGCGCTGGGGGTCGGATTCGCGGTAGCGGTCGATGACCGCGCTGCGGGGAATGACACCGTCGCGGGCGCCGACGATGGCGAGCTTCTGGTATTCGAGGCCCTTGAAGCGGTGCATGGTGCCGACATGGACTTCGCCGTCGCCCTTGACGCCGTCCTTGGTGAGTTCGGCCACCGTGATGCCGGCCTCGGTGGCGAGGTAGTACATGACTTGGTTGACGGAGTCGCGGTCGGCGACGCAGACGGCGATGTTGCCACGGGGGTCGCGACGCGGGTGGTTGCCGCCGTCGCCGGAGGTGAGCTCCTGGCGCCAGGCGTGGAGAGTGGTGGCGAGTTGGGTGAGTTCGTCGTCCCAGGTGTCGCAGGGGACGAGTTCGGGGACGGGTCCGCGGAGGACCGAACGGTAGCCGGCGAGGGTGTCGGTGCCGTCGTCGAGATCGTCGTAAGCGGGGGCGTTGCCCTTGGCGTCGACGACCCGCATCGCGCGGGCGAGGATCTCCTTGGTGGTGCGGTAGCTGAGGGTGAGGCGGGAGGAGCGGCCCCGGATGTTGACGCCGACGGTGCCGAGAGTGACCTGCTGGTCGTAGATGCGCTGGTAGGTGTCGCCGGCGATGAACATGTCGTCGGGGCCGGGGGCGACCATCGCGCGGAGCATCTTCCAGTGGGCGGGGCGCAGATCCTGGGCCTCGTCGACGACGACGTGCTGGTAGCGGTGGGCGATGTAGCGCATGCCGGAGCTGTCGTCGCGGTGGATGAGGTCCTTGCCGCCGACCTCGTTCTTACGGTCCTGCCTGGCCGTGACCTTGGCGGCGCGTTCCCGCTCGAAGCGGGCCGCGCGTTCCGCGGCCTGGCCCCAGGTCTCGCGGTTCTCCTTGTCGAGGCGGGCGGTGAACTGTTCGAGGATCTTCCAGATCTGGGCGCGCTCGGGGCGGCTGACGGACCGGCCGCGGCCTGCGCGGCGGGCGTCGAAGTACGCCTTGCGGTTGCCGAGCGACTGGCCGAGGACCACCTGTTCCCACTCCTCGTAGAGGAACTCGGGCTCCCAGCGCTTCTCGTCGAGTTCGAACAGCAGGCGTTGGAGGATGCCGATCGCGACGCTGTCGTAGACGCGCTGCTTGCCGGTACCGCTGAGTGCGTTCTCGTTGAGGACGCGGGCCGCGAGCTTGTCGATGTTGGTGATTTCGACGCGGGCGACGAGTTCGGGTTCGAGGAGGGAGGAGAGACGGGCACGGAGGTCGACGGTGAGGTTGGTGGTGAAGGTGGTGAGCAGGATGGGCTTGTTGTGGCCGGGAGGGAGCTGCTGGGCCAGGTGCTTGACCCGGTGGAGGGCGACGATCGTCTTGCCGGTCCCGGGGCCGCCGGAGACCCGGGCCGGACCGTTGTAACGGCGCTCGACGAGCTTGGCCTGGGCGGGGTGGAGGAAGACCTTCCAGGCCCGGAAGTCGCCTTCCTCCAGCACGTCGCGGAGGTCGTCGTCGATGGTGGTGACGGTGGTGCGTGCCAGTGCCGCACCGAGGTCGTCATGTTCGGTGTCGTCGAGGTCGACCTCGACGGGGGCCGTGATCTCGCGCCGGACCTCGTCGACGGACATCCCGGCGGCGAGGCCGTAGAGGATGTCCTTGGTCAGGAGCGGGGCGCCGGAGACCAACTGGTCGAGCTCGCGGCTCTCGGTGACGGCAAGGGCGAGGTCGATGAGCTGTACGGCGACACCGAGCGACCGCAGGTCCTCGCCGGTGATCCCGGAGAGGAGCGGCGCGGCGGGCTCTGCGGCGACCGCGACCGGCTCCTGCACCTCCGGGGCCGACGCCGGCTGCTGGAGCTCGGCCTCGGGCGTCGGGTCGGCCGGGGTGAGGGTGACGCCGGCGCGCTGCAGCACGCTCTGCCCGACGACGGACAGGTCGACGAACTCGATCTCACCGGTGACGCGGTTGATCGCGACGGAGAGCTCTTCGTAGACGTGCTTGCGGTGGCGTACCGCGACGACGAGCCACCGCTCCTGGCCGTGCTCGTCCACACCGGCCTTGGCGAGGAGAGCACGGTAGGACTGGTCGATCTTGGCGCGGAAGACCCGTCCGTCGCCTTTGAGGGGCTTGAGGTCGAGACCGGGATGGTCGGGGTTCTGCCGGAAGCGGTGACAGAAGTCGTAGAACTTGCCTTTGACCGAGCGGTCGAGCTTGTACAGCTCGTGTTCGGCCTTCTCGTACAGGCTGAGCCGGGCGGTCATCAGGAGAGGGTGCCTTCCGTGTCGGGGAGGAGGGTCAGGAGGGTGTCGAAGTGTTCGAGCCAGTCGGTGGCGGTACGCACGGTCCAGCCGTCGGCGGCGTACGCTTCGTCGCGTTTGCGGCGCTCTTCCCCGGCGTCGGGTCCATGGGCGTCCGGGGTCACGACGACGGCGACCTTGATCGGGGAATCGGCCCAGGCGAAGTCCGCCTGCCAGCCCCGTTCGCCCAGTTCGTAGCCGAAGACCGGGGCCTTCTTGCCCCGGGCGGCGATCTTCCTGGCCAGCCGGGTGAGGTCGGATTCCGGTTCGTCCTCCTCAAGGAGGTCGATGATGTCCTCGTCCCAGGCCCGGTCCCGCAGTACGCCGGCGACCACCTTCTCCAGGGAGGACTCCTCAGCCGAATCGGCGTCGGCCCCGCCGGTGAGTACCGCGGCGCGTACGGCGGTGCGGCCGCCGTCCACCACTGAACTCCCCTCGTCGGCGGCCGGGTTCCGCTGGACGATCAGCGATTCGAGTTCGCCGACGCCGCCGCCGATGGTGAGGATCTCCACCGGGTAGTCGGCGGCCTGGCTGCTCGCGAGCTGGATGCCGTCACCGCCTGCGAAGGCCAGGAACTGCAGCAGGTTCGACCAGTACAGCCAGGACCGCCACATCAGCTTGTGTTCGGCGGTGCCCAGGCTCGTGGTGCGGTCGTCGAGCAGGGCGATGGCGCTCCAACTCGGCTCCTGCCCGGAGGCGTCGACGGTGTAGACCAGCGGCAGCCCGTTGTCGTCCACGGCGTGCAGGACGAGGATCGCGCCGTCGCCTTCCCCGGCTTCGGGCCCCGGCGCCCGACCGCCGCCGAGGGCGGCGAGGGCGGCCCGAACGGCTTCGCGCGCCTGGCTCCGGTCGGCCTGCTGCACGAGCGGCTCGGGCACGCTCATCAGCCCGCCGACCAGCGCCTTGGCCCGCCGCCCCCACGCGGTACGGGAAGGCCGGCGCAGGTAGGCGAGGAGCGTGTCGATGGGATTGGCGAACACGGCGTCCGGGAAGTGGGCGCGGTCGCCGCCCAGCTCCTCGTACCAGTCCTTGGCGGTCTCCTGGCCGATGCGCCGGTAGGGCGGCCACACCGGCCGCGCCTTGGCGGCTTCGCCCTTCTCGAAGAGCTCCAGGTCGTCCCAGGTGATCTGGAAGACGATGTGCCCGTCGGCCCGCAGGTGGTTGCGCTTGGTGCAGTCGGGCGCGATCCGGTTGTGCTTGCGGCTGGCGTGGTACCTGTGGCCGTCGAGGTAGACGGTGACGAGCCGGCGCGGGCCGTCGGTGGATTCGAAGGTGAAGTCGGTGCGGGTGTGCTCCATGGTGCGCTGGGCGGTGAGCCGCCAGCCGGTCGAGCTCACGGACCCGGTGTCCGCGGCCTCACCCGTACCGGCCGTGGAACCGGTGAAGCGGAGGTATCCGCTGTTCGTTCCGCTCTCGTCGAGTGCGGCATCGTCCTGGTTCTCGCTCCACTTGCGCAGGGCGGCCAGGAAGCGGGCCTCCAGGTCGGACTCGACCTGCTTGTCCAGGCCGATCACTTCGGTGGACGCCACCTCGGTGACCGCCCACCCGTCGACGGGGTCGCCGTCGGCGCCACGCAGCGGCTCGCCGTTCTCGTCGACCGGGCCGAGGAGGTCACCGAGGATCTCCAGGGCCTCGTGGCGTGAGACGACGTCCTGGTGGCGTTCCTCCGTGTAGCGGTGCAGACAGCGGTGGCAGGCCCGCAGGCCCTCGTCCTGACAAGGGCAGGCGAGGAGCGCCGCACGGGCCTTGAGGAGCATCTCCTTGAAGTCGCCGGGGTCGGTCAGCCGGTCCAGGTATCCGGTGCCGCCGGGCAGCCGGTCGAAGAGCACCAGGAAGTGGCGCTTCTCGCCGGTGGCCTGGTCGGGCATACGGGCCAGCGTGGTGTCCAGATGCGCGGGGTCACCGCCGAACTGCCGGTCGACCCCGAGCCGCAGTGCGGCCTTGAAGGAGTAGATCTTCTCCTCGACGAGCACGGTGGCCGCCGGAAGGAGCACCCGCAGCGCTTCGGTGTTCAGCTGGTGGGCGAGAAGCACCGCCTGCTGGGGCGCGGTGGCGGCCTTCATCCCACGCCGCAGCGGGCACCACGGCTGGTGGTGCTTGACCTTCGGGTTGTGGGCGGCCGAGGAGTCCAAGGCGTCGGTGGCGTGGTCGAAGACCGGTTTCCCGTCGGCGGTCGCCGCCCCGCACGCGGTGCACACGTGGAACGGGGCCATCCGGACGTTCTGCCCGGCCAGTTCGTCCTCGGTCTGGCTGTCGAACCGCGTCGGGCCGACGTTGATGCGGCGAATCACCGCCTTGCGGCAGTAGTCGACGCCGAAGGTGTGATGGACGTGCCGCCAGGACGCGCCCTGCTTGATCTCCTCCCGGGGGATGTCCACCGCATCGATGACGGTGTAGTAGCGCTGTTCCCTGTCGTCCTTGTCGTCGCCGATACGGGCGTCCTCGCGTTTGTCGCGGGAGGTGACGGTCGTGGGCTCGATGACCTGGTGCAGGCAGGATCCGTCGTCCGCGATCCCCGTACCGCCGCAGCGCGGGCAGGGCGAGCGGTCGTCCTGGGCGTCCTCGGTGCGGACGTAACCGCACTCCTGGCAGAACCGCCAGGTCTTCCAGTCCGGCTGGGAAGGACTGCCGATGTCGATACCGGTGATCTCGTGCTTGTAGCCGTTGACGTAGAACGTGTTGCCGGGAGCGAGTTCGGACAGGGCGTAGCGCCGGGGCCGGTCGTAGGAGCGGATCTTGGAGTCGAAGCGGTCCCGGCCGGTCTTCGGATCCACGCCGTCGACCCAGTACAGCGTCGCGTTGAGGGTGGTGACGGAGTCGATGAGCGCGTAGTTCGGCAGCAGACCGAGATCGCACAGGGCCTGCTGGGCGGTGATGAGCCCGAGCTTGCTCAGGCGCTTGCCGAGCGCCCGGTGTTCGGCATCGAGTTCGGCCTTGCGGTCGCGCTGCTCGTCCTCGGTGTCGTGGAGTTCGTCGCGGGCCTCTGCGATGTACCGCAGCCGCCGCCGTAGCACCTCCTCGGCGTGCAGCCACTGTCGCTCGGCCTGTTCCACCGCGCTGCGCAGCCCGCGCCCGGCGAAGGCCCGCAGGTCTTCCGCTGCCTGCTCGTTGACGCCGACGGGAAACAGGTCCAGGAACCCTTCGACCAGGTTCGAGGCATCCGCGAGCGCCGTTTCGACGAGATCGGCGAGGTATCCGGACGGGCCGAAGAGGGCCGGGGCGTCCCGTACGACCGCGGGCAGCGGACGGCCGTCGGTGCGCGGCAGCCGCCCCCGTGCGGCCAGGTCGAGGAGGTGCGCGAGGTACTGGCGGCGCAGGATCTCGATGGCCGACAGGTGACTGCCCGGCGGCACGATCTGCCCGGCGATCATCTCGCGCGGCTGGTCCAGGTAGTACAGGTCCCGGCGGCTGCGGTCCGGGATGGTCAGCAGGAACGCGTTCCCGGTACGCCGCCCGGCCCGGCCCACCTGCTGGGCGTAGTTGGCGGCTCGCCTCGGCAGTGCGGCGAGCACGACCGCCGACAGGTCGCCGATGTCGATGCCCATTTCGAGCGTCGGCGTACAGGACAGCACGTTGGGGTCCTTGAACCCGCTGCCGTCCTTGAACGCCGCCTCGACCCGCTCCCGCTCCGGCCGGGTCAGCATGCCCGTGTGCTCGGCCGTGATGACCTGGTACGTGCCCGCCTTCCGGTACAGCCCGCGGTAGTAGTCCTCGCGGTAGTCACGGTCCCGCTGGTGCATGCCGAGCCCCTCGGGCCGGTCGCCCGCCACGAGGATTCCGCTGCGGCAACGGTAGGACGGGCAGCGCTGCCCGTCCCACTGCGCGAGCAGGCCGGGGTGGACGGTCTGCTCCCAGAAACAGTCGGGGCAGCGGACGAACGCCTCGTTCACCTCGGCGTCCTTCAACAGCTGCACATCGATCGCGCCCGGCTTCAGACCGTAGACACGCAGGCTGCCGTCGGTCGGAGTGCGTACCGAGAGCAGACCCGCCTCCACCAGCGCGGGCAGCAGCCGCGACCAGAACTCCGCGGCCTGCTTCCGTGGCAACCCGAGCATCCGCTGCGCCCACCGCTCGTGCCAGGAGAGGCGGCCGGTCGCGAAGTCGAACTCGCTCCTCGTCTTGGGTGCGCTGAGCAGGAACACCGGCGCCGCGATGCCCTTGGGGAAGGCGCGCATGCCGGGAGGCCGCTTGCCCCAGATGAAGTACCTGCTGGTGCCTGCCTCCGAGAGGTATCCGTTCAGCCACGTGTGACCGATCGCGCCGCGGGTCCGCAGCCGCTCCAGGAAGATCCTCAGGAACCCGAGGTAGCGGGCGTCGTCCTGCTCGATGACCGGCAGCCCGCCGCCGTGCCCGTACGGCTCGGTGTGCGCGGCCCTGACCAGGGCGATCGCGGAGGCAGGGTCCTCGATGCGTACGTGGGCCGCGGCGGTACGGGTGAGTTCCAGGGTGCGGCCGTTGCGGGAGCGGAAGCCGAACTCCATCAGCGCCTCGAAGGCGAACCGCTCGCCGATCAGCTCCCAGGTCTTCCTGTCCCCGCCTCGCCCCTGACCGGACAGGAGCCGCTTGACGCCCTTGAAGTCGTGCAGGTCGGTGGGGACGACGGCGGCAAGGGTCTCGCGGTCGGTGGTCGCCGCGACCACGTCGGCGATCAGGTCGTGCAGCGCGGTCGGGGTCTCCTCCGACAGGTGCTTCTTGAACAGTGCGCGCAAGGAGAAGGTGTACGACCGGCTGGCCACGAAGCCGGCCCGGTGGGCGGCGTCCTGCACCGAGTCGTTGAACATCAGGGTCTTGTCCTCACCCTGCGCCCTGTCCATCTCGCCACCGGTGAACAGCTGGGTGACCGAGGCCGCGGCGAGGGCGGCGGCACCCGTACCGAGGAATCGGATCGCGTTGTGCGAGCCGCAGGCCGGGCACCAGTCGTCCTCCGCGGCGGTGGTTGCGGTGTCCCCGAGCCAGACGAGGACGAAGGCCGCGTCGGAGCCCGCCAGCCGGGGCGCGCCGGTCTCCTGGTCGTAGTCCTCGACCGGATCGGGCAGCCGCAGACGGCGCTTCGGCCCGTCCAGTACTCGCAACTGCCCGGCATTGGTGGCCGCGAGAGGGGTGCCGCCGTGCCCCGCACCGCGCCCGGCCTCCTCCATCGGGGCGGCACCGGAGCCCTCCTGGGCCTCCTTCTCGGTGGCCGCGATCAGGTTCCGGACCCGCATCTTGTCCTGGCTGACCGAGGCCCGCCGGATCTTGTGCGTGTCGACCTGTACGTCCGCGTCGTCGGTCTCCGGGGAGAACACCGCCCAGCCCGAACGCCCGCAGTCACGGCAGTAGACGGCCGGCAGAAACAGGTTCGCGGCCGCGCCCGCCGTCGCCGTGGTCACCGGGGCGGTACGGGCCGGCTGCTCGCCCGAGTGGGGGGCGGAACCGGCCGAGTCCCACTGGAACTCGGCCCTGGGCCACGGCAGCACACCACGCACGACCCGCGACACCGACCGCGCCCACTGATGCACCTCGACCTGCACGAAGGGCCGCGGCCGTTCGGGCGTGGAGGCCGGATCACGAGCCACCGAGAGCAGCGCCAGGAGCCGGGCGAGGGCGGACGCCGCCACCTCCGGCTGCCGGGTGATCGCCTGTCCCCAGGAGAACGCGCCCCGCCGCCACATCAGGTCGAGCACCTCGGGCACGGTCCGCACCTGCCCGTCCAGGGCATGCATCACGGCCGAGGTCAGCATGTGCTTCTTCAGCAGACCGCCGAGGACGTGCGGATCGGTCTCGCGGGTGCCGGTGACGGCCTCGACGAGCGCGAGGAACTCCTCCTTGCCGAGCGAGGGGTCGGGAAGGGTGGCCAACTCGTCCGGGACAGGGATCGCCAGCAACGGGTCAATGTCGTCCGGGGGCACGAACTCGTCCACCGTCTGGCGGTTCTCCCCGACGATCGAGGACGCGTCGAACTCCGTACCGAACACCTGCGTCGCCACGTCGAGCAGCTGACGGACGCCGTCCTGGTCCGTGCTGTCGGAGGCGAGCGTCGCCGAGGTCGCCACCGGGCAGATCCGCCCCAGCGGACGGCCCTTCTCCGCAACCCCGACCGCCGAGGCGAGGCGGCGCAGGAGCATCGCGACGTCCGTGCCCTGCGCGCCGTCGTAGGTGTGGAACTCGTCCACGACCACGTAGCGGATGTCCGCGTCCGCCCACAGCGGTGCGTCCTGGGCCCGTTGGAGCAGCAGGTCCAGCATCTTGTAGTTCGTGATCAGGATGTCGGGCGGCGAGATCTGCATGTCCGACCGGCGCGTGTACACCCGGTCGTAGTGCGTCGCCGCCTTGTCGCCGATGTAGAGCCCGGCCCTCACCTTCTTCAACGCCTCGTGCTCACGCAGGAGTTCATTGATGCGCTGGGCCTGGTCGGTGGCGAGCGCGTTCATCGGGTAGAGGAGTACGGCCTTGACCCCGGTCCGGCCGGCCGCCCGCTCGCGGGCGCAGTGGTCCAGTACGGGATAGAGGAACGACTCCGTCTTGCCGGAGCCGGTACCGGTCGTCACGAGCGTGGGCTTCGGCGTACGGCCGCCCGCAGAGGACAGCCGCTCGAAGGCCTTCGCCTGATGCGCGTACGGTATCCAGTCGTCGGTCCGCTGCCAGTCCAGATACCTGGTCCAGGACGCGTCCGCCTGGACGAACGGCGTACGCAGGCGGACGAACGGTCCCCGGAACATCCCGGAGTTCTCGTCCCCCAGGAACCGGTGCAGCGCCTGCCGCGCACCTTCGTCGGTCAGCGCGTATGTGGTGGACAGGTACTGCAGCAGGCTCTCCTTGAGCCCCTGCGCCTCGAGCGTCGGCCTCACGGCTTGGGCACCTCCTGCGTGACCGGGTCCCACTTGCCGGCCCTGACGGCGGCGTCGAGACGCTTCTGGAAGTAGGCGTGGGCGTCGCGCATCTCGGTCTCGCGGTCGGCCTTGTAGAAGGGGGCGGTGTAGCCGGTGGGGACGGGGGTTTCGGGGGCGGGGTTGTTGGCGGGGTCGGCTTGGTGGGCCTTGAAGACGGGGTCGGCCATGTACGCCTCGAACTGCTTCCAGGTGTCCTTCGTCTGGCGCTGGCCAATCGTGCGGGCGTTACCGGCCAGCTTCGACCCTTCGGCGTCGAACCATGTCACCACCTCGTACTTCTGGAGGACCGGGAATCGCCCCCTGTAGGCGGCGATCAACGCATCGGCATCCATGCCGAGCCATACCGCGACCAACGCATCGATTTCCACGAGCGCGGCGCGGCGGGCGTACTCGGTACGGAGGGGGGTGTCGCGTTGCCAGGTGGGGGTGACTGCGGGGAGTTCGGTCGTCATGTACGGCCAGGGCCGGGCCCAAGGCTCGTAGGCGGGCCAGGTGGAGTCGTGGAGCTCCTGCCAGAGGTCGGCGTAGGCGGTGGTGAGGCAGTTGAGGCGGAGGGTGCGGAGGAGGAGGGCGGGGGCCAGGGGGTGGTCGGGCCGGGGTGCGGGCATCACGTTCGCTCCGGCCACTTGGAGATCGCCGCGTCCCGTTGCGCGCAAGAAGTAGTCCACGGGCAGAGCTGCCCAGAATCCTGCTGCGAGACTCGTTTCCCTGTTGGTGCCCAGCGCCGCGCTGTGCACCATGTGAATATGTGCAACGCCTCGTGGCACTAGCGCCGCGAACAGCGCCCGCTCCGTATCCGGGGCGATCTGCCGCCGCCATGCAAGCCGATAGAATTCCGTGTACGACTTCGTAGCCAGAGTCGCGAGCTCCTTGTCCACCGAGTCGTACGGAACATCTCTCGGCAGGCAATTCGAGTTCTCGGCCAGAGTCTCCCTTACGGCACGGATCGTGTCGTCCGAACCTCGCATCCGCTCCAACTCGGCGCGGTCCAACCACCGGTCCTGAGCCTCGACGTATTCCGCATCCCGCCCGTTCGCCACCACATACGCGGTGTCCGGAACGTGATCGGAAGGCAACTGAACAAGATCAACACCATAGGGGTCGTTGCTGTTGGCGTCATGCCGCTTGAACGCGGGTGTGGCCACGCCGAGTTGCGGCCCCTTGAGGATTACCTGCTTCCACTCCTCAGGTTGATACTCCTTGCCGGTCTCTGGATCGACACGGTTATAGTCGATGAGATTGTCCTTCTTCGCGCCGCTCTCGTGGTAGCCGGGCGAGATTTGCGGATCAAAGGCACCAAGTCGTAGAGAGTAATCGGCGAGAGCTTCGATCGCCGAGATCTCCTCCGTGCTCACAGGGAACAGCAAGCGGCTCTGCTCTACCGGTACGTTTTCCCCTCCAAGGAGACGTTGCCACACAGACAGGGTGTCACTCGTCACGTGGATGACCCTGTCGCGGTGGGGACGCACATCGTAGGCACCACCTCGATAACGAATGCCCGGCCCGTCACCCGAACCATCGTGTTGCGAGGAGAGCCGAAGAGCGTCGACGGAGACCAGCCACGACAGATTCTCGAAGTCGATCTCTCCCGGCGGCGCATAGATGTGCACCCCGAAGTGCGTTGACTCACCCACCGGCTTGGGGAAGAAGCGGTGCCCGGGATTGAAGAAGTCGCCGTGTACGCGAAGGCGACGGTAAGCGGCCTCGCGCAGTGCGCCTTCCTTGTCGCCCGTGAAATGAGAGTCCGGATGCACCAACCCCATAGCCCCTGCTGCTGAGGCATGGGCCCACACCTGGCACATGAAAGCTCGGTACAGATCAGGCTGACTGCCCGAGACCAGCGGGTAGGTATGCGGTGCCGCCAGGTAGCTGGCCGTGGTGGCGGTCGAGGTCACCTCTCCCAGCGTGTACGCGGCCACCCGCGTCTTTGCAAGCTCGGCCGTCCTCCGGCGGTCCTTCTCAGCAGCCTGGGGCTTCTCGGTCAGCATGAACCATGGCTCGGACTCAGCGAGAACTGGATTCTCTTTCCACTGTGGCCGCACCCACGGCGGGTTCCCCACCTGAAGGTCGAACCCGCCGGCCTCCGCGAAGACGAGCGCGAAATCCAACTCCCAGTGCAGGAACCCCTGGTCCTCCGCGATGTCGCGGACCACGCCCATCCACGGGAAGCGCGCCTCCGGCTCCCGCTGGTCCATGTCCATCTCGGTCTCGTCCTGGATGAGCTGCTCGTACTTGCTGAGCTCCTCCAGGTCATGGAGGGACCCGATGAGCGATCCGGCTTCCGGGACCGGTCCACGGCCGAGCATGGCCTCCAGGAAGTCCAGCCAGTCGTCGAGGTCCTTCAGCGCGATGAGCGGGCGGCGGGTGGGGCGGGATAGGCCGGGGGCGGGCTGCTTCCTGGTCTTCACCGTCGTCTTCGACGGGCCGACCTCCTTGACCTCCACGTGGACCACGCCGTCGGAGGACGCCTCGACGTCCGACAACGAGATCTGATCGCCCTCCATGGCGAAGAGCACGGTGTTCTCCACGAAGCGCGGCGCGCTCGTGGGCATGGGTGCGGGCGGGGGCGGCGGCGGGGTCACCTCCGCCTCGGCCTCCGACAGGGCCTCGACGGGCGGCACCGCATCACCCGGCGGCACCATCGTCGCGGACATCGCCTCGATCAGGTCGCCGATGCTCCCCGCGCCCGCGCTCCCCACCACCGGCGCACCCGCGTACACGTCGTCCGACCCGTCGAGCAGCCCCGCCTTCCCCACCGGCCAGAACCACAGCGCGCACCACGCGTCCATGACGCGCTTGAGCCGCCAGTACGGGGTTCCCGCCGCGCGGAACAGGTCCGCGTACACCTTCTCCTTCGACATCCGGACGGCCGCGACGCCGGAACCACCGTCGTCGCCCTCGTCCTCGCTCCGCCGCAGGAAGGCGAACTCCTCATCCTTCGTGTCCGCGCCCCACACGTCGATGCTGCGGGCGATCTCCCGCTCCGACAGCTCCATCCGCTTGACGACCAGCGACCACAGGAACTCCGCCCGCCGCGCCGCATCCCGCAGTCGCGTGTACTGCGAGACCGCCTCGCCGCCGGACTTGCGGTCGAGGATCGGCTCGCCGGTCTTCTTGTTCAGCCGCCGGGCCGGCGTCTTCAGGATCCCCTTCTTCCACTCCGCGAGATCCTTCACCCCACTCTCGGCCAGCTGCGCGAGCAGCTTCTTCGCGTCGCCGCTCGCCCCCGTGACCGCCGCCCACCCCGGTGTCGGCAGCAGGAACTGGTGTACCGCCCCGTCCGGCAGCGGCTGCTCGGCCGCGTCCTTCAGGAACGGCAGCGGTTCCGGTGCGAGCGGCTTGGCGTTGAGCCAGGGGGCCTTGCCCTTCAGCGGGGTCACGTCCCCCGCCGCGTACACGGCCCGCCGCCCGCCGATCAGCGAGTTGCCGCGCCGTAGATGCAGCCCGAACCACGGGGCCCGCATCCCGGGATGCATGGTGTTCAGCCACATCGAGACCTCGGCCAGCTCGACGCCGGTCGCGTTGAGGTCCACGCCGTAGGCGTTGTGCAGGGCGATGTACGCCTTGGCCTTCTGCTTCTCCGTCAGCGCGTCGCCCGTCGGCACGGAGACGCCCAGCTCGTCCTGCCGACGCCGCAGGTACTCCTCGGCGACCTGGTTGATCGCCTCGTTGAGGAACGCCCCCGACCCCAGCGCGGGCTCACAGATCCGGTACTTGAGGAGCTCGGCGGCACGCGTCTTCACCACGTTTCCGTCGGCGTCGCGCTCCTGGTCGAGCCGGTGCTTGAGCGCCAGCTCGACGGTGACCTTCGTCAGCGACTCGGGCGTGTAGTACGAGGCGGACGTCTCCCGGTCACGGCCGGCCAGGCGGTACACGAACCGGCCCGGCGGGTACTTCTTCGGGCCGCGCAGCCCCTTCACCGCGTCCCGGTCGTCGTACGTCACCCAGGTGTTCTCGGGATACTCCTTGAGCCGCTGCGAGGGCACCAGCCAGGAGCCCTTCGCCGGGTCGCCGCCCTTGGCGACCTCGCACAACTCCTCCTCGGCGATGATGCCGGTGTACGACATCAGCCCCTCGTAGACGGCCCCGAGCTGGTTGATGCCGAGGTTGCGGTAGGAGATGAATCCCGCCCGGCCGCCGGCCCGTTCGGCCTTCTTCAGGGTCAGCAGGCGCAGCACCTCGTGCAGAGCGCTGTTGCGCGGCCGCAGGTCCAGCCAGGCCGGATCGCTGTCCTCGTCGCTGCGCGGGTCACGGGTCTCGTTGCCGATGAGCCGGACGGAGTCGCGCTCGAACAGCTCGCTGCGCAGCGGCTCAAAACGCAGTCCGCGGTCCTCGCTCCGGTACTTCGTCTTCCGGCGACGGGTCTCCTCGTCGTCGCCGGGCAGCTCGTCGTTCGGCTCGGTGCCGTAGGGCCGGTAGCCGTTGTTGACCTTCTTGAAGAGGACGTCGAGGGAGGCGTGCAGGTGGAAGCCCTGGCGAGCCGTCTCCTCGGTCAGCAGCTCGTCGCGCTCCACCAGTTCCCGCAGGCGGGCCATCGAGTAGCCGGCCTCGTAGGAGCCGTCGTCGGCGGGCAGGATGCCCAGTTCGGGACGGGCCTCGGCGTACAGCAGGAACAGAATGCGGTAGAGGTAGCGCAGCGACTCCCGGGTCAGTTGCCGGGCGAACGACACGTCCGGGCGCTCGATGTCGCGCGGGTCGAGCCCGGACTCCTCCAAGCGGTCCAGGACGGCGTTGGCGAGGATCTCGACGGACTTCTGGAGGCCTTCGCGCAGCTCTCCGGAGACGCCGACCGCGTTGTCGCGGGACGCCTTGACCAGCGCGTCGATCGCCGGCGGCTTACCGTCCACGGCCGGTGCGAGCACATCGTGGCTGAACAGGCCGGCGATCGTGGCGAGTTCGCCGAGCTGGCGGCGGTCGTTGCGTTCCAGTGCGGCGTCGAGGTTCGCGGAGAGGTAGCGGCCCTCGCCCCAGGCGTGCCGGTCGGCGAGGACGACGACGCCGCCGCACAGGAGCAGTACGAACCGGGGGGCCGCGCCGCCTTCCTCTCCCAACTCGCTCTGGAACAGCCAGGTGGCGAGCGCCTGCCCGGTCTCGTAACTCTCCCCGCTGCCCGCCCGCAGTGGGTGGAGCAGACGGCCGTACCCGTCCGCGTCGAGCGCCGTGTCGTTGCTCGCCGACCAGCCGCAGTCCAGGGCCACGATGCCGTCGCCGTGCCAGGCCACGGTCACCTCGTGCTCGCGCCCGGCTCGGTGCACGGTCAGGGTCCGTGCGGTGGGTTCCACCGATACGGAAGGGAAGCCGAGAGAGGTGAGGACCTGCCGGTGCCAGTCCTCGACGCGCCCGCACCACTCCTCGTCCCCGTAGGTGTTGAGGTGGGCCTCGAAAGCCGCGGTGTTCGGGTACTCGTCGTCCTGCCGGTCGTCCTGCCTGTCGTTTCGCTCGTCGTCCTGCTCGTCGGCCTTCGCCTGCTCGGCGAAGTAACCGCGGTACTTCTCGTCCAGGTATGTCGAGCGCAGCGCCCGCACCGACTCGCGCGGGGTGGGGCGGGGGTCGTGCTCGTCGCTCTCCCGGTCGGCCCAGTCGGCGAAGACGCCCTTTTTGAGGCCGTCGCCGAGCTGCTCGGCGAAGTAGAACGCGGACAGGTACTCGCCGCGGTTGGAGAAGGAGTCGAAGTCGGTACTCATCGGGCGGTCGTCTCTCCGGCAACAGGCGCGGCGGATACATCGGTCGTTTCGGCGGGTGTCGCGGACAGCGGCTCAAGGACGCCGAGCAGGCGCAGCATCGGCGCTCCGGAGGTCCGCAGCGACCGGATCATGGACGTGCGGCGGCTCGCCGTGAGGTTCACGTCCTGCTTGGCTTTGGCGGCCCCCGAGCGGGCCGAGGCGGCGAAGAGGGCGTCCTGCTGCCACTGGGCGACCCGCTTCTCGTACGGAGCGAGTACCGCGTCGATCGCCTCCTTGTACTCCGCAGCCCGGTCGGTGAGGAACCCGGTCGCCGCGTCGACGGCCGCCGGTACCAGCGTCTGGAGCCCCTCCCGGTCGGCCGGAGTAGCGCGTCCGGGCATCTTCGGGCCGACCTTGCACGCGGCGAGGAAGGCGTCGTCGATCCGCAGGACCCGCGGTGCGGTGGGCAGGCCGACGACGGCCATCCACTCCACGACGGTGGGCCGGCCCACCGCGTTGGAGTAGATGCCCTGGACCAGGTACACCGGACCGGCCAGGTCGGCCGGCAGCCGCTCGTCCAGCTTCCCGGCCGCATCGAGATCGGGGGCGAAGGCGAGAACGAACGCCTCGTCGTGACGCAGGGCGGCCAGGGCCTTGTCGGTCAGCCAGTCCAGGACGGGATGGACGTCCGACACGTAGCCGACGTTGGGCCACTGGCTCTCGGTCGTCTCCCGGGCGACCTCCAGACGCTTGGCCGCAAGCCCTTTGTCGAAGGTGAGCCGCAGTCGGCCCTCCTTCTTCGGGGTCGGCAGGATGCCCTGGTCGGTCAGGTACGACTTGGGCAGCGACTTCAGCCGGTACACCAGGTCCGGCGGCGGCTCGAACGCGATCGTGCCGTCGTCCTCACGGCGCAGTTTGAGCACGTTCTCCGGCTTCTCGGGGAAGTACGTCTGGCGCAACGCCTCGTCGAAGTAGGCGGCCGTGGAACCCGGCCCGCCGAAAAGGCTCGGCACCGTGGCGACCGGCACGTCGTCGGACGGCTTCTTGGCACCGACATTGCCCATCAGCCGGCCGAGCATCGCCTTCGCGCCGCCGCTGGACTTCTCGATGGACTCTTCGACCGTCCGTCCGGAGATCAGGTCCCGCGTCAGCCGGTCCTCTTCCTCCTTCGCCCGGTAGATACCGGTGACGGCCTCCGCCGAGCCCTCGATCCGGTGCGCCTCCTCCTCACGGGCCAGGAGTTTGGAGCCCACCAGCCGGTCGTCCAGATGCAGCGACTCGCCTTTCTCGTCCGTACGCCACTCCACGTCGCCGGTCAGGACCATGGCCCGGAACTGAGGGGCCTTGCTCTGCCCGTAACGGTCGATACGGCCGTTGCGCTGCTCGATGCGAATCAGCGACCACGGAAGGTCGTAATGGATCAACTGGTGGCACTGTTGGTGCAGGTTGACGCCTTCGGAGGCGACATCGCCGGTGAACAGGATGCGGACCGGGTCGGTCCTCAGCCCGAACTTGGAGACGATGTCCTTCTGCTCGTCCTCGTTGCTGGCCTCGCCGTGCATGACCTGGACCGCGCCGCCGTAAGCCAGCCACGGCTTCAACTCCGCCACGGACTCCTCCAGCTCGGTCCCGGCCCGGAAACCGAGCCTGGCCGGAACCACTTCGGCGAGCCACTTCAGGGTGGGGATGCGCTCCGAGAAGACCACGACCCGCATGTCCGACCCCGGGCCCACACCGATCTCCTTCAGCTCGCGCACCAGGGCGTCGAGCTTCGCGGAGTCGTCGTCGCCGAGGTCGGCGGCAAGGCGCTCAAGGTTCACCATGGCCTCGCGCTCGATACGGCGCTCGGCCTCGCGGGCCGCCGGGTCCTGTCCCCTCCTGACCTTGAGGGGAGCCTCCAGGACCTTCCGCCGCGCCGCGACCGAGTCCTGGAAGGCCCGGTGCGAGGAGAGGAACGACTTCAGCAGGTTGTAGGCCACCATCGTGTCGGCGCACACCGAGGAAGCGGCCGGATCGCGCGGTGTCCACCGCGCGGCGAGCTCCTCCAGGACCGCCCGCTCCTTGGGCCCGGCCTCGCAGATCACCGGCCGCGACGGGCCGCGGTCGGCCCACTTGCCCTTGAGGGAGTCCCGGACCTCGCGGTCGGTCTTGGTCCGCCGGATGTACAGGTGGCCGAGGTCCTTCACCTCGTACTCCGACGTGTTCGCGATCGCCGTCTTGTCCAGCATCCGGATCAGCTCGGCGAAGGACTCGGTCGCACCGTTGTGCGGAGTCGCGGAGGCGAGGATCAGCGCGTCCGTGTGATCGGCCAGGGCACGGGCGAGGTCGTTGTTCTTGGTGCCCCGGTTGACCAGGTTGTGCGACTCGTCGATGACCACCGCGTCCCAGTGGGAGTTCTCCAGGTGGTGGGCGTAGACATCGCTCTTCAGGGTGTCCACGGAGATGATCGCGCGCTTGAAGTAGGCGAACGGGTTTCGGCCGGCCGGGATGTCGCGCTGGATGCGCTGGATGCCGGTGGAGTCCAGGCGGACCAGCGGAATGGAGAAGCGGGTCCACAGCTCGCGCTGGAACTGCTCCAGGACGTGCGCCGGAGTGACCACGAGGATGCGCTCGCCGCGCCCGCGGCGGATGAGCTCGGCGAGCAGGATGCCGATCTCCAGGGTCTTGCCCAGTCCCACCACGTCGGCGATCAGGACCCGCGGCTGCGGATTCTCCTTGGACAAGGCCAGCTCGGCGGGGCGCAGCTGGTGGGTCTGCTGGTCCATGAGGAAGTTGTCGGCCAGCGCGAGACCGTGCTCGGTCTGCGGGAGCGCGGTCTTGCGGATGACCGCCTCCAGGTAGAGGCGGGCCTTGCGGTGGTTCGGGGAGTCGTCCGGGACCAGAAGGGTCTTCTTCGGGTCGAGGGCCTCGATGTAGTCGAGCTTGTCGTAGAAGACGGCGTCGGTCCCGCGGACGAAGGAGGAGACTCCGGTGGCCTCGACCATCCAGTCCTCGTCACCCACCGGCGTGACGGTTCTGACCAGCCATTGCTCGTCGCGGACCCGGACCTGCGCGCCCGGCGCGTACGTGGCCTGACGGGTCGGGGAGGCGGCACCCGCGGAGCCGGGTACGGCGGAGTCCACGGCTTCGTCCGCCGTGTCCTCCGCGTCGAACGCGCCCTGACCGTCGCCGGTCTCCGTCACGCTGGTCACGTACCGCTCCATTCCTTCATACCGCCGATCCCATGCGCTCCGGACAGGCCCGGGGATGAGGTAAGGCGGCTCGTTCGTCTGCGGTTGTTCTACCGCAGTGCACTGACGTGGCCTCCGGCGGACGATGTACCCGATGTCCGAGTCACAGCGTGGACTGGGTCGCGTACCGCTTCCGCAAGTCCTCGGAAACCGTCAGAGAGGCCGGTTTCCGGCCCGGCCTCGGTTTCCGGGCCGGCGGCTCCGGATCGGACGTTCCCTCGGTCTCCCGCACGATGTCTTTCGTGGCGTCGGCGGGCGCCTCGGCGCCGGCGACTTCCGGGACCGGGAGAGGACGGTCGAGCGGGCTGTCCTCGTCGCCCTCGTCCGAGGAGCCGGTCTCGCCGACCGGGGCCGCGAACCGTTCGATGCGTTCCCACACCGAGGAGGACGGGCCGTCGCCCCGGTTCGCGCGGGCACTGTCCTCGGAGGAGATCGTCGCAGTCACCAGCGCATGGCGGGCCTGTGCCGCCGACAGCCCCGCATCCTCGACGAGGGCCACACACTGCCGGGTCACCTCGGCCAGCGTGGGACGGTCGGCAGGCGCGTACGCGAGCATCGCGGTGATCAGCGGGAGGAGGGCGTCGGGCAGTCCGGCCAGATGGGGGGACTGGTCCTCGTCCGCCACCTGAGTGGCGATTCCGAGCCAGTCCGCGCCCTCGTAGGGGTAGTGGCCCGTCGCCGCGTAGAGCAGCACTGTGCCGAGCCCGTACACATCGGCGGGTTCCTTCGGCTTGGTGCGGGCGAGTGCTTGCTCGGGAGGTATGCACCTGATGGTGCCGATGACCATTCCGGCCTGCGTCAGGTTGTCCTTGTCGGCGTCGACGAAGGCGCCGAGACCGAAATCGATCAGTATCGGACCGTACTCGCTGAGCATGACGTTCTGCGGTTTGAGGTCGCGGTGGAGCAGGCCCACTTTATGAACTGCTTCGAGCCCTTCGGCGAGCAGCGCGCCGAGGCTGGCGACGAGCGGGGCAGGCAGCGTGCCCCGACGCTGTACCTGCTCGTGAACCGTATGGCCGGGGACGTACTCGACGGCCATCCATGGCTGCTCCGCGTACGGATCGGCATCGAGAAAGCGGGCCACCCGGTTCGTACCCACGACCGTTCGCGCGATGAGCGCTTCCTTCTCGAAGCGGGCGCGCGTGGCCTGGTCGAGGCGATCGCGTCGAATCACCTTCACCGCGACCGGGTCCCCGCCGGGCGAATAGGCCAGATAGACCTCTCCCATGCCCCCCGAGCCCAGCTCGCGCTCGACCACGTATCGGCCGATCCGCGCGGGCACTTCTGCCATGTTCTCTGCGTCACCCTCTCGCGACCACGTCACCGCGTTGCACCATCACCGGAGGTCACCCTATCCCTGCGGCTACGGGACCAGAACGGGTTTCTGGTAGGTGACGTGCGCGGACGTCAAGCGGGGTGGACGAGCCGGCCCGACGTGAGTCGGTCGATGTACTCGCGGAGAAGGTCGACGAAAGCCGTCGGCCCGCCTCATTTCCGCTCCGAGGGCGTCGCTATGAGGCTCGGCGAGGGGCTGGCGGCGGACGGAAGTCGCCGGCCGGGCCGGTGCGGGTGAGGGCCTGCGGCTGTTCCGTTCCGTGAGCGCCGATTTCGGGTCCGGCCGTTCGTTGCCATGAGGCGATGCAAGTCCCGGATCGGTGAGACCCCTGAGGCGGGGCGCTGTTCGGCATTTCGGGCGAAGGGGTACGCGTCTGACCGAAGCAGCCCGTGGCGCAGTGGGCTGCCGGTAACGTCGCACCATGTCATCGGCGACGGCCCGACTGCGGCCGAAGCGTTCAAGGGCTGTCCCGCAGCAGGATGCCGTCGAACCCGCCGAATCCTGAGGTTCGTTCGTGGTGGAGTTTCACACGCTGTGACCGCGCACGATATTGCGCGCACTCTGCGCGATCGGGCCCTGGACGCGGTGGGGCGTGGTGGAGGCGGGCGCCGCTCCGTCCGTGAGGGGGCTGAAGCACCGCGTGACTCACCGGGCGAGGATCGTCCGCGACGACGTGCGGGCGAGTGGCCTTCCGGATGATGGAGCCGTGTGACCGCGACCACGTCAAGGTGCGAGGGCGGGCTACGCGGGCGGTGGGTGTGTCTCTCGAACTTCACCGTCGACGAGGCGGCTCCGAATCGGGTCCGACCGCAGGGGCGATTCCCGGCGGTACCCGTCCGACTCGCAGGGGTCCTCCCCCTGGGTGCGGGCCGGCCCTTGGCCCCCTAATTGGCCGAGAAGACTTCGACGACAGGTACTCGGCTCGTGTGACCAGCCTCTATGGAAGGACAGTATGGACGCGAAATCGATGACCCTGCGTGATCTGTTCGGGCCGGACGCGCGACTCGTCGTGCCGGTCTTCCAGCGACCGTACGTCTGGACGGAGCACAGGAACTGGCGCCCCCTGTGGGAGGACGTCACCGCTCTGGTTCACCGAAGGATGGCGGGCGAGGGAATTCACCCGCATTTTCTTGGTGCGGTGGTGCTGGACCAGTTGCTGACACCCACAGGGTCGATGCCCGCCAGACAGGTCATCGACGGACAGCAGCGGCTGACGACGCTGCAGGTTCTCCTTGCCGCAGTCCGCGATGTCGCACGGGAGCTCGATGTCCAGGACAAGTACGTACGTGCGCTCGTCAAGCTGACCGTGAACGACGACGACCTGACCGACGACCCACACGCGGCCTTCAAGGTGTGGCCCACCCATATCGACCGTGAATCGTTTCGCATGATCATGGACGGTCGGCTGCGGCAGCCCGTCGACGTCGCTTTTCCTGTTGCTCCGAACGCCTCGGCGATCGTGCAGGCGTACGGGTTCTTTCGCAACCGCACGGTCGAGTTGGCACACGAGCTGAACCAGAAGAACCGGCTGGACGAGGGCTTCGACGCCTTGGTGCGCGTGTTCCGTGAAAAATTCGAGTTGGTCGTCATCGACCTCAAACCCGAGGACAACGCCCAGGTCATTTTCGAGGCTCTGAACGACCGAGGCACCCCGTTGCAGGCTTCTGACCTGGTCAAGAATCTGATTTTCCAGAGAGCGGAGGAACAGGCGCTCCCGGTCGAAGAACTGTACAGGGACCTGTGGGCACAGCTGGAGACGCCTGACTGGCGCAGGGAGGTGCGGCAGGGAAGGCTGAAGCGGCCCCGCCTGGATGTTTTCCTCATGCAGTACCTGACGGGTGAACTCGCCGAGGAGGTGCTGGCTCCCGAGCTCTTCCTGACCTTTCGCAGCTACGTCAACGGCGCCGATATGAGCCTGGTCGCCCTGATGCGGCGCCTGGTCGAGTGGGCGGGGGCCTACCGACAGCTGACCGCAGAGGAGCAACCGCGGACATCGGAGGGCCGTTTCCTGCGCACTGTCGGCGTTCTGGACGCAAACACCGTGATGCCGGTGCTCCTGTGGCTGGTGACCCATTTCGACGAGGACGACCGGGCCGGCGCGGTGGCCACCCTGGACTCCTACCTGATGCGACGCACCGTCTGCCGTATGACGACGAAGAACTACAACCGGCTCTTCCTGGAACTGCTCAAGGAGCTGAAGGCCAAGAACGACCCGGCGGTCGTGGCGGACTTTCTGCTCCGACAGGACACCGACTCCGGGTTCTGGCCCCGCGACCGCGACATCCGCGACGCTTTTCGATCCCAGCCGTTGTACAAGCAACTCACCCGGGCACGACTGCGGCTGCTGCTGGCCGAGTTGGAGGACTCGCTGTATTCGGGCAAGACCGAGCGGCTCGTGCACAACGGAGAGTTGACGATCGAGCACTTGATGCCCCAGGCCTGGGAGGATCACTGGCCCCTTCCCGACAGCGGAAGCCACGGAAACGCGGAGGCCCGTGAGCGCAGGCAGGCGCTCCTCCACACCGTGGGAAACCTGACCCTGCTCACTGGCAGACTGAACACATCGGTGTCCAATGGTCCCTGGGAACGCAAGAAATCCGACATCCTCGCACACAGCGCGCTGTCGTTGAACCGTTCCCTGCCTGCTCAGTGGGACGAGGGGGCCGTCCAAGCCCGAGCCGACCAGTTGTCCGAGGCGTTCTCCCGGCGCTGGCAACGCCCGGACGGAGGCGCGCCCGCTCCCTCGGGCGCGGGCTTCCCGACACCTCGGCTCGGGGCACGGGCGGCGACCCCCGCCGGCGGGCCGGCGATGGTTCGGATGCCCCAGTCCCGGCGCGATGTCGCCCGCCACATGCAAGAGGCCTTCGCCGGCCTCCCGGCCGGGAGCGTCCTGGCGGTATCGCAGATAGTGGCGACCCCCACGAGCCAGTACAAGGCCGGTGAGATCAGTCCCGGCGCCGTGGCCGCCAGGCTGCGCGCCGGCAGCGTCCCCGGTATCCGGGCCGTGCCCGGTTCCAGCCCGCTTTCCGCCCGCAAGATCAACTGAACCGCCCCGCACGCGTGCGGGGTTCGCTTCCTCGGGATGGAATCCGTCACGAACCGGTGATGCGTGATGCCGGGAGAGGAGAGGGCTCGGACGGGGTGGCGAGGGGGCGCCGGGGGACCGGACGCGCGGATGCCAAGTGTCCGCTTCCTCCGGACGCGATGGGGAAGCCCGGAGCCTGGCCGGCCGGAAACGGGGCGCCGTACGCGGACGGGACCGACGCGCACGCCGTCCGCTGCGCGCGGGGGAGACGACCCCCGAAACCGCCCGTCGCGAGCTGCGCGAGGCGGCAGGTCTCAGGCGCCGGATCTCGCGTCCCGGGACACGGACCGTGGCGTGCCACCGAGGGTGTCACTGCCAGTGCCACCCTTGGCTGTGATGGTCTCAGGTGAGGGCTGGCTGGTCCCTTCCGGGCGTACCAGGCTGAAGCCATGACAAGTATCGAAACCGCGGGGCCGGCGACCTCGGCTCCCCGCACCGTGCAGATGAGTGGCCGTCAGGCAGCGGCCCTTGTCACCCTCCTGGCATCCCAGTTCATGATGGCCGCCGACTTCTCCGTGCTGAACGTGGCCCTTCCCGAGGTCGGTGTTTCACTCGGCTTCTCGACCGGCAGTCTGCAGTGGATCACGACGATGTTCGCGCTGTGCGCGGCGGGCTGCACGCTCGTCTTCGGCCGGGTCGGCGACTTCGTCGGGCGGCGGCGCATCTTCACCGTCGGAATGGTCGTCCTCGCCGTTTCCTCGCTCCTGGGCGGCGTCGCCGACACGCCGACGGTTCTCCTGCTGGCCCGTACGCTCCAGGGCCTGGCCACCGCGGCGGTGACGCCGGCCGCCCTCGCCCTGCTGACCACCGCGTTCACCGAGCCCGGTCTGCGTGCCCGCGCGCTGGGGCTCAACAGCGTCATGATGAGCGGCGGCTTCAGCGTGGGCGCCGTCCTCGGCGGTGTGCTGACCGACGTCCTGTCCTGGCGTTGGGCGTTCTTCATCAACATCCCCGTGGCGATCGCGGCCATCATCGTCGTACCCCTGGTCGTGGAGGAGAGCCGCGCGGAGCGACGCAGCCGGATCGACGTCCCCGGTGCCGTGCTGATCACCCTGGGCATGTTCGCCGGGATCTACGGGGTCACCCGGGTGGGCGAGGACGGCCTGGACGCCGTCGCCGGTACCTGCCTCGTCGCCGCCGCCGTCCTGTTCGGCCTGTTCTGGGTGGTCGAGAGCCGTACGGCCGACGCGCTGGTCCCTGTCCGGATCCTGAAGAAGCCCGACATCGCCTTCGGGAACCTGGCCGCGCTGTTCATCTTCGGCGGCGAGACCGCGCTGATCTTCTTCACCGGGCTGTACGTGCAGAACGTGCTGGGACTGTCGTCCCTGCTCGCGGGACTGGTCCTGCTCGGCATCGGCGTGGGGCAGATCATCGCCGGCGTGGTGGGCCCCCGCATCCTGCAGAAGGTGACGCCGCGGTCGCTGCTCGGCGTGTCGCTGTTGCTCCAGGGCGTGTTCATGCTGTTCGGAGCGTGGGCGTCGGCCGACTCCGCCTGGCTGGTGCCACTGATGGTCACCCAGTTCGTCAACGCGTTCTTCTCCATGCTCGCCGCGCTGTGCTTCATGGTGATCGCCACGTCGTCCGCCGACGCCGACTCCCAGGGCATGGCCACCGGCATGGCGACCCAGAGCCAGCAGGTCGGTATCGCGATCGGCATTCCACTGGTCAGCGCGGTCTTCGCCGCCGTGATCGGCACGGGTACCCCCACGGTCGCCCAGGAGCTCTCCGGCATCCACACGGCGATCGCGGTCACCGCCATCGCGCAGGCCGTCATCGGCCTGCTCCTGTGGGTCGTGCTGCGCGCCCGCTCCGCCAAGTCGACGGTGTCCGCCTGACGTTCCCGCCGCGCGGGCGTCGTCCGCGGCCGGTGAGCGCGCCGCGCTCACCGGCCGCTTCCTGCCAACAGTCGCGGGGTCGGTTGCGTACGCACCGGCCCCGTCCATAATCAGAGAGGTGGAACATGTCATGAACGCGAACCTCGGCAGCTACCTTCGGCAGATGCGCGAGCGGGTCCAGCCCGAGCAGAGAGGACTGCCCGCCGGGGGCGCACGCCGGGTTCCCGGTCTGCGCCGCGAGGAGGTGGCGGCCCTCGCAGGGGTGAGCCAGACCTACTACACCCGGCTGGAACAGTCCATCACGGCCCACGCGTCGCCTCAGGTGCTGCTCTCGATCGCCCGCGCGCTGGAGCTGAGCAACGACGAGCAGGACTACCTGCTGAAGATCGGTTCCCCGGAGCGGCCCGGACAGCTCAGGCCGGCTCAGGACGGACAGCTCGCGCCGTCGACGCGCATGCTCCTGGCGTCCCTCGACGGCGTGGCCGCCGCGGTGCTCAACTACCGCTGCGACATCGTCGGCTGGAATCCGCTCTTCCACTCGCTGTTGGCGCCGCACCTCGACTTCGCCCTCACCGACGACCCCGAACTGCGGCCCAACATCATCAAGTTGAACTTCCTCGACGAGCACGTGCGCTCGCTCTACGCGGACTGGCGCACGGAGTCCGAGTCCAACGTCGCCTATCTGCGCTTCATCTCCGGGGGCCACCGCCACGATCGGCGGCTCGCCGAGCTGATCGGCGAACTCATCATTCACAGTGATGAGTTCGGCGCCCTGTGGCCCCGGCAGGACGTGGCGAACTGCGTGGAGGGCACGAAGTTGTTCCACCACCCCGCGGTGGGCGAGCTCGACCTCATGTACCAGTCCGCCCAGCTTCCCGATGGCAACATCCTGAAGGTCTATCACGCCGAACCGGACTCTCCGCACGAGGCGTCGCTGCGCCTGCTCCGCGTGGACTGGCGTTCCTGAAGACGGTTCCTGACGGAGCGTGGGAGAGGGCCCGCCGCACGGCATTCACCGTGCGACGGGCCCTCTCGTACGCCATCGTCACACGCGGCGCAGTGCCGTCACGCCCCAGGTGAAGCCGGAGCCTGCCGTCGCCACGACGATCAGGTCCCCGCTGTGCACACGGTCCGCCTCTTCCAGCTCGCGCAGCGCCTGGAAGGGGTCCGCGCCACCCAAGTGCCCGTCCAGGTGGTACTGGAACACGCTGCGTTCGGCCGGCACCCCCAGTTCCGCGAGGTACTTGCGCTGGGTGTCCTGGTTGCCGTGCGTCACCAGGAAGTGGGCGACGTCGTCGACGTCCGCGCCTGCCCCGGCCAGCACCTTGTGCGTGAGACGCGTGAAGTTCTCCAGGAACGCCTCGCCGAGCCCGTCGAGCTTGTCGCCGCGTTCCACCTTCACCTCCCCGTCCCTCAGCACGCCGTAGTACGAGTCGACCCACTGCGGGTCGGTGTGGTGAGCCGCGCCCAGCACCTCGTAGCGTGGCCGCTCCGCCGACACCAGGACGGCGGCGGCGCCGTCCGCGAAGTTGAACAGCTCGAAGTGCCCCGTCGCGTAGTCGACGAGCTGGCTCAGCCGGTCGGTGACGATCACCAGGGCGTACCGGTGGGCGCCGGCCCGCACCTGGTCGTCGGCGAGCTTCACGGCGACCAGGCCCGCGTTGCAGAAGTTGGACACCTCGAAGCAGTGCGCGTCCCGCACGCCGAGTTCGCCGGCGATCTTCGCGGCGGGCGACCAGAACGGAGTGCCCCACTCGCTGGAGCCCGCGTAGATCACCAGGCCGATCTCGTCCAGGGCTACCGGGGTGCGCCGCAGCAACTCGCGTGCGGCAGAGAGGCCCAGGCCCCAGGACGTCTCGTCGTCGGCGAGCACCGAGAAGGTGCCGGACGGCAGGATCTGCGCCAACTTCTCGGGCGTGTAGCCCGAGGCGCGGCTCACCTCGTCGACGGTCCGGCGCCCGGCCGGGCGGGCCAGGGCGTAGTCGGTTATTCCCATGTCACATCCACCTGTTCAGCAGCAGTATCGGAGTCAGACGTATTCGACGACCGCGTGCGGCACGTACGGAGCTTCGAGCCGAGCCACCTCGGACGGTTCGAGTTCCAGATCGAGAGCCGCCACGGCGTCCTGGAGGTGCACGGCCCGGGTCGCCCCCACCAGAGGTGCGGTGACGGCCGGCCGGCCCAGGAGCCAGGCCAGGGCCACTTGCGCCATGGGGACGCCCCGTTCGGCAGCGATCTCCTCGACGACGCCGGCCACGGCCCGATCCGCCCGCTCGGTGGGCCCGTAGAAGCGCTCCTGGATCGGGTCGCCCGCGGTACGGGCGGACTCGGTGTCCCAGGGGCGGGCGAGGAGGCCACGGGCCAGCGGGCTCCACGGGGTCACCCCGACGCCCTCCGCGCGGCAGAAGGGCAGCATCTCGCGTTCCTCCTCACGGTTGAGGAGGTTGTAGTGGTTCTGCATGCTCACGAACCGCGTCCAGCCGTGCAGATCCGCCGTGTGCTGCGCTTTGGCGAACTGCCAGGCGTGCATGGAGGAGGCGCCGATGTAGCGGACCTTCCCCGCTCGGACCACGTCGTGCAAGGCCTCCATCGTCTCCTCGACGGGGGTCTCGTAGTCCCAGCGGTGGACGATGTAGAGGTCGATGTAGTCCGTGCCCAGGCGCTGCAGGCTCGCGTCCAGTTCGCGCAGGATCGCGGAGCGTGAGAGGCCCCCGGACAGCGGGTTGTCGGTCATCTTCTCGTACACCTTGGTGGCGACGACGACGTCCTCGCGCCGCGTCAGCTTGCGCAGCGCGCGGCCCAGGAACTCCTCGCTCGTGCCCAACGAGTAGATGTTCGCGGTGTCGAAGAAGTTGATGCCGAGGTCGAGGGCCTGCGCGACGAACGGCAGGCTCTCGCTCTCGGGCAGGGACCAGGGGTGGGTGCCGAGTCCGGGCTCGCCGTAACTCATGCACCCCAGGGCCAGTCGGGACACCTTCAGGCCCGATGATCCCAGCCGGATGTACCGCACGACGCCTCCGTCAGTTCGAGGTGGCCGGGACCGCGTCACGGACCTCGGTCAGCCGGCCCCAGGACGCGATGCCCTCGTCGATCGGGATGTCGAGGCTGGCCAGGTACATCGCGGTCATGGCGCTGTGCCCGGCAAGGTGCGTGATCTCCGCGATCTCGTTCTGGGAGTAGAACTCGCGCAGCGCGAAGAACGCCTCGGCGCTGGCCTTGTGGTCTTCCATGCACTCGGTGACGTACCGGACCAGCGCGGCCCGGGAGGACGGCAGTTGGTCGTAGTCGGCCGTCTCGATCGCCTTGATCGCGTCGGCGTCCAGGCCGGCCTTGTGGGCCAGCGGATAGTGCAGGAACTTCTCGAACTCGCTGTCGCGCAGGTGGGCCACGCGCAGCACGACGACCTCGCGGTCGAGCAGGCTCAGCAGGCCGACGGTGAAGGTGCCGCCGAGGGCGAGGTGCGCGGCGGCGGAGTCCTTGGTGAGCAGCAGCGCCCGCGTGAGGTTGGACTGGAACTTCTCGTACACGGCGCGCTGTTCGGGCGACATGTCGTCGACCTCGGTCAGGACGACGCGGGGTTCGGCCGATGCGGTCATGATGTTCTCCTCGGGTGAGTGGTTGCGTTGCGGGGGCAGGCTGTTCAGCCGGCCGTGCGGGCCTCGGCCCGCGCGGCCGGGCGGGTGGTGCGGAGCTGGTCCCGTACGCGGGTGACGGCCCGCACGGCGTGTTCGGGGCGGTGGACGTCGAGAGGCACCGTCGTGTCGAGGTGCCCGTCGGGGCGTACCACGAGCGCGTGCGGCGTGCGCGGCAGCCGGGACAGCAGCGGGCCGGCCGGTCGGCCGCCGAGGTCGTGGACGGCTGTGCCCGCCAGCGCCTTGTGCAGTGGAGCGACCAGCGCCGCCCAGGCGTCGTACCGATACTGGAGCCCCGGCCAGAGCAGGACGGTGTAGTGGTCCACCGAGAGGACGGGGGCGCCGCCCGCGTCCAGCCAGCCCAGGGGCATGCGCTCGCCGGGCACGAGCGTGTTGCGCCGGGGCCGCGGACCGTAGTGCGTGTCCAGTTGCGCGAGGCGCGGGGCAAGGACCTTCTCCAGGGCTCGCGTGCCGCTTCCGACGCGATAGGCGAGGTCCCGGGCGAGCGTCTGGCGGCGCGTGGAGTAGAGCCCGATGCGTGCCAGCCGGGTCGACAGACCGGCCACCGCGTCGACGGCCGGGCGCCGTTCCGCGTCGTACGTGCGCAGCAAGCTCTCGGGGTAGTCGCCCCGTACGACGCCCGCGAGCTTCCAGCCGAGGTTCACCGCATCCTGTATCCCGGTGTTCACGCCCTGGGCCCCCGACGGGCTCATGGCGTGTGCGGAGTCTCCGGCGAGGAAGACCCTTCCCCTGGTGTACGTGCCGGCCGAGCGGACGTGCGCGGTGAAGACGCCGCTGAACTTCATCTCGCCGAGCTTCCTGCGCCCTGGCACCCGGTCGGCGAGCAGCGTCTCGAAGAACGCGCGGTCAGGGGTGTCGCCCGCCCAGTCGTCGGGGACGCTGGCGCCGACCCGGAAGATCCCGTCGCCGAGCGGCGCGAGCACCATGTTGCCGCCCCGCGTCAGGTAGTAGGCGGCTTCGCTGCTGGTGGTCTCGCCGAGGATCTCCGCGTCCGTGATGGCCAGGCGGGTCCGCAGGGTGCGTCCGGCGAACGCGAAGCCGAAGGTCTCGCGCACGGCACTCTTGTAACCGTCCGCGCCGACGACGTAGGCGTAGCGGCGCTTCTCCAGGCGCTTGTCGGGGAGTTCCACGGTGCAGTCAACCCCGTCCGGGTCCTGGCTGCCGTCGACGAAGGAGGTGTCGTAGTCGATGACACCGCCCAGCTCGGCGAGGTGGCCTTCCAGGACTTGTTCGGTGCGCCACTGCGGGATGGTGATGGCGAAGGGGTACGTCACCCCGCGAAGCCGGTCGAACCGAACCAGGCCGACCATCTTCTTCTGCGAGTAGTAGTTCATCTGGTCGAAGTAGTGGCCGCTGTCGACCAGTTTGCGGCCGGCTCCGACGCGGTCCAGGAGTTCCAGTACACGCGGCCACAGGATGGTGGCGCGTGAGTGCGGGCTCTCCCGGCGCAGCTTGGAGATGATGTCCACCGGCACGCCCTGCGCCAGCAGTTCGCAGGCGAGCACCATGCCCACCGGGCCGGCGCCGACGATCAGGACGCGCGGCTGTTCTCGGGTGCCGTCGGCCATGGGTCAGGCCCCGGGGGAGCTCAGGCGGTGCACGGCGGGCGTACGGGCGTAGGCGCCGTCGACCTTGGCCAGGAACTCCGCCACGTACGGCTGCTTCATGTGCAGCTCGATGGCGTCCTGGTCGGCCCACTCCTCGACCAGCACGAGGGTGTGTGGGTGGTCCGCGGAGCGCAGGGCGTCGAACCGGAGGGCCCCTTCCTCGGTACGGGTGGCCTCGCACAGCTCCTGGAAGGCCGCCTCGGTGGCGGGGAAACGGTCGGGCTCCACGTCGAAGATGACGGTGATTTCGATGCTCATGGGTGCGTTGCCTTCTCGGTAGGGGTGTGGCAGTCGGCCGGGGTGGCCGCAGGGTGCGGGGCGTCGGCGAGGGCGTCCAGGTCGACGGCCGGCCCTGATGCGGTGTCCGTCTCGTGTCCGGTCTCGAAGTCCCGCACGGGGACGTCGAGGGCGAGGAGACGCGCGTGCGGTCCTCCGCCGCCGGGCCAGCGGACGTCGAGGCCGACCGCCGCGCAGGTGCCGACGAGCGCGCGCGGCTCTCGCACGGGGCCGTGCAACGCGGACGTCAGCAGGTTCAGCACGCCGCCATGCGTCACGACCAGCACGGCCCCCTCGGCCGCCCGCTCCCTGCGGGCGATGCCGGCCAGCGCACGCGCCGCGCGCGTGAGCACCGCGCGGCCCGTCTCGCCGCCGCTCGGGGCGTAATCGAGGTCGTCGAGCAGCCGGCGCAGGATCTCGGGGTGGCGCCGCGCGAACGTGGCGCGGTGCAGACCGTCGAGCTCCCCCAGATGGCGCTCGCGCAGTCCGTCGACGCGGTGGTGCGGGAGGGACAGACGGCTTGTGGCGTACGAGGCCGTCTGCACCGCCCGGGTGAGCGGCGAGGAGTAGACCGCCGTCCAGGCGCCTGCGCTCAGGGTGGGGGCGATGTCCCGGGCCTGCCGGGTGCCCGCCGCGTTCAGCGGGAGGTCGGCCTGGCCCTGGAACTCGTCGGCGGCGTTGCGGTCGGTCTCCGCGTGCCGCAGGAGGACGATGCGCACGTCGGCCCCGGTCTCAGGCCGCGGCCGGCGCCGTGTCGCCGAGGCGCGCGATGACGTCCGCGGCCTCCGAAACGGTCTGCGCGGAGCTCAGCGTGCCCTCGTCTATGGAGACGCCCAGGCGCTTCTCCAGGATGAGCGAGAGTTCCAGCAGGGCCAGCGAGTCCACCTCGACGTCCTCGAGGACGGTGCTGGGGGTGACTTCCTCGCTGGGGACGTCGAACTTGCCGGTGAGGATCTCGATGATCATCGTTGCGACGGAGCCGGTCATGGGGTGCCTCGTTTCTGTGGGAGGGGCGAAGGAGGGGAAGGACTGGGAGGTGGGAGGCGTACGGGTCACGAAAGGGGCAGGTCGGGCCAGGTCAGCGTCGCGGCGCCCCAGGTCGCGCCGCCCCCGAAGGCCGTCAGCAGCACGCGGTCGCCGGTGCGCAGCTCGCCCTCGGCCATGCCGTGCGCCAGCGCGAGGGGGATGGAGGCCGCGGAGGTGTTGCCCACCCGGTCGATGTTGATCACGGCCCGCTCCGGGGGCAGGCCCAGCTGGTCGGCGACGGCATGCAGGATCCGGGTGTTGGCCTGGTGGCCCACGAGCCGGTCCACCTGCGTCGTGTCCCAGCCGGTGCGGGACAGCGCCGTGCGCGCGGACTGCGTCATGCGGCGTACGGCGGCGAAGAAGACCGACTTTCCCTCCATGCGGAAGTAGCGGTCCTCTTCGCGGGGCGGCAGGCCGCTGGAGCGCTCCTCGGCGCCGCCGCCGCGAACGGTGATCAGGTCGGCCATCGTGCCGTCGCTGGCCAGGTGGATGTCGTGTACGGCCCCGGGCTCGTCCGCCTGCCCTGCCCGGAGCAGGACGGCCCCCGCGCCGTCGCCGAAGATGACGGCGGTCGTGCGGTCGGTCGGGCTGAGCAGGGTGCTGAACGCCTCGGCGCCGATGACCAGGACGTGCTCGGCGTGTCCGGCCAACACCGCGGCGGTACCCGCCTGAAGCGCGTACAGGAAGCCGGAGCAGACCGCGGCGACGTCGTACGCGGGCACCTCGCCGAGGCCGATCTTGGCGGCGACGGTGGGTGCGGTGGCGGGGCACGGGCGGTCGGGGCTGGTGGTGGCGACGATCACCAGGTCGACACCGGCGTGGCCGGCGTTCTTCAGTGCGCGGCGGCCCGCCTCGGCGGCCAGGTCGCTGGTGGTGACACCGGGTTCGACGACGTGGCGCCGGGCGATGCCGGTCCGGCTGCGGATCCAGTCGTCCGAGGTGTCGAGCCGTTGGGCGAGTTCGTCGTTGGTCACCACGCGCGCGGGCACGTAGCCGCCCACTCCGGCGATCACTGCTGCTCGTGTCATGGGACGCGGTGGCCTTCCGGGAGCTGGTGGGCGACCGCGGAGCGCACGCGCAGGCCGGGCAGTTCACCGGTGATGTCGAGGGTCCGCCAGGTCCGGCCGCCCATCGTGCGCAGTCGGGCGTCTTCCAGCGCGACCTGGACGGGCAGCCGCGCGTCGCCGCGGTCGGGACGGGTGGCGGTGAGGGTCGTCTGCCGCATCCAGAGCGTGTTGCTGTCCTGGCGCCGCATCCCGTCGAGGTCGTACAGCATGACCTGCGCCAACTGGAGCGCCGTCACGAACGCGTCGATCACCGAGACGGACGGCTGGTGGGCGCCCTCCAGGCCGGAGCGGGGTGCCTGCGCGCTGTCGTCCTGGGAGAGGGTCAGTACCGAACGGGCCCGCAGCAGGCGGGAGTCGGTCTCGACCTGCTCAATGTGCTGGGTGCGTCGAGTGAAGCCGGTGCCGAAGTAGCGGTCCGGCGCCGGGCCGAGGAGAGACTCCAGCGAGGCCCCGTCCGGCTCGGACGCGGGGCCGCCGGCCATGGCGTGCTCGACCTCCATCCGCACACGCATCGTGCCGATGGCGCAGTCCACGCGGGACACCGCGCGACCGGGTGCCGTCGGCTCCGACCCCCGTAGGACGGCCTGGGTCCGCAGCTCCGCCAGATCCTCCTGGGGTGTGGAGCCCGCGGACAGCCGGACGCCGCGCAGCCAGGCGTCCCGCAGGTCGCCGCCGGTGCCGCGCAGGCAGACCTCGGCCAGCTGGGCCGCGACCACGATGCCGTCGACCGTGCTGAAGTGGGGGCGAAGGTCCGAGCCGGCCTTCTTCTTCGACCAGTCGGCCGGGTAGCGGACGCCGACCGTCGTACGCGCCGTCACCTCGCCCTGCGGGCCGGGCCCGACGTGCACATCCGCGATGTCGTAGGCCACGCGGCGAAAGCCGCGACCGAAGAACCGGCCCTCGGCGGGCCCCAGCAACTCATCGATGGATGCCACCAGCGGTGGCGCTGAACTCGTCGTCATGGGTGCTCTCCTTATCGGCGGGGATCGCGTGGGGTCCGGCCCCGGGGTCTGGGTCTGCGGATCGCGCATGTCAGCCGGGCCGTACAGACGCGCTGGTCCAGTTCGTCGCGGATGCTGATGTCGTAGGTCGCCATCGACCTGCGCTCGGCGAGCGGGGTAGCGGTGCCGCGGAGGGTCCCGGAGGAGACCCACCGGTGGTGCACGCAGGAGAGGTCGATTCCCACCGCGTTCCCACCGGGCCCTGCGTACAGAAAAGCGGCGACGGAACCGAGTGTCTCCGCGAAGGCCGCATTCGCCCCGCCGTGGAGAATCCCTATCGGCTGACGGTTTCCCGCCACCGGCATGGTGCCCATGACGAGGCCCGGTACGCAGGTGACGATATCGATTCCCAGGCGTTGCGTGAGTTGTTCGTGTACGTAATCCCCATTCACGGGCATGGGGCCGAGCATTTCTTCCGGCATCGACTGCTCCAGATTCTCGGACTGGATCTGCGTGCCAGGAGAAGTAGAGCAGTGCGCTCTGAGGCTGGAAAGCCTTTGGCCGCTTGTTGACACGCCGCCGCCGTGTCCTCAGGGATGTCCCGCGATTCCTGGCGGACGCGCGACGACAGCTACGGCACCTCGCCGCGTCGTCGGAACGCCCCGCATCGTCCCGTATGCGAACACTCCGCCTCTTGCGATGTACCGCATCCGACGCCGCGCGCTGATCCACCGCGAATCACGGGACAGCCCTCTGCCGCGACGGTCCCCGAAATCCTCGCGGCAGATTCCTGCCACGCACGGCCGCAAGGTCCATGGCGGTCACGGGCGGGCAGTAGGTTGCCTGAGTCGACGGCCGCCCCGTCGGCCCGCGCCAGAGGAAGGGAACGACGTGCAGAAGGTTTCGCTCGGCAGCCTGGAGACGTCCCGGATCGGGCTGGGCGCCATGTCCATGTCCGACTACTACACCGGGGCCCGCGGTGACGACCGGGAGGCCGTCAGAGCCCTGCGCCGAGCTCTGGATCTTGGCGTGGCCTTCATCGACACCGCCGAGATCTACGGCCCGTTCGTCAACGAGGAACTGGTCGGGGAAGCGGTGCGGGGGCGCCGCGACGAGGCCGTCATCGCCACCAAGTTCGGCCTCGTCTCGCATGCCGGCGCCGGCCCCGACGTCATCGACAGCTCACCCCGCAACGTCCGTACGGCGGTGGAGGGTTCGTTGCGCCGGCTCGGCACCGACCACATCGACCTGCTGTTCCAGCACCGGGTCGACCCGGGGACCCCGATCGAGGAAACGGTGGGTGCCATGGCGGAGCTGGTGGCCGAGGGCAAGGTGCGCGCCATCGGCCTGTCCGAGGCGGGTCTGGAGACGGTGCGGCGCGCCCACGCGGTCCACCCCGTTTCCGCGCTCCAGATCGAGTACTCGATCTGGAGCCGCCGCCCCGCCGAGGACCTGCTGCCCGCACTGCGCGAGCTCGGCATCGGCACCGTCGCCTACTCGCCGCTGGGGCGCGGGTTCCTGACCGGCACGATCCGCACCCGCGAGGGCCTGGACGCGGACGACTTCCGGCTGACCACCCCACGGTTCACGGACGGCAATCTCGAAAAGAACCTGAAGTTCGCCGACGCCGTGTCCGCGGTCGCCTCAGAAATCGATGCCACACCCGCCCAGGTGGCCCTCGCGTGGATTCTCTCGAAGGGCGACGACATCGTTCCGATTCCTGGGACCAAGCGCGCCGAAAGGGTCGAGGAGAACGCTGCGGCTGCCTCGCTGAAACTCTCCGCCGAGCAGGTCGTCCGACTCGACTCGATCTCCGCCCCGGCGGGCGAGCGTTACTCCGCAGGAGACTTGTCGCGTACCGGAATCTGAATACCTTTCCCTGCTTCCCGGTGCCTCTCCCCGTGTATTCGGCAGCTAATTGCCAGAACGCACTCGAAGAACTCGGAAGGTGGCGTTTCTCTCCTATTCTTCTCCAGGGAACATTCCGCTCACGAAGGATGTGTCATGGAAAAGTACGGTGAAACGCTGTTCGTTCTCGACCCGGCCGAGAAGACCCGGCTCGAGCTCCTGGCGGACGTGTTCGACCCGCTGTGCCAGGAGACGCTGGCCGGCCTCGGGATCGCCTCCGACGCCCGCTGCCTGGAGATCGGCGCGGGCTCCGGTTCGGTCGCCTCGTGGCTGTGCGAGCGGGCGGGCGAGGGCGAGGTCGTCGCCACCGACCTCGACCCCGCCCTCCTGGAGCGCATCGAGCACCCCCGGCTGCGGTCGCTGCGCCACGACGTGACCTCCGACCCCCTGCCCGAAGCCTCGTTCGACATGGCGCACGCGCGGCTGGTGCTCAGCCACCTGCCGCAGCGCGACGACGTGATGCGCCGCATCCTGGGCTGGCTGCGGCCCGGCGGGTTCGTCCTGATCGAGTCCTTCTGCTGGTTTCCGGTCGACAGCTCGCCGCACCCCCTCTATCGCAAGGTCATGCAGGCTTGGAGCGACCTGATCTGTGGCGCCCTGGGCACGGACAGCTGGTGGTCGCGCACCCAGCCGGCCTCCTTCACCGGATATGGCTACCGTGACGTCGGTGCGCGCACCGTCACCCAGAACCTGCGCGGCGGCACCCCGCTCGCGGACTTCTGGCGCCTGACCGTCGACATGTCGTACGACCGGCTCATCGCGGGCGGACACCTCACCGCCGACGAACTCGAAGGCTTCTACGCGCTGTTGAAGGACCCCGGCTTCTGGGATCTGGCGCCCGCGCTGGTCCAGGCGTGGGGGCGCAAGTAGTCCGCGCCCGGCTGCCCATCCCACGACGCCAGGAGTCCACGTGTCACATCCCGTCATCGCCGTACGACCGGACGCCCTCGACGCGCCCCGCGTCGGCCTGATCTCCTTTCTGAACTGCCGCCCCCTGCTGTGGGGGCTCTCCCGAACACGCGCACTGCCGGACGTGCGGCAGCTGAGCGCGGAGGCTGCCGGAGAGCTCCTGGTCGCCGGCGAGCTGGACCTGGGGCCCATCTCCCTCGCCGACTACCTGCGCCACAGCGACGAGCTGCTTCTGCTGCCCGGCCTGGCCATAGCCGCCGAGGGAGCCGTCATGTCGTGCAACATCGTCAGCCGGGGCGCCCTCGGGGAGCTCCGCTCGCCCCGCGTGGGGCTGACCGCGACCAGCCGCACCACCGTCCTGCTGGCCAAGATCCTTTTGGAGGACGTCCTCGGCCTCTCGCCCGCCTACTTCACCGGCCCTCCAGACCCGGTGGAGCTGCTGCGCACGGCGGACGCGGCCGTGGTGATCGGCGACCCGGCGCTGCGGACCTTCTTCGACGGCCGCGCCGGCGCCCGGCCGGACGTGGAGCGGCCGGGCGACGACCGGCTCCGGGTCCACGACACGGCGACACTGTGGACGGAGTGGACCGGACTGCCCATGGTCTTCGCGGTGTGGGCGGTGCGGCGGGAGTACGCGCAACGCCGTCCCGAGGCGGTCGCCGCCGCGCACCACTCCCTCCTGCGGGCTCGCGACCTCGGTCTCGGCTCGCTTGACGCCGTGTCCGCCGAGGCCGCGCGCGGAACGGGATTCAGTGCCGCCCAACTCGGCCTCTACTACCGTACGCTGCGCTACCACCTCGACTCCCGTGGACTGCGGGGCATCGAGCGGTTCGCCGCACTGGCCGCGGCCCGGGGAGAGATCCCCGCACACAGGGACATCGAGGCGTTCGACGGCGGAGCAGGGCTGTGAGCGGCCCCGGCGCGCACGCGCCGGCCGCGAGCGGGCCGGCCGACACGGTTCGGCGCATCCTCGACCCCGCGTCCCGCCCCCACCCCTACGCGCTCTACGACGAGGTGCGGGCGGTCGAGCCGGTGTGGATGGACGGCGAACACCCCGTCGTCGTCTTCGCCTCCCACGCGGCCTGCGCGAGTGTCCTGCGCGACCCGCGCGCCAGCAACGACCGCCGCCACGCCCTGATGTACGGGTATCGGCGGGACGGGGCCGAGAGGGGAGGCGGCGAGGGCGACGACGCGGCGCCACGGGCCGAACTGCCCTCGTTCTTGTTCGCCGACCCGCCCAGGCACACCACCCTGCGGCGGCTCGTCGCACCGGACTTCACGCCGCAGGCTGCCCGCCGACTGACCCCCATGATCAAGGATCTGATCGACGACCTGATCGACGACATGGCGGAACAGTTCGAGAGCAGGTCCGTCGTGGACGGAGTCGGCGTCCTCGCCTCGCCGCTGCCCGTCACGGTGATCTGCCACGTGCTGGGCATCGACACCGGGGAGCGCGGCTGGTACCGCACGCGCTCCTCCCTGCTGGGGCGGGCTGTCGACCCCTACCTGGCGTTCGTCGGGACCCCGGCGCCCGGCGCGGCCGAGCGGCAGCGGGCGGAGGCAGAACTGACGTCGTTCTTCACCGAGTTGGCGCACGCCCGGCGGGTCGAGCCCAGGGACGACGTGATGTCGCGGCTCCTGGCCGCCCGACCCGACGGCAGCCCGCTGTCCGACACGGAGGTAGTGACGACCTGTCGGCTCCTGTTGAACGCCGGCCACGAGACGACGGTCAACCTCATCGCGGGCGGCCTGCACGTGCTGCTGCGCCACCCCGAGACCCTGGCCGCGCTGCGCGGGACGCCGTCGACGGCCGGGCCGCTCGTCGAGGAACTGCTCCGCTTCGAGGCCCCGCTGCAGATCGTGCACCGGCACGCCCGGGAGGACATGGAGGTGCTGGGGACGCCGATCCGCCGGGGCACCACGATGGTGCTGCTGCTCGGCGGGGCCAACCGCGACGCCGAGGTGTTCTCCTGCCCGCACAGCCTGCGGACGGAGCGCGCGGAGACGAGCCGTCACCTGTCGTTCGGACTGGGGGCGCACTACTGCCTCGGGGCGCCGCTGGGACGGCTGGAGGCGGAACTCGCCTTCGTGCGGATCGCCCAGCGGGTGGTCGAGCCGAGACCGGCCGACGAGAAGCCCTCCTTCAGGCCGCACGTCGTTCTGCGCGGCCCCGAGACGGTACCCCTGCGCGCGGCCGGTGTTCTGGGCCGCGACCTGCCCTGGGGCCGGTGAGCCGGCGCGGACGCGGCGGGGACCCTGTGGGTCTGTCCCCGCCGCGTCCGCGGGCGTGCAGGGCGTCGCCGGCAGGCGGGACTTTCGACACACGCCCGCGTGCCCCGGGTCAGATCCAGCCGCGGCGGACGGCCTCCGCGCCGGCCTGGAATCGGCTCTGCGCGCCCATCCGCAGCATCACGCCCGCGATGACCCGCCTGAGGGTGCGGACGGACAGGTCGGTGCGCCGGGAGATGCCCTCGTCGGTCAGCCCGTCGGCCAGCAACCGGAGCGCCTCGCGCTCGCGCGGCGTCAGCGCGAGCGCTCCCGCTCGTGCGGATGTCGGGAGGCTTTCGGAGCGGCTGTACAGCTCCCAGGTCTCGTCGAAGACGGCCTTGTACGCGGCGACCAGAATCCGGCCCCGCAGGACCGCGCACCACGGACCGAGCCCTGACTGCACGGGCAGGATCGCGAGTTCGTCGTCGACCACGAGCATGGCCCCGCCCGGCTGGGACACGGTCCGCGCTCGCGCACCGGCGTCCTCGAACCCCCGGACGCTGCGGGCAAGCACGTCGTGGCTCCCGCCCGCCTCCCGGCAGATCACGCGCACGTGGGCACCGCGGGCCGAGGCGGTCCGGCTCAGGTCCTCGATCTGCCCGCACACGTGGGACGGCAGGAACTCACGGGGCAGCGTCAGGCTCAGTTCGCCGACCTGCCCGCGCCGCGTCAGGTCACCGACGAGAGCGAGGCTGTCGGACCAACTCATGAGGCGCACCGTCGGCGGCACCGCGGGAAGGGCCTTGGTGCCCGCTCTCGCGGCGACGTCGGACGCGGGCCGTTCTACGGGCTTCCGTGTCGCCCGTTCCGCACTCTGCATCGGTTGTTCCCCCAGGGTGAATGTGTGTCGGCGGCCAGGAACACGGGACAGCGCTCAACCGCGCACGGGCGACTGATCAGTAGCTGTGGGCGGGAGGACCGACGGCCGGGCTGCGCTGCGCGGTGACGAGCGCGGTGAACGCGACCTCTCCGTCCTGCACCGCGCAGACGCGGGTCGACACATGCGTGGGTGCCTGGGCGAGCAGCACCTCGGCCTCGATCAGACACGGCCGGTCGAGTTCGACGTACCGGTGGTACTCGATGGCCATCCCGGTGATCAGTGCCGCGTCAGGGAAGGCGACGGCCTGCGTGGCCTGGCGTGCCGCTTCCACGAGGAGCATCCCGGGCACGTGATCGGTCGTGTGATCGAAGAGGACGGGGTGACGGCCGTCGACCCGCAGCCCGAACGTGCGCGGGGTGTCTCCGGGGGAGAGGACGACGTCCCGGGGACGGTCCCGGCCGACATGCCCGGCGGGAAGAGGCGCGGGCAGTCCGGTCGCGGGCAGGTCCGAGCTGAGCACCATGCGGTAAGGGCCCCGCAGGCGCGCGATGACCGACGCGGGGTGGTTCGTGAAGCGCGTCGTCGCGCTCCCCAGCAACGCCCCGTCGCGCCGGAGAATGACGGACATCGACAGCGCGGCGAGGCGGTCGCCCCGGCGCACGACATCCTGGCACCGCACGTCGAGGCGAATCTCGGCGGGGGCCGAATCGGCCACCAGGGCATCCGGCTCCACGGACCAGGTCAGGTTCTCCCAGATCTGGCTGTGGTCGGCGGGCGCGCCGTAGCCGAGGTGGCTGAGCAGCGGTACGCACTGGCGCGCCGTCTCGGCTACGAGCAGCGGGTCGTGGCGCCCGGCGACGACGTCGTAGAAGCAGTGGGCTCGGGGCCACTGCGCGGTGACCGAGAAAGTATCCGCTCCGCGCCTCTCGTACCGGTCGAGGAGGACTTCGCCGGCGGCGGACTTGTGGACCAGTTGGCGCGACACCGGGATCGGTCCGGTGGTCGGAAGGGTCTGGAACGAGGACATGGCAGCACTCCGAACGTCGAGAGCAGACGCCTGCGATAGAAGAGTGGGGTACGAACGTCGTCGTCCGTGGGGAGGCTCAGGACTGAAGATAAAGGATGATTGTTTTTTTTGTCGAGCCGCTCCTTGATCGACCTCAGGTGTGCCTCGGGGGAGCGGGGGTGACGATCCTTCGGCTTCTCGGGTGCACTCGGCCGGACCGTGACCAGCGGGTAAATCACCTGTTCAGAAAGGAATGTGACCCCTGGCCAGGGAGGTGTGACGAGCTCCGGCCGGAGCGGAGCACACCGTTCGTGTGGGGAGTGTCACACTTGCTTGCGCCCTATGCCGAGGGATTAAACGGTGCGTTCGTTCTGTAAATTGTGGGTTGCATCGAGCCAACCGCCGGATGAGCTTCTGCCCGGTGGTTCCTCATGTTTGACAGTTCTTCACTTCTCGCGGTGCAGGTCGTGACGACCGCCCGCGGGGGCGGGCTACCGGCAAGCAGACAAGGGCGGGACCATGACACAGGATCGGGCCGCACGGACACGCGCGACCCTCATCCGGGCCGCCGCCGTCGAGTTCGACCGCTACGGCTACGCGGCCACCTCCATGAACAGGATCGCGCGGTCCGCGGGGCTCTCGACGGGTGCGCTCACCTTCCACTTCGCCAGGAAGGACGACCTCGCCAACGCGGTTGTCGACCAGGCGTGCCGACTGAGCAGCGGCGTCCAGGAGCGGGCCCTGCGGCGCGATCCGGAGCGGACCCCCCTGGTCAGGCTCGGAGTACTGGTGACCGAACTGCTGCGCTGTATGCATGAGCACGCCGAGGTGCGCGGCTCCGTACGGCTCGAACTCGACCGGCCCGACGCGGAGGTGACGTGGTCCGTGCGCTGGCTTGAGGCGGTCCGGAAGCTGGCCGCCCAGGCACAGGGAAACGGCGGTCTCCCCAGGCATCTGCGGCCCGAGCAGATCGAGACGCTCGTGAGGCTCTTCGTGTTCGGGCCCGGCAGTTGGCGCCGCGACGGGGTGGTCCCGTGGTCGGAGTACTCCGAGCTGTGGGCCACGGTCTGGGAAGGAGTCCAGGGGTCAGATGGCCCACAGACGCCTGGCCGCCGCATACAACCGTAAGATAGCGGATGTTCGCTTTTTTTCTGAAGGGACGGGTCTTCCGATGCCCAAGCGACAAGAGCGTGCCCTGCGCACCCGGGAAACCGTCCTGCGGGCGGCGGCCGAGGTCTTCGACGAGCACGGCTACCACGCCGCCAGCATCCGGCTCATCATGGACCGGGCGCAGGTCACGCAAGGGGGAATGTACTTCCACTTCAAGTCGAAGCGTGACATCGCCGAGGCGGTCGTCGCGGATCAGCAGAGCTTCGTCGAGCTGCCGAGCGGGGAGGACGGGCTGCAGCGGCTCATCGACACCAGCTACCACCTCGCCCGTGAACTCCAGGAGAACGTCCTTTTCCGGGCGAGCGTCCGTCTTGCCGTGGAGCAGCAGGAGTTCGGCGGCTACGACGCCACCGCTTACGACGAGTGGGCGGACCAGTTCCATCGCCAGCTGATAGCCGCCCGCGCGCGCAACGAACTGCGCTTCGGAGTTGACGAGCGGGAGTTCGCGACCTTCCTGATGGCGTCGTACTCGGGGGTGCAGCTCTACTCCCACATCTCCACCGGACGCCGCGACCTCATGCAGAAGGTCGCCGCACTGTGGCGCTACCTGCTGCCCGCGGTCGCCCGCGAGGAGGTCATCACCAGCTTGCGCCTAAGCCCCCCGTCGCTTGTCCGAGCCGACTCCGCCGTCTGACATGCGTGCCGTAAGGGTTGTCCTGACCGGGGGGACGGGCTTCGTCGGCTCCGCCGTGCTGCGCGAACTTCTGCGCCTCCGGGAGGCTGGCGGGGAGCTCGGCGAGCGGCAGGACATCAGCGTGCTCGCCGTCGGCCGTCGCCGGCCCGACGGGCTTGATCCGGTCCGAGACGCCTGGGTTCGCGCGGACCTCGCCCGGCCGGCGTCCCTCGACGGCGTGTGCGCCGGCGCGTCCGCGCTGCTGCACTTCGGTGGGATCCTGAGCCCGGACGCGGACGTCTGCCGGATGGTGAACGTCGAGGGCACGGCCGCGCTGATGGGCGAGGCGGCGCGGGCCGGCATCGGCCGGATCGCCCACCTGTCGACCGCCGCGGTCTACGGGCGCGGCCCTCATCGTCTGCGGCACGTCGACGAGGTTGCCCCCGCCCCCGTGTCCGTAGCGAGTGCCAGTCGGTGGACCGCCGAGCGCCACGCCTTGGGCGCCGGGGCGGCCGTGCTCAGGCCGGGACTCGTCCTGGGACCCGGCGACCGCTGGGTGGTGCCGGCACTGGCCGAAGTCGCCGGGCGTGTCCCGGCTCTGTGGGACGGCGGTGGTCACCGGCACTCGCTCGTCACGGTGGACGACCTCGCGCGGCTGGCCGTCGGCACCGTCCTGGGCGAGCGTCCCGTGCCCGGCGGCATCTACCACGCGCACCATCCCGAGCCCTCCACCACCAAGGAGATCGTCGACAGCCTCGCCGACCTCGGCGCGCTCCCCCGCTTGACGCGGCGATTGCCCTGGCGGGAGTGCCTGGATGCGCTCCACGCGTCGCACGGGACTGTCAGCGAGCGTCAATTCGCCTTGCTCGCCCTGGAACACACCTACGAGAGCGACGACATCTGGGAGCGCACGGGCCTGTCTCCCGGGCCACCGCCGCACCTCCGGTTGGCCCGTACGGGCCTGTAGGAGTCGCCCGCGTGCGCCTTGGCCCGTCGGCCTCCGCGACCATGCGGGACGGGTGTGCTCCGCCTGTTCGGCCGTCGGCCCGCGGCTCTGGACCGACTACCCGACATCGCATGCCTCGGCCCCCGGATCCAGTCGGCCCCGTGGAACTCATGCCGCTGCTGTCGCCCCTTCGCACTCCCTCGACGGGGATGTGGCGCCGACGTCGAAGCGCGTCGCGTTCCACGTCCGGGATCGTCATCGACTCGGCGAGCACGGCTGCGAGCGCCTCCACCTGGACGTCGCCGATGCCCGCGTGGAAGAGCCGGCGGATGTTCTCGCCGCGTGTGATGAGGTCGATCGCCGAACGCGCGCTCTTGTCCGGTGCGGTCGCTGCCCGGACGTACCGCACCTGGTCGATCGGGATGTCCTGGCGGATCTCACCCTGTTCGAGGAAGGCGTTCGTCCTGCCGCCGTTCTGCGGGTGGAGAGGGCGGAGCGCCACCAATCGGCGGCTGCGATGGATACGCTTCCCACCGAAGTGGCCGTGTTGCCGCAACCTCCGAACCGACTGGAGTCGGCCGGCTCAGGGGTGGGCTGCGGCGCGATGAGAGCAGGGGGTTGCCATGTCCTTGGCCATGTGTCCACTGTGCAGTGACGACGAGGACATCGAGGTGCGCGCGACGCTCGACGGCGGACGCCGGGTGCTCAGGCATCGATGCGGCTTCGAGTGGCAGCACGGCGAACCCGCCCCGGCGCAGCGGCAAGTGGCCCGCTCTTTCGAGGCTCTCAGGGCGAGCTTCCCGAAGCCCGAGGACGTCGATCCCGAGCGGTTGGAGCGCGTGGCCCGGCTCAAGGCGCGATACCTCGCCGTCAAGCCGGACTTCGACCCGCGCGTGGCCGCCTACTGGTCGAAGTACCAGGGAGTCTTCACGCCCGAGGGGCTGCGGACGTGCAACCCGCAGGTACTCAAGGACTTCGCCAACTCCGAGATCGGCGCGCGACCCGGGAACCAGGCCACGTTCAACTCCGCCTGGAACGACATGGGAGACGCCGCGGCGGCCGAGTCGACCCGCTCGACGATCGAGTATCTCCTGCGCGGACCTGACGAGGTGCCACTGGAGGACCGGCTCCAGCAACTGCTCGATGGCACGCTGTCGTTCGCCATGACAGGCTTCAAAGAAGCCCTCCTCACGAAGGTACTGTGCGTGATGCGTCCCGACCGGTTCCTCACGATCCTCAAGTACAAGACGGATGCGGGCGGCAAGCGCGAGATCGCGCGGCTGGTCTACGGCCTGGAGCTTCCGGCACCCGAGTCGGTGAGCTGGACCCGCGGTCGTCTCATTCTCTGGAGCAACGACCTCCTGCGCACCCTCGTCGGAGACGGCTTCGCCAACCAGCAGCACTCGGCCGCGTTCCTGTGGTGGGCCAAGGACAGAGTCGAGCGGAGCGGTTGACCGAGAAGGAGACATGACCGACATCGGACATCGCGAGGCCACTTCGGGGGGCGACCCCCGCGCAGGTCGGCGGCCGTTCAGACGCAATTGACGCGCCGTCACCCCTGTCTGACCGTCTTGCGCATGCGTTGCGCGAGGTGCTGAGAAGCAACAGTGACGAGTCAAGGTCGTAAGGGTGAGTATCCGCAGGTCGGCCGGCATGCCGGGGTGTCGTGCCCGCTGTCTCCAAGGGGCACGACACCCCGCCGGTCAGATGTCCCGGAAGATCTCGATCTGCGCGCCCACCGAGTTGAGGCGCTCCGCCAGGTCCTCGTAACCGCGGTTGATCACGTAGACGTTGCGGAGTACGGAGGTCCCCTCGGCCGCCATCATCGCGAGGAGCACGACGACGGCCGGGCGGAGTGCCGGCGGGCACATCATCTCGGCGGCGCGCCAGCGGGTCGGGCCCTCGACGAGGACGCGGTGCGGGTCGAGGAGCTGGAGTCGGCCGCCGAGGCGGTTGAGGTCGGTCAGGTAGATGGCGCGGTTGTCGTAGACCCAGTCGTGGATCAGCGTCTGGCCGTGCGCGGAGGCGGCGATGGCCGCGAAGAACGGCACGTTGTCGATGTTGAGGCCCGGGAACGGCATCGGGTGGATCTTGTCGATCGGCGCCTCCAGCTTGGAGGGCCGGACGGTGAGGTCCACCAGCCGGGTACGGCCGTTGTCCGCCGCGTACTCGGTGGTACGGACGCAGTCCACGCCCATCTCCTCCAGTACGGCCAGCTCGATCTCCAGGAACTCGATCGGCACCCGGCGGATCGTGAGCTCCGACTCCGTCACCACGGCCGCGGCCAGCAGGCTCATCGCCTCGACCGGGTCTTCGGAGGGGGAGTAGTCCACGTCCACGTCGATCTGCGGCACGCCGTGGACGGTCAGCGTCGTCGTGCCGACCCCGTCCACCCGTACGCCCAGTTCCTCCAGGAAGAAGCAGAGGTCCTGGACCATGTAGTTGGAGGAGGCGTTGCGGATGACGGTGGTGCCGTCGTGCCGGGCGGCGGCGAGCAGCGCGTTCTCGGTCACGGTGTCGCCGCGTTCGGTCAGCACGATGGGGCGGCCGGGGGTGACGGTGTGGTCGATCTGCGCGTGGTAGAGACCGTCCGTCGCGGCGATCTCCAGGCCGAAGCGGCGCAGCGCGATCATGTGCGGCTCGATCGTGCGGGTGCCGAGGTCGCAGCCGCCGGCGTACGGCAGTTTGAACTGGTCCATGCGGTGCAGCAGCGGGCCCAGGAACATGATGATCGACCGGGTGCGACGCGCGGCGTCGGCGTCGATCGCCTCCATGTCCAGCTGCGCGGGCGGCACGATCTCCAGGTCGACGCCGTCGTTGATCCAGCGGGTGCGGACACCGATGGAGTTGAGGACCTCCAGGAGCCGGAAGACCTCTTCGATGCGGGCGACGCGGCGCAGCACGGTGCGGCCCTTGTTGAGGAGGGAGCCGCAGAGCAGGGCGACGCAGGCGTTCTTGCTCGTCTTGACGTCGATGGCGCCCGAGAGGCGCCGGCCGCCGACGACCCGCAGATGCATGGGACCGGCGTAGCCGAGCGACACGATCTCGCTGTCGAGGGCCTCGCCGATGCGGGCGATCATCTCAAGGCTGATGTTCTGGTTGCCGCGCTCGATGCGGTTGACGGCGCTCTGGCTGGTGGCGAGAGCCTCGGCCAGCTGTGTCTGTGTCCAGCCCCGGTGCTGACGGGCGTCACGGATGAGCTTGCCGATGCGTACGAGGTAGTCGTCTGACATGTCGGCAGGCTATCTCACATATGAGATGTGCATGCGTTCGGGCGAGGCGTTCGGGTGAAAAGATGACCGGAGCGCCGCGCGGCCGTTCGTGGCACCGGCGCGGGCGCGCCCGGGGTCCACGGGCCTCCACCGCACGGGTGCGGAGGTCCCTGCGTGACGGTGACCCGCCGTCAGGGTTGCACGATCGCTCCATGAACGCATGGCCACCCGCCCGGGGCGGGGAGGCCGCCGTTTCGGCGGCCCGTGTCACGGTCCGCCGGATCCGGCGGACCGTGCGTTGCGGCACCCCTGCTCATGGGTACAGCCCTTACGTGGACCAGGAACCTGACGGGCTCGACGCCCTCGCGGAGCGCGCGATGCGGATCCACGCGCTGTACGACCGGCTCAATCTCGCGGCCCGCGGCCGTACCTGGAACCGGGAGGAGTCCATGCTCGGATTCGTCGGGGACGTGGGCGACCTGGCGAAGATCGTGATGGCGGAGGAGGGCGCCCGGCCGCACCCCACCGCCGCGCCCGGTGGACTCGCCCACGAACTCGCCGACTGCCTGTGGTCCGTCCTCGTCCTGGCCCGCCTCCACGACATCGACCTCGGGCGCGCGTTCACCCGCACGATGGCCGAGCTGGAGACCGCCATCATCGCCGACCTGGCGCGGCTGCCACGCCCTGGGGCACCCGCGTGACGGCCGAGGGCCCGGAGGAACCCTTCGACCTGGCCGCGTACGAAGCGCGCGCCCGGAACGGTCCCTGCTTCGTGTGCGCCACCGTGGCCCGGAGGCAGGGGTACCTGCACGAGGTGGTGTACGAGGACGGGTTGCACATCGCGTTCCTGGACCGCTGGCCGACCCTTCCGGCGAAGGTGCTGGTGGCGCCCAAGGCGCACCTGGAGCACGTGGTCGGGGACCTCGACGCGGAGGGGTTCCACCGGCTGATGGAGGTCGTCCGGCTGGTGGCGAGGGCCGTCGAGGCCGTCGCGGCGCCCGAGCGGACCTACCTGTACTCGCTGGGCAGCCAGGACGGCAACGCGCACATCCACTGGCACATCGCGGGGCTGCCTCCCGGCGTGCCCTACGCCGAACAACAATTCCACGCCCTGATGGCCGAGAACGGGGTGCTGCGCGGCACGCGGCCCGACGTGCCGCGGATCGGGCGGCGGATCAGGGAAGCGATCGTGCGAGGAGCGGAGGCGGCGGAGGCCGGGGAGGCGACGGTCCGGTACCCGGCACCGGAGTGAGCCATTGAGGTGAATCCCGTACGAGGGAACCCGCACTCCGGATGCTGCGCCATGGAGGGCGGCCGTCGGTCCCGGGAGGCGTCAGGCGCCTGCGGACGGAGACGCGGGCACGCGGAGCAGCCACTGCCCGAGCGTCCGGCGCGCGGGCCGCACCACGACCTTGCCGTGGGCCTTCTGTCCGACCAGCTCCACCCTCAGCACGGTCGGTGTCTCCGGGGCGGTTCGCGCGCGGCGGTGGCTGAGCCTGCAGTGGGCCAGCGACAGGCCGTCGACATCGACCTCGACGCCCGGCCTCGTGACCAGTGTCAGCTTCTTCCCCGCCATGGCCACGTCGATCCGCAGGGTGTCCTGAGTGATCACCGCCTCGGTGAGGTCGAGCGTCACGTCGCACCAGCTCACGGCGAGTTCCAGCCGCCTGGGCAGCACCCAGCGGCCCACCCGCTCGACCGGACCGCTGAACACCTGCTCGATCCGGACGACGTCCTTGGCCTCGGCGGCTGCGCCGGTACCGCCGGCGCCGCTCGAAGCGGCCGGCAAGTCGGCGGTGAGTACGGCGAGTTCGCCCACTGTTCGCGCCGACAGGGCGTACTCCAGACGCTCGTCCAGTTCCTCCGCGGTGAGCAGGCCGTCCCCCGCCGCGACGGTCAGCATGTCCACCACGCGGTCCCGGTCCGCATGGGACGCCCGCAACTCGGGCGAGGGGCTTGGACCGGGGTGCTTCCCGGTGGGTGGAACAGGCGAAATCTCTCCCGGCATGCTTCCGTCCCGGTGTGGTCGAAGGATCCTGTCCAAGGGCCTCCGCGACGCGCGTCGGCAGCGCGGGAGGAAGACCTACGCTATATCGCGATACACGTCTCGGTCGAGCGGTCGAGCGGTCGGGCGGTCGGGCGGTCGGGCGGTCGGCGGGCCGTCGAGCCGTCGTGCTCCGTCGCGGAGGATGCAGGGTCGGCGCCGGCGGACGCCGTCGCGCCGGATCGCGCCGCCCGGTCGCCGGTGGCGATGTCCGCCCGAGCCGCGACGGGTTGCGGCAGGAGGGCACCGGGGTCCGGCCAGGGGCGGCCGGGGCTGCGCGGCGTAGGATGATTCAGTCGCCGCGCGGCGGATCCCGGTGCGAGGGCGCGTGGCCACCGCCTTCCTGCCGAGGACGACGCGGATCCCGGTCACCTCAGTTCGGATCGGACGGCGGGGGCGGACGTGCTGATTACTGTTGCTGACGTGGAAGCCGCGGCCGCGCGGATCGCCGGGCACGTCGTACGGACCCCGACGGTGCCGAGCCCCGGGCTCTCCGCCCTGCTGGGCGCCCAGGTCACCACGAAACTGGAACTGCTCCAGCGCACCGGATCGTTCAAGGTGCGCGGCGCGACGGCGAAGCTGCTCGCGCTCGGCGCGACCGAACGGGCCGCCGGGGTCGTCGCGGTGAGCGGCGGCAACCACGGCATCGCGGTCGCGGTCATGGCCGGCGCCCTGGACGTCGAAGCGACCATCATCATGCCGCGGTCCGCCCCCGGCCGGGCCGTGGACATCGCCGCGGCCGCCGGAGCGAACGTCATCCTCACCGACACCATGGGCGAAGCATTCGCCCTCGTGGACGAACAACGGGCCAAAGGCCTCACTCCGGTCCACCCCTTCGACGACCCCGTCGTCATCGCGGCCCAGGGCACGGTCGGCCTGGAACTCGCGGAGGACGCCGGGGAGCTCACCGACGTACTGGTCAGCATCGGCGGCGGGGGACTCGTCTCGGGGATCGCCACCGCGCTGCACGCGCACCGGCCGGGGGTACGTGTCTGGGGCGTGGAAACGGAAGGCGCGGGAGCCATGTCGGCGGCCCTGGCATCCGGCGGACCGGTTCCGGTCGAACTCTCCTCGATCGTCTCGACGCTGAGCGCCCCCAGCGCCTCACCACTCACCCACGAGCACGTCTCCGCGCTCGTCACCGACGTCCTCACCGTGACCGACGCCGAGGCCGTCCAGGGCTCTCTCGACCTGGCCGAGCACGCGAAGGTCTGGGCCGAACCAGCCGCCGGATGCCTGCTGCCCGCAGCGCGCCGGGTGCTGGAACGCGTCGGTGACCAGGCCAGACTCGGTCTGGTGGTCTGCGGCGGCAACGCGTCCACCGCCGACATGGCCACCTGGACCCGGCGCTTCGGCCTGCGCCGCCCCTGACCGTCCAGCGGGAAGCGTCTCGTGCCGGTCACCGGCCCGAGGGCGTGTCCAAGCCGGTCAACGCGCAGGGCGCGTGTCCAAGCCGGTCACCGGCCGTATCCGTCGGCCGTCAGTGACACCGGCGTCGCGAAGACCTCCCGGAGAAGGACGGCCGGGAACGGCCCGCGCGCGCCGGGGCGGGCCGGTCCCGCTCCGGCCACCACCCGAACCCGCAGCGTCCAGGTCGGTCCGATCCGCTTCCGGCCACGCGAACCGGACTGCTGGAAGGACCCGCGAGCATGACCATGCACGATGACCAAGTGGACGTGACCACGCACGTCGTCGCGACCCTGATCCGAGAGCAGTTCCCTCAGTGGCACGGCAGGGTGATCCGGCCAGTGGCGTCGACCGGTACGGTCCACGCCATCTTCCGCGTCGGCGACGACCTCTCCGCGCGTTTTCCGCTGCGTCCGGCCGATGCCGGGGAGGCGCTGGAGGCTCTGGAACGGGAAGCCCGGGCGAGTGCGGAGCTGGCGCAGGTGTCCCGGTTCCCCGTTCCGGAACCCGTCGCCCTGGGAAAGCCCGGCGCGGGTTACCCCATGCCGTGGTCGGTCCAGACGTGGCTGCCGGGAACCACCGCCTTCGACGCCGACCCGAGTGGGTCGGACGCTTTCGCCGAGGACCTTGCGGCCTTCGTCGCGGCCCTGCGGACCGCCGGGACGAAGGGGCGGCGTTTCAGCGGTGAGAACCGCGGCGGCGTTCTCGCTCACCACGACGACTGGATGGCGAAGTGCTTCGAGGAGAGCGAGGGGCTGCTCGACGTGCCCCGACTGCGCCGGATGTGGAGCCGCTTCCGGGAACTGCCTCGCACAGGTGCGGAGGTGATGAGTCATGGTGACCTGATTCCCGGCAACGTACTGGTCGCGGGAGGCCGGCTCGGCGGCGTACTCGACACCGGTGGCTTCGGCCCGGCCGACCCCGCGCTGGATCTGGTCAGTGCCTGGCACCTGTTGCGGTCGGGCCCGCGGGAAGTGCTCCGGCGGGCCCTGGTCCGTGACGATCTGGAGTGGGAGCGCGGCAAGGCATGGGCGTTCGAACAGGCGATGGGGCTTGTCTGGTACTACGTCGAGAGCAATCCGGCGATGAGCGCGATGGGGCGCCGGACACTTGACCGGCTTCTGGGGTCCAAGGAGTGACGTCGCCCCGCTTGCAGCCCGTGAGGGAGGCGACGCCCGGCCTCGTCGTCCCCGTACGACGGCGTCGAGCGGTTCCGCGCGGCTCAGGGGCATTCCGGCCGGTACGGCCGCGAGGCGTGTGCCGCGGTGCTCGGTCGGTTCGCCGAGGTCCTCCCCGGTGAGCCGGTGGTGCCCCGCACCCAGACCGCACCGAGGTGGAACGGTTCGAGGAGTGGGGCGCCGCGCAGTGGTGCCGCGTGTGGTCCCCGGTCGTCCCGGTCGTCCCGTCCGTCCGACGCCGGACCGGCGGGGCCGTACGGGCGGGTTAGGCCGACGGTGACCCCGTCCACCTCGGGCGCAGGGTAGGCGCACCCCCCGGGCCGGCCCGTCGTGCGGTCGGGCAGCGGGCGCGAGGAACCCGAAGCGGCCGGGTCCTCCGCCGCGCGCCTCGATCGGACGACGGCGGACACCCCGCTCCCGGGCATGACCGTTCGACGGCGATGTACTAGAGTTATCTCGACATCGAGATAACTGCCGAGGCGCACCGCAGCCGCCGCCCGGTAAGGGTTACCTAACTAACCCTTACCTTAGCGGATCGGCGAGAGGTCGTAGGCGGCACCACACGGCGCCCGCCGTGAGTGAGGCGCGGCGCGGTAGTACGCGCACATTGATGAAGGAGACTGTCGTGTCGGCGAACAGCTTCGACGCCCGCAGCACGCTGCGCGTGGGCGACGAGTCGTACGAGATCTTCCGGCTGGACAAGGTGGAGGGCTCCGCCCGCCTCCCGTACAGCCTGAAGGTGCTGCTGGAGAACCTCCTCCGCACCGAGGACGGCGCGAACATCACCGCCGACCACATCCGGGCACTGGGCGGCTGGGACTCCCAGGCCCAGCCGAGCCAGGAGATCCAGTTCACGCCGGCCCGCGTGATCATGCAGGACTTCACCGGCGTTCCCTGCGTCGTGGACCTCGCCACCATGCGTGAGGCCGTGAAGGAGCTCGGCGGCGACCCGGCGAAGATCAACCCGCTGGCCCCGGCCGAGCTGGTCATCGACCACTCCGTCATCGCCGACAAGTTCGGCACCAACGACGCCTTCGCCCAGAACGTCGAGCTGGAGTACGGCCGCAACAAGGAGCGCTACCAGTTCCTGCGCTGGGGCCAGACCGCCTTCGACGAGTTCAAGGTCGTCCCCCCGGGCACCGGCATCGTGCACCAGGTCAACATCGAGCACCTGGCCCGTACGGTCATGGTCCGCGGCGGCCAGGCGTACCCCGACACCCTCGTCGGCACCGACTCGCACACCACGATGGTCAACGGCCTCGGCGTGCTGGGCTGGGGCGTCGGCGGCATCGAGGCCGAGGCCGCGATGCTCGGCCAGCCGGTCTCCATGCTCATCCCGCGCGTCGTCGGCTTCAAGCTGACCGGCGAGCTGCCGGCCGGCACGACCGCCACCGACCTCGTGCTCACGATCACCGAGATGCTGCGCAAGCACGGCGTCGTCGGCAAGTTCGTCGAGTTCTACGGTGAGGGCGTCGCCGCCACCTCGCTCGCCAACCGCGCCACCATCGGCAACATGTCGCCGGAGTTCGGTTCCACCGCCGCGATCTTCCCGATCGACGACGAGACCCTGAACTACCTCCGCCTGACCGGCCGCGACGCCCAGCAGGTCGCCCTCGTCGAGGCGTACGCCAAGGAGCAGGGCCTCTGGCTGGACCCGGCCGCCGAGCCGGACTTCTCCGAGAAGCTGGAGCTCGACCTCTCCACGGTCGTCCCCTCCATCGCCGGCCCGAAGCGCCCGCAGGACCGCATCGTCCTCGCCGACGCCAAGGCGCAGTTCGCCCAGGACGTGCGCAACTACGTCTCGGACGACGAGGAGTCGGGCAAGGAGTCCTTCCCGGCCTCCGACGCACCGGCCGCCTCCAACGGCGTCCCGTCGAACCCGACCACGGTCACGGCCCCCGACGGCACGACGTACGAGATCGACCACGGCGCCGTCACCGTCGCCGCGATCACCTCCTGCACCAACACCTCGAACCCCTACGTCATGGTCGCCGCGGCGCTCGTGGCCAAGAAGGCGGTCGAGAAGGGCCTGACCCGCAAGCCGTGGGTCAAGACCACCCTCGCCCCGGGCTCGAAGGTCGTCACCGACTACTTCGACAAGGCGGGCCTGACGCCGTACCTCGACAAGGTCGGCTTCAACCTCGTCGGCTACGGCTGCACCACCTGCATCGGCAACTCCGGCCCGCTGCCGGAAGAGGTCTCCAAGGCGGTCAACGAGCACGACCTGGCCGTCACCTCGGTGCTCTCCGGCAACCGTAACTTCGAGGGCCGGATCAACCCCGACGTCAAGATGAACTACCTGGCGTCCCCGCCGCTGGTCGTCGCGTACGCCATCGCCGGTTCGATGAAGGTCGACATCACCAAGGACGCCCTCGGTGTCGACCAGGAAGGCAAGCCGGTCTTCCTGGCGGACATCTGGCCGTCCGAGGCCGAGGTGAACGACGTCGTCGCCAACTCCATCGGCGAGGACATGTTCAACAAGTCCTACCAGGACGTCTTCGCGGGCGACGCCCAGTGGCAGGCGCTGCCGATCCCGACCGGCAACACCTTCGAGTGGGACTCCGAGTCCACCTACGTCCGCAAGCCCCCGTACTTCGAGGGCATGACGATGGAGACGACCCCGGTCGTCGACATCACCGGCGCCCGGGTGCTCGCCAAGCTCGGCGACTCGGTCACCACCGACCACATCTCCCCGGCCGGTGCGATCAAGGCCGACACCCCGGCCGGCAAGTACCTCACCGAGCACGGCATCGAGCGTCGTGACTTCAACTCCTACGGCTCGCGCCGTGGTAACCACGAGGTCATGATCCGCGGCACGTTCGCCAACATCCGCCTGCGCAACCAGATCGCGCCGGGCACCGAGGGCGGCTTCACCCGCGACTTCACGCAGGCGGACGCCCCCGTGTCGTTCATCTACGACGCCTCCCAGAACTACCAGGCCGCCGGCACCCCGCTGGTCATCCTGGCGGGCAAGGAGTACGGCTCCGGCTCGTCCCGCGACTGGGCCGCCAAGGGCACCGCGCTGCTGGGCGTCAAGGCCGTCATCGCCGAGTCGTACGAGCGCATCCACCGCTCGAACCTCATCGGCATGGGCGTCCTCCCGCTGCAGTTCCCGGAGGGCCACACCGCCGAGACCCTCGGTCTCACCGGCGAGGAGACCTTCTCCTTCACCGGCGTGACCGTGCTCAACGACGGCACCACCCCGCGCACGGTCAAGGTCACCACCGACACCGGTGTGGAGTTCGACGGCGTCGTGCGCATCGACACCCCCGGCGAGGCGGACTACTACCGCAACGGCGGCATCCTGCAGTACGTGCTCCGCAGCCTGATCCGCAAGTAGGCCCGGGCGGCGCACACCGCGCGCCGTGTGAAGCCGACGAAGGGGCCGCACCACCCCGGACGAGAGTCCGGTGGGGGTGCGGCCCTTTTGGCGTCGTCGTCGATCTCCCGTAGGGTGCGCGCCGGTTGCCGCGCCTGTCGACGCGGCGGAGAGAGGCGGTCGGAACGTGGAACCCGGGGCAGTGGCGCGGGAGCGGTCGATACGGGAGCGGCTGGCGGGCGCGGCGCGGGCCGCACTGGGCGGAGGGCGGAGGCTGGAGGCGGTCGAGCGGGTCACGGGCGGCAGCAAGAAGGGCGTGTACCGCCTGGTGATGGACGACGCGACGACGGCGGTCGCCTACCTGTGGGACGAGGCGGAGAACTACTGGCCCGCCGCCGAGGGCGACGACGACCTCACCGACCCGTTCTCGCCCGGCCTCGGGATCGATCTGTTCCAGGCCGCGCACGCGCGTCTGGACGCCCTCGGGGTCCGCGTACCGGCACTCCGCCTCCTCGACCGCGACGGCGCCCGCGGCGACGGCGGCCTCGCGATCGTGGAGGACCTCCGGGGAGAGAGCCTGGAAGAGCTGCTGGCGCGCGACCGGCACGCGGCCGCTCCGGTCATGGCCCGGCTCGCGGAGTCCCTGGAGGCGATGCGGGGCCACCGGGCACCGGCGTACGGCAAGGTGGCCGTGGTCGACGGCGGAGGAACGTCGCGCGGTTCCTCGTGCGAGGAGGTCGTCCTCGGCCGGGCGCTGCGCGACCTCGCCGAGGCCGCCTCGCGTGACCCAAGGATCGCCGACACCCGCGACCGGCTGGAGGAGCGGCTGCTCGGCCTGGCGGCGGCGGTGCGGCCGCGCGCACAGCACGCGGTCGTCCACGGCGAACTGGGCCCCGACCACGTGCGGGTGGACGCGGACGGCAACCCCGTGCTGATCGACATCGAGGGGGTGATGTACTTCGACGTCGAGTGGGAGCACGTGTTCCTGCGCATCCGCCTGCACGAGGCCTACAAGCCGCTGGAGGCGGACGGGCTGGACGAGGACCGGCTCGCGCTGTACCTGCTCGCGCAGCGGCTCTCGCTGACCGCGGGCCCGCTGCGCCTGCTCGACGGGGACTTCCCCGACCGGGCCTTCATGGCCGGCATCGCCGAGTACAACCTGAAGCGGGCGCTGGAGCTGGTCCGTCCCTGAACTCCCGCCGCAGCGCGGCCCGGGGCACGCGGAAGCGGGGCCGTAAGGCGTGTTCACCAACACGCCGTACGGCCCCGCACCCGAGGGCTCCGGGGGTCAGGACCCGGAGCCGTGCCGGTTACTTCCGGTGCGCCTTGATCAGCTCCTGGTACCAGCGGTAGCTGTCCTTCGGGGTGCGCTCCTGGGTGTCGTAGTCGACCCGGATGATCCCGAACCGCTTCGCGTAGCCGAGGGCCCACTCGAAGTTGTCCAGCAGCGACCAGACGTAGTAGCCCTGGACGTCCACCCCGGCGTCCATGGCGGCCTTCAGGGCCGTCAGGTGGTCGCGCAGGTACTCGACGCGGTCCGTGTCGTGCACGGCGCCGTCCTCGTCGACGGTGTCGTACTCGGCCGAGCCGTTCTCCGTGATGTGGACGGGCGGCAGGGCCTCGCCGTAGGTCTTCTTCAGATCCGTCAGCAGATCGGTGAAGGTCTCCGGCACGACCGGCCAGCCCATCGCGGTGCGGCGGACGTCCGGGTACTCCGTCTCGCGGAGCCGGTTGTCGGTCGCCACCCGCAGCGCCGGGTCGGCCTCGCGGTACGGGGCGTCCGCGACGACGATCGGGCGGTAGTAGTTGATGCCCAGGAAGTCGAGCGGCTGGGAGATCAGCTCCAGGTCGCCGTCGAGGCGGAAGTCCTGGTCGGTGATGAGCTCGCCCCAGGTCTCCTCGTCGCTCGCCGGGTAGCGGCCGGCGAGGATCGGCTCGGTCCACACCAGGTTGTGCTGGGTGTCCGCGCGGAGCACCGCACCCCGGTCCGCGTCGGTGTCGGTGGCCGGGAGGTTGCGGTCCAGGTTGAGGGTGATGCCCGCCTCGCGGACGCCCGCGGCGCGCAGCTCCTTCATGGCCAGGCCGTGGCCGACCAGCAGGTGGTGGGCGGCGGCCAGCGCGCCGGTGCCCTCCTTGGCGCCCGGGGCGTGCCGGCCCACCGAGTAACCGAGGAAGGCGCTGCACCAGGGCTCGTTCAGGGTGATCCAGCGCGGCACCCGGTCGGCCAGGTGCTCGGCCATGATCGCGGTGAACTCGCCGAATCGTTCGGCCGTCTCGCGCACGCGCCAGCCGCCCTTGTCCTCCAGGGCCTGCGGAAGGTCCCAGTGGTAAAGGGTGGCGGCGGGCTCGATGCCCGCTTCGAGCAGGTTGTCGACCAGACGCGAGTAGAAGTCCAGGCCCTTGGCGTTGGCCGGGCCGCTGCCGGTCGGCTGGATGCGCGGCCAGGCTATGGAGAAGCGGTACGAGTCCACGCCCAGGTCGCGCAGGAGCGCCACGTCCTCGGGGTAGCGGTGGTAGTGGTCGCAGGCCACGTCACCCGTGTCGCCGCCGTCCGTACGTCCCGGCGTGTGGCTGTAGGTGTCCCAGATGGAGGGGCCGCGGCCGTCCTCGGCCACCGCGCCTTCGATCTGGTACGACGCGGTGGCCGCACCGAAGACGAAACCCGGAGGGAAGACAGGGAACTCACTCATGAAAAGCCCTTACTTGACCGAGCCGCCGGTAATCCCGGCGGCGATGTACTTCTGGGACAGGACGAGCAGCACGGCAGCCGGGATCGCCGACAGAACCGCTGCGGACATGACCGAGCCCCAGTCTCCGACGTGCGCACCGATGTACTGGTAGATGCCGAGGGTGATCGGCTTCACGTCGTCCGTGGTGTTCAGTGTGAGGGCAAACATGAAATCGCTCCAGGCGTACAGGAACGAGAACAGCCCCGCCGTGATCAGGGAGTTGCGGCTCATCGGCAGAACGACCTGGACAAAGGTACGGAACTTGCCCGCGCCGTCGACCTCCGCCGCCTCGATGACCTCGCGCGGGATCGCCACCATGAACGAGCGCATCAGCACGATCGCGAACGGGATGCCCAGCGAGGCGTCCGCCAGCATCAGACCCGCGTACGAGTTGACCAGCCCCAGGTCCACGTAGGCGCTGTACAGGGCGTTGGCGATGACGATGCCGGGAACCATCTGCGTGATCAGGGTGCCGAACACGACGGTCTTCGTGCCGCGCAGCTTGAACTGGGCGAGCCCGTAGGCGGCCGGAGCGGAGAACGCGAGGCAGATGACCACGGCGCCGAGCGCGACGCCGAGCGAGGTCAGCAGGTGCCCGCCCTGCTCCTTGAACGCGTCGCTGAAGCCCGAGAAGTCCAGGCTGTGCGGGACGGGGGAGACCTCCAGCAGACCCGACTCCGGCTGGAGGGCCGTGTTGACCATCCAGTAGAGCGGGAAGAGCATCACGCAGAGGATGACGATCCCGATGATCATCGCGCCCCAGTGGCGCTTCGGCTTGTTCTCGGCCGGCCCGCCCGCGGTACGGGCCGAAACGGCGGGAGTGGTGGTCGCCATGCCGTTCACTTCCCCTCGTTGCGGTTGGCCCGCAGGTAGAACACCGCGAAGACCGCGGAGATCAGGATCAGGATGTTGCCGACCACCGCGCCCGCGCCGAAGTCCAGCTGGGCGAAGGAGTTCTGGTACGTCAGGGTGCCGAGCGTCTGGGTGGAGTCGGCGGGACCGCCGTCCGTCAGGGCCAGGACCAGGTCCAGGATCTTGACGGTCGACATGAAGCCCAGCACCAGCACCACGGTGATGACCGGCTTCAGCAGCGGCAGGGTGATCGAGCGGAACTGGCGCCAGGCGGAAGCGCCGTCCAGCGAGGCCGCCTCGTACATCTCCTTCGGGACCTCCTGGAGGCCGCCGTACAGGATCACCATGTTGAACGGGATGCCGATCCAGATGTTCACCATGACGACGGAGATCAGCGCCATGCCGGTGCTGCTCAGCCAGGGGGTGTCACCTGCGCCGAACAGGCCCAGGAAGGAGTTGAGCACCCCGGTGTCCTGGTCGAGGATGCGGCGCCAGACGACACCGGAGACGACCATCGGGACCAGCCAGGGCAGCAGGATCAGCGACCGCAGCACCCCGTTGAGGGGGAAGCGGCGGTTGAAGAACACCGCGAGGGCGAGGCCGATGCAGAACTGCCCGATCAGCGAGCCGATCGTGAAGAGGATGGTCTGCCACAGGGCCTTGCCGAACAGGTCGTCCTGGAAGACGTTCTTCCAGTTGTCGAACCCGTTGAAGGGCGCCTCACCCGTGAAGAAGGTGGACGGCGTGTAGTGCTGGAAGCTCATCACGACGTTGCGGACGAGCGGGTAGCCGAAGAACAGCAGCATGAAGATCACGGCGGGGGCGATGAACCCCCACTGGGCCAGCGTGCGGCGGCGCTTGAGCGAGCCGGGCTTCGGCGCCTTCGCCACGGGGGCCGCGGCGGGTGCGGAGGCCGCGGGTGCGGAGGCAGCGGTGGATGACATGTTCAGATACCTCAGTTCCCGCTCTCGACACGCTGCTGGGCGTGATGGAGGGCCGACTCACTGGACTGCCCGGTGAGGGCCGACTGGAAGGCGCTCTGCAGCGCGAGCGACACGGAGGTCCAGCCGGAGCCGAGCTTCGCGGTGCGCGAGCGGGCGGTGGCCACCTGATCGGCGAGCGAGCTGAGCGACGGCACCTTGGTGCGCCACACCGCGGCGGCCTTCTCGTTGGCCGGGATCATCCAGCTGTTCAGCGCGTAGGTGACCTCCTCCTGCTCGCTGGTCATGCAGTTGACGATCTTCGCGGAGGTCTTCTCCCGCGCGGTGTCCCCGACGTCCGGGATGGTCAGCATGCCGCCGCCCAGCGGACCCACCGAGTCGTCGCCGGCCTTCGGGACCGGGATCTGCGCGATGCCCCAGTGCAGGTTCTTCTTCGTGTTGAGCGTCTCGACCTGCCACGGTCCGTTGATCATCATGGCCGCGTTGCCCGCCATGAACTGGTCGTTGACGTCGGCCTGGGTCCAGTTGACCGTGGACTTGGAGAGGGAGCCGTCCTTCAGGAGGGACTTCCAGTAGTCCAGGGCCCCGACCACCTCGGGCGAGTCGAGGTCGGTCTCGTCGCCGCCGTTGGACCACATGAACGGCGTGAACTGGTAGACACCGTCCTCCGCGCCGCCCGCGCTGAGCGCGACGCCGTAGCTCCCCTTCTTGGTGAGCTTCTTGGCGGTCGCCTGCATCTCGGCCCAGGTGGTGGGCACCGGCAGGCCGGCCTTGTCGAGGATGTCCTTGTTGTAGAAGAGCGCGAGGGTGTTCACCGTGCGCGCCGCTCCGTAGTACGTGCCCTTGTACGAGCCGTAGTCGAGGATGCCCTGGGGGATGTCCGCGGTGGAGACGCCCAGCTTCTTCAGGTCCAGCAGACCGCCGGTCTCGGCGAAGGTCGGCATCTCGGAGCCGTCGAACTGGATGATGTCGGGCAGCGACTTCGAGGAAGCCATGCGCAGCGACTTCGTCATGACCTGCGCGGCCGGGACGGACTGCTGCTCGATGGTGACGCCCAGCTGCTTGCTGCAGCGCTTCAGGGTCGCGGCGTCCCAGCCGTGGTACGAGTCGTCCGTCGAGGAGTTCAGGACGGTGAACACGCTCGCGTCCCGCTGGGAACCGCAGCCCGAGAGGGCGACGGCGCCGACGAGCGCGGAGACAACGGTGAGCGGGACGATGACCCGCCGGTCGAGACGGCGGCGCCGCTGGCGCGATCCGTCCGTTATGTGTGCTGTCACGGGGGTGCCCTTGCGTGGGAGTGGGCCGGACTCCCGGAGACGACTGTGTCCCGGGGAGTTTGGGTGCTCCGGGTACGGGTCCGGCTGGTTCCGTACCCGGCGGGGGGCGCCCCGCGCGACCGCGCGCGAGGCATCCCGTCCGTCGGGGTCAGCGGACGCCGAGGAGGTGGTCCAGGGCGAGCTGGTCGAGGGCTTCGAAGGCCATGGAGCGCTGGGCGGCGGCGTCGACGTCGAAGTCCTCGTAGGCGGAGGTGTCGGCGAGGAGGCCCTTGAGCCCGTCGGCGGCGGTCGGGGTGGCGAGCTCGTCGAGGCGGGAGGCGGTGAGGGCCTCCTGGACGGCGGGGTCGTTGCGGAAGGCGGCGGCGCGCTCCTTGAGGATGAGGTAGTTGCGCATGCAGTTCTTCGCGGATTCCCAGACACCGTCGAAGCCGTCGGTGCGCACCGGCTTGAAGTCGAAGTGGCGGGGTCCGGTGTAGTCGGAGTTCTCCAGGAGGTCGACGAGCCAGAAGGCCTGGCGCAGGTCGCCGGCGCCGAAGCGGAAGTCCTGGTCGTACTTGATGCCGGACTGGCCGTTGAGGTCGATGTGGTAGAGCTTGCCGGCCCACAGGGCCTGGGCGATGCCGTGGGGGAAGTTGAGTCCGGCCATCTGCTCGTGGCCGACCTCGGGGTTCACGCCGTAGAGCTCGGGGCGTTCCAGGCGCTCGATGAAGGCGAGGGCGTGGCCGACGGTGGGCAGGAGGATGTCGCCGCGGGGCTCGTTGGGCTTGGGCTCGATCGCGAAGCGGATGTCGTAGCCCTGGTCGGTGACGTACTCGCCGAGGAGGTCGAAGGCCTCCTTCATGCGGTCGAGGGCGTCGCGGACGTCCTTGGCGCCGCCGGACTCGGCGCCCTCGCGGCCGCCCCAGGCGACGTAGGTCTCGGCGCCGAGCTCGGCGGCGAGGTCGATGTTGCGGATGACCTTGCGCAGCGCGTAGCGGCGGACGTCGCGGTCGTTGGAGGTGAAGCCGCCGTCCTTGAACACGGGGTGCGTGAACAGGTTGGTGGTGGCCATCGGGACCTTCAGGCCGGTGCGCTCCAGCGCGTCCTTGAACCGGCCGATCACCGCGGCGCGCTCGCTGTCGGAGGACCCGAAGGGGATCAGGTCGTCGTCGTGGAAGGTCACACCGTGCGCGCCGAGCTCCGCGAGCCGCTCGACGGACTCGACCGGGTCCAGCGCCGGGCGGGTCGGCTCACCGAAGGGGTCGTTGCCCCGCCAGCCCACGGTCCAGAGACCGAAGGTGAACTTGTCAGCGGAAGTGGGAGTGAAGCGGTCCGACATGTCTGCCTCTTGATCGACGGGCCCGGACGGCTGCTCTGCCGACCGACCAATTTGTTCAGTGCCAGTACTAATACTCCAATTCCTGACGTCGCACCAGACCTCATCTGTGACACAACGGTCACTCCTGGACAACTTTCCCGTCATATGTATGACGACATCGTCCTCAGTGACCCGATTCACGGGCGATCCACAGCAATCGAGCTGTATTTGTTTTGTGTACGATCAAAAGAGACTCCCCGCAGGAACGAGGTACGCCATGCCGTTCGGAGACGCCCGGGAAGGGGCGGATCAGCGGCCCGCCGCAGTCATCGGGGTGGACAGTTCCACCCAGTCGACCAAGGCCGCCGTCATCGATGTGCCGACCGGCCGCGTGCTGGCGGTCGGCCGCGCCCCGCACGCCGTGACCGGCCGGGACGGCGCCCGCGAGAGTGACCCCGAGCAGTGGTGGCAGGCCCTGCGTGCCGCCGTCGCCGAGGCCCTCGACGCGGCAGGTCTCGACCCCGCCGCGATCGCGGGCATCGCCGTCGCCGGGCAGCAGCACGGCCTGGTCGTCCTGGACGCCGACGGCCGGCCGCTGCGCCCCGCGCTGCTCTGGAACGACACCCGCTCCGCCCCCCAGGCCACCGCCCTCACCGCCGCGCTCGGCGGCCCCGAGGCGTGGCTGGAGCGGACCGGGTCGGTACCCGTCGCCTCCATGACCGCCACCAAATGGCAGTGGCTGCGGGAGAACGAACCCGACACCGTCGCCGCCGCGGCGGCCATCCGCCTCCCGCACGATTACCTCACCGAACGGCTCTCCGGCGCCGCCGTGACCGACCCGGGCGACGCCTCCGGCACGCTCTGGTACTCCCACACCGCGCACGGTTACGACCCCGGGCTGCTCGCGCTCACCGGCGTACGCCCCGACATGCTCTCCACCGTCGCCCCCACCGGAGCGGCCCTGGCCGGACACCTCACCGAGCGGGCCGCCCGCGACCTCGGCCTCCCCGCCGGGATCGCGGTGGCCGCCGGGACCGGCGACAACATGGCCGCCGCCGTCGGCCTGGGCCTCGGCGCGGAGGGCCTGCTCGACCACCCGGTCGTCAGCCTCGGCACCTCCGGCACCGTCTTCGCCGCCACCCGCACCCGGCCGTCCTCCCCGCTGCTCGCCGGCTTCGCCGCCGCGGACGGCACCCACCTGCCGCTCGGCTGCACCCTGAACTGCACCCTCGCCGTGGACAAGGTGGCCGCCCTGCTGGGCCTGGACCGCGAGGACGCCGAACCCGGCGGTGAGGCCGTCCTGCTGCCGTTCCTCGACGGCGAGCGCACCCCCGACCTGCCGCACGCCGCCGGGCTGCTCACCGGCCTGCGGCACGACACCACCCCGCAGCAACTGCTGGGCGCGGCCTACGAGGGAGCCGTCGTGGCGATCCTGCGGGCGCTTGACGAACTGCCCCTGGACGCCCCGGACGCCCCCCTGCGCCTGATCGGCGGCGGTGCGCGCGGCACCCGGTGGGTCGAGACCGTGCGCCGGCTCTCCGGCCGGCCCGTGATCGTCCCCGAGTCCACCGAACTGGTCGCGCTGGGCGCCGCGGCGCTCGCCGCGGCCGCGGCCACCGGCGGCGATCCGGTGGCCCTGGCCGCCGGCTGGGGCACCGGCGCGGACCGCCGACTGGCCGCCGTGCCGCGTGACACGGCCACCTGGGACCGGATCGTCCAGGTCCTGGACCGGGCCACCCCCGCGCTCCTGGACCCCGCCCCCTGGAATCCGCCCGTGTGAGCCCCTGACCTCCGGAAGGCCCGGCCCCCGGAGCACGTACCCCTGCACGTGTCCGGCCTCCGAACTCCCGTACCAGAGCCGCGCGTTCCCGAACCCGCGGACCCGATCCTCCGAACGACTGCAGAACGGCTAAGGACCCCCCATGAAGTTCACCGACGGCTTCTGGCAGATGCGGGACGGTGTGGCCGCCTCGTACGCCACCGAAGTCCGCGATCTGCGCCTGGACACCGACCGGCTCACGGCCTACGCCGCCGTCAAGCAGGTCACGCGCCGGGGCGACACGCTCAACGCCCCGCTCATCACGGTCGAGGCGCACTCTCCCGCCGAGGGCGTCATCGGCGTGCGCGTCACGCACCTCGCCGGAAAGCGCAACCCCGGCCCCGAGTTCGGCCTGCCCGGCGCCACCGGCGACGCGACCGCCACCACCCGCCGTGAGAACGGCACCGCCGAGCTCACCAGCGGCCCGCTCACCCTGCGGCTCTCCGACTCGGGCGCCTTCGGCCTGGACTTCCTGGACGGCGAGGGCCGTCTGCTGACGGCCGCGGGCCGCAAGGGAACGGCCTTCGCCACCGTGCCGGACGGCGGTCACCACATGGCCGCCCAACTCGCCCTCGGCGTCGGCGAGACCATCCACGGGCTCGGCGAGCGCTTCACCCCGTACGTGAAGAACGGCCAGGTCGTCGACATCTGGCAGGCGGACGGCGGCACCAGCAGCGAGCAGGCGTACAAGAACATCCCGTTCTACCTCTCCTCGCGCGGCTACGGCGTCTTCGTCAACCACCCCGGCAAGGTCTCCTTCGAGGTCGGCTCCGAGGCCGTGGGCCAGGTGCAGTTCAGCGTCGAGGACCAGACGCTGGAGTACTTCGTCATCGCCGGCCCGACGCCCAAGGACGTCCTGGCCCGCTACACCGCCCTCACCGGCCGCCCCGCGCTGCCGCCGGCCTGGTCCTTCGGCCTCTGGCTGACGACCTCCTTCACCACCTCGTACGACGAGAAGACCGTCACCTCGTTCGTGGAGGGCATGGCGGACCGGGGCATCCCGCTCTCCGTCTTCCACTTCGACTGCTTCTGGATGCGCGAGTACCAGTGGTCGGACTTCGAATGGGACCCGGAGGTGTTCCCGGACCCGGTGGGCATGCTCGCCCGTCTCAAGGCGCGCGGCCTGCGGATCTGCCTGTGGATCAACCCGTACATCGCGCAGAAGAGCGCCCTGTACACGGAAGGGGCCGAGAAGGGCTACTTCGTCCGCACCTGCGACGGCGACATCTGGCAGTGGGACAAGTGGCAGGCCGGCATGGCGCTGGTCGACTTCACCAACCCCGAGGCGACCGCCTGGTTCCAGGCCAAGCTCAAGGTCCTGCTCGACCAGGGCGTCGACGGCTTCAAGACGGACTTCGGCGAGCGTATCCCCACGGACGTCGTCTGGCACGACGGCTCCGACCCCGAGCGGATGCACAACTACTACACGCACCTCTACAACAAGGCCGTCTTCGAACTCCTGGAGGAGGAGCGCGGCCAGGGCGAGGCCGTCCTCTTCGCCCGCTCGGCGACCGCCGGCGGCCAGCAGTTCCCCGTCCACTGGGGTGGCGACTGCTGGTCCTCCTTCGGGGCGATGGCCGAGTCGCTGCGCGGCGGGCTCTCCCTCAGCCTGTCCGGCTTCGGGTTCTGGAGCCACGACATCGGCGGCTTCGAAGGCACCCCCGACCCGGCCGTCTTCAAGCGCTGGCTCGCCTTCGGGCTGCTCTCCTCGCACAGCCGGCTGCACGGCTCCTCGTCCTACCGCGTGCCGTGGGAGTTCGGCGACGAGGCGGTGGACGTGGCCCGGCAGTTCACCGAGCTCAAGCACCGCCTCATGCCGTACCTGTACGGAGCCGCCGTGGAGGCCCACCGCACCGGCGTCCCGGTGATGCGTCCGATGCTGCTGGAGTTCCCGGACGACCCGGCGACCCGCACGGTGGACCGCCAGTACCTGCTCGGCGGGGACGTGCTGGTGGCCCCGGTCTTCACCGAGGACGGGCAGGTCGAGTACTACGTGCCCGAGGGCACCTGGACCCACCTGCTCTCCGGCGAGACGGTCACTGGACCGGCCTGGCGCCAGGAGACCCACGGCTTCGACAGCCTCCCGCTCCTGGTCCGCCCCGGCGCGGTCCTGCCGCTCGGCGCGGACGTCTCGCGTCCGGACGGCGACTGGCTGGAAGGACTGGAACTGCGCGTGTTCGCACCCGCCGGCACCGGTGACTTCACCCGCTCGGTCACCGTTCCCGACCTCACCGGGGCCCCCGCGGCCACCTTCCGGGTGGCGCGCGAGGGGGACACGATCCACGTGACCTCCGACACAGCCCGCCCGTACACCGTCGAGGTCGTGGGCGAGGACGGACTGCGGGTGGTCCGCGGCTGATTCGTATACGGCCCCCGCACGACCACCCGCCCCGGTCACGGGCGAGCACCCGGCTCGCGCGTCACCGGGGCGGGTGCGCGTAGGGGCCGGGCGCGTCCGTGCCCGTGCGCGGGCGGGCACCGACGGGCCGGTGTGCGGGCGGGCGCGTCGTGGGCGGCCCGGTCCCGGCGGAATGCGATCGTGGTCCGGCGGGTTTGCACGATCGCAGCGACACGCACGAAGAACGGACGCACCATGGGCGAGTTGATTCTGATCCGGCACGGCGAGACCGAATGGTCCCGCAACGGACGGCACACCAGCTACACCGATCTGCCGCTCACCGAGTTCGGCGAGACCCAGGCCCGCGCGCTCGCCCCGCTGCTGGCGGACCGCCAGGTCGGGCTCAGCCTGGTCAGCCCCTCGGTCCGGGCCCGCCGCACCGCCGAACTGGCCGGACTCACCTCGCCCCGTATCATCCCGGAGCTGCGCGAATGGGACTACGGCGGCTACGAGGGCATCACCACCATCGACATCCACCGCACCCGGCCCCTGTGGAACCTCTGGACCGACGGGGTCGAGGCCGGTCCCACCGCGCACCCGGGCGAGAGCCCGGCCGAGATCGGCGAACGGGCCGACAAGGTGCTCGCCGGGGTGCGCGCGACGGCCGAGGGCCTCGCGAGCGACGAGGACGTCGTGCTCGTCGCCCACTCCCACTTCCTGCGCGTGCTCACCGCCCGCTATCTGGACCTTCCCCCCGCGGGCGGAAGCCTCTTCCAACTGGCCACCGGGGCGATCTCCCGCCTGGGCACCGAGCACGGGCAGCCCGTGATCACGGCGTGGAACCTGGCCCTGCCCGAGAGCCTCGTCCGCGAGGTCCGCCGGGAACGCTGAGAGGTGCGGATTCCGGTCGCGTGAGCTCCGGCGGCCGGGCCCGACCCGTCCTGGCGCGGGCTCCGGGGTGCGGGACGGGCGGGCCAGGGGCGCGGCCGAGTGGGGCGGAGCGAGGGCGTCCGGCGGGCACGAGCCGCGGGACAGCCCTCACGGCGGCCGGGACGGCCGCATCCGAGGTACGGCCGGCACCGGAGACACGGTGCCGGCCGTACCTCGTCTTCCGGCGGCGATCCGGCCGATCCGGCGTTCCGGTGGTCCCAGCCCGGCCTGACCGGACGCGATCCGACCCGACGTCCGACCCGGCCCGGCCCAGCCGGGTGCGACCGGACCCGACCGCATTCGACCGGCTCGGACCTCACCGGGCCCCACCGGACCGTCCCGTTCCCTTTCGTCGCCTTCCGTTCGGGAATTGAACACGGTTACGTGGATCGTGCGGGCATTCGGTACGGGCTCGACCGATTCGCCCGGATCGTATTTCCCTCACCCGGCGGTCCGTGCGCGGGGCTCCCGGCCAGGATCGGCGTTCGCCGCCATTTGTTGTGACCCGGGCGTGAGGGGATTCCACCCGATTCGGCCTCCCCGGGGGCCCGCGCGAGGCACGCGTGACGGTCAAGTGCTCCCGCGTTTCGCGGCGGTTACGGGAGAGGTGACGGGCGAATCGTCGAAATCCGGGAAATGCTGCCGTCGGTCGCAGGGCGCACGGTGCCGACGTATCAGCGAGGTCTCAACTCGGGAAAGACTCCCGGGCAAACCTGCATTCGATCTTGCTCCTCCGGCAGCAAGTGGACTATACCTGTCGGCGTCTGCACAGCCGTTTCACACGGTTGCGCACTCGCCAGGGGTACGGGGGAGCGGTACGAGGCATGCCATGGGCTGTTTCGCTGTACGTTCTCCCGGCACGCCAGGCCGAGTCAGGCACATTGGTACGTCTCTCTGCACGACCCAAGCGCAACCGACCGCGCGGTGGCGGGACCCTTCGCCTGAGGCGAGATCTCGACGGGTGACCGGTACACCGCCTGAGTCCTGATGAAGGTGAGGACTTGAGCATGGGATCGACCTCCGCCCACAACAATGAGGGTCTCGGCCGTCGCGATCTGATCAAGCGGTCCGCCGCTCTCGGCGTGATCACCGTTCCCACGATGAGCTTCCTGGCGTCCTGCGCCAGTGGCGACAGCGGCTCCGACGAGAAGGTCGAGAAGGGCACCAAGTCGGCGGAGAACCCGCTGGCCGTCAACGAGAGCGCGCCCCTCGAACTGGTCATCTTCGACGGCGGGTTCGGCACGAAGTACGCCGAGGACGCCAAGGCCGTCTACGCGAAGACGTACCCCAAGGCCAAGGTCACGTTCTCCAAGACGCAGAAGATCCAGTCGGTCCTGCAGCCGCGCTTCAACGGCGGTACCCCGCCGGACCTGATCGACAACTCCGGTGCCCAGCAGATGGACATGGGCGTCCTGGTCGGCAAGAAGCAGCTCGCGGACCTGACTCCGCTGCTCGACGCGCCGTCCATCGACGACCCGAACAAGACGGTGCGCGACACCCTGCGCCCGGGCATCGTCGAGATGGGCCAGTTCGACGGCGACCCGGTCTGGATCATGTACTACGCCTACACGGTGTACGGCGTCTGGTACTCGCAGACCGCGCTGGACAAGCTCGACGCGACGTACCCGGAGAACTGGGACGACATGCTCGCGCTCTGTGCGAAGGCCAAGAAGAAGGGCATCGCCGGCTGGACCTACGCCGGCAAGTACCCCTACTACCTGCCGTTCTCGCTCTACCCCTTCATCGCCAAGATCGGTGGTGTCGAGGTGCTCGACGCGATCGACAACCTGGAGCCGAAGGCGTGGGAACACCCCGCCGTCAAGGCTGCGTTCGAGGCGTACTACGAGCTCTTCAAGAAGGGCTACGTCCTGGAGGGGACCCCGGGCCTCGACCACCGCGGTTCGCAGGGCGCGTGGGCCAACGGCAAGGCGCTGTTCATCCCCAACGGCTCCTGGGTGGAGAACGAGGAAGCCTCCATCATCCCCAAGGACTTCAAGCTGTCCGTGGGTGCCCCCTCCAGCCTCGACGCCTCGGACAAGATGCCCTTCGGCACCATCTGGGCGTCCGGCGGCGAGCCCTTCATCGTCCCGGCCAACGCGAAGAACGCCGAAGGCGGCATGGAGCAGCTGCGCATCATGCTCAGCGAGGCCTCCTCGAAGTCCTTCACGAGCAGCACCAAGTCCCTGTCCGCCTACAACGGCGGCACCGACGGCATCGAGCTGTCGGACGGCCTCAAGTCCGGTGTCGCCGCACTGGAGAAGGCCGGGACCAACGTCGTCAACCCGCGTCTGCAGGACTGGTACGTGAAGCTCCAGAAGGAGCAGATCGGCGTCTCCGGTCTCGGCGAGATGATGGCCGGCCGGGCGACCCCCGCCGAGGCGATCAAGAAGATCCAGGGCTACGCGGACGCGGCGGCCAAGGACGGGTCCATCAAGCACTTCAAGCACCAGTGATCCACGCGTCACCAGCGGCGGCACAGCAGGAAGGTCGGAGTCGGTAACGATGCAGCACGGTAAATACCGGTTCATAGTCGGGTTCTTGATCGCCCCGATGGCGTTGTACGTCATCTTCGTCGTCTGGCCCTTCATCCAGTCCATCTATTACTCGTTCACGGACTGGACGGGGCTGAGCCCCGACTTCGAGATGGTCGGCTTCGACAACTACACCAAGATGTTCAAGGACGACATCTTCTGGAAATCGCTGGAGCACAGTGTGCTGCTGGCGGTCCTGCTGCCGCTGGTGACGCTGGGGCTCGCGCTCTTCTTCGCGTTCATGCTCAATGTGGGCGGACGGCGCCGTAAGGACGCGGTCATCTCGGGCGTCCGCGGATCGGGCTTTTACAAGATCGCCTACTTCTTCCCGCAGGTCCTCTCCATCGCGATCGTGGCGATCCTGTTCCAGTTCGCCTTCGACCCGGCCCAGGGCATGATCAACGGGTCGCTGAAGGCATTCGGATTCGACCACGACCTGCCGAACTGGCTCGGTGACCCGAAGCTCGCGCTCTGGTGCATCATGGCGGTCCTCGTCTGGTGCACGACCGGGTTCTTCGTGGTGCTCTTCTCGGCGGGCATGGCGTCCATCCCGAAGGACTTCTACGAGGCGGCCCTGCTGGACGGGGCGACCAGGTTCACCACCTTCTTCCGGATCACCCTCCCGCTGCTCTGGGACACCGTGCAGTCCGGGTGGGTCTACATGGGCATCCTCGCGCTGGGCGCCGAGGGCTTCGCCGTGGTGAACATCATGAGCGTCGGCCCGGGCGGGCCGGACTACTCGACCACCGTTCTGCCGCTGTACGTCTACCAAGCGGCGTTCCGGGACGGACAGGCGGGCTATGCGACCACGATCGGCGTCGCCCTGCTCCTCGTGACCCTGGCGTTCGCCGCCGTGGTCATGAAGCTGGGCCGGCGCGAGCGGCTGGAGTACTGATGAAGACCACTGACACCCCGCCCGCCCTCCGCGAGGAGGGCGGCGTACCCGGACAGCGGGTGGCCAAGACCGACGGCGGCGGCACGCCCGAGGCGAAGCGCGGTGAGGGGCACGTCCTCAACGTGTTCTCGCACGGCGTGCTCGTCATCTGGGCGGTCCTGGTGATCCTGCCTCTGTTCTGGGCCGTGATGTCCGCCTTCAAGTCGGACAAGGCCATCTTCAACTCCCCGTGGGCGCTGCCCGACTCGCTGAGCTTCGACGCCTGGGGACGTGCCTGGAACCAGGCGCACATGAGCGAGTACTTCCTCAACACCGTCCTGGTGGTCGGGGGTTCACTCGTCGGCACGCTGGTGCTGGGGTCGATGGCCGCGTACGTACTGGCCCGGTTCGACTTCCCCGGCAACCGTTTCATTTACTTCTTGTTCGTGGGAGGCATGAGCTTCCCGGTCATGCTGGCCCTGGTCCCGCTGTTCTACGTCATGGACAACATGGGGCTGCTGAACACGATCCACGGCCTGATCCTCGTGTACATCGCGTACTCGCTGCCGTTCACCGTGTTCTTCCTGACCTCGTTCTTCCGCACGCTGCCGACCTCGGTGGCGGAGGCCGCGCTGATCGACGGGGCCTCGCACACCCGGACCTTCTTCCAGGTGATGCTGCCGATGGCCAAGCCGGGGCTGATCAGCGTCGGGATCTTCAACTTCCTCGGGCAGTGGAACCAGTACATGCTGCCCACGGTGCTGAACACCGACCCGGACAAGCGGGTGCTGGCGCAGGGCCTGGTGGAGCTCTCCACCAGCCAGGGTTACAAGGGGGACTACTCCGGGCTCTTCGCCGGACTCGTCATCGCCATGCTCCCCGTCCTCGCCGCGTACATCGTCTTCCAGCGTCAGGTAGTGGCCGGTCTGACCGCCGGAGCGCTGAAGTAGCACCCCCGCTTCACCGCGGCTTCACCACGGAACCGCCCGACCGCCTCCGGCCGTTGGGCGGTTTCGTCCGTGTTCCGCCGAATTCCACCGACCTCATGTGGGGAGGTACCGCGCTCATACGGGGCTCCGAGCGTTCAAGGTCTTGACGGGGCACACCCGGGAACGGTCAGCTATTGGTTCACATGTTAGAGAAAACGGCAGGAGTGAGTGAGTCGATGGAGACTCCGGGGTCGCAGACATCTCTGCATCGGGCCAATCTTGAGCGGGTCGTACGCGCCGTGCGCATGGCGGGGTCGCTCACCCAGGCGGAAATCGCCAGGAGTACCGGCCTCTCCGCGGCCACCGTCTCCAACATCGTGCGCGAGCTGAAGGACGGCGGCACCGTCGAGGTGACCCCCACCTCGGCGGGGGGCCGCAGGGCCCGGAGCGTCTCGCTCAGCGGCGACGCGGGCGTCGTCATCGGGGTGGACTTCGGCCATACGCACCTACGCGTGGCGATCGGCAACCTGGCCCACCAGGTCCTCGCCGAGGAGTCCGAGCCCCTGGACGTGGACGCCTCGTCCGCGGACGGGTTCGGGCGGGCGGAGGCGCTGGTCAACCGCCTGATCCGGACCACCGGGATCGGCCCGGACAAGGTCATAGGCGTGGGGCTCGGGGTGCCCGGCCCGATCGACGTGGAGTCGGGCACGCTCGGCTCCACGTCGATCCTGCCGGGGTGGACGGGCATCAACCCCAGCGCGGAGCTCGCCGCCCGCCTCGGAGTGCCCGTCTACGTCGACAACGACGCCAACCTCGGGGCCCTGGGGGAGCTGGTCTGGGGGAGCGGACGCGGTGTCCGGGACCTCGCGTACATCAAGGTCGCCAGCGGGGTGGGGGCGGGCCTGGTGATCAACGGGGCGATCTACCGGGGTCCCGGGGGGACCGCCGGCGAGATCGGCCACATCACCCTCGACGAGGCGGGCCCCGTCTGCCGCTGCGGGAACCGCGGGTGCCTGGAGACCTTCACCGCCGCCCGGTACGTCCTGCCGCTCCTGAGGCCCAGCCACGGGCCGGACCTGACCATGGACCGGGTCGTCCAGCTGGCCCGCGAGGGCGACCCGGGGTGCCGCCGGGTGATCGCCGACGTGGGCCGGCACATCGGCAGCGGCGTGGCGAACCTGTGCAACCTCCTCAACCCCAGCCGGGTCGTGCTCGGCGGATCGCTCGCGGAGGCCGGGGAGTTGGTCCTCGGGCCCATCCGCGACTCGGTGGCGCGCTACTCCATTCCGAGCGCCGCGCGACAGCTCTCGGTGCTCCCCGGGGCGCTCGGAGGGCGCGCCGAGGTGCTCGGCGCACTGGCTCTGGTGCTGAGCGAAATGGGCGATTCGACCCTGTTGGAGAACACGCTCTCGCCCGCCAGCCCTGCCTTCACTTAGATAACGAATGGCACCGTTGTCATCTCGTTAAGTATTTACTCCTTGACGCCGCCTCTGCGGCCGAGTTGACTTCCGTCCACCTCGGCCGCAACGTCGCGGCCTCGTCAGGGAGGTTCGAGTTATGAACACGCGTATGCGCCATGCCGCTGTTGCTGTCGCCGCCACCGCCATGGCGGTCTCGCTTGCCGCTTGTGGGAGCGCCAAGGAGTCCGGCGACAAGGCCGACAGCTCTTCGTCGTCGTCGGCCAAGAAGGGCGACGACCTCAAGATAGGTCTGCTCCTTCCGGAGAACGCCACCGCTCGGTACGAGAAGTTCGACAAGCCGATCATCGAGAAGAAGATCGGCGAGCTCACGGGCGGCAAGGCGGAGGTCGTCTACAGCAACGCCAAGCAGGACGCCACGCTGCAGGCGCAGCAGGTCGAGACCATGATCACCAACAAGGTCGACGCCCTCATCATCGACGCGGTGGACTCCAAGTCGATCGCCAACAGCGTGCAGAAGGCCAAGGACGCGGGCATCCCCGTCGTCGCCTTCGACCGCCTCGCCGAAGGCCCCATCGACGCCTACACCTCCTTCGACAACGAAGAGGTCGGCCGGGTCCAGGGCAAGGCCCTCCTCGAGGCGCTGGGTGACAACGCCTCCAAGGGCAAGATCGTGATGATGAACGGCGCGATCACCGACCCGAACGCCGCACTCTTCAAGAAGGGCGCCAAGTCCGTCCTGGACGGCAAGGTGACCGTCGGCAAGGAGTACGACACCAAGGAGTGGAAGCCGGAGAACGCCAACGCCAACATGGAGGCGGCGATCACGGCTCTCGGCAAGGACAAGATCGTCGGCGTCTACTCCGCCAACGACGGCATGGCCGGCGGTATCATCACCGCCCTCAAGGCCTCCGGCCTGAAGACCCTCCCGCCGGTCACCGGTCAGGACGCCGAGCTCGCGGGCGTGCAGCGCATCGTCTCCGGTGAGCAGTTCATGAGCGTCTACAAGCCGTACTCCCCGGAGGGTGAGGCCGCCGCCACCATGGCCGTCTCGCTGGCCAAGGGCGAGAAGATCGCCGCCTCGGTCGCCACCTCGACCGTGGACAGCGCCACCACCAAGGGTGTCCCGACCTACCTCGTCCCGGTCGTCTCGCTGACCAAGGACAACATCAAGGACACGGTCATCGAGGACGGCGTCTACACCGTCGCCGAGATCTGCGCCGGCCAGTACGCCTCCGCCTGCGCCACCCTCGGCCTCAAGTAGTCCGACCCGCCGGACCCCGCCCCCGCCCCGTGCGGCCGGCGGGGCTCCGGCCGGGTCCGGCCCCGCCCCGGGCGGATCGGCCGGTCCCCGTGGGCCCGCCGCGCAGCGGCCCGCCCACCAGAAGCCTGTCCGGCGTCCCGCCCTTCACCAGCCCCGCTAGCGGGCGGGGCGCCGGACGGAAACGCTTCCTCGCTTTCCCTTCTGCTCAACCACCGCGCCTCCCCCCAGGCGCGGCATCCCCGCCGGTCAGGCGGCGAAGGAGATGGTTCACGTGTCCGCTACGCCCGTGTTGGCGTTGCGAGGGATCTCGAAGCGATTCGGTGCCGTCCAGGTACTCACCGAAGTCGAGCTCGAGGTCCACGCCGGTGAAGTGGTCGCCCTGGTGGGCGACAACGGCGCCGGAAAATCAACGCTGGTCAAGACCATTGCCGGTGTCCACCCCATCGATGACGGTGTCATCGAGTGGGAGGGCAAGCCGGTCCACATCAACCGCCCCCAGGACTCCCAGGGGCTGGGCATCGCGACGGTCTACCAGGACCTCGCCCTCTGCGACAACCTCGATGTCGTGGGCAACCTCTACCTCGGCCGGGAGCTGCGCCGCTTCGGCGTCCTCGACGAGGTCGAGATGGAGCGCCGCTCCCGCGAGCTGCTCTCCACGCTCTCCATCCGCATCCCCAGCGTCCGTATCCCGATCGCCTCCCTCTCCGGCGGTCAGCGCCAGACGGTGGCCATCGCGCGTTCGATGCTCGGTGACCCGAAGCTGGTCATCCTCGACGAGCCGACGGCCGCCCTCGGCGTCGAGCAGACCGCCCAGGTCCTCGACCTGGTCGAGAGGCTGCGCGAGCGCGGTCTCGCGGTCATCCTCATCAGCCACAACATGGCCGACGTCAAGGCGGTGGCCGACAAGGTCGCCGTGCTGCGCCTGGGCCACAACAACGGCGTCTTCGACGTGAAGACCACCTCGCACGAAGAGATCATCTCTGCCATCACGGGCGCCACGGACAACGCCGTGACCCGTCGTGCGGCGCGCACCGCGGAGGTTTCGAAGTGACCACGGACAAGACCTCCACCGCCACGGCGGAATCGCCGGTCGTCAACCCGGAGGCCGCCGACGGCGCCGCCACCGTGGTCGACCCCCGGCTGCTCGTCCGCGAGCAGGGACTGAGCGGCTACTTCAGCGAGTTCAAGCGCAAGATCAGCGCCGGTGACCTGGGATCGCTCCCGGTCATCATCGGTCTGGTGATCATCTGCGTCGTCTTCCAGAGCATGAACTCCGAGTTCCTCTCCGCGAAGAACATCACCGACATCTCCGTCACGATGGTCGCCACCGGCATGATGGCCGTCGGCATCATCTTCGTCCTGCTGCTCGGTGAGATCGACCTCTCGGTCGGTTCGGTCAGCGGTGTGTCGGGCGCCCTCGTCGCGGTGCTCACCATCACGCACGGCATGAACGAATGGCTCGCCATCCTCATCGCCATCGTCAGCGGTGCGGTGATCGGCGCGATCCACGGCTTCTTCTTCGCCAAGATCGGCGCCCCGGCGTTCGCCGTCACCCTGGCCGGCCTGCTGTTCTGGCTCGGCTTCATGCTGAACCTGCTCGGTGACACGGGCACCATCAACCTGGACAGCAAGGGCGTCGTCGGCCAGATGACGACGTACTACTTCACCGACGTCGCCGCGGCCTACGGCCTCGCGGTCGTCGGTGTGGCGGCCTTCTTCCTGTCGGCCTTCTTCGACAGCCGCCGGCGTGCGGCCGCCGGGGTCCCGTCCCGCCCGCTCGCCGACATCGTCCTGCGCACGGTCGTCCTGGCGGTCTTCGCCTTCGCCGCCGCGTTCATGTTCAACCAGGACCGCGGTCTGCCCCTGGCGTTCGTGCTCTTCATCGTCGCCCTGGTCATCACGGACTTCGTCCTGCGCCGTACGGCCTACGGCCGGAAGATCTTCGCCCTCGGCGGCAGCGTCGAGGCCTCCCGCCGCGCCGGTATCAACGTCACCGCGATCCGCGTCTCGGTGTTCGCCATCGCCGGTACGTTCGGCGCCATCGGCGGCCTGTTCTGGGCCTCCAAGATCGCGTCCGCCAACCAGAGCGCCGGTACCGGCGACCTGCTGATGAACGTCATCGCGGCGGCCGTCATCGGTGGCACCAGCCTCTTCGGTGGCCGGGGCCGCACCTGGAACGCCCTCCTCGGCGTGATGGTGATCGTCTCCATCCAGTACGGTCTGAACCTCGAAGGCATCGCCACCCCGGTCCAGTACATGATCACGGGTGCCGTCCTCCTGGCGACGGTCTGCATCGACTCCGTCACCCGGAAGACCCAGAAGACGGCGGGCCGCGCCTGAACCACGGCTCCGCGCGGGTGCCCGGCGTCCCTCAGGGGGTGCCGGGCACCCGCGCGTCCGTCTTCAGGCCGTTCCCATCCTGTTCGATGAGGATGGCGGGGGCTTCCTGGGTAGGAGCACGCAGCGCGAGGTTCTGGCGGGTGCGTGCCGGCCCGTAGTACCCCGGGCGTGAGAAGGAACGCACCGCCCGATGCTCCGGCCCCGAACCGGAACATTAGACTCGTCCAAATCGGCACGCTCGACCAGCTCATACGCAAGGAGGCACGGGTGGACCTGCTGACCCGCATCGAGGGACCGCGCGACCTGGACCGGCTCAGCCTCGACCAGCTGGAACAGCTCGCCGGGGAGATCCGTACGTTCCTGGTCGACGCCGTGTCCAAGACCGGTGGGCACCTGGGCCCCAACCTGGGCGTGGTCGAGCTGACCATCGCCCTGCACCGGGTCTTCGAGTCGCCCCGCGACAAGGTCCTCTTCGACACCGGCCACCAGAGCTACGTGCACAAGCTCCTCACGGGCCGCCAGGACTTCTCCCGGCTCAAGAGCAAGGGCGGCCTGTCGGGCTACCCCTCGCGCGCCGAGTCCGCGCACGACGTCATCGAGAACTCGCACGCCTCCACGGTCCTCGGCTGGGCCGACGGCCTCGCCAAGGCGAACGAGGTCCTGCACAAGGACGACCACGTCGTCGCCGTCATCGGTGACGGCGCCCTCACCGGCGGCATGGCCTGGGAGGCGCTGAACAACATCGCCGCCGCCAAGGACCGCCCGCTCGTCATCGTCGTCAACGACAACGAGCGCTCCTACGCGCCCACCATCGGCGGCCTCGCCAACCACCTCGCCACGCTGCGCACCACGGACGGCTACGAGCGCTTCCTCGCCCGCGGCAAGGACCTCCTGGAGCGCACCCCCGTCGTCGGCCGGCCGCTCTACGAGACGCTGCACGGCGCGAAGAAGGGCCTCAAGGACTTCATCGCCCCGCAGGGCATGTTCGAGGACCTCGGCCTGAAGTACGTGGGTCCCATCGACGGCCACGACATCGAGGCCCTGGAATCCGCCCTGCTGCGCGCCAAGCGCTTCGGCGGACCGGTCATCGTCCACTGCATCACCGAGAAGGGCCGCGGCTACACCCCCGCCCTCCAGGACGAGGCCGACCGCTTCCACGCCGTGGGCAAGATCCACCCCGACACCGGCCTGCCCATCGCCACCTCCGGCCTCGACTGGACCTCCGTCTTCGGTGAGGAGATGGTCAAGCTCGGCCGGGAGCGCGAGGACATCGTCGCGATCACCGCCGCCATGCTCCAGCCGGTCGGCCTCGGGAAGTTCGAGGAGGCCTTCCCCGAGCGCATCTACGACGTCGGCATCGCCGAGCAGCACGGCGCGGTCTCCGCCGCCGGCCTCGCCACCGGCGGCCTGCACCCCGTCTTCGCGGTGTACGCCACCTTCCTCAACCGCGCCTTCGACCAGGTCCTGATGGACGTCGCCCTGCACAAGTGCGGCGTCACCTTCGTCCTGGACCGGGCCGGCATCACGGGCACCGACGGCGCTTCGCACAACGGCATGTGGGACATGTCGATCCTCCAGTGCGTGCCAGGCCTGCGGATCGCCGCCCCGCGCGACGCCGACCAGGTACGCGCCCAGCTGCGCGAGGCCGTCGACGTCGACGACGCGCCCACCGTGGTCCGCTTCTCCAAGGGCGCGGTCGGCCCGGCCGTCAAGGCGGTCGGCACCGTCGGCGGCATGGACCTGCTGCGGGTCCCCGACACCGACCGGCCGGACGTGCTGCTGGTCTCCGTCGGCGCGCTCGCGCCCATGTGCCTGGAGATCGCCGATCTGCTCGACGCCCAGGGCATCACCACCACCGTGGTCGACCCCCGCTGGGTCAAGCCGGTCGACGAGGCCATGGCCCCGCTCGCGGACCGGCACCGGGTCGTCGTCACCGTCGAGGACAACAGCCGCGTCGGCGGTGTCGGCTCCGCGGTCGCCCAGGCGCTCCGCGACGCCGGTGTCGACCTGCCGCTGCGCGACTTCGGCATCCCGCCGGTCTTCCTCGACCACGCCTCCCGCAACGAGGTCATGGCCGAGATCGGCCTCACCGCCCCGGACATCGCCCGCCAGGTCACCGGGCTCGTCGCCAAGCTCGACGGCCGCTACGAGACCCGCGACGCGGAGCCCGCCCGCGACTGACCCCACGGCGCCGGACACGACCGGCGTACCCGCGTACCGCCGAATGGGCCGGTGCCACCTCCCTGTACGGGTGGTGGCACCGGCCCGTTCGCGCGACATGCCCCGCAAGGCGCCCCGCACTCCCAGGGCCTCCCCATGATGGCGCCCACGACGAGTGCGTGGAGGTACACGGGTGAGCGTGGAACAGGGGACACCCCCCGGCCGGGACGGACTGCTCCGGACGAAGACGATCGAGCAGTCCCTGCGTGACACCGAGGAGCCCGAGCACGCGCTCAAGAAGTCGCTCTCCGCCCTCGACCTCACGGTCTTCGGCGTCGGAGTCGTCATCGGCACCGGCATCTTCGTCCTCACCGGCAAGGTCGCCAAGGAGACCGCCGGCCCCGCGACCGCCATCGCCTTCGCGGTCGCCGGTGTGGTCTGCGCGCTGGCCGCCCTCTGCTACGCCGAGTTCGCCTCCACGGTCCCCGTCGCGGGTTCGGCGTACACCTTCTCCTACGCCTCGCTCGGCGAGCTGGTGGCGTGGATCATCGGCTGGGACCTGGTGCTGGAGTTCGCGCTGGGCACGGCGGTGGTGGCCGTCGGCTGGTCCGGGTACGTACGCTCCCTGATGGACAACGCGGGCTGGTCCCTGCCCGACGCCCTCGCGGGGACCGACGTGGCGTCCGGGTTCGGGTTCGACCTCCTGGCCTTCCTCCTCGTGCTGGTCCTCACCGCGGTCCTCGTCCTCGGAATGAAGCTCTCCGCACGGGTCACCACCGTGGTCGTCGCGATCAAGGTGGCCGTCGTCCTGGTCGTCATCGTCGCCGGGCTGTTCTTCATCGACACCGGGAACTACTCGCCCTTCGTCCCGGAGGCCGAGCCGCAGCCGTCCGGCACCGGGCTCGACTCCCCGCTGGTCCAGGCGCTGTTCGGCTACGCGCCCACCAACTTCGGCGTGATGGGCATCTTCACCGCCGCCTCCATCGTCTTCTTCGCCTTCATCGGCTTCGACGTGGTCGCCACCGCGGCGGAGGAGACCCGGCATCCGCAGCGGGACATGCCCCGGGGCATCCTCGGGTCGCTCCTGATCTGCACGGTGCTCTACGTCGCCGTGTCCATCGTGGTCACCGGCATGCAGCACTACACCGAACTCTCCGTCAGCGCCCCGCTGGCGGACGCCTTCAAGGCGGTCGGCCACCCCTTCTACGCGGGCGTCATCAGCTTCGGTGCCGCCGTCGGGCTCACCGTCGTCTGCATGATCCTGCTGCTCGGCCAGTCCCGGGTCTTCTTCGCCATGAGCCGCGACGGGCTGCTGCCCCGGTTCTTCTCGGTGACCCACCCGAAGTACGGCACCCCGTACCGTCCGACGATCCTGCTCGGCGTGATCATCGCGATCGTCGCCGGTTTCACCAGCATCGACGAGCTGGCGACCCTGGTGAACATCGGGACCCTCTTCGCCTTCGTGGTGGTCGCCCTCGGCGTGATCGTTCTCCGCCGCACCCGCCCCGACCTGCCGCGCGCCTTCCGTACCCCCTGGGTGCCCGTGCTCCCGGTCCTCTCGGTGGCCGCCTCGGTCTGGCTGATGCTCAACCTGCCGGTGGAGACCTGGCTCCGGTTCGCGATCTGGATGGCGCTGGGCGTCGTCATCTACTTCGCGTACGGGCGCAAGCACAGCCGGCTGACCACCGGCCGGAAGTGAAGCGCCCCGCACGGAGGAGGGGCGTACGGGTCCCGACCCGTACGCCCCTCCTCCGTGTCCGTTGAAGTGACAGCCCGTCAGCCGCCGGTCGCCGGGGACTTCTTGGCCGACTCCGGGATGGTGGCGTCCGTGCGGACCGCCTTCCACAGGTCGTCGGACTGCGGGTGCGCGGCCACCACCCGGTTCGGGTCCGCCTTGTCGTACTCGACCGGCAGCATGATCGTCTCCATGGTCGACGGGTCGACGCCGTTCATCGAACGGGCGAACTCCGCGAGGGACGTCAGCGAGGCGAGGCTGGAGTCGGTGGTGAGCGACTCGGTGGCAGCGCTGGCGATCTTGTACGACTTGGTGGGGCTGCCCAGCAGGTCCTGCTTCTTGACCTCCTTCAGCAGCGCGAACATGAACTGCTGCTGGAGGCCGATCCGGCCGAGGTCGCTGCCGTCCCCGATACCGTGACGGGTCCGGACGAAGGCGAGGGACTCGGTGCCGTTGAGCTTGTGCGTACCGGCGGAGAGGTCCAGGCCCGACGAACTGTCCTTGATGGGCTCGTCGACCTCGACGGTGACGCCGCCTATGGCGTCGACGAGACCCTTGAAGCCGGCGAAGTTGATCTCCAGGTAGTGGTCGATCCGCACACCGGACATCTTCTCGACGGTCTTCACGACGCAGGCCGGACCCACCTGCGAGTAGACCGAGTTGAACATGACGCGGTCGGCGGAGGCCATCGTGGAGCCGTCGCTCTTGACGCACTCGGGCCTGGTCACCAAGGTGTCGCGGGGTATGGAGACGGCGACGGCCTCGGTGCGGCCCTCGGGTATGTGCACCACCATCGCCGTGTCGGACCGCGCGCCGCTCACGCTGCCGCCGCCACCGAGCTCCTTGTTCTCCGCCCCGGCCCGCGAGTCCGAGCCGAGGACGAGGAGGTTCTGCCCGGACGTCGGCAGCTTCTCCGGCCGCTCCTTCTCGTCCAGCTTGGAGTCGATGTCGACGGCCGTGATGTTGTTGTCGAGGTCGCGGTACATCCAGTAGGCCGTGCCGCCTGCCGCGATCAGCAGGACGAGGACGATGCCGAGCGTGATCTTGAGGCCCCTGCGGCGCTTGCGCGGGGCCTTCTTCTTGCGGGACCCGGCCCGCGGTGCGGGTCCCTGGTCCTGGGGAACGGAGTCGTGGCTCATCCTGCTCGAGTTCCTTGATCTCGTGGCCGCCGAGGACCGGGGTGGGAGCGAGGACTCGGGTGGGGCCGGTCCGCGTAGGTGCACCGTGAGGAGGGGGCGTGCACCGGACAGAGAGCGTGCACTATAGACATATTTTCGAATGTGGGGAAAGTCTTCGCATGATCTTCGAATCTGGTTGCGGATCGTTACGCCGCCCTCCCCGGAGGTCTGCCCGCCGGGGGGACGTACCTGGCCGGAGGGTGCCTTTCGGCCAAACAGCCGGGAAACTATGATGATCGGGTTCGGCCCTCCCCTCGGCGGAGGGCCGCGAGAGCCCCTGCGGACGCGGCCGGGGAAGCACGGGGAAGGACGACTTCACGCCATGCCGGTCAGATCCGGGCGCGACGCCCAGCGGAAGGCCTCTGCCCGCCAAGCCCGTTCCGAGCCTGCGGAGAGTACCCGCACCGCACGCGAAACGGCTGACGGCCAGTGGCTCGTACGGGGCGAGGACGGCAGGCTCTCCGCCTACGCCCTCGGCGACGGAGAACTGCTCCGCTGGACCGAGGCCCGCCCGGGTGGACCGGACTGGACAGGGCCGGAGGCATTCCCCGCCCCGGGTGTCGCCCGGCTGACGGTGCATCAGGGGCCCACCGGATTCGTGCACTTCGTCGCCCGCCGCTCGACCCGCCGCGCGGAGGGCGAAACCGTCGACCTGGTCCACGCCACACAGTTCCAGTCCGGTCGGCCGGTCACGGCGTGGCACTCCCTGGGCAACCCGCACCGTGACCGGGAGCAGGGCGTCCGCGTCGGCGTGCCCACCGTGGTCACCGGCGCGGACGGACTGCTCCACGTCCTCGTCCGAGACGCCGACGGCGGACTCCTGCTGCGCCGCGAACAGAACGGCGGCAAGTGGACCGGGTGGACGGCGCTGGGCAAGGGGCTCGGTGACGGCGCCGTACTCGCGGCGACCGCGGCCGGCCGGATCGAGGCCCTGGCCCCCGTGGCGTCCGGAACCCCGGGAGCCTCCGGCTCGGTCAGACGCTGGACCCAGAAGCAGCCGGGCGGCGACTTCACCGGTGACCACGACATCCCGTTCGCTCATGTGCCCGGCACCGTCGTCGCCCTGGAGACCTCGCCCGACGTCCTCACCTACTACTGGGACGACGCGGGCGCCCAAGGCCTCTTCGCCCACCGTCCCGGCGCCTGGGCCATTCCCCTCGGCAGCTCGCCCGTCACCGGTCGGCCCGCTGTTCTGCGGGCCCTCCTCGACGGTTACGACTGCACGGTGCTCGCCCACCGGGACGACGAAGGCGGGATCATGCTCACCGCGTGCGGGACGGAGAACGAGGGAGCCGGCGTGTGGTGGTCGCCGACGGGCGAGCGCTCCGCCGGAGCACCCGCCCTCGCCCACGACGCGGACGGGCGCGTGGTGCTCGCCCTGATCGACCGGGACGGCGCCCTCCGCGTCGCGAGGCAACGCCCCGAACCGGGCCTGGCGATGGAGCCGGCCACCGTCGTGCGGCCCACCGGCTGAGACCGGTTCGCCCGGGACACGCACGCCCGCGACAGGCACGCCCGGGACCGGCGGTCTGCCCGGGACCGGCGCGGGGGCGAGGACGCGCCGGGAGACCGGACCGCCCCGCCCCGAAGCCGAGGAACACACGGAGAACACCACGTCAGGACGCGAGCTTCAGGCCGATCGACAGGTAATTGCTGTCGGTGTAGTACGGATGGAAGGCGACGGCGCGGCCCCCGGACGTGGTGACGGTCCGCTTCGGGTAGACGTTGACGGGCTTGCGCTTGAGGATCTCGTCACCGAACCGTCCCAGCCGCAGCCGGTGGGACTCGCCCGAGACCGTCAGGTTCCCCGGAATGCTCAGCGACAGGTCCCAGATGGAGTCGTGGTCGATCATCCGGTCGCCGTACTGCTGGAGATCGACGGTGAAGCTCGCCGACCCCTCCGAGAACGCGCACGGGATCAGCACCTGCGCGTCCGCGTTCTTGCGGCTCTGCGCGACCACCTGCGCTCCCTGGCCCGCCAGGTCCACCTGCGGCCCGCCCGGCAGCGCGGCGACCCCCAGCGCGTAGACCCGCACCGTGAGGTGGGGACCCGCCGTCTCGACGGACAGCACCTCCGCGTGGGCGGCGAACTCGCGCGAGACGATCTGGAGGTACTCGTCCTCGGAGCGCGTCACCGTACGGAACCGCACCGGGCCGGTGTGGGCCGGCGACGAGATCAGCGAGTTCGTGGACTGCTGGAGCTCACGGACCTTCACCCGGCGCATCACACCGTCGTCCTCGCGGCGCAGCAGCACGTTCCAGGTACCGGGGGCCAGCCGGAGCCGGGCCGGGACGACGGCGTAGAGACGCCCGTCCACCGCGCGTTCCGCCTGGGCCGCCAGCAGCGCCTGGCGGCCGTCCGACGCGTTGACGCAGAGCACGGTGAAGTGGCCGCCGGGGGCGGTCGCCGGATCGACGGCGAACTCCAGGTCGCCCGCCGGAGTGGACCGGCAGAGCGCCTCCGGACGGAGGTCCCGGGCCGTCAGCAGACCGGCCAGGAAGTTCTCGTACGTCTTCGCCTGCTCCTCGTTGCTGTAGCGGGTGGACGCCTCCAGCGCGTTCACGGAGAGCTGTGCGCGCAGCTCGGCGTCGCTCATCAGCAGGTCCAGGTTCTTGGCGAAGGCGTCCGCGTCGCCGACCGGGGACAGTCTCCCGTCCACCCCGTCGGTGATGATCTCGGAAGGGCCGTGCGGACCCGCCGTGCTGAGCACGGGCACTCCACAGGTCATCGCCTCGACGATGGTGAGGCCGAACGTCTCGTCGGTGGAGGTGGAGGTGTGCAGCGCGGCCTTCGCCAGTTCCTCCCGCAGGTGCTTGGTGTGCCCCATGAGGAGGATGCGGTCGTTCGCGCCGAGGTCGTCGATCTGCTTGCGCAGCGCCGCCTTCTCCGCGCCGCTGCCGAAGATGCGCAGGGTCCAGTCGGGGTGCCTCCGGCCGAGCTGGGCGAAGGCGGTGATCAGCAGGTCGAACCGCTTCCAGTCCACCATCCGGCCGGAGGAGGTCACGATGCGCGAACCGCGCACGTCCGACCGGAGGGTGGTGCCGGGGACGGCGTTGGGGATGGCGTGGAAGACGGTTCCCACCGCCCCGTACGCGTCCTGGTGGGTCCGGGCGTCCCGGGAGGTCACCGTGACGAACGCGTCCAGCTTCGGGATGGCGGCGTCCAGCGCCTTCCGCGAGCCGGGGGACTGGTGGTGGTAGTGCGTGTGCGCCTGCCCCAGCGTGATGTACGCCCCCGTCCCGAAGACCGCGAGCAGTGTGACGGTGTTCGGAGCGGTCGCGATGACCACGTCCGCGTCGCAGCCGGCGAGGTAGGCGGCGGCGCGCTCGTCCACCAGGCGGCTGTAGCGGTTGCGGTCGTCCGGCTTGAACCCGGCGCAGTGGTCGGACGGGACCGAGTGCAGTGGTTCGTCGAGGTCGGCGGAGCCGTTGCGGGTGTCCATCAGGCTGCGCAGGGACACCCCCGGCGCGTAGCGCAGCGGAGGCGCGTCGTGGTACTGGAACAGGCTCACCAGCTCGACGTCGTGCTGCCGGGCGGCAAGGGAATTGGCCAGCGTCTGGGTGGCGACGGACGTGCCGGCCTGCCCGTACGCGCTGAACATCAGGAACGCGATCTTCATGAGGTCCTCCTGGGGGTGGCCGGTCCGGCCGGGCTCCCGATTGCGTCCCGATGAACTCACCGGGACTGCTGTGGGCTGGTTCTGGCTCAGCGCGCCGCGCTCGGGGCGCCGCGCTCGGTGCGTAGCGCTCGGTGCGTAGCGCTCCGGGCGCCGCGCTCAGTGCGTCGTACCGTCCTCGGACGCGTCGAGGATCTGCGAGAGGGCCGCGTCGAACGCCGAGCCCCGCGGGGCCGGGGAACCGGTCCGTACGTCGATCACCCGGCCGGACATGCCCGAGAGCAGCACGTCCAGCGCGCTGCGCGCCGCCGCGCGCGGGGACGGCGACGTCTCCTCGTGCCGTCCCGCACCGCTCCGCAGGCCGCTCCCGCTCGAAACCCGTTCGGGATTGAGGCAGTTGACCCGGACGCCGTCCTCGGCCCACTCCTCGGCCAGCGCCTGGGTGAGGTTGACCACGGCCGCGTTGGCCGAGGAGTGCAGGCTGTACCCGGCCCGGCCGCGGGTGTAGCTGGTTCCGGTGAGGAGGAGCAACTGCCCCTTCGTCCGGGCCAGGTGGGGGTGTGCGGCGCGGGCGGTGGCGACCGGTGCCAGGTAGTGGGTGCGCAGCGCTTCCCGGATCGCCCCGGTGCTGGTCTCCGCGAGCCGGCCGACCGGGAGGCGGCTCGCGGTGTTCACCACGAAGTCGATCCGGCCGGTGCCGGCGCGCGCGGCGGCGAGTTCCCTCGCCGCGTCCTCTCCGTCGGCGGGCCGGCCCACGGCGTGCACGTGTGCCCCGTAACCCCCGGCCAGCCGCGCCAGGTCGGCGCCGAGGCCCTCGGTACCGCCGAACACGACGAGGGTCCGTCCGGCCAGGGCGCCCCGGTAGAAGGCGTCCGAACCGCTCTTCGGGGCGGTGGTGGACGCCAGCTGGAAGAGTTTGTCGGCGATGAACACGTCGACGGGCTGGGTGATCTTCATGTTGTGCTCGTCGCCCATGACCACGTGCACGGGCACGTCGGGCAGATACCGGACGACGACCGAGCAGTCGTCCGTGGCCCGGAAGAGCGGGTCGGCCGCGGCGAGCCGGTAGGCGGCGCGGATGGTGGACAGCCGGAAACCCTGCGGGGTCTGGCCGCGCCGGAGCCGCTCGCGGTCCGGCACCTCGGTGATGAACTCGCCGTCCCCGCCGTGCGTGCGCGTGACGATCACGGTGTCGGAGGACGGGATCGCCACGTCCACGGCGCTGTGAAGCTCCAGTGCGGCCACGCAGTCCCTCACCACGCGGGGCGAGAGCAGCGGACGCACGGCGTCGTGGATCAGCACGTCGCAGTCCTCTTCGCCGAGGCCGGCGGCGATCGCCTCGATGGCGATGTCCGTCGTCCCGTTGCGGGTGCTGCCCCCGGCCAGCACCCGGGAGACCTTCGTCAGACCCGCGCCGACGACGATCCTCTCAGCCTCCGCACGATGGTCCGGGGGCATCAGCACGACGACCTCGTCGATTTCGTCGACGTTCTCGAACACGTGCAGGGTGTGTTCGAGGACCGACCTTCCCGCGATCTTGAGCAACTGCTTGGGAACAGTGAGACCGACGCGCTGCCCGGTGCCGCCTGCGAGGACGACGGCGACGGTACGACGACGGGTGGCGCTGGTGCTCAAGGTGCTGTGCTCCCTGTAGGAGATGGGTGGCCGCGTGCCGCCGCGGTCACGGCCCGGACCGCCCACCGGCGGGCCGGGCCGTTCGCGTCAGGCGATCCGGTGCGGCTGCCGGTCGGGCTCGGGCGCGTCCGGAGGCGTGATCGCCTCCGGAGGGGGCGGGTACTCGATGGGGAAGTCGCGCAGACCCCGCAGATAGAGGTCGGTCGCCGCACGGGCGAACCGGTACGAGGACGGCGGGTTGTCCGGACCGAGCAGGTAGTCCTTGAGCTGCTCGCGGTAGGGCGCCATGACGTCCTGGTCCCGGGAGAACATCGCGGTGAGCGCCGTCTCCAGCCCGTTGCACTCCGCGTCGATCAGGTACGAGGCGTAGGCCGTGCGCTGTTCGTTGCGGAACTCGTCGTCCGGCAGGCCGTCCAGGTTGAAGATCGCGTACGGCTTGCGCGTGGCCACGAAGTCGGAGACCACGCTCGACATGTCGCCGATCAGCATGTCCGAGTGGTTGAAGCAGTCGTACAGCGTCGGCACCCGCTCGGTGACCACCTGGTGGGCGTCGACCGGCAGGGAGTCCCAGTGCAGCGCGCCGGCCTGGTCGCGGAGCTTGCGGATCCGGATGGTCCGGTCTTCCTCGGTGAGGTCCGGGTACCTCGAACGGACACCACGTTCCTGGAGGGCGGCCAGCTTCTTGTCGATCCGGGCCAGCTGCCGTGCGGCGGCCTTCGAGTCGAGGACCTTGCGGCCGAAGCGGGCGGCGTTGTCCTCCTGCAGAAGCGAGATGATGCGCCGGTGGGCGGCTGCGGCGGCGGGGGAGCGGGTGCCCGTCAGCGGGTGGGGCTTGTAGATGATCCGCAGCTTGCGCTCGTCGGCGAGGAGCGTCCGGATGAGGCGCTCGCCCGACGGGATGACGGAGGTGTAGCAGGCGTCGTCGGTCCAGCCCTCCCACGTGGGGGCGTAGATCACGGTGGGCACGTCCTGGCTGACCGATCCGCTCCAGCGCTCCAGGGGCATCAGCTGCGGGCGGCCGACCTCGACGATCTGATGGGCCGTGACGGCGTGCTTGATGCGCTCGTAGCGGTCGCGCCCGGCTCGCCCGGCCACCCAGATCTCGTCGAAGACCTTGCTGACGCGGTTGCTGCTGGCGAGTTTGTCACTGTCGCCGTGGCCGATGAAGACGTGCTTCACCTCGTGGCGCTGGAGCATGTGGACGTTCTTGCCGGCGTTCCCGGGATAGAGCGTGACCCGGAGTTCGGGCATCTCCACCCGTGCCAGGTACTCGGCCTTGGGCACGCAGACGACGGGTACGGACGTGGCGTCGAGGAAGCGCAGGGTGGCCCGTTCCCGGAGCACGATGATGGGCCGCAGCTCCAGTGACTCCAGTGCCTCCAGCCACATGTTCACCTGGTACATGAAGTCCCGGGAGACGGCGGCGAAGGTGAAGTACAGGGCGACCTGGGGCCGGTACTGCGCGAGCTGCCAGTTCAGTTCGCCGATGGCGTCGTCCGGGGTCGGCAGGACGAGCGCGTTGCGGGCGCCGGGCACCAGGACCAGGACGGCCACCGCCGCGAACCACACCGTGGCGATGGCTCCGAAGGTCACGAACTCCCAGCGGCCGGTGCCGACCGTGGCGAGCGCCCCGCCGACGAGCGGGATGTCCAGGTGCAGGGTCTTACGGACGTACTTGTCCATCAGGAACGGGTGCGGCAGCCGCCGTATCCCCAGCGCGTCCATGTCCAGTCCGCGGGTGGTGAAGGGGAGCGCGGCGCGTTCGGACTTCACCCGCTTGAGCAGAGCGCCGTAGACGAGCTGCAGGAAGAAGAGGAGAAGCAGCCCGACCGAGGTCATCTGGATGACGAACGAGTCGAGGTCGCCGATCGATCCGCACAGGGCCAGCAGCAGGAACTGCCGGATCAGGAAGCGGATGGTGAGGCCGAAGCGGGAGTCCCGGAGCCGGTCGAGTGTCGACGAAGCGGAGGAGTGCAGTGCCAGGTCGGCCGCGTAACTGGCGGTCGCCGCACCGGCGAAGACCGGGAGCGAGGCCATGACGACCGCCACCAGCATGGCGAGGAAGCTGAGAACCAGGACCGCCGTGATGAGGAAGCCCAGCGCGGCCTGACGTTGTGCCTTGCCCATCTGTGGCAGGGCCCTCCTTCATGTTCTGTGCGTGGCGCGGGGCGCGTGACGCGCGGCTACGTCGCCGATGCGGTCAGGAGGTCGCACGTCACACCGGAATCGAGCCGCGAAGAGAACGGCATGCGAACAACAGGTGAGGAGATTGCGAAGCATCCGATCGAACTCTAGACACTCATGAAGCTTTTAGTGAACGTTCAACAGCAAAAAAGGATCAGATGGTAGTAGTTAGATGCCGAACAGTTACCAACCGCCGCGCGTCCGGTGAGGGGCGGTGTACGTTCCGTCACGGACGGGCCGTGCGGGCGGACCGTGCGGCGGGACGCACCCCGGCCCAGGCGGGACACGAGAAGACCGCGATGTCGCGGCGGCCCGGCGTCTTGACCGAGAAGGCGACCCACAGCTCCGGACGGGCACCGGGACGCACGGCGATCCCCTCCGGCTCGCGGAACTCCAGGCCCGGGGCGACCGTCACCTTCCGGCGCCCCACGATCCGGCCCGTCCGCACGTCGAGCGCGGACACGTAGGTGTCGCCGCCACCGGACGGCGGATTGGTGCCCCTCTCGTCGGTGTAGTGCTTTCCGGTCAGCTGATAGACGAGCCGCCCCCGCAGCGCACACCCCTGGAAGGTCTCTCCGCTCCGCAGGGCGGTGTCCTCCAGACTCCACAGGGGCTCGTGGCGCCCGGCGGCGAAGTCGTCCATGGCATGGACGGAGTACCGGTGCGTCCGTCCTGTCCAGTGACTCACCAGAACGCGACGGTGCGCGAGGTCGAGAGTGGGATGGACTTTGCGGCTGCCCGGGTACGGGCGGTGGTGGCGCACCTCGTCCGAGGAACTGTCCACCACGGCGCCGTCCCGGAAGCGGACGCGGGATACGGCCCGGCCGTATCCCGTCTCCGGATCGGCGTCCGACTCCACCCAGAGGAAGACGTCCCCGCCCACGGGCTCGGTGCCGAACGACATCCCGTGACCGAACCCCCGCAGATGCATGCTCGCCGTCAGCTCGCCGGAGGGGGAGAGCCGGGAGACGCACAGGTCCCCGGCCAGCCGCCGCTCCCGGCCGCCGGGAGCGCGGTCCTCGTCCCCGAGCCGTACCGAGGCGGGTACGACCTGGAGGGCGTACAGAGCCCCGCCGCCGTCCGGACAGGAGAGGGACTGCGGGCCCGACACGTGCCGCAGTGGGCTGAGGGGGAGGGCCTCGGCCGCCCCCGACACGTCGAACTCGCCGACCGCCCCGGCCGGGGGAGGACCGGCGGTGTCCGGTCCGCGGGAGCGGCCGAGCAGCGCGCCGCCCGCTGCGGCCAGCAGGGTCCCGCCGCCCGCCACCAGCAGGGCCCGGCGCCCGGGACGAGGCAGTGGGTTCGTCATGGTTCCGTGCGACCGCCGTCCGATCCGAGGGGAAAGGAACATCCTGCCACCTCGCCCCGGCACCCGGTCCACCCGCACGCGGACGGGCCGTACGGAGGGCTCCTCCGTACGGCCCGTCCACGACGGAAACCGGGTGTTACGCCGGCACGCTCGCCACGCCCGGTGCCAGGAACGGCTTGCCGTTCACCCGCTCGGAGACGCCCGCCCGGTCCAGGTACGGCGTGATGCCGCCCAGGTGGAAGGGCCAGCCCGCGCCGGTGATCAGGCAGAGGTCGATGTCCTGCGCCTCGGCGACGACGCCCTCGTCGAGCATCAGGCCGATCTCCTCGGCCACCGCGTCCAGGACACGGTCACGGGTCTGCTCCTCCGTCAGGACGCTGTCGCCCTGCTCCAGGAGCGCGGCGACCTCGGGGTCCAGCTCCGGCTTGCCGGAGTCGTAGACGTAGAAGCCGCGCTTGCCGGCCTTCACGACCGCCGCGAGGTTCGCGGAGACGGTGAAGCGCTCCGGGAACGCGCGGTTCAGGGTCTCGGAGACGTGCAGACCGATCGCCGGGCCCACCAGCTCCAGGAGGACCAGCGGCGACATCGGCAGACCGAGCGGCTCGACGGCGCGCTCGGCGACGGCGACCGGGGTGCCCTCGTCGATGACGTTCTGGATCTCGCCCATGAAGCGGGTGAGGATGCGGTTGACGACGAACGCCGGGGCGTCCTTCACCAGCACCGCGGTCTTCTTCAGCTTCCGGGCCACCCCGAACGCCGTCGCCAGCGCGGCGTCGTCCGTGCGCTCGCCGCGCACGATCTCCAGCAGCGGGAGGATCGCGACCGGGTTGAAGAAGTGGAAGCCGACGACCCGCTCCGGGTTCTTCAGCTTCGACGCCATCTCGGTGACCGAGAGCGAGGAGGTGTTGGTGGCGAGGATCGCGTGCGCCGGGGCGACCGCCTCGACCTCCGCGAACACCTGCTGCTTGACGCCGATCTCCTCGAAGACGGCCTCGATGATGAAGTCGGCGTCGGAGAAACCCTCCGCCTTGTCCAGCACGCCGGTCACCAGGGCCTTGAGACGGTTCGCCTTGTCCTGGTTGATGCGGCCCTTGCCGAGCAGCTTGTCGATCTCGGCGTGGACGTAGCCCACACCCTTGTCGACACGCGCCTGGTCGATGTCCGTGAGGACGACCGGTACCTCCAGGCGGCGCAGGAAGAGCAGCGCGAGCTGGCTGGCCATCAGACCGGCGCCCACGACACCGACCTTGGTGACCGGACGGGCCAGGCTCTTGTCCGGAGCGCCGGCCGGGCGCTTGGCACGCCGCTGCACCAGGTTGAAGGCGTACAGCCCCGAGCGCAGCTCACCGCTCATGATCAGGTCGGCGAGTGCCTGGTCCTCGGCGTCGAAGCCGGCACCCAGGTCGCCGTCCTTGGCGGCCGCGATGATCTCCAGCGCGCGGTAGGCGGCCGGGGCCGCGCCGTGCACCTTGGAGTCCGCGACGGCCCGCCCGCGCGCGACGGCCTGGTCCCAGGCGTCGCCGCGGTCGACCTCGGCGCGCTCGACCACGGTCTCGCCCGTCAGGACACCGGCCGTCCACACGAGCGAACGTTCCAGGAAGTCCGCGCCGTCGAAGAGCGCGTCCGCGATGCCGAGCTCGAAGACCTGCGCACCCTTGAGCTGACGGTTCTGGTTCAGCGAGTTCTCGATGATCACCGAGACCGCGCGGTCGGCGCCGATCAGGTTCGGCAGCAGCGCGCAGCCGCCCCAGCCGGGCACCAGGCCGAGGAATACCTCGGGCAGCGAGAAGGCGGGGAGCGCCTTGGAGACGGTGCGGTACGAGCAGTGCAGGCCGACCTCGACGCCGCCGCCCATCGCCGCGCCGTTGTAGTACGCGAAGGTCGGGACCGCGAGGGAGGAGAGGCGGCGGAAGACGTCGTGACCGCCCTTGCCGATCCGCACCGCGTCCTCGTGGTTCTTGAGGACTTCGAGGCCCTTGAGGTCGGCGCCCACGGCGAAGATGAACGGCTTGCCGGTGATGCCGACGCCGACGATGGAACCCTCGGACGCCTCCTTCTCGACCTGGTCGATCGCCTCGTCCAGGTTGGCCAGCGACTGCGGGCCGAAGGTCGTCGGCTTGGTGTGGTCCAGGCCGTTGTCCAGGGTGATGAGGGCGAACCTGCCCGCGCCCGCCGGGAGGTCGAGGTGGCGTACGTGCGCCTGGGTGACGACCTCGCCCGGGAAGAGCTCGGCCGCCCCCTTCAGAAGCTCGGTGGTGGAGCTCACTTGGTGCCTCCGTCGGCGTCGAAGTGCGGGTTCTCCCAGATGACCGTGGCGCCCATGCCGAAGCCCACGCACATCGTGGTGATGCCGTAACGGACCTCCGGCTGCTCCTCGAACTGGCGGGCCAGCTGCGTCATCAGACGGACGCCGGAGGAGGCGAGCGGGTGGCCGTACGCGATGGCGCCGCCGTACTGGTTGACGCGCGGGTCGTCGTCGGCGATGCCGTAGTGGTCGAGCAGGGCGAGCACCTGGACGGCGAACGCCTCGTTGACCTCGAAGAGACCGATGTCCTCGATGGTCAGACCCGCCTTGGCCAGCGCCTTCTCCGTCGCCGGGATGGGGCCGTAGCCCATGACCTCCGGCTCGACGCCCACGTAGGCGTACGACACCAGACGCATCCGGACCGGCAGGCCCAGCTCGCGGGCGACGTCCTCGGCGGCGAGCAGCGAGGCGGTGGCGCCGTCGTTCAGACCCGCCGCGTTGCCGGCCGTCACACGGCCGTGCGGGCGGAACGGGGTCTTGAGGCCCGCGAGGGACTCCATCGAGGTGCCCGGGCGCATCGGCTCGTCGGCGGTGACCAGGCCCCAGCCGGTCTCACCGCCCTCGGCGTTGGTGCGGCGCACCGAGATCGGTACCAGGTCCTGCTGGATCTTGCCGTCGGCGTACGCCTTGGCGGCCTTCTCCTGCGAGCGCACGGCGTAGGCGTCGGCGCGCTCCTTGGTGATCCGCGGGTAGCGGTCGTGCAGGTTCTCGGCGGTCATGCCCATGAAGAGGGCGGACTCGTCGACCATCTTCTCCGACACGAAGCGCGGGTTCGGGTCCACGCCCTCGCCCATCGGGTGCCGGCCCATGTGCTCGACACCGCCGGCCACGACGACGTCGTACGCGCCGAAGGCGATGGAGCCGGCCGTCGTGGTGACGGCGGTCAGGGCGCCCGCGCACATGCGGTCGATCGAGTAGCCGGGGACGGACTGCGGCAGACCGGCCAGGATTCCGGCGGTCCGGCCGAGGGTGAGGCCCTGGTCGCCGATCTGGGTGGTCGCGGCGATGGCGACCTCGTCGATCGATGCGGGGTCCAGGTCCGGGTTGCGGCGCAGCAGCTCCCGGATGGCCTTCACGACGAGATCGTCGGCGCGGGTCTCGTGGTAGATGCCCTTCGGGCCCGCCTTGCCGAACGGGGTGCGGACGCCGTCGACGAAGACGACGTCCCGGATGGTACGAGGCACGATGGCTCTCCTCCAGGGTGCGGGATGGCACTGCTGCGGGGCACGCCCGGAAGCGTGCCGCCCGCCCTCATGCTACTCGTGGGTAACCAGACTGCCCACCCCCTGTGGCCGGAGCGTCGAAGGTCACACACGCGGTCACGGGCGCAGGGCGGCCCGGGACGCGCGTCCGGTGGCCGCCGCGCCCCTCCAACCTGGCGTGATTTCGATCCTCGCGGCGCCCGAAGTGTCGGTGCGAGGGCGCCCCGGAACACGACGACACCCCCGGGCGGCCGTGAATCCGGTGACCGGGGGTGTCGTGGTGCCGTCACGCTGTGGCGCTGTGGCGCTGTGGCGCTGTGGCGCTGTGGCGCTGTGGTGTGGTGCCGGGCGGCGTCAGGAAGCCGCGCTCGCCTTCAGCGCGTCCAGCAGCAGCGGGGCCACCAGCCCGATCTGCCAGCGTCGCGCGCCGTACCCCGCGAGCAGGTCCTCGACCGCGCCCGGGGTGACGCTCTTGGGCGGCTCCCAGCAGACCCGGCGCACGGTGTCCGGGGTGATGAGGTTCTCCGGAGGCAGGTGCAGCCGCTCGGCGAGGTCGGAGACGGCCCCGCGGGCGGCCGTCAGCCGGTCCGCGGCGGCGGGGTCCTTGTCCGCCCAGGCGCGCGGCGGCGGCGGGCCCGTGAGCTGCTGTCCCGGCTGCGGCAGTTCGGACTCCGGCAGCGCCTTGGCGCGGTCCACGGCGGCCTGCCACTGCTCCAGCTGGCGCCGGTTGACCCGGTGTCCGAAACCGGGCAGGGCCGACAGCGCCTGGACGTTGGCGGGGACCGCGAGCGCGGCCTCCACGATCGCCCCGTCGCCGAGCACCTTGCCGGGCGAGACGTCGCGCCGCTGCGCGATCCGGTCGCGGGCCTCCCACAGTTCGCGTACGACGGCAAGCTGGCGGCGCCTGCGCACCTTGTGCATGCCGGAGGTGCGGCGCCACGGGTCCTTGCGCGGCGGAGCGGGCGGCGCCGTCGCGATGGCGTCGAACTCCTCGCGGGCCCACTCCAGCTTCCCCTGGCGGTCCAGCTCCTTCTCCAGCGCGTCCCGCAGGTCGATCAGGAGCTCGACGTCGAGCGCGGCGTAGCGCAGCCACGGATCGGGGAGCGGCCGGGTGGACCAGTCGACGGCCGAGTGGCCCTTCTCCAGCGCGAACCCGAGCACGTTCTCGACCATCGCGCCGAGGCCGACCCGGGGGAACCCGGCCAGCCGTCCGGCGAGCTCGGTGTCGAAGAGGGAGGTGGGGAGCATGCCTATTTCGCGCAGGCAGGGGAGATCCTGCGTGGCGGCGTGCAGGATCCACTCGGTGCCGGTGAGGGCCTCGCCGAGCCCCGACAGGTCGGGGCAGCCGACGGGGTCGACCAGCGCACTGCCCGCGCCCTCGCGGCGCAGCTGTACGAGATAGGCGCGCTGGCCGTACCGGTAGCCGGAGGCACGCTCGGCGTCGACGGCCACCGGGCCGCTGCCCGCGGCGAAGGCGGCGACCACCCGGGCGAGGGCGTCGTCGTCCGCCACCACCGGCGGAATGCCCTCGCGCGGTTCCAGCAAGGGGATCGGCGCCGGGGCGACGTCGTCCGGGGGAGCGCCCCCGGTGGTTCGCAGTGTCGTCTCTGCTGCGGTCTCTTGGGCGTCGGTCACCCGTCAAGGGTATCCGTGTATGCGCGACACCCGACGACGGAACGTTCCGTCGTCGGGTGTCGGGCGCGTAAAACCGGCCGGATCCCGCGAATCCGCAGGCACCGGTTGGGGGAGGGTCAGTGGATGATGCCGGTCCGCAGGGCGACGGCGACCATTCCTGCGCGGTCTCCGGTGCCGAGCTTGCGGGCGATGCGGGCGAGGTGGGACTTGACCGTGAGGGCGGAGAGACCCATCGAGACGCCGATGGCCTTGTTGGACTGGCCTTCGGCGACCAGGCGGAGCACCTCCACCTCGCGGCCGGACAGTTCGCGGTAGCCGCCCGGGTGGCTCGGGGAGCCGGGGGGCCGGCGGTGCATACGGGCGGCGTTGGCGCCGATGGGGGCGACGCCGGGTCGGTTGGGGTGGCCGATGTTGGTACGGGTGCCGGTGACGACGTAGCCCTTGACGCCGCCCGCGAGGGCGTTGCGTACGGCACCGATGTCGTCGGCGGCGGAGAGGGCGAGACCGTTCGGCCAGCCTGCGGCTCGGGTCTCGGACAGCAGGGTCAGCCCGGAACCGTCGGGCAGGTGGACGTCGGCAACGCAGATGTCGCGCGGGTTGCCGACGCGGGGGCGGGCCTCCGCGATGGACGACGCCTCGATGACGTCACGAACTCCGAGGGCCCACAGATGGCGGGTCACGGTGGAACGGACGCGCGGGTCGGCCACGACGACCATGGCCGTCGGCTTGTTCGGGCGGTAGGCGACCAGGCTTGCGGGCTGCTCTAGGAGAACGGACACCAGGCCTCCTGGGGGAGTGGCGGGACGGGCCGGCTCGGGGATGAAGCCGGGGCGAACCATGCTTGAAGGGTCATTGACCTCTTCGGCAGCAGACCCGTCCTCCTTTAGAGGAAGATCACGATTTGGTGAGTAACAATTCGGGCAAATCGGACGCACGATCGATTGTATGACAGTGGGACCGGCGGTCGGCCGGGCCTGTCGTGAAAGCGTCGGGACGGTGTACTTCCGGGTTCCCGGGGCCGCGGGCCCACGGTTCCGGGCGCGGCGGTGCGGTGCGTCGGAGGCCCGGAGCCCGGGATGTTCCGGGCGTCGGCGCTTCGGAGCTTCGGAGCCCTCCGAGGCCCGGGGCTCCGGGCGCGGTCCGCCGGACCGTGTCGCCTACGAGGCCTGCGGCCCCCGCCGCTGCGGCAGGGTGACCACCGTCGCGTCGGCCGGACCGGACGGCGGCAGGCCGGCGATCTGGCAGAGCAGGTCGCCCCAGGCCGTCAGGTGCCCGGCCGTGTCAGGTACACCGCCGGGGCCCTCGCCGGGCGTCCAGGACGCGCGGATCTCGATCTGGGTGGCGGGCCGGCGGCTGCCGAGCTCGCCGAAGTAGTGCGACCCCGCCCGGGTGACCGTGCCGCCCGCCGACCCGTAGGACAGGCCGCGCGCCTCCAGCGCGCCCGTCAGCCAGGACCAGCACACCTCGGGCAGCAGCGGGTCGGCGGCCATCTCCGGCTCCAGTTCCGCACGTACGAGCGTCACCAGGCGAAACGTTCCCTGCCAGGCCTCGTGACCGGCCGGGTCGTGCAGCAGTACCAAGCGGCCGTCCGCGAGGTCCTCGTCGCCGTCCACCACCGCCGCCTCCAGGGCATAGGCGTGCGGGGCCAGTCGCTGCGGTGGCTTGGTCGCCTCGATCTCCAGCTCGGGCCGGAGCCGCACCGAGCGCAGTGCCTCGACCGCCGACCGGAACCCGGGCGGAGTGGGTTTGCTCTCCGCACCGTCCCCCTGGGAGGTGTGGTCGGAATGATCGGAGAACTGTTCCCGCGCCGGAGCCATGCCGGGAAGAGTAGGCGGAACGCGGGCCGTGCGCAGGGAGAGACACCCTGGTGGGACCGTGCTCCTTGGGCCTTCGTGCGAAGATTCTGTGCGTGAGTGCCAACGAACGCCCCTCGGGCCAGCTGACGACGACCTCCGCCACCCACGACTCGGTGTTCCTGAAGGCGTGCCGGCGCGAACCGGTGCCCCACACCCCGGTCTGGTTCATGCGGCAGGCCGGGCGGTCCCTGCCGGAGTACCTGAAGGCCCGTGAGGGCATCGCGATGCTCGACTCCTGCACGATGCCGGAGCTGGTCACCGAGATCACGCTGCAGCCGGTACGCCGTCACAAGGTCGACGCCGCCGTCTACTACAGCGACATCGTCGTACCGCTCAAGGCCATCGGCATCGACCTGGACATCAAGCCCGGAGTCGGCCCCGTGATCGCCGACCCGATCCGTACCCGCGCCGACCTGGCCCGGCTGCGCGATCTCACGCCCGAGGACGTCCCGTACGTCACCGAGGCCGTCCGCATGCTCGTCGCCGAACTCGGCACCACCCCGCTCATCGGCTTCGCGGGCGCCCCGTTCACCCTTGCCAGCTACCTCGTCGAAGGCGGGCCCTCCCGCAGCCACGAGCGCACCAAGGCCATGATGTACGGCGACCCGCAGCTCTGGGCCGACCTCGTGGACCGGCTCGCGGACATCACCGGCGCCTTCCTCAAGGTCCAGATCGAGGCCGGCGCCTCGGCCGTCCAGCTCTTCGACTCCTGGGTCGGCGCGCTGGCACCCGCCGACTACCGCCGCTCGGTGATGCCCGCCTCCGCCAAGGTCTTCGACGCGGTCGCCTCCTACGGTGTCCCGCGCATCCACTTCGGCGTGGGCACCGGCGAACTGCTCGGCCTCATGGGCGAGGCCGGAGCGGACGTCGTCGGTGTCGACTGGCGCGTCTCCCTGGACGAGGCCGCCCGCCGCGTCGGCCCCGGCAAGGCGCTCCAGGGCAACCTCGACCCGGCGGTCCTCTTCGCCCCGACCGCCACGGTCGAGGAGAAGACCCGCGAGGTGCTGGACGCCGCCGCGGGCCTGGAGGGGCACATCTTCAACCTCGGGCACGGCGTCATGCCGTCGATGGACCCGGACTCCCTCACCCGGCTCGTGGAGTACGTCCACACGCAGACCGCGCGCTGAATCGGCACGGGCCGCCGGAAACCCCCGGGTTCCGGGCGGCCCGTGCCCGCCGGGTGCGGCCCGCCGCTCAGGCCGAGCCCGCCGCCCGTACCGCCGTGCTCGCCTTACGGGCGGCCACCAGGACCGGGTCCCAGACGGGGGAGAACGGCGGGGCGTATCCCAGGTCGAGCGCGGTCATCTCCTCCACCGTCATCCCGGCGGTCAGCGCCACCGCGGCGATGTCCACCCGCTTCGCCGCCCCCTCGCGGCCCACGATCTGCACGCCCAGCAGCCTGCCGGTGCGGTACTCGGCGAGCATCTTCACCGTCATGGGCGCGGCGCCCGGGTAGTAGCCGGCCCGGCCCGTCGATTCGATGGTGGCCGTCACGAACCGCAGCCCGACCGCCCGCGCGTCCTTCTCCCGCAGCCCGGTCCGGGCGATCTCCAGGTCGCAGACCTTGCTCACGGCCGTCCCGACCACTCCCGGGAACGTGCCGTAACCACCGCCGACGTTCGCGCCGATGACCTGACCGTGCTTGTTGGCGTGGGTGCCGAGCGCGATGTGCCGGGTGCGCTTGGCCACCAGGTCCAGCACCTCCACGCAGTCGCCGCCCGCCCAGATGTCCTCGTGCCCGACCACCCGCATCGACAGGTCCGTCAGCAGACCGCCGTGCGGACCCAGCGGCAGACCGGCCGCGCGGGCGAGCTCCGTCTGCGGCTCCACGCCGATGCCGAGGACCACCACGTCCGCCGGGTACGTCTCCCCTTCGGTCACCACCGCCGACACCCTGCCGTCCGGTCCGGTGCGGATCTCCGTCACCGCCGCGCGGTTCACCGTCGTGATGCCGAGGCCGTCCATCGCCTCGTGCACCAGGCGCCCCATGTCCGGGTCGAGCGTGGCCATCGGCTGCTCGCCCCGGTTCAGCACGGTCACCTCGAACCCGCGGTTCAGCATGGCCTCGGCCATCTCGACGCCGATGTAGCCCGCGCCCACCACCACCGCGCGCCGGCGGCCGGGGCCCGTCCGGTCCAGCGAGTCCAGCAGCGACTGGCCGTCGTCGAGCGTCTGCACCCCGTGCACCCCGGGGGCGTCGATGCCGGGCAGCGCCGGGCGCACCGGCCGGGCCCCGGTGCCGATCACCAACTTGTCGTACCCGGTCCAGTAGGCGTCACCGGTCTCCCGGTCCAGCGCCCGCACCCGCCGGCCCGCGACGTCGATCTCCGTCACCTCGGTACGGGTGCGCAGGTCGATGCCGCGGGCCCGGTGCTCCTCGGGCGTACGGGCGATCAGGTCGTCGCGCTCCGCCACGTCGCCGCCCACCCAGTACGGGATGCCGCAGGCGGAGTACGAGGAGAAGTGGCCGCGCTCGAAGGCCACGATGCTCAGCTCGTCCGGCCCCTTCAACCTGCGGGCCTGCGACGCGGCGGACATGCCCGCCGCGTCGCCCCCGACGACCACCAGTCGCTCCGTCATGCCAGGTCCCTTCGCCGCAGTGTGCCGACCACGCTAACGGCGTTCCCCGGCGTTTCCCCCCGGCGGTCTCAGGGCGCGGGTGTCGTGCTCGCGTCCTCCCGCTCGTCCGCGACGGCGGGGGCGGGTGTACCGGCCGCCGGTACGCGGCGGCGGCGCATCACCAGCCGCCCGACCACCAGGAGCAGCGCGACGGCCGCCAGGAACGGGGCGGTCGCACCGATCGCCATCGCGATCCACCGCAGCGTCGTGACGAACGCGTCCCACCCACCGGTCACCGCGTCCCAGAACCCGGGATCGTCGTCCTCGTCGGCGACGGAGGCGTCCGGCTCGTAGAGATCCAGGGTGATCGTCGCCAGCGAGGTGCGGTCGGCCAGGCTCGCCCGCTGCGCGAGCAGGGACTCCAGGTCGGCCTGACGACTGCTCAACTGACCTTCGAGCAGGACGACATCGCCGATCTTCTCCGCCTTCGCCATCAGGGCCCGCACCCGGTCGACGCTCGCCCGCTGGGTCGCGACACGGCTCTCCACGTCTACGACCTGGTCGGTGACGTCCTTCGCCTCCGACGTGCGCGAGAGCAGCTTGCCCGCGCCGGTCAGCCGCTTCAGCACGGCCTCGTACCGGTCCTCCGGGACCCGCAGGACGAGGTGCGAGGAGTCGTGGACGTCGTCCACCCGCTCGGTCGACTCGCTCTCCACCAGTCCGCCGCTGCCCTCGGCGGCGGACCGGGCCCCGGCGACGGCCTTCGGGACGTCTTTCACCTCGATGGACATCACCGTGGTGCGGATGACGTGGGTGGCGGCCGGTGTGCTCTTGTCCACCGCCGTCCCGCCCGCCTCTCCGTCCGCCTTTCCCGCCGCCGCGGAACCGGCGCCGTCCGACCTGGCCGGGCCGGACGCCGCCTCCGGCCCAGCGCCTTCTTCCTGCGCGACGGCCGCCTTGTCGTCCGAGGAGGACTCGCCCATCCCGCCGGTGTCGTTCGCACCGCACCCGGCCACCGCGAGCAGGGCGACGAGCGCCCCGGCCGCCAGAGTGGCGGTGCGGTGTCGCTGGATTCTCTGCGTGGACTGCATAACTGGTCCCCCCGGCTGGATGAGTTGATGTCCGCCCTTGGACGTGCCGGACCCCCGCCAGGTTTCCCGCGCGCGGTTTCGAAGCGGTCACGGTCGGGACTCGTTCGAGGTTTGAGAGAGTGGACCCATGCAGGGTTCTGAACAGCAAGCGCACGCGACCGAGCCGCACGTCGTCGTCATCGGCGGGGGGATCGCCGGACTGGCCGCCGCCCACCGGCTGCTCGGCAGCGGGGTACGGGTCACCCTCCTGGAGGCTTCGGAACGGCTCGGCGGGAAGCTCATGACGGGTGAGGTCGCGGGCGTCCAGGTCGACCTCGGCGCCGAATCGATGCTCGCCAGGCGCCCGGAAGCGGTCGGCCTGGCCCGCGCCGCCGGACTCGGCGACCGCCTCCAGCCGCCCGCCACGGCCTCGGCCTCCCTCTGGACGCGCGACGCGCTGCGCCCGATGCCCAAGGGCCACGTGATGGGCGTCCCGGGCGACCCCGAGGCGCTGCGCGAGGTGCTCTCGCCCGAGGGCATCGCCCGTATCGCCCAGGAACGCGAGCTGACCGCCACCGCCGTGGGCGACGACGTCGCGATCGGCGCGTACGTCGCCGACCGGCTCGGCCGCGAGGTCGTCGACCGCCTCGTGGAGCCACTGCTCGGCGGGGTGTACGCGGGCGACGCCTACCGGATCTCCATGCGGGCCGCCGTCCCGCAGCTCTTCGACATCGCCCGGGAGGGCGGCCCGCTGCTCGACGGGGTGCGCCGGGTCCAGGAGCGGGGCGCCGCCCAGCAGGCGGGCGGGCCCGTCTTCCAGGGCATCGACGGCGGTCTCGGTACCCTTCCGGGCGCCGTGGCCGACACCGTGCGGGCCGCCGGCGGCGAGATCCTCACCGCCACCCCGGTGCTCGGCCTGTCCCGTACCGGGGCCGGCTGGGACGTCCGTACGGAGAACCGGGTGATCGCCGCGGACGGCATCGTCCTCGCCACCCCCGCCTGGTCCGCCTCCACCCTGCTCGCCGCCGAATCCCCGGCGGCCTCGGCCGAGTTGGCGGGCGTCGAGTACGCCTCGATGGCCCTGATCACCATGGCGTTCCGGCGCGGGGACATCGAGGCGGTGGAGGCCTTCCGCGGGCGCTCCGGCTTCCTGGTCCCCCCGGTCGACGGCCGCACGATCAAGGCCGCCACCTTCTCCAGCAACAAGTGGCGGTGGGTGGCCGACGCGGCCCCCGGCCTCTTCGTGCTCCGTACCTCGGTCGGCCGGTACGGCGACGACGACCACCTGCACCGCGAGGACGACGAACTCGCCGCGCTCTCCGGCCGCGACCTCGCCACCGCGACCGGCCTCACCGCCCAGCCGGTGGACACCACGGTCACCCGGTGGATCGGCGGACTGCCGCAGTACCCGGTCGGCCACCTCACCAAGGTCGAGCGCATCCGCGGTGAGGTCGCCAAGCTGCCCGCCCTGCGGGTCTGCGGCGCGGTCTACGACGGCGTCGGCATCCCGGCCTGCGTCGGCAGCGCGCGGCGCGCCGCCGACGAGATCGCGGCCGAGCTGGCCGGGCGGCCGTGACGGGGGCCGCCGGGGCGGCGCGGACGGGAGAGATCGCCGGGGAGATCATCGCCACGCCGACCCTGGTTCGGGGCACGGAAGACGAGGCGGGACAATAGCCGTATGAGTGCGCCTGAGAAGATCCCGAACGCCGGTAAGAAGGCCAAGGACCTCAACGAGGTCATCCGCTACACCCTGTGGTCCGTCTTCAAGCTGCGCGACGTGCTGCCGGAGGACCGCGCGGGCTACGCCGACGAGGTCCAGGAGCTGTTCGACCAGCTCGCCGCCAAGGACATCACCGTCCGGGGCACCTACGACCTCTCCGGTCTGCGTGCCGACGCCGACCTGATGATCTGGTGGCACGCCGAGACCTCGGACGAGCTCCAGGAGGCGTACAACCTCTTCCGGCGCACCAAGCTGGGCCGCGCCCTGGAGCCGGTCTGGTCGAACATGGCGCTGCACCGCCCCGCCGAGTTCAACAAGTCGCACATCCCGGCCTTCCTCGCCGACGAGACGCCCCGCGACTACGTCAGCGTCTACCCCTTCGTGCGCAGCTACGACTGGTACCTGCTGCCCGACGAGGACCGCCGCCGGATGCTCTCCGACCACGGCAAGATGGCCCGCGGCTTCCCCGACGTCCGCGCCAACACCGTGGCCTCGTTCTCGCTCGGCGACTACGAGTGGCTGCTGGCCTTCGAGGCCGACGAGCTCTACCGCATCGTCGACCTGATGCGCCATCTGCGGGCCTCCGAGGCGCGGCTGCACGTGCGCGAAGAAGTGCCGTTCTACACCGGTCGCCGCAAGGCGGTCGCCGACCTCGTCGCGGGTCTCGCGTAGGGTCCTCTGGTCGGCGTTCTCCCGGGGGCCCTCCCGGAAGGCCGCCGGCCACCCGCACACCTGGTGGCCCGACTCGCAATGCCGGCGTTTCCCGGCCACCCCCGACCCGGAAGATCAGACGGCGTCCGGACGCCTCCAGCGTCTCGGACAGCCGTTCCAGCGACACCGGGTCCGGCTCCGGGTGCGGCTCGCAGCCTGCGTGCCGCACCGGCGTCCTTCCGGGGCGTGCGTGGTCCTCGTGACCCGCACGCCCCGGGACCCAGGGCCAGGGGCCAAGGGTGTCCCGCTCCGCGAGGCACCGGGGCTCGGCGGTCCGACCGCCTCCCGGCCGTCCCAGAAGAAAGCCCGAGGCCAGGTCATGACGTCTTCGCCCGTCTCGCCTTCCGCGCCCGTGACCGTCATCGGTGAGGCCGTCGCCGACGCGTTCGTCGGCACGACGGCCCCGGACGGATCGACCCCGCTGACCGTCCACGCCGGCGGCGGCCCGGCCAACACCGCCGTCGCCCTCGCCCGGCTCGGTACCCCCACCCGCTTCGCCGGCCGCCTCTCGAAGGGCCCCCTCGGCACCCTGCTGCGCGAGCGGCTCGCCTCCTCCGGAGCCGACCTCGGCCCCTCGGTCACCAGCTCCCGCCCCGCGACCCTCGCCCTCGCGCGGATCGACGGGACCGGCGGCGCCTCCTACGACTTCTACGCCGACGGCACCGCCGACTGGCAGTGGACCCCCGCCGAGCTCACCGCGGCGCTGGCGGCCGTACCGCCCTCCGTCTGCGTCCACACCGGCAGCCTCGCCCTCGCACTCCCGCCGGGCGCCGCCGCGATCGAAGCCGCCCTGGAACACGCCCGGGACACCGCCACCGTCTGCCTCGACCCCAACGTACGTCCCACCCTGGCCGACGTGGAGCACCTGCGCGCCCGGCTGCCCCACTGGTGCGCGCTGGCCGACATCGTCCGCGTCAGCGCCGACGACGTGGAACTGCTGATGCCGGGGACCGGGCCCGAGGAGGCCGCGGACCGGCTGCTCGCGGCGGGCGCCGTGCTCGCCGTGGTGACCCTCGGCGCCGACGGCGCCCTCGCCCGCACCCGCGACTTCGGCGTCCGGGTGCCCGCGCCCGCGGTCGACGTGGTCGACACGATCGGCGCCGGGGACGCCTTCACCGCCGGACTCCTCCACCGCCTCGCGGCGGACGGGCTGCTGGGCGGCCGTCTGGACGGCCTGACCGAGCCCGCCTTGCGGGACGCGACGGAGTTCGCCGTCGCGGTCGCCGCCCGTACCTGCGCGGTGGCGGGCGCCCAGCCGCCGTACGCCGCCGAGATGGCGGAGCGGGCGGACTGACGGCCGTTCACGGGCCCGCCCGGGTACGGCTACCGCCGCCGCCGTTCCCTGCCCCGCTCCGGTAAGCCCGGGCCGAACGCTTTCTCCCACCGCGAGCGGCTGGGACCATGACCGCGTGCCGCGCCGAGAAGAACTCCACGAACTGCTCGCACACGCCGGACTCACGGTCGTCGAGCAGGTGCCCCCGGGCAGCCTGTTCCCGCCGGAGGCGGGCCTGCGGATCGCACGGGGCACCGCCGCACCGCCGGGAGCGGCCCGCGAGGCGCTCGACGCGGCGTGGTGGCGCCGTCTGCGCGATGCCGACGGCGAGTTCCTGGTGGCCGTCCTCGGCCACCGGGTCGGCGGCAACGACTCCTGGTGGACCCGGGTGCGGTACGCCGGGAGCGGCGTGCCGGAGCTGACCCGCGACCCCGGGTACGTGGCGCTCTCCCTCGACGGGCAGGTACTGCTGGCGGAGGTACCCGGCGCGGACGGGCCGCGAGTGACGGCCCTCGACCGGCTGCCGGAGCGGCTGGAGGAGGCCGCCGAAGCCGCCGGGACGGAAACGGAGGCCGAGCGCGCCGAGGTGTGGGCGAAGGTGCCCGGCCGGCACGCGTGGCCTCTGCACTGGGCACAGTGGCTGGGATCCAATCCGGCCGCGCCGGACGAACTCCTGATCCGGTTGCTGGACGTGGAGGACGGCTTCCTGCACGGATGCGACCGGCCCGCCGTTCTCGATGCTGCGGTGGCGCACCCCGACCCGCGGCTGCGGTCGAGACCCGCCGACACCTTCCGGCCCAGGCTCACGCCCGATCAGTGGATACGACTGGTCCGCGCCGAGCCGTCGCCGGACCGACGCGTCCACTGGGCCGAGCACGCCCACGCCTGGGGCGCCGGGCTCCCCGACGACCTGTACGACGACCTCCTCGCCGGCCCGTCCCGGGCGCGAGCCGCCGAACTTCCGGGGCTCCCCGCACAGCACCTCCCCGGCCTCGTGGCCGACCCCGATCCCCGGGTGCGGGCCGCGGCCTGCGCCCGCTGGCAGGAGCTCCCCTCACCGCTGCGGGAGTGTCTGCTGTCCGACACCGACCACACGGTGCGAACGGACGCGCTGCTCGCCCACCACACCGGCGTACCCATGCCTTACGAGGTGTTCGCCACTCTGCCCGATCCGCGAAGGGCGCTCGAACGGTGCCGCCTGGCGCCCGCGCTGGAGGCGGATCTGGTCCGCAGCGGGGACGCGGAGGCGCGACGGGCCATGGCCGCCAACCCGGGCCTGAGCGCACAGGGCGTCGCCGTACTGTCGGACGATCCGCGAGGCGGCGTCCGCTCCGCGGTGGCGCTGCGCGCCGATCTCACCGAGGAACAACGTGCCGGGATACGCCATGACTTCGACCCGACGTCCATGTCGCTCACCCTGTCCTGGGTCGAAGACCTGCACGGTGACGCCGACGCGATGCGCCGCCTCGCCGCGTCGTCCCATCCGCTGGTCCGCCGCAGTGTGGCCCGAGCCCGGCACCTTCCGCCGGACGCCGTGGCACGTCTGGCGCGGGACGAGGACCGGACGGTCCGACTGTTCCTCGCCGAATCGTGCGAGGACGCGCCGGCCGACATGCTGCTGGAGGTCTGGCGGTGGTGGGACGGCAGCTTCAGCCACCCCGACCGGCCGCGCAGCCATCCCAACTTTCCCCGTACGGGCCTGCTGCGCCACATCACCGACCCCAGCGGTCGGATGCGCAGACTGGCCCTGGACGATCCGGAGTCGACGGAGGCCGACGTCGCACGCCTGGTCCGGGACCCTGAAGCCGAGGTGCGCCGGCGCGCGGCCGAGGACCCCCGGCTGTCACCCGCCGACGCGGTGCGGCTGCTGAACGACCCGGCGGCCGCCGTCCGCGCCGCCGTCGTCCGCAATCCGCGGCTGCCGGCCCGCGTCCTGGCCGGACTGCTGCACGACCGGGAGACGGCGGGCGCCGCGGTCACGAACCCCGCGATCCCGGTCCCCGTCCTGCACCGCGTTTTCGACGCGGCGGCGGCAGCCATGGCGGTCGTGCGGTCGACGTGACCCGGTGGGCGCCCCCGTCAGGCCCCCGGCTCGCCCCGCAGGAGGCTCCGCGGCCCCGCGTCCCGGGGGACGGCGCGGTTCAGCGAGACCGGGTTCGGCTCCCGGTGCGGGGCGCACTCGACGTCCCGGGCGGGCACCCGGCCCGTCAGCAGGTACGTCTCCAGGTGGCCGTTGACGCAGGCGTTGTCGGCGCCGCCGATGCCGTGCGAGCCCGCGTCCCGCTCCGTGACCAGTACCGCCCCGCGCAGCCGCCGTCGCAGCTCCACCGCCCCCGCGTGGGGCGTCACCCCGTCCCGCTCCGCCGCCAGGACGAGCACCGGCGGGAGCCCGCCGCGCCCGGTCCGCACGTCGAGCGGATGCCGACCGGGCTCCGGCCAGGAGGCGCACGGCAGGTTCGCCCAGGCGCCCGCCCAGGTGGCGAACGGGGCCCGACGGGCCGCCCGGGTGTGGTCGCGGTCCCAGGTCCGCCACTCGGCGGGCCACACCCCGTCGTTGCACTCCACCGCCGTGCGCACCGCGTCGGCGTTCTCGTCGCCCTTCGCCGTGTACGGCCGGGGGGACGCCTGCGTGATCAGCGGCCCCGGATCGCCCTTCGCGTACGCGGAGAGGGCCGACGCCCGCATCGCCCAGTAGTCGTCGTAGTACGCGGCACCCAGGAAGGCCGCCTGGAGCTGGGCGGTCCCGACCGCACCGCCCGCCGGACTCCGGGACAGCTCGGCCCGTACGAGGTCGTACCGGCTGCGCACCGCGCCGGCCGTCGTGCCCAGGCCGTACACGTCGTCGTGCCGGGCGACCCAGGACAGGAAGTCCTCGAAACGGGACTCCAGAGCACGCGAGCGGGCCAGCCCCGCCCGGTAGCCGACCTGCCGGGCGTCGGGGTCGGGCGGCGAGTCGAAGACCATCCGGCGCACGTGCGAGGGGTACAGCGTCGCGTACAGCGCTCCGACGTACGCGCCCTGGTCCGTGCCCATGAAGGTCAGCCGCGGCTCGTCCAGCGCGGCCCGCAGCACCTCCAGGTCGCGGGCGCCGTCGAGGGAGGAGTAGTGGCGCAGCGCCGGCCCGGCGGCGAGCGCGCAGCCGTCCGCGTACGCCTTCGCGAGGGCGGTCCGCTCCCGCTTGTACGCTCGGGAGGGCTGCTGCGGAGAGTCGGTGGGCGCCCCGGCCGGCTCCCCGGGGGGACGGCAGGAGAGCGCGGGCGACGGGGCGACACCGCGCGGGGCGTAACCGACCAGGTCGTAGGCGCGGGCGGTCTTGCGCCACGCCGCCCAGTCGCCGACCAGCGGGAACGTGATGCTCGCCGCGCCCGGACCGCCCGGGTTGTAGACCAGCGAGCCCTGGTGCTCCGCCGCGTCGCCGGTGGCGGCGGTACGGCTGACGGCGAGTTCGATCCGCGGACCGTAGGGGTGCGCGTAGTCGACCGGCACGGTGAAGGTCCCGCAGCGCAGCGACTCGGGCAGCATCTCGCGCTCCGGGCAGTCGCCGAACGCGATGCCCCGCTCCCGGGCCCGTCCGGCGGCGATCATCGTCCCCCAGGCCTCGGGCACCGTGACGTCCGCCCGGGCCGCCGTCCCGGTCGCCGGGATGATGGCCGGGGTGGTTGCCGTGGCGGACGCGACGGGCAGCGCGGCGAGGACCAGTGCCCCGGCCGTCGCGTACCGCGTGACTGCTCTCACCGGATGGTCCCTTCGTCCTTGCCCCGCGGGACGTCCTGCGGGGAAGAGGATCGTCGGGTGCGCGGAAGGCGAAGTAAAGAACCGGCTGACGGCGTGCGGAGGCGTGTCCGGCGTGACCGACCGGCGCGCCGCGATCAGTACGCGTGCCCCGTGCGGCCGGCGCGACGGCCCGTCAGGGCGGCCCGCAGCAGCGGGTCCTGCACGGCGTGCAGGCCGCGCACGGCGACGGCGGCGAGCAGATGGAGGTGGGTGCCGCGCCCCGGGCCGGGAGTCCGCAGCGAGTCGAGCCACTCCTGCCCGGCGGGCGAGGCCCACGGACTGTACGGGTGGTTCTCGATCCGCACGATGAGCAGGCAGCCCACCACGAGCACCAGCGGCAGCACGAACCAGACGATCGCCGGTCCACCGGGTGAGAGCGACCGGCCCGGGAGCGTCACCGACGCCAGCGCCAGCACCACGATCAGCACCGCCGTGCGCCGCACCTCGCCCAGCGCCGCCGCCGTCGCGCCGCGCAGCGCCTGAGGCATCGCCAGCCCCGCCGCCACCAGCCGGTCCGCCAGCGCGCGAACCGGCTCGGCCGCCGCGGCGGCGGCCCGTACCGGCGCGATCCGCGACTGCCCCTCGGGCCCGATGGCCCGGATCACCGTGCGTTCGACGTCGTCCCGGCCATGGGGGTCCACCACCGTGGCCCAGCCGGTGTGGGCCAGCAGCAGGCTCTGCCGCAGATGCATGGAGACCAGCGCGAGGTCCGCGACCCGCTCAGGACCGCCGGCCAGGAAGGCCGTCTCGTACAGGCTCAGGTCGTACGCCGCCGGGCTCGGCCGGCGGGAGGGGGCGGCTCCCGGGTGGGCGGCCCTGGCGGCGGCGAGACAGAGCCGCAGACAGGAGAGGGCCGCCGCGGCCCATGCGATCAGCAGACATATCAACCAGACCATGACCGAGTTCTATGCGAGCCGAGGAGAAACCGGTCCGGTCCGTTCACCATACGGACACAGGAGAGGGGGTGGTGCGCTTGTGGGGTGGCCGATTACCGCCCCCAGTAGCCTGGCGGCCATGATCGTATGGCTCAACGGCACCCACGGCGCGGGCAAGACGACGACCAGCGCACTCGTGCAGCGGCTGATCCAGGAGTCACGGGTGCTCGACGCCGAGAAGGTCGGCGAGACACTCATGGACATCGAGCCCGGGCTGCCCGCCCTCGACAACTTCCAGCACTGGCCCCCGTGGCGCCCGCTGGTGGTCGAGACGGCCCGTCACGTGCTCGACTACACCGGCGGCACGCTGGTGATGCCGATGACCGTCCTGGTCGAGGAGTACTGGCGCGAGATCAGCGCCGGCCTCGCCCGCCACGCCATCCCCGTACGCCACTTCGTCCTCCATGCCGACCAGGACACCCTCCGCGGACGCATCGAGGGCGACTCGGTCATGGGCCCCTCCGCGTTCCGGCTGAAGTACCTGGACCCGTACGCCGAGGCCGCCCGCACCTGGCTCCACCGGGAGGCCGAGGTCGTCGACACCACCCACCTCACGCCCGCCGAGGTGGCCCGGCACATCGCCGAGGCGGTGGGGAGATGAGTTCCCTGCGGCCGTCGCCCCGGACCCCGGCCGCTGCCCGGGGTGATCAGCGAGGGGGAAACGCGGCCAGGGCGCGTTCCCACTCGTCGGCCGCGTGCAGCACCCCGGCCGCGTCCGTGCGCACCTGGACGAAGTACTGGTAGAGGTCCGGCTCGTCCTCGCCCTGTCGCCCCGGGGGCCTCGCCTCCAGGGAGAGGTGGATCCGAAGCACCAGTCCTCCTTCACCGCGGTCGGCGAGGCTGAACGCCAAGACCGGTTCGACGAACCAGGTGTCGGGGGACAGGTAGCCTGCCCCGTCCGGCCCGCACGGGGCGATCGTCCCCGCCGCCACCCCGCGCAGCCAGTCGGTGACCTGATGGGCTTCGTGGATCAGCAGGGCGGGGTCGGCGAAGGACCAACTCCTCTCGGGAGTGGTTACCTCGCATCCGATGATCAGCCAGTTGTCGTCGTGAGGGTTGCCCCGGGCCCTGGCGAACCGATGGCGCAGCGGGTGGAGTTCCACCGCGTTCGGTCCCGTGCCCAGAATCATCGCGCCATGGTGTCACGGCCCGCCCGCCGCACCCCGGGCGGGCGGGCCGTGACGAACGTGACGGGAGCCGCTCATGGGCGTGGACCCGTTGGTCGGCGCTCCCGGCTCGCGTACGTACCCTTCGCTTCCGCGCTCAAGCTGGTCCTGGCTCGCGTACCCGGCGCCCCCGTGCTCAGCTGGTCCCGGCTCGCGTCCCCGTCGTCCCCGCGCTCAGCTGCTTCCGCCGCCGCAACTGGAGCTGCTTCCCCCACAACTGGAGCTGCTGCCGCCGCCACAACTGGAGCTGCTGCCGCCGCCACAACTGGAGCTGCCGCCGCCGCAACTGGAGCCGCTGCTCCCACAGCTCGAACCTCCGCTGCCGCAACTGGAGCCGCTCCCACCGCAGCTGGACCCGCTCCCCGCGCCACAGCTCGAACCGGAACCGGAACCGGAACCGGAGCCGCAGCCGCCGCCCGGACCCGTCCCCGCGCACCACACCACGGGCACCATCGCCGCCCCCGCCACGGACGAGTCGGCAGCCCCGTGGTGGCGCGCCGAGGAGGACCCGCTCCGGACGGGGGACCCCGGCGCCCCGTATCGCGTGGCGGCCGTCAACTGGTCGCGCAGCGCCGTGTCCGCCAGTGACCGCAGCCCGAAGGCGGCCACCAACTGCGCGGGCGTACCGCCCGAGCCGGAGCGGGCCGTACGGTACGCCCGCGCCGCTGCCTGACCCGCCTTGGTGATCCGTGCCCGGGCGCGGGACCCCGCCACCAGAGCGCACACTCCGCCGAAGAAGATCGCCGGCAGCATCTTGACGATGAACGGGAAAGGCATCTCGCCGAATCCGTCGATGACCGCGTACTGGACGAAGGTCGCGACCATGGACACGGGGAAGAGCGCGAGACAGACCAGGCCCTGGATCCCCGCCCAGCGGCGGCGCGTCCGCACCTCCTCCGGACGCGCCAGCAGGTCCCGGGCAGCCAGCCCGTCGCCGATCTCCTGCACGGCGGGGTGGTGCATGACCGCCAGGCGCAGGATGTGCAGCGCCCCGTTCGGGGCGAGCGCCAGCTCGTGGAAGACGGCACGCTCCACCGGATCATGGGGCTGTGCCCGTACGACGGAGACGATGCCCGGGCCGCCGATCACCACGCGGCCGTCGGTGTGCAGGGCGGTCAGAGCGGTGTCCACGACCCTCGCCGGGCCGCCGTTGAGGAACGCGGCCTCGTGATCGTCCCGCACCTGGGCGCCGGGGCCGGTGTACCGCCCGCCGCTCCCGGAGCCCGTCGTCAGGAGAAGCACGCTGGAGGTCACGATCGCGACCGTCAGCAGCAGTGCGAGCAGGTTGATGATCATCGGTTCCCCCCGGAAGACGACCTGAGCGCGGTGGTGGACGTGGTGAACGCGGCACGTGCCGCGCGGACGAGCCGGGTGGTGCGCCGGGGCGGCCGCGCCGCCGCGCGGTCCTGCCACCAGTGGGTCAGCCGCCGCCGGGCCGCGTCGTCGGCGGGCTCGCCCGAGACCAGCAGATGTTCGGCGAAGGCCAGTGCGTCACGGCGGTAGCCGGATGCGGGCGGCCGGCCCTCGGCGTACCGGAGGAACGCGGGGCGGTAACCCGGTCCCAGGATCTCCGGCAGCTCCGGCGCCACCTTCGCGACGATGCCGGCCCGCTTGGCGGCCAGGGCCCGGCTCTGCACCCCCAGCCGCTCCGCGTCGAAGCCCGCGGGTACGGGGGCCCCGGCGACGAGCGAGGCGAGCAGCCCGGCCTGGGCCCCGGCCAGCCGCTCACGGGCGTCGGTCGTGTCTCCGGCCGGGGGCGCCACACGCGCCGACCCGCGCGCCGACCCGCGCGTCGCACCGCTCGGACGAACCGACCGGCGCGCCGCTTCCAACGTCTTGCGGATCATGGCGAGTTCGCCGGCCAGCTCCTCGGCGGGCGGGAAGTCCTCGTCGCGTTCCAGCAGCACACCGGGCGGGTCCACCCGGGAGCGCAGCTCTGTCAGGACCTCCAGCACCGGGGCCGTCACCGGATGGGCGTGCGTGTCGTGCCAGACACCGTCCTTCTCGACCCCGCCCGCCACATGGACGTACGCGATGGCCTCCGCCGGCAGCTCGTCCAGCGCCGTGGCGGGGTCCTCGCCCCGGTTGACGTGGTTGGTGTGGAGGTTGGCCACGTCGATCAGCAGGCGGACCCCGGTCCTCGCGACCAGTTCGGCCAGGAACTGCCCCTCCGTCAGCTCCTCGTCCGGCCAGCCGACCAGCGCCGCGATGTTCTCCAGCGCCAGCGGCACCGGCAGCGAGTCCTGAGCGATCCGCACGTTCTCGCAGAGCACGTCCAAGGCGTCCCAGGTCCTGGGTACGGGCAGCAGATGGCCCGCCTCCAGCGCGGGCGCACCGCCCGCCGGCCCCCCGGCCCGTACGAACGCGATGTGCTCCGTCACCAGCGGCGCACCGAGCAGCTCCACGCGCGCCGCCAGGTCTGCCAGCCGCCGGGGATCGGGGCGCTCCGCGCCGCCGAGGCCCAGCGCCACCCCGTGCGGCACCACCGTGACGCCCCGCTCCCGGAGCCGCACCAACGACTCGGGCAGATGGTCCGCGCAGAGGTTCTCCGCCACGGCCTCCACCCACTCGACGCCCTCCAGCGCCTCCACCGCGTCCGCGATCTCCGGACGCCAGCCGATCCCGATTCCGAGCCTCATGAGCGCTCCCCCCTTCCCGGGCGATCCGTTCGCTGCCCGTGCAGAGGTGATGACCCCCGCGTACGTCGCCGAACCCGAACGAGAAGACGTTCAGAGGAGGATTTGAGGTTGCGGGGGCGGGGCGGGCCGCTGTGCGGTGGCGGTGCGTGGTGGATCGATCCGCTCGGCCGGTGCCCCGTCAGCCGGCCGTGGGCATGGCCCGGCGCAGTGCGGTGTCGAGATCTTCGGCCAGTTTCTCGTTGCTCTTCGAAGGCCCTTCGCCGAAGAGGGGCGCGAGCTCGGTGCGTACCGCCTGGGTGAAGGCGCCGTAGTACGGGGTCCGCGGGCGCAGCGCGGCGCCACGGAGGGCGTCCAGGAGCGTGTCGGAGGCGTAGAGGGGCCGGCCCTGCTCGTCGCGCGGCATGCGGTCGGCGCTCTCACCGGAACCGGTCGAAGGCGCCGCGGTCCGGTCCTCCGGGCAGCTGAGCTTGTCGTCCTCGTACGCGGACGTCCTGGTCGCGGCGAACCCGGCACGCAACAGGCGGCATTGGCTGTTCTTGTCGGTGAGAACGCGGATGAGGTCCTGGGCGGCCCGGAAATGCGGGGAGTCGCGCGTCACCGCGAGGTTCTGGCCACCCAGTACCGCCTTGCCCGGCAGCGGGATGACCTGGAGCTGGTCCTTGCCGAACGTCTGGCTCAACGCGCCGTAGGCGTAGGGCCAGTGACGCAGGAAGGCCGTCTTTCCGGCGGCGAAGTCCGCGAGTGACCCGGCCTCGTCCGCCTTGTACGTCAGGGTCAGCGCCTGGGCGGTTCTGGCGCGCAGATCGCTGATGCCGCTGAGGAGCTGCCCCTTGTTCCCCGTGTAGCGGCCCTGGTCGTCCGTGAGCGCGGCCCCCTCGTCACCGGACGAAGCGAACGCCTCGACGGCGTTGACCGTCCGGCCCTCGTAGTCCTTGAGCTGCGTGGTCCAGCCGGCCTTGTACTGCGGAGGCATCTCCGCCCTGTTGACGTCGTTGATCACCTCCTCCAGATCGCTCCAGTCCTTCACCTTCCCCCGCAGGTCGGTGTCCTCCAGGTCCGCCGTCTCCAGATAGTCGGGCCGGTAGTAGAGGAGGCCGACGTCGCTGTTGAACGGGACGGAGTAGACGTCCCCGTGCCAGCGCGCCGTGCGTGCGACGGAATCGATCACGTCGTCGTCGAGCAGGTCCTCACTCAGGGGGCGGACGAGGCCGGCCTCGGCGAACTCCGGAACCCAGGTGACGTCGAGATTGACCACGTCGTAGTCCGCGCCGCCGGACTGCAGCGCGCCGAGCAGCTGACTGCGCTGCTGGTCGGCCGAGCCCGAGAGTTCGACGAGGTGGGCCCGGTAGGCGCGCGCGCCGTTCGCCGCCCTCTGTTCGGCGTTCCAGTCGTCTATCAACTGCTGCCGGACACCGCCCTTGCCGGTGACGTCGCGCCCGCTCGCGACGAAGATGTCGCGTGATTCGTCCTTGCCGGGCTTGGGGACGACGCTCCGCTCCGCGCCGCCGGCGCCGTCACCCCCACCGGTGCACCCGGCCGCCAGGAGAGAGAGCGCGAGAATCGCGGCGGGCCAGGGCGTCCGCGCGAGAGAGCGGCGCCGGGGAGACGTCCGGGGCCCGGGGAGGGCTGAGGTCATTGCTGGTCTCCTGATCCGGTTCTGGCGACCTCGTCCTGCAGCGCGGGCACCAGATCGCTCCGGTTGGCGTCCAGACACCGTCCTCCGCTGGCGACCGCGATCCGTTCGTTGGGCTTTCCCGAGTCGCACGTGCCCTGCTGCATCGACACGACGACGATGGGGACCGCCCGCTCACGGGCCGACTTCAGCAAGCGGGCCAGACGCCCTCCCTCGGTCAGTTTGTCCTTCTCCTCGTCGTCCGTGAGGTAGACGATCAACCGCGGATTCTGGTCGCCGGTGTCCTGGGTCGCCATGAAACTCCAGGCGTCGTCCAGGGCGTGGGACGGATCGGCCTCGACGTTCCCGACCTCGGCGCGCTCGTCGATCGCCGATTCCGCGTCCGCGTTCCGGTGCGACCCGAAGTCGAGGAGAGTCGTGTGCGATTTTCCGGCCTTCTCGCCCACCGACCAGACGCCGTACTCGTCCTTGCCGCCGAGGCCGCGGAGCGACTGCTTGAGGATGCCGGGGGCGCCGCTCGGGCCGTGCCACTTCGTGCCCATCGAGCCGGAGCTGTCCAGCAGGAACAGCACGCTGCCCGGGCCGTTCGCACCGCGGTACGTGCGGAGCGCTTCGTTCATGGTGTCGCCGCTCGCCGGTCCCGCGAGCGGACCGGGATCGGCGAGGGTGCCTACCGCGGGTTTCACGGTCCAGCCCGCCGTAGGTCCGGTGCCCTTGCCGCCCGTGGGCGCCCGGAAGCCGTCCCCGCGGAAGACACCGGTGCCGGCCTTTCCGCCGAGCCACTTCCGGAAGCCCTCCGCGGCCTCGTTCCGGGCGTCCTGGTCCCGCTCCGCGTCCTTCCAGGTCACCCGGACGTAGGTGAGGTCGAGCCCCGGCACGTCGTCCGAGTACTGAGCCACGCGCACCGCACGGCTCCACGAATCGCATCCGGGCCCGGTCGTGAAGAGGTGCTCCGGAACGAGCACCGCCGTCCGGTCGTCCTCCTCGTCCACCTCCGCCAGATCGCAGAGCAGATCGCTCGCGGTGGCCGCGGGCGATCCCGGGTGCGCGACGGACTTCTCCGCCTCCCTGCCCGATGCGGCCGTGGCGTAGAGCCCGCTCGACGCCAGCAGGGCGGCCTCCGTGAACTCCGGGTCGGCCCGGCGCACCCGGGCCTTCGGATACTTCTCCCGGAGCCTCGTGAGCAGGTCGGCGAGCTTTCGGCCGCCGCTCTGCGACGGAGCCTGCGCGAATGCCTTGGGTACGGCGAGGACGATCGGCGAGGAGGCCAGCGGCTGGAGGTCACCCATCGACGCGGAGGACGGACCGGTCCCGGAGCCGGCCCGTTCCACGTCGGCCGAGACGGCCGGAATCCAGATGTCCGGCTGGGGCCCGACGTCGCGCTGCGGATTGATGTCACCGGTCGCGGGCTGCTGCCAGGCCGCGGTGTCGTCGCGGAACGCCGCCACCACGTCGGCGGCTCCCGCGCTGTACGTAGTGATTCCGCTGCGCCGGCAGCCGTCGTCCGTACGGTTGGCGTCGGACGCCATGTAGGCCGTGGCGGCTTTGCGCACGGTCGTCTCGATGCCGGGGTCGGTCAGCAGCCTCAGCTCCAGAGGCGGCGCGCAGCGTACCGGGGTGTCGAGGCGGGGCAGGAGATAGGCGCCACAGCCGAGGAGTGCCACGACCACGACCGCGGCGGCGACGGTGACGGCCGGTCTTCTGCGCCAACCGGACGGCGTCGGAGCCTCGTCCGCAGGGGGGATGTCGGTGGCCAGCAGGACGTCCACCCCGGAGGTCGCGGGTCTGCTCTGCGGCTCCCACGGCTCGGGGCGCTCCGTCTTGAAGTGCGTGGTCATGTACGTTCTGAGCTCTTCGGAGAGCGCGTGGAAACCGACGTCGCCGCCCTGCCCGGCCAGGCCCCCCTTCAGTATCCGCAGAAGCTGTTCCGTGAAGGGCGTGGGCCGCGTGCCGGGACCCGCGCTGATCAGGTTGTTGGCCTGCACGCTCATCAGTTGGGAGACACGCTGCTTCTCCCGGCGGGCCTCCCAGACGAGTGCGGCGTTTCCGGCGTGGCAGCAGTCGAGGACGACGACGATCTGCTCGGCCCGGCTGCTCACCAGGGTGCCGAGAATCTGGCTCCATGACTGGGACCCCTGGAACACGGCGGCGGACCCGGCGACGACGCGCGCGTTGCGCATCTGGAGCCACAACTCGTCCGCGGCGGCGGGGACGGCCCCGTGGCCGGCGAAGTAGAACAGCAGCAGTCCCTCGGCCGACTGCACCGCGTCGTTGAGCGCGCGGGTGAAATCGTCGACGCCCTCGGGCCTGCACACGGTGATCTCGTCCGGATCGAAGAGCTTCCCCGTACGCAGTACCTCCGACAGCTGCGCCAGGTTGTGGTTCACGGCTTTCAGGTCACGCGGCTGTATCTCCTCGTACTCGGGCACACCGACGAGCAGCGCCCGATTCGCCCTCCCCCGTGGGTCGAACCGCTGGGGCACCGGATTAGCCCTCGCTGTCCGGCGCCTCGGGGTCGCGGTCCGGGGTGTCGGCGCGACTGTCCGGCGGCGCGTGCGAGGTGATCTCGGGGACGGGCGGAGTGCCCCGCTCCACCGAACGGCGGTTCTCCCGCCAGGCCTTGACCCCGGACTCGGTCGCGGCGAGCACCTTCTCGAAGAGTCCGGGCGTCACCGCGCCGATCAGGACCAGCACGATGTCCATCCCCGCGCCCATGGTGACGTTCGCGTCACTGGTGTCAACGGCTCGGGGACGCTCATGGATGCGGATCGTGTTGTCGTTGACCCAGCGTTCCAGGGTGCGTTCGCGCTCCAGCCACTTCTTCAGCGCGGCCACATCGACGTCGTCGGTGGTGTCTCCGAGAAGTGTGACGCGGATCGAGCTGTGTCCCCCGCGCTCTCCATCTGTCATAACTCCTCATGATGTCATGGGAGTTACGGCTCCTATGCGGCTGAAGTCATCTGTTGTGACCACTCTGTGACAGATTGCGGGCGGTGCGTGGCGAGTCGGCCCGGGGAAGAGGCCCGGGTGGGGCCGCGGTGACTCCCGGCGTGCGGCCAGCTGCCCCGCACGGACTCTCCCGACCTGGGGCGGCCGCCACGGTCCGTTCCGTGAAGGGGGCGGTCAGCCCCCGTACGGCCCCGAGCGCCGTGATCGTGCTGACCGGCTTCCGCCCCGACCTGCCACGAACAGGCCCGCTCCGCCGCCGCCCTCGCCGGAGACCTCGAAGCAGCCGACCGCGTCGAACGCACCCTCCCCGAGACCGGCGTCCGCGGAGGCGCCGGACTCTTCGACGACCCCGCCGCCGCACGGGCCGACGGCGCAGGCTGCGGCGCGACACCGCAACCCGCCCTGGTCCAGCCGCCGAGGGTTTCGCGGTCGTCGCGATCGACGCACCCAACCACGGGGACAGGCCCAAGGACGAGGAGTTCGGCCGGATCGCGGCCGATATGCGGGCCGGCATGGCCGCCGGCGAGAATCCGGGTGCGCTGGTCGCCGGCATGCACGGCCATCTCGCCCCTCAGGCCGTCGCGGACTGGCAGGCGGTCCTGACCGCTGTCCAGCGCCTCGACCACGTGGGCGTGGGCCCCGTGGGCTACTGCGGCATGTCGATGGGCTGTGGGCTCGGTATCCCGCTCATCGCGGCGGAACCCCGGATCCGCGCGGCGGTGCTGGGCCTGCTCGGCGTGCGCGGGCCGGCCAAGGACGCCGGGCGGATCACCGTGCCGGTGCAGTTCCTGGTCCAGTGGGACGATCAGATGGTGCCGCGGGACGAGAGCCTGGCTTTGTTCGACGCCCTGGCCTCGGCCGAGAAGACGCTGCACGCCAACCCCGGCAAGCACGGGGACGTACCGTCGTTCGAAGTGGACGGCTCGCTGGGGTTCTTCCACCGGCATCTGAGCTGACACGCATTCCCGTACTCGGTGCGCCGGCCCGGAACCCGTTCCCGGCCGGCGCGTTCGGTACGGACGGCTGGGCATGCCCGAGCGGTCGCAGGTGCGGCACATCGAGGGCAGGCGGCCACTGCGGATTGTCGGCAGGGGCACGGGGTCGGCGGTCACCCGGCGCCGCAAAGCAGTTCTATCGGCACCGGGATCGATGGCGTCGGACCGGTCACCGCCTGATACGTGTGTGCAGGGCAAGTGCGCCGGCAAGGGCGAGTACGCCCGATCCGAGCAGTGCGAGCGTGCCTCGCGAGCTGATCACGCGGTGAGGGCCGACGGCCAGCACGGAGCGCCGTCCCTGGATGGACAGCGCACTTCCGGTGCTCTGGATGGACCCCAGCGAAACGAGGGACATGGCAGAGCCGATCGAGCCGACTGACAGGGAAGAGCCGATGGACCCCACGGACAGAGCGCTGCCAACCGAACCGATGGACAGCACGGACCCGACGGATCCGATGGACAGGAACGAGTCCGTCGACCACAGGGAGAGTGAGGAACCCCCGACGGTGCGGGAGGAAGTGTGCGCCATGGGAGTCATCATGCCGCGTGTGGGGCCGGCGTACACAGTGACGACAACCTCAGCCTCCCGCTGGTGACGGGGCGCCCGGCCAAGGGCCTCACACCGGTCGCCCCGGAGCTGCTCGTCGGACGGAAGCCCCTCAGCCCGCCGCGCGCGCCCGGAGCGCCGGGTGGTCCGCGATCACCGTGGCGGAGTTCGGGGCGATCTCGGTGAACCCGGCGTCGCGCACCACGGGCAGACCGCTCACCGTGAGGCGGTGCCAGGTCTCCGTGTCCGGGGTGGCCACCGAGAGCGGGAAGCCCGCCTCCTGCCACTCCTTGCGCTCCGCGTCCGTCAGCTCCCACCAGGCGAGTTGTGCGCCGTGGCCGACCTGGGCCATCGTCTTGCCCGCCGACATGTCGATCCCGGGGTTGAGCCAGAGGACCGGGCCGGTGGTGTCCGGGGCGGCCGGGGGCTCGGGGTCGTCCAGGTCGGTGCCCGAGACCTGGAGCTTCGCCAGCTCCTTGGGCCAGCCGTCCAGCGGGACCGGCGGGTAGACGCGCACCTCGGCGGCGTCCCCGGTGACCGTGATCCCGGGCAGCGTGCACGCCTTGCGCCACTCCGCGCCCCGGGCCCGCCGCACCACCTTGCGTATCCGGGCGTCCTGCCAGTCGCGCATCGCCTGCGCCCACTCGCCCTCACCGAGCGCGCGGTCGTCGGCCAGGATGGTGAGCACCGCGCGGGCCGCCGTGCGGAGCGCGTCGTTGCGGGCGGGCGGGTCGGTCTTCTCGATGTGCACCACCAGCGGCAGCACGAACTGCGGTGCCTCGTCGCGCGGGGTCGGCTCGGTCCGGAACGGGCTGTCCGCCGGAAGCGGTCCGGCCGGCTCGGCCGGGGGAGCCGGGGAGGTGGTGGCCGGGGCCGGTGCCGCCGCGGCTGCGGGAATGTCGTTGCTGCTCACGGAGCCAGTCTGCCAGGCACCTCGGACATGCCGGGCGCCCGGCGGACGGAGTTGTCCGACGGCCCGGTGGGCCGCTTGGACGCGTGGCATGTTCCGGGCGAGGATGCACCGCATGAAGAGCGACATATTCTCCGGTGAGCACATGGCGGAGCAGGCCACCGCCCCCGGTATGACCCTGCAGAACACCAAGTCGGTCAAGTACGCGGTCAGCGGGGAGATGCACGCGCGCCAGGGATCGATGATCGCATTCCGCGGGGACCTGAAGTTCGAGCGCAAGGGCCAGGGGATCGGCGGCATGCTCAAGCGGGCCGTCACCGGTGAGGGGCTGCCGCTGATGGCGGTCCGCGGGCAGGGCGAGGCGTGGTTCGCCCACGAGGCGCAGAACTGTTACATCGTCGAGATCGAGCAGGGCGACGTGCTCACCATCAACGGTCGGAACGTCCTCTGTTTCGATTCGACGCTCGCGTACGAGATCAAGACCGTGAAGGGCGCCGGAATGACCGGCGGTGGCCTCTTCAACAGCGTCTTCAGCGGATACGGGAAGCTGGGCCTGATCTGCGAGGGCCATCCGATCGTGATACCCGTCACGTCGCACCAGCCGGTCTTCGTCGACACGGACGCGGTCGTCGGCTGGAGTGCCCGGCTCACCACCTCGCTGCACCGCTCCCAGAGCTTCGGCTCGATGGTGCGGGGAGGTTCGGGCGAGGCGGTCCAGCTGCGGCTGGACGGTGAGGGCTTCGTCATCGTGCGCCCGAGCGAGCTGAAGCCGGAGAAGACGTCGTCGAGCTGAAGCGGACCGTGCCAGGGGGCACAAGGGCCGTCGTACGCTCGACTCCATGGACGACGACACGTACTGCGCGGCCCCCGGCCCCTCGGCCCCCGGGCCGGACGTACCCGCCGACGAGGGCGGGCCGTTCGCCGAGTGCGTGCTCTGCCGGAAGCCCACGGAATACCCGGAGTCGGTGAAGGGTGCCCCCCTCTGCCCGGTCTGCGCCTGGCAGGAGGCCGGCCGCAACGCCTGCTCCGGCTGACCGGGCGTCGGCGGCCGGGCCCGGGGGTCACCCGGGACCCGGACCCGGCCGCCTTCCGGTCGCGCTCCGCCCCGTCAGCTTCCGGGGGCCGCCCGCATCAGCTCCGACACCTTCACGAACCGGTAGCCGCGCGCGCGGAGTTCGGGGACGATCCGGCGTACCGCCCTCTCGGTGGCCGGGGCGGCGCTACGGGTGCAGTGCAGCACCACCAGTGAGCCGGGGGTCACGCCTGCCAGTACCTGCTCGGCCACCGCGTCCGGGTCGGTCGCGAACGCGTCGCCTCCGACCACGTCCCACTGGACCGCCGTCACCTTCTCGGGGGCCAGCGCGCGCAGCGCCTCCTCGTCGTAACAGCCGCCGGGGAAGCGGAAGTACGGGACGACGTTGCGGGCTCCTGCCGTACGGAAGGCGGCGAACGCACGCTCCACCTCGCCCTTCATCTCCTCCTTCGCCACGGCCGGCAGGCCGTAGCAGGGGGAGGAGAAGGCGTAGTGGCTGTAGGAGTGGTTGGCGATCTCGAAGGCGGGGTCCGTGCCGATCGCCCGGGCCTGGTCCGGGTACTCCTCCGCCCAGCGGCCGGTCATGAAGATCGTCGACTCGACCCTGAGGTGGTGCAGCAGGGCGATCAGCGGCGGGTTGTCGAACGGTTCGCCCGCCGCCGCCCGGTCGCCCTCGTCGGCGGTCATGTCGGCGTCGAAGGTGAGCGCCACGACCTTCTCGCCCGTCGGAGCCGCGCCCTTCGGTCGCCGCTCGAAAACCGGGGTGAGGCCCTCGGGTCCCGGGGCGAGGGTGGGCGGAGGTCCGGGGACCGGCCGCGCGGGTGCGGAGGAGGGGGAGGCGGAGGAGGGGGAGGCGCCGTGCGGCGGTCGGGTGGTGGCGGGGTGCCCGCCCGGACCGCCGCATCCGGCGAGCACCCCGCTCAAGACAGCCAGACCGGCCAGGCACACAGAACCGATCAGAGGCGAAACTTTCCGTGCTGAAGTATTCACTCACGGAAAATATCGGACAATATGATTTATATGGGTCAGGTGGTCCCTGCGGCGCTCGGAGCGCCCCGATCGGCCGACGCGCTCCCCTCCGGTACCGGCTCGGTTTCCGGTGCGGGCTCTTCCGTCGCGGGTGTGGCCGGTACGCCCTCCCTTCCGGGCGCAGCTCCCCAGGGCGTGTGGTGGAACAGCAGGTTCAGCAGGAACGCCGTGAACGCCGCCGCCGTGATACCGCTGCCGAATACGATCTGCACCCAGGACGGGAAGTTCGCGTAGATGCCCTCGGACATCTCCGGCAGCAGACCGATCCCCAGCGCCACCGCGGCGATCGTCAGGTTGTGGCCCCGGTCGAGGTCCACCCGGCGCAGGGTGTTCACCCCGACCATGGTCACCGTGGCGAACAGCACCAGGGCGGCTGCTCCCACCACCGGGCCGGGCAGCGCGGCGACGAGCTCGCCGAGCCTCGGGACCAGGCCGAGCGCGACCAGGACGCCGCCGGCGACCGCCGTGACGTAACGGCTGGAGACCCGGGTGAGGCGGATGAGTCCGACGTTCTGCGAGAAGACGGTGTCCATGAAGGAGTTCATCGCGCCGCCGAGCACGCCCGACAGCCCGTCCGCCGCGAGTCCGCGCGCCAGGTCCTTGTCCGTGAGGGGCCGCCCGGTCGCCTCGCCCACCGCCAGCATCGTGGCCGTCGACTCGGTGAAGATCACCAGCATCACCACGCACATCGAGACCACGGCCGAGACCGGGAATTCCGGGGCGCCGAAGTGGAACGGGGCTGCCAGTCCCACCCAGTCCGCGTCCGGGACGCCGGAGAAGTCGGTGAGGTCCAGGGGTATGGCGACCAGGGTGCCGACGATCAGGGCGATCAGAATGCCTGTCTGCCCGGCGAAGCCCCTGACGAAGCGGGCGAAGAGCACGATGAAGACGATCACCCCGGCGGCGAGCCCGAGCCGGGTCCCCGACGCGTAGTCGGCCGCCTTCGGGTCGCTGCCGGTGATGAGCCCGGCGGCCACGCCGATCAGCGAGAGGCCGATGACCGTGATGACCACACCGCTGACCAGGGGCGGGAAGTAGCGGACCAGCCGTGCGAACGGCACGGCCATCAGCAGTCCGAAGAGCCCGGCGGCCAGCATCGACCCGTACACCGCCTGCATGCCGTACTCGCCGTGGATCAGGATCATCGGGGTGACCCCCGCGAAGGTGGCGCCCGTGACGACCGGCAGGCGTACACCGAGGACCTTGCCCACGCCGAGGCTCTGGATCAGGGTGATCAGCCCGGCGACCAGCAGGTCCGCGTTGATCAGCAGGCCGATCGTCGAGGTGTCGAGCCCGGCGGCCCCGCCGAAGACCAGCGGCACGGTGACGCAGCCGGTGTACATGACGAGCACGTGCTGGAGTCCGAAGGTGGCGAGTCTGCCCGGGGAAGGGCGCCGGTCGACCGGATGGACGTCCTGCTCCCTCGGCGGAACCGGTGCGGGATCTGATACGCCCATGTCATGCCCTCCTGTGCAGGTCGCTGCGTTGGAGTGCATTGAGCCAGCCGTTCTTTGAGAACGTGCGGCCGTGCGATGACGCGGGTGTTACGGGGGTGGGGAGCGATCTTTGGGACATGGCCGGGGTGCTGAGACCGCGGCGGTTCCCGTGCTGACGACTCGTCGCGAAACCGGCGCCCCGCCGTCGTACGGGCCACGGCCCGCCCCGGAACGAACGCCGGGGCGGGCCGTGGCCCGAAGCCGTACGGTCAGGCGAGGGTGGCCGTCAGGGTGATCGTCGTACCGGACAGCGCCTGGCTGACCGGGCAGTTGGCCTTGGCGTCCTCGGCGGCCTTGACGAAGCCCGCCTCGTCCAGGCCGGGCACCTGGCCCTCCACCGTGAGGTGGATGCCGGTGATGCCGGTGCCGGGCTGGAACGTCACCTCGGCCTGGGTGTTCAGACGGGTGGGCGGGGTGCCGGCGCCGGCCAGGCCGTTCGAGAGGGCCATCGAGAAGCAGCTGGAATGCGCGGCGGCGATGAGCTCCTCCGGGCTGGTCTTGCCGTTGGCCTTCTCGGCGCGCGAGGGCCAGGAGACGGGGAACTCGCCGACACCGGACGAGTCGAGGGTGACGACACCCTTGCCCTCCAGCAGGTTGCCTTCCCAGACCGTGTGGGCCTGACGCGTGGTAGCCATGGTGAATCCCTTCGAAAACGGTGTGCGCGGTCGCGCGGGACCACGGCACCTCGTGTGCCGCGGAACCGGTGAACGACGCGGCCACCCGGAGGAGTCGCGCCGTCACCCCCACGAACCTACTGCGCAACCAGCCCCTTCGCGTCCCTCGCCAGTGCCGTCAGCCGGGAGATGGCCCGGAAGTACTTCTTGCGGTACCCCCCGTTCAGCATCTCCTCACTGAACAGCCGGTCGAAGGGTATGCCCGAGGCGAGGACCGGGATCTCACGGTCGTACAGCCGGTCGGCGAGCACCACCAGACGCAGCGCCGTCGACTGGTCCGGCACCGGCACCACCCCGGTGAGGCAGACCGCGTCCACCCCGTCGGTCATCGCCCCGTACCTGCTGGGGTGCACCTCGGCCAGGTGCCCGAGGAGCGCGGTGAAGTCGTCCAACGCCGCGCCCGGGGTGGCGTACGCGGCCCTGGTGACCTGCTCGTCGTCGAAGGGCGGCGGAGCCTCGGGCAGGCCACGGTGCCGGTAGTCCTGGCCGTCGATCCGCAGCGGGCGGAAGTGCGCGGAGAGCCCCTGGATCTCGCGGAGGAAGTCGGCGGCGGCGAACCGGCCCTCGCCGAGCTTGCCCGGCAGCGTGTTGGAGGTCGCCGCCAGTGCGACGCCCGCCTCCACCAGCCTGCTGAGCAGCGAGGAGACCAGCACGGTGTCGCCCGGGTCGTCGAGTTCGAACTCGTCGATGCAGAGAAGCCGGTGCCCGCTCAGGGTCTTCACGGTCTGCTGGAAGCCCAGCGCCCCGACGAGGTTCGTCAGCTCCACGAACGTGCCGAAGGCCTTCAGCGCCGGCTCGGCGGGGGTGGCGTGCCAGAGGGAGGCGAGCAGGTGGGTCTTGCCGACGCCGTACCCGCCGTCGAGGTAGACCCCGCGCGGTCCGGCCGGGGCCGCGGGCTTCTTCGCGAACCACCGCCGCCTGCCCTCGCCCGACGCGTACGCCCCGCCGAGACCGGCCGCGAAGGAGTTGAGGACCGTGACGGCCTCGCTCTGGCTGGGCTGGGTCGGATCAGGGACGTACGTGGCGAAACGCACCGAATCGAAGCGCGGCGGCGGCACCATCTCGGCGACCAGACGATCGGCGGGGACGTGCGGCCGACGGGCGCACAGGGACAGCGGAGCCGCGCCGGCGAGGGAATCTGACCCCGGAGCGGTGGTGGAGGACGACACAACTGTCAACCATAAGGGCCGTGCCACACTGCCTGACATGCGAAGCCTGTTCCCTGTGACGGACCTGACAGTCACCGCCGCCCCCGCCCCGGTCGGCGCCGACGACCGCGAGTGGCGTCTCGACGAGCTGGCCGAGGCGTACGCCTACCCGGCCGGCCCCGGATCCTGGCTGCGCGCCAACATGGTCACCACCCTGGACGGCGCCGCCCAGCACGACGGCCGTTCACAGGCCATCTCCTCCCCTTCGGACATGCGGATCTTCGGCACCCTGCGGGGCCTCGCCGACGTCGTGATCGCCGGCGCGGAGACCGTACGTACGGAGGGCTACCGGCCCGCCCGTGCCCGGGAGGCGTTCGCCGCGCGGCGGGCGGCGGCCGGACAGGGGCCCGCTCCCGCCGTCGCCGTGGTCAGCGGAAGCCTCGACCTGGACTTCTCGGCCCCGCTCTACACCGAACCGCTGGTCCCGACCCTGGTGCTCACCGGGGCGGACGCGCCGGCCGACCGGGTCTCCGCCGCCCGGAAGGCGGGCGCCCGGGTGGTGGTCGCCGGTGAGGGCGCCCGGGTGGACCCCGCGAGAGCCGTCCGGGAGCTGGCCGCCCTCGGCCTGACCCGGCAGCTGACCGAGGGCGGGCCCCGCCTGCTCGGCCAGTTCGTCGCCGCCGGTGTGCTCGACGAGCTCTGCCTGACCGTCTCGCCGATGCTGACGGCGGGCGAGGCGCAGCGGATCGCGGGCGGCCCGTCCGTGCCCGTGCCGGAACGCTTCGCCCTGGCAGGGCTGCTGGAGGAGGACGGGTTCCTCTTCACCCGGTACCGCCGCCGCTGAGGCGCGCCGCGACCGCGCCCGGCGCTGGGCCGTGACTCCGCCCGACTCTTAACGGAATTTGCCGTTCCGCTTGGCTTCCGCTGGGCACACTTACCACTGCAATCTCCGTGCGATCACGGGGAAGGATGGTTTCAGCAGCGGCCCTCCACCGGGTCGGCCGGATGAAGAAGCGGAAGGGCGCCCGTCGTGTTCACAAGCGTTTTGATGATCGAGAAACCGCTCACCCCCGAGGACGTCGAATTCGTCACGACCCTCCACGGCGACGAGCGGATCTCGTTCATCGTGCTCATGCAGCCGCGCGGCGACCAGGCCGACGTCCTGCTCCGCGCGATCGACGACGTGGCGCTCGGGGAGCTGCGGGACGCCGCCAACGAGGGCGACGAACCCGAGGGCAAGGAGGCCCGCGAACCCGCCCGGCTGGCCCTCCAGCACTCGCTGCTCGCCCTGCGGGCGGCGGGGTCCGAAGCGGTGGGGCAGGTCGTGGAGGAGCACCCGCTGGACAGCCTCAAGACCGTGGTGGACGAGGCGGAAGCCGACGAGGTCATCGTGCTGACCGCCCCGCACTACGTGGAGGAGTTCTTCCACCGTGACTGGGCGTCCCGGGCCCGCCACAAGGTCGGCGTCCCGGTGCTCAAGCTCTTCGCGCACAGCGAATAGGCTGGGCACCGGTGCCGGGCGGACCCGGCACCGCGACCGACTTCAGGGAGAGACACGCATGGCACCCGGTATTCCTGCCGCCATGGAACGGCCGCACTTCATCGGCATCGGCGGCGCCGGAATGTCGGGCATCGCGAAGATCCTCGCCCAGCGGGGCGCGAAGGTGGCGGGCAGCGACGCCAAGGAGTCCGGGACGGCCGACGCGCTGCGCGCGCTGGGGGCGACCGTCCACATCGGTCACGCCGCGGCCCACCTGGCCGACGACGCGACCTGTGTGGTCGTCTCCAGCGCCATCCGAGCCGACAACCCGGAGCTGCTGCGCGCCGCCGAGCTCTCCGTCCCGGTCGTGCACCGCTCCGACGCGCTCGCCTCGCTGATGACCGGAACCCGGGCCATCGCCGTGGCCGGTACGCACGGCAAGACGACCACCACGTCGATGCTCGCCGTCGCCCTCTCCTCGCTGAACCTCGACCCCTCGTACGCCATCGGCGGCGACCTGGAGGGACCGGGCACCAACGCCGCCCACGGCGGGGGCGAGATCTTCGTGGCGGAGGCCGACGAGAGCGACCGCAGCTTCCAGAAGTACGACCCCGAGGTCGCGATCGTCCTCAACGTCGAGCTGGACCACCACGCGAACTACGCCTCGATGGACGAGATCTACGAGTCCTTCGAGAAGTTCGCCGGGAAGATCACCCCCGGCGGCACCCTCGTCGTCGCCGCCGATCAGCCCGGGGCCGTCGAACTCACCCGGCGGCTGCGCGAGAGCGCACGGGCCGACCTGAACATCGTCACCTACGGCGAGTCCGGGGCCGCCGACGTGCGCGTCCACAAGGTCACCCCGCGCGGTCTGACCAGCGAGGTCACGGTCCTGCTGAACGGCAAGTTCCTCACCTTCACCGTCTCCGTGCCCGGCCGCCACTACGCCCACAACGCCGTCGCGGCCCTCGCCGCCGGTGTCGCCCTCGGCATCCCCGCGCACAACCTCGCCTCCGCCCTCGGCACGTACACCGGGGTCAAGCGCCGCCTCCAGCTCAAGGGCGAGGCCGCGGGAGTCCAGGTCATCGACTCGTACGCGCACCACCCCACCGAGATGACCGCCGACCTGGAGGCCATGCGCGGCGCCGCCGCCGACGCGCGCATCCTCGTCGTCTTCCAGCCCCACCTGTTCTCCCGCACGCAGGAGCTCGGCACCGAGATGGGCCAGGCACTCGCCCTCGCCGACGCCTCCGTGGTCCTGGACATCTACCCGGCCCGCGAGGACCCGGTCCCCGGGGTCACCAGCGCGCTGATCATCGATGCCGCCCTGGCGGCCGGCGCCGACGTCACCGCCGTGCACGACGCGGCGGACGTCCCGGGGATCGTCGCGGGAATGGCGAAGCCGGGTGATCTGGTTCTCACCATGGGAGCGGGCGACGTCACCGACCTCGGCCCGCACATCCTGGACCAGCTGTCGAAGTGAGGGAGCGAGCCACCGTGCCGTACGACATCGAGAAGCCAGACGAGCAGTGGCGGGAAGAGCTCTCCCCGGCCGAGTACGCCGTGCTGCGCAAGGCCGGGACCGAACCCGCCTTCGTGGGCGAGTACACCGACACCAAGACCGAGGGCGTCTACTCCTGCCGCGCCTGCGGGGCGGAGCTGTTCCGCTCCGACACGAAGTTCGAGTCGCACTGCGGCTGGCCGTCCTTCTACGACCCGAAGGACACCGACGCGGTCGAACTCATCGCGGACAACAGCCACGGCATGGTCCGCACCGAGGTGCGCTGCGCCCGCTGCGGTTCCCACCTCGGCCACGTCTTCGAGGGCGAGGGGTACGAGACCCCGACCGACCAGCGCTACTGCATCAACTCCATCTCGCTGAAGCTGACGCCCGAAGCCTGACGCCCGAAGCCTGACGTTCGGCGCCTGACGGGGCCGCCCGTCACCGGGCACGGAACAGGGCCGGAGCCTCATGGGCTCCGGCCCTGTTCGTGTACCGGGGTGCTGTCAGCCGCCCGCGGAGAGCTGCCCGCTGAGCCGGTCGTGGAGACGGGCGCTGGGCTCGTTCAGGCCGGTGATCCCGACGGTCTTGCCCCGCTGGGCGTACCGGGCGCCGATCGTGTCGAGGACGGCCACGGACGAGGCGTCCCAGACATGCGCGGCGGACAGGTCGATCACCACCCGCTCCGGGTCCCCCGCGTAGTCGAAGCGGGAGACGAGCTCGTTGGAGGAGGCGAAGAAGAGGGCTCCGGTCACCCGGTAGACCACGGTGGTGCCGTCCGGGTCGGTGACGGCGGTGACGTCCGCGGAGTGGGCCACCCGCTTGGCGAAGACCACCATCGCGAGGACCGAGCCGACGACCACGCCGATGGCGAGGTTGTGGGTGGCGACGACGACCACCACGGTGATCACCATGACGGCGATCTCCCCCGCGGGCATCCGGCGCAGCGTCCTCGGGGCTATGGAGTGCCAGTCGAACGTGGCGAACGAGACCATCGCCATGACCCCGACCAGGGCGGCCATCGGGATGTCGGAGACCACCGGGCCGAAGGCGATGCAGAGCACCATCAGGAACACGCCGGCCAGGAACGTCGACAGCCGGGTCCGCGCCCCGGACACCTTCACGTTGATCATCGTCTGGCCGATCATCGCGCAGCCGCCCATGCCGCCGAAGAAGCCGGTGACGATGTTGGCGATGCCCTGGCCGACCGACTCCCGGGTCTTGTCCGACCGGGTGTCCGTGATCTCGTCGACCAGCTTCGCCGTCATCAGCGACTCCATCAGCCCGACCAGCGCCATCGCGAGCGCGTACGGCGCCACGGTCGTCAGCGTGTGGAGGGTGAAGGGCACGTCCGGCAGGCCGGGCACCGGCAGGGACGACGGCAGCTCGCCCCGGTCGCCCACGGTCGGCACCGAGATCCCCGCCGCCACGGTGAAGGCGGTGAGCACCACGATCGAGACCAGCGGGGCCGGCACGACCGTGGTGACCTTGGGGAAGAACACCAGCAGCGCCAGCCCGGCCACGATCAGCGGGTAAACCGCCCAGGGCACGTCCCGCATCTCGGGCACCTGCGCCATGAAGACCAGGATCGCCAGCGAGTTCACGAAGCCGACCATCACCGAGCGGGGGACGAACCGCATCAGTTTCGCCACCCCCAGCGCCCCCAGGACGATCTGGAAGACCCCGGCGAGGATCACGGCGGCGACCAGGTAGCCGAAGCCGTGCTCACGGTTGAGCGGCGCGACCACCAGGGACACCGCACCGGTGGCCGCCGAGATCATCGCCCGGCGCCCGCCCACCACGGAGATCACCACGGCCATGGTGAACGCGGAGAACAGGCCGACCGCCGGATCGACCCCGGCGATGACCGAGAACGAGATTGCCTCGGGAATCAGCGCGAGACCGACCACCAGCCCGGCCAGCACCTCGGTGCGCCAGACCTTCGGGTCGCCCAGCCAGTCGGGCTTCAGCGCGCGCAGCCGCGCGGCCGGTGAATCGGTGGAGACGGCGGGGACGGTGGAGGACAAGGCAGCGGAAACCTGTCGTGCTCGGGCACACCACCGTGTCGGGCAGGCCGAGGGCGTGCGTCAGGGCGCGGAGTGCCGGGACGGCGCACCACGGTCGGGCCCGTGACCGGGACCGGAAGCGGAGAGGGAACGGACCCGGGGGAAGATCCGTTCGGGCAGGTCGCGCGAAAGGCTCAGCAGCCTCGCGGGACCGGACCTCCGCCGGGGGCGGCGTCGGCCCCGGCGTGGTGGGAGGGCGCGCGGAGCGTACCTTCACCACCTCAAAAACCCTACCCCGATCTCGGGGCAGGGTCCGATGGCGGTCGTCTCCCGGAGCCGTGAGGGGGCGGTGCGGGGGAGTCGGCGGTGCGGGAGCGCGGGGGAGCCGGCGGTGCGGGGGCGGGTGCCACCGCGGCTCAGACACGGCCCAGGGAGAGGGGCCCGTCCGTCCTCGGGGGCCGAGCCACCGCGCCCCGCCCCGCCCAGCCCGTGCCCCCGCGGCGCTCCGGACGGACCGGGCGGCGCGGGGGCGGGGAGCGAGGATTCGGCGCGTGTGGCACCTGCCCGAAGCGCGGGCCAGGGAGCCGGGGCGCCGGAATGTGGGGTCACCGGGGCCACCAGGGCCACCGGGGGCGCTTGCCCGGGTTCAGGCGGCGCGGGCGAGCTCGGCGCGGCCGAAGAGGAGCGCGTACCCCTGGGGGAGTGCCTGGAGCAGCTGGGCCAGGAGATCGGGGCCGGCCAGCTGGGCCACCGTGGTCAGGACGGAGCCCGTGTCCCAGCGGGTGGTGGCGGTGCTCGCGCCGGTCAGCAGAGCGAGCGAGGTGACGAAGTCACGTCCGGTGAGCGGGGCTTCGGGTCTTCCGGCGAGGAAGATGCCCGCGGCCTCACCCGGGAGCCGGGCCGCCAGGTTCTCGCGCTCGGTTCCGGACAACTGTCCTCCGAGACCGGCCAGTACGAGCCGTACCGCTTCCTCGGCCCGTTCCTTGGTCGGGTACGCGCCGTCGTAGCGGATCTTTTCGAGCATCAGGGTGTAGGTCATGGCCGGAGCGCACTGGGTGGAGTCAGTCATGTTCTGCATCGTTCGCCGGTCGCCTCTCTCGTCGCAGTGGCCTTCTCGCCCGCGCCGGAGGTGGAACGTACGGAGCCGGTGCGCGCGGGGTGCGGGGCTGGTGTTCAGCCGTTACCCCCGACCGGCCTCCTCACACGTACCCACTCGAAGTGTGGGGCGGCACGTGGGTGACGCGTCGTAGGACGGTCGCCCCGGCGGTGCGCGGACGGGCCGCCGGGCTCCCACCGACTGGGCTCGCGCCCATCTGCCCCCAGGCGCGGAAAGTACGGATCTCCTCATCGACCTGGTACATGAACCAGCGCATGACCCGGTACGGGACGTCCACGTGCCCTGCGTGCGGGTTGAAACACACCGTGGGTTCCCGTGACGGATCCTCGTCGGGGACGATCGCGGTCACGAGTGCCCGCTGCCCGGCCACGACATCCGGTTCCGGATACCAGGCGTCATCGGGAACGGAGTGCATCGCGGTGATCGCGTGGTCGCCGCCGGGGTGTCGAATGACCAGGGCCGCATGCTGCCGGGCGGGACTGAGGGCCGTCGCCACCTCGTGCGGCCCGACGCCCCTGGGCCTGGGCCCGGATGAGGTCATCCGGAACTAGACCAGCACGCGATCGGACCACCATGCCGACCAAGATCGCTGGGGCGTGTGTCGAAAGTGGCGCCGTCCGTCCGCCGGACAGGCAGGACTTTCGACACACGCCCCAGGGTGCAAAAGCTCACGGTCCGACTCATTCTGACGTTCCGTAATTCGGTGGCCGCTGACATACCGGGCAGGTTGACTGACCGTCATGAACCTGGAGTGCGCGGCCGAGCGGCTCGGGTTGGGGCGGTTACTGGGAGCACCGCTGCGACTCAAGGACGACGAGCAGGGCCCGGTGTGGAAGGCCGTTACTGACTCCGGCTCATGGGTGGTGAAGCTGCACCGGCCCTGGGGTGACTTCTGGTTGTCCATGGCCGCTCAGGCGGGGGCGCTTGAAGTCGCCGCGTGGGAGAGAGGCCTCGCGATGCCCGGGCCGCAGTCGACGACTCTGGCCGAAGCGGGTCTGTGGCGACCGATCGGGGGCGGTGTCCACGCCCGCGCGACGCGCTTCGTCGAGGGCTCGCATCCGACCGCGCCGACGTCCGAAGCCTTGGCGGCATGGGCCGGAGGGCTCGTCGCCGACCTCGCCCGGTGCGCGATTCCGGCCGATCCGGCCGTCGATGGCGACTACCGGTCGCACTCCCGGGACGAGTGGGAGGAATGGTTCGCTCAGGCCGAACGCCTTGAGGTCCTCAGCGCCGAGCACGTCCGCGTCCTCAGGCTGTCGGTGGAACAGGCCGAGGCCATGGCCGAGGACCAGCAGGAGCTGGGGCGGACGAAGTTGGTCATGCACCGCGACATCCGGCACCAGAACGTTCTGACCGGCTCCGGTGGTCCGGTGCTGCTGGACTTCGATGCCGCCGGGGCGCAGGAGCCGTGGTGGGAGCTCGTCCTCACCGCCTTCGGTCTCGCCGGCTTCGGCCGTGGGCTGGAAGTGCCCGAGCGCCGCATCGTCGAAGCGTGCCTCTCCGGGTATGTCGCCGCGGGAGGGGCGGTCGGGGCGGTCGACGAGTTCGCGTTCACCGGTATGTTCGCCGGACGCGTAGGAACGGCGGCCTGGCAGCTGTGGATGGCCTGTGGCCACCGGGGCGGGAGCCCGGAGTACCGGGCCGGCTTCGCTCGGACGCTCAGGGAGTCGGTGGAAGCGATGGCCGTGATGCGCGAGGCCATGCCCACCTGGGCCACTTGGCTCGCCGCTCAGACGGAGAACGCCGGGCGCGGCGCCGCCGACCGCCGGTCCCAGGGGAGGAGCGCCTCCAGCGGGTGAACCGCGATCCCGGCCGATCAGGGCGTGCAGGGCACATCCCGGCCGGCGGATGCTCGCATTCCGGTCCGCGTGGACCAGGTGGTGGTCAGCGGCCAGTCCGTCGTGGAAACGGGTGACCGAGGTCTCGTACATGGACCGGGGCTGTCGGTGCGGGAACGGCGGTGCGGGCCCCGATCCCGGTCCGACGGCTCGTAGAGTCCGCCCATGAGCGACATCGAACTCCTCGCGGGAATTCTGTCCAAGACCGGAGACCTCGTCGAGGGTGTCCGCCCCGACCAGCTCTCCCTGCCGACCACCTGCGAGACCTACGACGTGGAGGCGCTGCGCAACCACCTCGTGGGGTGGCTCCAGGTCTTCGAGGCGGGATGCGAGGGCCGCGCGTACGAAGGCGATCCGGCGGCCCACGTCTGCGGTGACGACCCGGCCGGTGAGTTCAGGGCCGCCGCGCAGGGGCTGCTCGCCGGATGGCGGAGGCACGGATTCGACCGCCAGGTCCGGGTCCGGGAGGGCGAGTTGCCCGCGCCGATGGTGTTCGACATGACGCTCATGGAGTACCTGGGGCACGGCTGGGACCTCGCCGTCGCCACCGGGCAGGCGGTCCCCTTCACCGAGGAAGAGGGAGCGCGGGTGCTGGACCGCGCACGGGGCACGCTGCCGCCTCGGTTCCGGGGCGAGGGGCAGGCGTTCGGCGAGATCGTGCCGGTCCCCGAGGACGCCCCGGCGATGGATCGGTTCGTGGGCTTCCTCGGGCGCGACCCGCGGGCCGCCCGGCCGTCCTGACCGCGACTTCCGGAGGCCGCCCCCGACCCGTCACGGCCGGCGTACTCGGCCCGTCAGGCGGCGGCCGATCCGGCCCAGCGTGCCCGTCTGGCGACGGTTCCACGCGCGGAAGGCATCCGTCCGGCCACTGCTCCCGGCCCGCCCGACGGCCTCCTCCACGGCCAGGACCCCGGCGGAGGAGAGCTCGCGCACGGCGGGGCGCAGCACCTCGTCCAGCAGGGCGGTGCTGGTGCCCGCCCAGTGGGCGCCCGCGTGCGGATGGGCACTCCAGTTCAGATAGCAGTCGGCGGCGAACGCGGGATCGGACCGCAGCCGGGCGAGTACGGGCTCCTCCCGCGCGGCCCTGCCGTAGGCGGCGAGCAGGTCCGGGTCGTCGGTGTGCACGAAGGCGTACAGCTCCGCGTCCGGCCGCTCCGGTGCCAGCAGGCGGCGGGCCAGTGCGCCGAACGCGTGCTCCAGGACGCCCGGTTCCACCGGTTCGGCGGCCGGGCGCAGCGCGAGCGCCCGATCCGCCCAGCCCTCTGCGGGCGCCGCCCCGTCCGGAGTCTTCGCATCGTCGGCTTCCGGCTCGGTACCCGTCCCGCGCATCGAGCGGGCGAAGTCCAGCAGAAGCAGCGCGCCGCGCTCCCGGCCGAGGATCTGGTGCGGGAAGCCGCGCAGCAGATCGTGCGCCAGTTCGGCCGCGTCCGCGTCGTCGGCCGCCGCGCCGAGCGCCGCGCCGACCAGGTGCGACCAGGTGCCCGCGCTGCGGTGCGCGTCCGAGGTGGCCGCCTCCAGCAGCATCCGGGCCTCCGTGGCGGTCGGCTCCCGGTCCGCCCAGACGAGCCCCACGGCCGAGCGCAGCACCAGCGGCTCGGCGAACGGCGAGATACCGGCGGTCCGCAGCACCCGGCTCAGTGCGGAGATCCGGTCCTCGCCGCAACTCGCCCTGACCGCACGTGACTCGGCGCACATGCGCAGATGCGGCAGCGACTGCGTCCCGGTGAACGGAAGCGGCACCCGCCCCAACAGCCGCTCCATGGCGGCGGGATCGTCCGGGGCGATCCGGTCCAGCGCCACCAGCAGGGCGGTCCGTACGTCGAACTGCTCGTCCAGCAACTCCAGCAGGGCCGGACCCCAGGCGAAGTCGGGGGCGGCCAGGAGGGCGGGGGCCACCCGGTCCACGAGGGAGGGCAGCAGTCCGGTGCAGTCGATGTCCAGGAGCCGGGCCACCCGCAGGAGTTGCACGGTCCGGACGATGTCGAGTGCCGCACCGGAGCCGCCCAGTTCGGCCAGGATCTCCGGCGCGAGGGTCTCGGACATGGCCTTGCCCTCCGGGCCGGCGAAGGCGCTCCGGTCGGGGAGTTCGAGAGAGCCGTTGCCGCCGCGTACCGCCTCGGTCACCAGCATCGCGGCGAGCGGAGCGGTCACGGCGGCCGGAGACCTTCCGTCCAGCGCGCCGAAAAGCCGTCCCACCGCGTCGAATTCGCCGCCGCTGCGGTCGTCGATCGAGACTGCGGTCAGGGCGCCGACCAGCTTCCGGGTCTGTTCCTCGTCCAGCGTGTACGGCCGCTCCGCCGCCCAGACGGCGGCTGTGGAACGCTCGCCGGGCCCGAGCGCGATCCCGGCGCAGAGCGCGGTGACGGCCAGCGGCCCGGCGGCGAACGGCTCGCCGTGCAACAGGCGTGCCTGGTCGAACAGTTCCGGTGCGCGGTTGCGCCAGACGCGGGCGGCGGTCTCGGCCCAGGCGTCACCGGACGGCGGGGACGGCCGACCGTGCGGCCCGCCGCACAGGTGCACCCGGATCTCGGCGGCGTCGAGGAGATGGGCGTCCTCGGGGAGCACCCCGACGACCTGCTGCGGGGCGAGCGAGGGCCGCCGGGAGTACGTGGTGAACGTCAGCCGCTCCGCGTGCTCCGGAGGCAGGACCGAGGAGGCCAGCCCGATCCAGCGGGCCACGTCCTCGCTCTGCCGCTCCACGAGTGCCACCCGAGCCGTTCCGCCCGAGGCGTTCTCCAGCCGTACCCGGCGCAGATCGGCGAAGACGGCGGCGAGCCACGGGCCCCGGGAGACGGCGAAGTCACCGAGCGCCTCACGCTCCAGGCCCGGACCGGCGTGCGGCGAGGTGAGCGGGTCGGGTACCGCCCCGCTGGGGGTGACGGACACCCAGCGGGGCGAGCGCCACGCGGTGATCGGCAGCCGGTCGCCCGGCAGGCGCGCGCCGGCCGGCAGCAGCACGGCGTGGGTGTGGAACCGCAACTGCCCGGACGAGGCGCCCGGCGAGGCCAGCGGCACCGCCCGGGACAGCAGTCTGCTGCCGTCCGAGAGCTGGGTGAAGCCGAACGCCTGCGGCATGGAGCGGAGTTCGGCGTCCGTGGGGAGGAACGGCACGTCCCCCGGAGGCTCGTACCCCAGAAGAGGTTCGATCTCCGAGAGGAGTGCCGTGGGTATCCCGGGGCCGACGGCGGTGAACCGTCCCACCGTCCCCTCGTCCCCCGGAGCTGCCGAGGTGTAGTGCAACTGCGCGAGGCTCATGCCCGGGGCCCTCTTCGTCCTGCGGCGACCGTCCCCGAACCCGCGTGCGCGCAGGCCCGTTCCGGTGACGCGCGGGGCCGGCCGGCGACCGGGGCGGGGAGCGTTCCGCAGTCGCGTGGGGGCGACGCTATCAAGGTCCGGCGAACGCGCGGAGCGATCCGCGGGACACCGGCCGGGGGTGGGGCGAGCGACGGGTGATTCCGCCCGCCCCGCTCGCTCACGCGGGCCGGAGCTCGCTCACGCGGGCTGGAGAAGGTCCCACCGGTTGCCGTACAGGTCTTCGAAGACCGCGACCGAGCCGTACGTCTCGTGCCGGGGCGCCTCCAGGAACCGCACCCCGGCCGCCGTCATCCGTGCGTGGTCGCCCGCGAAGTCCTCGGTGTGCAGGAAGAACCCGACCCGGCCGCCCGTCTGCGCCCCGACCGCCGCCCGCTGGTCCCCGTCCTTCGCGCGGGCCAGCAACAGGCCGGTGCCGGCCGCACCGGCACCGCGCGGACGGACGACGACCCACCGGGACCCGTCGCCCCGGTCGGTGTCCTCGGCCAGCTCGAACCCGACGGCGTCCCGGTAGAAGGCGATGGCCTCGTCGTAGTCGTGGACGACCAGGGTGGTCAGGGCGATGTGGGGCATTTCGGCTCCTCGTGCATGGCGGCGGTCCCACGCCACCCTACTGAGATGCCGCGCGGACCAGCAGAATGCCCCGTATGGACTCGTACGACCTCGCCCCGCTCACCGCCCGCGCCCGGGCGCTCGTCGTCCCCGGCCGACGCCGGATCCTGGGGATCGCCGGGCCGCCCGGTGCCGGGAAGTCGACCCTCGCCGCTGCCCTGGTGGAGGCCCTGGACGGTACCGCCGTACTCGTCCCCATGGACGGCTTCCACCTCGCCGGCGCCGAGCTCGAACGCCTCGGGCGAGCCGCCCGCAAGGGCGCGCCGGACACCTTCGACGCCGCCGGATACACCGCACTGCTGCGACGGCTGCGCGAGCCCGGTACGGACCGGCACGCGACGGACAGCGGCGAGACGGTCTACGCCCCCGCCTTCGACCGCGCCCTGGAAGAGCCGATCGCCGGGTCGGTGGCGGTGGAACCGGGCACGTCGCTCGTCGTCACGGAGGGGAACTACCTCCTCCACGACGACGGGCCCTGGGCGCCGGTGCGCGGGCTGCTCGACGAGGTCTGGTACGTGGAGATCGACCCGGACCTGCGCGTGCGGAGGCTGGTGGACCGGCACGTCCGTTTCGGCAGGCCGAGGCCGGACGCCGAGCGGTGGGTCGCGGACTCGGACGAGGCGAACGCCCGGCTGGTCGAGGCCGGACGCGACCGCGCCGACCTGGTCGTCCGGCCGTCGTGACCGGCCCCCGTGACCACGCCGGGGAGCCCCGACCCGACCGGGGTGCGCCGCCGGTGTGGCGCCCGCCCCGCTCAGCCCCGCGTGCGGGCGCCGTCCGCGGTCGCGCCGGACACCTCGCGTTCGAAGCGGCCGATGGAGACCGTGACCGTCATTCCCGCCCGCGCGTAGAGGAGGTGCGCGCCCGTCAGGCTCTCGCTGTCGACGTCCAGCCCGACCGAGGGAGCGCCGCGCTCGGCGAAGAGCGCGAAGGAGCTGAGCAGCAGGGACCGCCCGATGCCGAGGCGGCGGTCCTCCCTGCCCACCGCCAACTGGCCGACCTCGCCCGCGAGTTCGCCCCGTACGTCGCGGAACCGGCACAGTGCCGCGCCCGCGATCCGGCCCGCGCGTTCCGCGAGCAGCCAGAGCGACGGGTCGAACCCGTCGTACAGCAGGTCGTCGGCCCAGACGTCGTACGGGCGGGGCTCGCCGCCCCAGCGGTCGCCGAACGCGTCCTCCACGCAGGCGTGCACCGCCCGCAGGTCCTCGGCCGTTCCGGTGCAGGGCCGCAGGGTGACCCCGTCGGCCCACACCGGGGCGGCGAGCGGCCCGTCCAGCGCGATGGACATGCGCTGGTGGACCCGTGTACAGCGGTAGCCGCGGGCGCGCAGCAGCCGTTCCGAATCGCCTCCGAGATAGACGTAGTTGTACAGGGAGAGGTCTTGTCCGGCAGTGGTCGCCAGCTCGGCGGCGCGGGTCTCCGCCAGTTCCAGCAGCCGGGTGCCGATGCCCGCGCCCTCATGACCGGGATGCGTGTACGCGTCGGCGTGGACGCGGCCCTCGCCCGTCTCGGCGGTCACATGTCCGTAGCCCGCGACCTCCCCGCCGGGCCCGGTCACGATCCACGCGTCCCGCCCGGTGTCGAGACGCGACCAGACGCGCAGGTACTCGTCGACGGTCTGGGCCGCCGCCGTCGGGTCCCCGGCCCGGCCGGCCGCGTTCACGGCGTCGAGGATCTCGGTGAGTTCGGATCGGCGAGGGGCGCGTACGGCGTATCCCGGCTTCATGGGGGTCCTTGCTCAGGGGGTCGGGGCGCGTCGGGCTCGTACACGCGCCCCGGTAGGGAAGCAGGAGGCGCGGCGGCCCGGCAACCCCTTTCCCGATCATGGCACCCCGGAGTCGCCCCGCCGCGCCGCGTACCGCCGTGCCCGCCCGGGGCCCGTCCCGCCGCGCCCCGCCCCGCCGTACCAACCGTCCCGCCACGCCCGTCCGGCGCTCGCGTCCCGCGGCGGGCGGCGGCAGGATGCTCCGTGCGGCGCGCTCAGTGGTGCGCCGGAACCGGCAGCCGTACCGGCAGCATCTCTGGAGGCCCGCATGACCAGCCCCACCCCGCCCGAGCCCTTCACCGCCGACGTCTACCGGGCCCGGATGGCCCGTGCGGCCGACTCCGCCGCCGGGGCCGGGCTGGCCGGCGTCCTGGTGGCGCCCGGCCCGGACCTCGTGCACCTGACCGGCTACCAGCCCGTCAGCACCGAGCGCCTCACCCTTCTCGTGCTGACGCCCGGTCAGGAACCGGTGCTGGTCGTACCGACCCTGGAGGCGCCCGACGCCGAGGCGGCGATCGGTGCCCCCGCCCTGTCGTTGCGCGACTGGACCGACGCCAGGAACCCGTACGAGGTGGCCGCCCCGCTCCTCGACGCGGCGGGCCGGTACGGAATCAGCGACAACGCCTGGGCCATGCACCTGCTCGGGCTCCAGCAACTGCTGCCCGGCACCTCCTACGCCTCGCTCACCCAGGTGCTGCCGATGCTGAGGGCGGTCAAGGACGCGGCCGAGCTGGAGCGTCTCGCGGCGGCGGGCGCGGCGGCCGACGCCACGTACGAGGAGATCCTGAAGGTTCCCTTCGCCGGGCGGCGGGAGACCGAAGTCTCGGCGGACCTGGCGGAGCTGCTCATCGGATTCGGCCACTCGCAGGTGGACTTCGCCATCGTCGGCTCCGGGCCGAACGGCGCCAACCCGCACCACGAGGCCGGGGACCGGGTCATCGAGCACGGCGACATGGTGGTCCTCGACTTCGGCGGCCTGCGGTACGGCTACGGCTCCGACACCTCCCGTACGGTCCACGTCGGCGAGCCCACCGCCGAGGAGCAGCGGGTCCACGACGTGGTGCGCGAGGCCCAGGCGGCGGGGTGCGCGGCCGTGCGGCCCGGAGCCGCCTGCCAGGACGTCGACCGGGCGGCGCGCGCGGTCATCACCGAGTTCGGCTACGGCGACCGGTTCATCCACCGCACCGGCCACGGCATCGGGGTCACCACCCACGAACCGCCCTACATGATCGAGGGCGAGGAGCAGCCGCTGGTGCCGGGGATGTGCTTCTCGGTGGAGCCGGGGATCTATCTCCCGGGGCGGTTCGGGGTGCGCATCGAGGACATCGTGACCGTCACCGAGGACGGCGGGCGGCGCCTCAACTCCACCGCCCGGGAGCTGGCGATCGTCGGATAGCCGGTGCCGGAAGGGGCCTGAACGCGGTGTGCGGCAGGTCGTGTTCGCCGGCGGGCCCCGAGCGTGGTCAAGCCGGGGCCCGCCGGGTCGCCGGCCGTGGCGATCACTTAGGGTGCGCGCATGTCGCACGACGATGAGAGACCCGCGGATTCCGGCAGTTCCCTCGACGACCGGTGGAAGTCCCTGGTCGACGAGTACTCCCACCCGGACACCGCCCAGGGCGGCCCCGGGGCCCCCGAGCCCGAGTCGGCCCGGGTGTGGCCCCGGAACCTGGCACTCGCGCTGCTCGCGGCGGGTGCCGCGTTCGGCGTCGTCACGCTGACGGGCGGGGCGGACGACGACCCCGAATCCGGTGCGACCACGGCGACGGCGTCCGCACCGTCCTTTGCCCCGCCCCCCGTGTCCGTCTCCGCGCCGGCCGCCGCCTCGGGGCGGCCGGGAGCCGGCACGGCCGCCGGTGAACGGCCGATGATCCCGCTCGCCGACGTCTTCCCGGCGGAGGTCGCGGGCGCGTCCGGAACCACCTTCACCAGGGTGGGCGCGTCCGTGGTGGACTCCTGCACGGAGCCGGGCGAGGTCGGAGCCCGTCTCGCCGCCCTGATCGAGGCCGGGGCGGGTTGCGTGGGCGAGCAGGTCGCGCTCTACAAGGACGACCAGGACAACCAGTTCAACCTGGCCGTGTTCACGATGAAGGACCCACTGGACACGGTGAAGGTGGTCACCAGGCTTTCCGCGGCCTTCGACGACTACCAGGTCGCCGCGCAGGCCCCGCCGCCCGGATCGGGCCTGCCCACCCTGCCCGCGGACAGCGCACTGGTGCAGGCGTTCAGCGGCTACGCCCGCGTGATGACGGTCGGCATGGGGCAGTGGGCGGACGGCCGCAGCGCCGACCTCCAGCAGCTGGTCGACCGCCTCGGGCCACTGCAGGACGCGGTCGCCGACAAGGTCACCGCCTACGAGGGCACCGGCTGACCCCGGCCCGTACCCGACGCCCCGCGCAGGGCCCCGACCAGCCGGTCCCACCGCCTCGCCACCCTCCGACCAGCCGGTCCCACCGGCTCGGCCACCCGACCGGGCGTCCCGCCCACCGGGTCACCCGTCCGCCAGCACCACGCACGACTCGGCCGGCAGTCGCAGCAGGCCGTCCGCGCCCGGGGCCTCCACCGGCTCCCAGGCCGCCAGCACCCGCCCGGCTGCGGCCCGGTGCCGTCCGCCGCCCAGCGGGACGGCGGCGGGCCGGCCGGCGAGGTTGACCGCGATCCGCACGTCGCCCCGGCGCAGCGCCAGCCACCGGGCCTCCTCGTCGAAGGCGACCTTCACCGAGGCGAGGTCCGGGTCGTGCAGATCGGGTACGGACCGGCGGAGCGCGATCAGCTCCCGGTACCAGGCGTGCAGCCGGTCGTGCGGTGCGCGCTCCGGTTCGCTCCAGTCCAGGCAGGAGCGTGCGCGGGTGGCCGGGTCCTGCGGGTCCGGGATGTCCTCCTCGGCCCAGCCGTGCGCCCCGAACTCCCGCCGCCTGCCGTCGCGTACCGCCTCGGCCAGCTCCGGATCGGTGTGGTCGGTGAAGAACTGCCAGGGGGTCCGCGCCCCCCACTCCTCGCCCATGAAGAGCATCGGGGTGAACGGGCCGGTCAGCACCAGCGCCGCCGCGCACGCGAGGAGGCCGGGGGAGAGGGCGGCGGCGAGCCGGTCGCCGAGGGCCCGGTTGCCGATCTGGTCGTGCGTCTGGGCGTACCCGACGAAGCGGTGGGCGGGGGTGCGGGTGACGTCGACCCGGCGGCCGTGCGACCGCCCCCGGAAACTGGAGTACGTGCCGTCGTGGAAGAAGGCACGGGTCACCGTCTTCGCCAGCCCGGCCAGCGGTGCGGTGGCGAAATCGGCGTAATAGCCCTGCGCCTCGCCCGTCAGGGCGGTGTGCAGGGCGTGATGGAAGTCGTCGTTCCACTGGGCGTGCAGCCCCAGGCCGCCCGCCGCGCGCGGGGTCGTCGTACGGGGGTCGCAGAGGTCGGACTCGGCGATCAGCGTCAGCGGCCTGCCCACCTCGGCCGACAGGGCGTCCACCCCGGCCGCCAGTTCCTCCAGATACGTCAGCGCCCGGGTGTCGGCGAGCGCGTGCACCGCGTCCAGCCGCAGCCCGTCGAGACGGTAGTCGCGCAGCCAGGCCAGCGCGCTGCCCAGCAGATACGCGCGCACCTCGTCCGAACCCGGCGCGTCCAGATTGACCGCCGCGCCCCACGGGGTGTGGTGCGTCTCGGTGAAGTACGGGCCGAAGGCCGGGAGGTAGTTGCCGGACGGGCCCAGGTGGTTGTGGACGACGTCCAGCAGGACCGCGAGGCCCAGCCCGTGCGCGGTGTCCACGAACCGCTTCAGCCCCGCCGGGCCGCCGTACGGCTCGTGGACGGCCCAGAGCGACACGCCCTCGTACCCCCAGCCGTGGGTGCCGGGGAACGGACAGACCGGCATCAGCGACACGTGGGTGACGCCGAGTTCCGCCAGATGGCCGAGCCGGCGCGCCGCCGCGTCGAAGGTGCCCTCGCCGGTGTACGTACCGACGTGGAGCTCGTACAGCACGCCGCCCGGCAGCCCGCGTCCGGGCCAGTCGCTCCGCCAGACGTGCGCGTCCTGGTCGACCACCGCGCTCAGCCCGTGCGGCCCGTCCGGCTGGCGGCGGGAGCGCGGATCGGGGAGCGGTGGCCCCTCGTCCACCGAGAAGCCGTAGAGGTCACCGTCGGCCGCGTCCGCCTCCGCCGTCCACCACCCCGCACGGGACTCGTCGCGTCCCATCGCCTGCCGTGTGCCGGACAGCCGGAGACCGACCGACCCCGCCCCGGGGGCCCACACCTCGAACCGCATCCGCCACTCCCCGTCAGTCGTGTCAGTGATTCGTATGAATAGCCGGATGTGCCGGAGGGAAGTCCGGACCGGCTTCCATGATCGGCTGAAGTCCTGCGCCCGCCCCGGAATACTGGACCGGTTCCACGACGGGCGACCGAAGAGATGTCCCGTGTTCCGTGCATGCGCGCACAGGAGTACGGAACACCCCTTAAGGTCTGCTCTGATCATTGCCCTGCCCGATCCTGCTCATACGTACGCCGACGTACGGCTGATGGAGGCCGAAATGACCGTTCCGAAGTTCCCGCCGGGCTTCCTCTGGGGAGCCTCCGCCTCCGCGTTCCAGACCGAGGGAGCCGTCGACGCCGACGGGAAGGGCCTCTCCGGCTGGGACGCCTTCGCCGCCGTGCCCGGCCGCATCAAGGACGGTACGGACACCACCCGGGGGACCGGTTTCCTCGAACACTGGCGCGAGGACGTCGGCCTCCTGGCCGGGCTCGGCGCCGACGCCTTCCGCTTCTCCATCAGCTGGCCCCGCGTGGTGCCCGGCGGCAGTGGCGCGGTCAACCCGGCCGGACTCGACTTCTACGACCGGCTCGTCGACGAACTCTGCGCCCGGGGCATCACCCCGGCACCGACGCTCTACCACTGGGACACCCCCCTGCCGCTGGACGAGGAGGGCGGCTGGCTCAACCGCGACACCGCCTACCGCTTCGCCGAGTACGCGGGCATCGTCGCCGAACGGCTCGCCGACCGCGTCCCCATGTGGATCACCATCAACGAGCCCGCCGAGGTGACCCTGCTGGGCTACGCCCTCGGGGAGCACGCACCCGGCCGCACCCTGCTCTTCGACGCCCTGCCCGCCGCCCACCACCAGCTCCTCGCCCACGGACTGGCCGTCCGGGCGCTGCGCGCCGCCGGGGCCGCCAACATCGGGATCGCCGTCTCGCACAGCCCCGTCTGGACGGCCGGCGACTCGGACGAGGACCGGGACGCGGCCGGGCTGTACGACACCCTCACCAACTGGCTCTTCGCCGACCCGCTGCTCGCCGGCCGCTACCCCGACGAGGGATTCGCCGCCCTGATGCCGGGCCCGGTCGCCGACGACCTGAAGACCATCTCCACCCCGCTGGACTGGTACGGCGTCAACTATTACAACCCCACTCTCGTCGGCGCGCCCCGTCGGCCGGAGGTGCTCGAATCCTTCGCCGGGTTCGACATTCCCGCCGAACTCCCCTTCGGCATCAGGGAGATCGAGGGATACGAGAAGACGGACTTCGGCTGGCCCGTCGTCCCGGACGGACTGCGCGAGACCCTCGTCGGGCTCCGCGCCCGCTACGGCGACCGGCTGCCGCCGCTCTACATCACCGAGAACGGCTGCGCGGTGGACGACGCCGTCAGCGACAGCCGCCGGATCGCCTTCCTGGAAGGCCACTTGGGCGCCCTGCACGCCGCGATCGGTGAAGGCGTGGACGTGCGTGGCTACTTCACCTGGTCGCTGACCGACAACGTCGAGTGGACCGAAGGGGCCAGCAAGCGCTTCGGGCTCGTCCACATCGACTACGAGACCCTGCGCCGGACCCCGAAGGAGTCCTACGCCTGGTACCGCGACGTCATCCGGGCCCAGCGCGCGCCCGACGGGGCCGGGGCGGCGGGGGACGGGCCGGCGGAGCCCGTGGCGCCGGGGATCGAGATCATCGGGCAGCAGGCCGCCGGTGCGGCGGAACCGGCCGGAGCCGAACCCGCCGTCGGGCCCGCCTGAACCCGGGGCGGGACGGGCGGGGCTTCCCGGCGGGGCCCCGGTGACCGATACTTCGCGCCATGGTTGCTCAATGGTGGACCCAGGCCGGCCTGGGGATATTCGTGCACTGGACGCCCGCGTCGGTACCCGGCTGGGCCTCGCCCCGCACCGCGCCCGCCGACCTCCCCCTGGCCGGGCGAGCCGCCCCGCTCGCCTGGACCCCGTACGCCGAGTGGTACGAGAACGGGCTCCGCTTTCCCGGCAGCCCGGTCTTCGCCCACCACCGGGCCACCTACGGGGACAAGCCCTACACCGACTTCGGCCGGGAGTTCGAGGACGGGCTCGCGAGCTGGGACCCGGCCGCGTGGGCGCGCGCCTTCCGTGCCGCCGGGGCCCGTTACGCCGTCCTGGTCACCAAACACCACGACGGCTACTGCCTCTGGCCCTCCGAGGTCCGCAACCCGCACCGCGCCGGCTGGCACACCGCCCGTGACGTCGTGGGCGAGTTCGCCGAAGCGGTCCGGGCCGAGGGGCTGCGCTTCGGGGTGTACTACTCCGGCGGACTCGACTGGACCTTCGACAGCCGCCCGGTGGGCACCGCCGCCGACATGCTCGCTTCCGTGCCCCGGGGCCGCTACCCCGAGTACGCCGACGCCCAACTGCGGGAACTCGTACGCCGGTACCGCCCGGACATCCTCTGGAACGACATCGCGTGGCCGGCCGGCGCCCCCGAGATCCGGCGGCTGATCGCGTACTACCGCTTCACCGTCCCGCACGGAGTCGTCAACGACCGGCTGCTGCCGCGCTCGCCGCTCTGGCGCACCTTCGGACTCCCGGTGGCCGGGGCGCTGTACGACCGCTGGGAGCGGCGGACGGTCGCCCAGGGCGAGGGCTTCGTGCCGCGCAAGCCGCCCTACTACGACTTCCGTACACCGGAGTTCGCCCGCTACACGGGCCCCGACCCGTACGAGATCACCCGCGGCATCGACCACAGTTTCGGGTACAACCGCAACTCCCCGTCCGACGCCTTCCTCGGCCGTGACTCCCTCACCGCCCTGGTCCGGGACACCGCCGCGGACGGCGGCAACCTGCTGCTCAACGTCGGACCGCGCGGCGAGGACGCCACCATTCCCGAGGAGCAGATGCTGCGGCTGCGATGGCTCGCGGAGAGGGCGGCGGAGAACACGAGGTCCACCCGGGCTCCGGAGAACGCCGGCTGATCGCGGGCGGGCGGGTGGGTAGGGAGCGGTCCCGGCCCGGGCCACCCGCCCCGGTCCGGCGTTCAGTTGCTGATCGCCGGGGCCTCGCGCAGGTGGGTCAGGTCGGTCACCTGGCCGAGGAGGAAGGACGCCATGTCGGCGCGGCTGAGGGAGAGACCCACCACCGCGTGGCCGTAGTGACCCACCTTGATCTCCCCGGTCGCCGGACCGTTGTCGAGTTTGGCCACGCGGACCAGCGTCCAGTCCAGGTCGCTGGCGCGCACCGCCTCGGCTGCGGCGCGCACTTCGGCCCACGCGCGGGGCGCGGCGGTCTTGACGAACCGGACGAGGGCCTTGAACTTCAGATCCGGCAGGTCGGCCGGGTCCGGCACGCTGCACGTGGACACCACGACCAACCGTCCGACCCCGGACGCGTCCATCGCGGCGATGATCCTGCGGGTGGCGGCGCTCTCCGAGCCGACGCCCTCGATGACGGCATCGGCGCCGCGGACCGCTTCGAGGATCGCTTCCTCGTCGTCGAGTTGGCCGGCCACGACGGACAAGTTCGGGTGCGAGACGAGGAGTTTCGCCGGTGTGCGGGCGTAGGCCGTGACGATGTGCCCCGCGTCGAGGGCTTGACGCACCAGTAACTGGCCCATCCGCCCGGTCGAGCCGAAGATCGTGATCCTCATGGAGTGCCCCCTTCGAAGAACCACTAAAGATTCTTTAGCGGTAGGGGGTGACGCTACCACGGCGGTCACCCGGAAACCCCCCCAGGCCGTGTCCCCCTGCCCGTCGGGGCGGGCAAGGGGCGGGCGCGGCCTAAAATGGCCACACCATGAATCAACCCGAAGACCTCCAGACAGCGCGGTGCATGGAGATCCTGTCGGTCGTCGGTGACCTGTGGACCCTGGCGATCGTGATGACCCTGCAGAAGTCGGAAATGCGCTTCAACGAACTGCAGCGGGCCATTCCGAAGGTCAACGCCGTCACTCTGACCAGCCGGCTGCGCAAGCTGGACGACGCCGGCGTCGTCGTACGGGTCGCGGAGTCGAGGAGCAAGCAGTCGGCGGTGTACGGCCTCACCCCGTTCGGCCGGAAGCTGCTGCCCATCGTCGAAGCCGTCCGCACCGTGGCGCTCGACCTGGAGCGCTCGGGAGAAGCCCCCACCGGTTGAGGAGCCCCCACCGGCTGAGGAGCCCCCGGCCGGGCCTCCTCGGCGCGTCGCCACCCGGTCCGGTCCGCCGACGCCGCTTCTGGACACCCCGGGCCGCTCGGCCCGACAATCACCGGGTGACGTCTTCCTCCGAGTTCCACACGTATCCCGCGCGGGTGTCCGACGTCCAACGCGACCGTGTCCTCGACGTGCTGAGGGAGGGCGCCGCCCAGGGACGGCTGTCCCACGACACCTTCCTGCGCCGGATGGAACTCGCCCTCGCCGCCCACCGGCCCGAGGACCTGGCGGCCCTCACCGCCGACCTGCGCGAGGAGCGCGTGTGGAGCCGCGGCCTGTTGCGCGCGGTCGGCACGGTCTCCGGTTTCCCCGGCCGGCTGCGCATGGCGTGGCAAGCCGGGAAGCTGCCGCGGCTCCTGCTGCCCGCCCCCGGACCGTACCCGCTGCTCATCGGGCGCGACCCGGGCAACGGACTGCGGCTCAACCACGAGACGGTCTCCCGCAACCACGCCGAACTCACCGCACGGGGACGGATCTGGCTGCTCCGCGACCTCGGCTCGACCAACGGCACCTGCGTCAACGGACAGCGGGTCGTCGGAGTGGTCCCGGTCCGCGAGGGCGACCAGGTGAGCTTCGGCCACATGACCTTCCGCCTGACAGCGCCCCCGCCCCTCCCGCCGGAGCGGCGGCCGGACCTCCCGCCGGACAGCCCGCCGGCCCTCTGAAGCGGGCGGCGCCCCGGTCGTCGTCGGACCCGCGGGTGCGGACCGCCCGGGCGGGACCGGGGAACGCACCCCACCGGCGCCCCCATGGCGCCACCTCGCGCGGCACGTGCCCTCAGCCTCCAACCAGGTACATGAGCACGGCTGTTGAGTAGCGGCACTCAGTCCCGGGCTCCTCGGGCCGGCCGAGAATGGCGGCACAGCCCAGACAAGAGGAGCGCGTGATGCCCGCCACCCACCCGTCCGTCGAAATCCCGTCGGAGGTTCCGTCGACCACGGGCCGCCTGCTGCCCGCCGTTCTCGCACCGGCGGTCGCCGTGGCGCTGGCCGTGTCCGCCTGGGGCGCCAAGGAACCCGGCACCTGGGTGCTGGAAACGGTGTGGGTGATGATCGGCCTGCCGGCCCTGTTCCTGCTGCGCAAGCGGTTCCCGCTGAGCGGCCTGCTCTGTGGACTGCTGGCCGTCCACGCCCTCGTCCTCATGGTGGGCGGGCACTACACGTACGCCGAGGTGCCCGCCGGTGACTGGGTACGCGACTGGTTCGGTCTGGAACGCAACCCGTACGACCGCCTCGGCCACCTCATGCAGGGGTTCGTGCCCGCGATCCTGGTCCGGGAACTCCTCGTCCGCACCTCGCCCCTGCGCGGCAGCCGCTGGCTCCCCCCGCTGACCGTGTGCGCCTGCCTCGCCTTCAGCGCCGTCTTCGAGATGCTGGAGTGGCTGGCGGCGGTGACCGGAGGAGAAGCCGCCGACTCGTTCCTCGCCACCCAGGGCGACGTGTGGGACACCCAGTGGGACATGTTCTGCGCGCTCATCGGCGCAGTCTGCTCCCTGCTGCTCCTCAGCCGCCCGCACGACCGCAGCCTCACCCGCCTCGCGACGCACGGGAAGGGCTGACGGCTGTGGCCCGGGCCGGCGACGCGGGGGCGGCAGCGGCTGCCAGGCACGGAGAGGCCGTCGAGCACGCCCCCGGTGACGACGGAAATCGCAGGACGATCCGAAGGGCCGCGCCGGACAATGCCAGGGTGAACTTCGTGACCGACACCCCCCGGGTCGAGGACGCCCCAGCCCTTGCCCACACCCTCCTGGCGGCCTGGCTACTGACCTACCCCAACCAGGACGCGGGGATCGACGAGGCATGGATCCGGGCGCAGCGCGGCGACGTGGTCACCGACGAGGGCATCGCCCGGTGGCAAGGGTTCATCGACGAGGCCCAGCGTCGACCCGCACACCGTTTCTGCCGTGTCGTGCGGGAGGAGGGCGAGATCATCGGCTTGCTGTGCGGGCGTCGCGACGACGACGGCGGAGCGGTCAGTCTCGGACCGATGTACTTGCTGCCCCGGGCGCAGGGCCGGAGCATCGGAGGCGAGTTGATGGTGGCCTTCCTCACCTGGGCCGGCTCCGCACCCGTCCGCCTGTGGGTCACCGCCTACAACGACCGGGCCATCGACTTCTACCGGCGCCACGGGTTCGAGGACACCGGCGAGCGGCACTTGTGGCGGGACAAGCTGCCGAACCTCCGGATGGCCCGGCCCGGCCCGGGGGAACAACGCGAAGACCGGCCCTGACCGGTTCCACCGCGGCGCCCGGGCACGCGCGGCCGTCAGCCTTCCGCACGCGCGTCCGCCCACCTGCCCGGGCCGCCCCGCACGCCTCCGGTGTGTCGGTCGCGTCCCCCGTGTCACCCACGCTCGTGACCGGTACCCCTGGGCCCCCTCCTGAGCAGCGCGACCGGGCGTGCGGCGAACAGCTCGGCGGCCGCCACCTCACCGCCGCCGAACTCCCCCTCCTCGGAGAGGAGATCGTGCCAGGGACCGGAGTCCGGCAGTGGCAGGACGGTGTCCCGCCAGCCGCCCGCCTCGGCCAGCCGGAGCGAGAGCCGGGTCACCGCCGTGACCACCTCGCCCGACCGGCAGAACGCCAACGCGTGCGCCGCCGCGGGACCCCGCGCGGTGAGCGGGGCGTACGTCCCCGACTCGCCGAACACGGACGGAAGCGCGGCGCGGAGCCGGAGCGCGGCGGCGGTCACCCGGGCCTTCTCGCCCGAGGTGCCCGCCGCAGCGGCTGCCCGCACCGGCTCCGCGAAGGGCCTCCGATTGTCCGGGTCCACCAGGGCGAGGTACTCCACCTCCGATCCCTGGTAGAGATCGGGAACTCCGGGCATCGTCAGATGGACGAGGGCCGCGCCCAGCACATTGGCCCGCACCTGGGGGGCGAGCGTACGGGCGAAGGCCGCGAGGAGCTCGCGGGCGGGACCCCCGGCGCTGCCGGGCCCGGCAGCGACGAAGTCGGACACCGCACGCTCGTACGAGGGGTCGGGCTCGGTCCAGGTGGTGTGCAGACCCGCCTCGCGTACGGCCTTCAGCAGTGCGGGCTCCAGCCTGCCCGCAGCCTCGGAGGCCGGCAGGTCCACACAGCCGAAGGCCGACTGCCAGGCCTGCCAAGCGAGTTGCCCGTCCGGGGCACGGGCCGGAGTCGCGTCCGTCACCTGACGCATCAACTCCGCCCATCGGGCGGGGCATTCGGAGAGGACGGCGATCCGGGCGCGGACGTCGGCGCTGCGCTTCGTGTCGTGCGTGGTGAGCACCGTGCCGGTGGTCGGCCAGTCCCGGGCCAGTCGGGAACAGAACGCGTGGAATTCGGCGGGCTCCACCGCGGGCCTGCCCGGCCGCGCGCCCACCTCGGTCGCCGAGATCAGCGGTACGTACCGGTAGAAAGCGGTGTCCTCCACGGACTTGGCGTGCAAGGCGGACGCCGTCTGGGCGAACCGGGCGCAGAAAGAGGCCTGTTCGGGGCCGCTCCCCAGCCTGCCCAGCGCGAGTTCCCGCACCACGTCGACCGCCCCCGCCTCCTCGGGTACGGAGAACGCCGCTTTCGCGTCCCGTACCGCCGCCTCGGGGAGGGCCGCCTCGGCCGACTCGGAGACGGGGCCGCCCGCACCGACGTACGGCCGGTACACCGGGACCCGGACCAGCAGTTCGGTCACGGCGGTGTGCAGCGCCCACGGGGCGTGGTCGCGCAGCCGGGAGTCCCGCGCGCAGATCCGTACGGCCAGCCGGGTGAGCCAGGCCGTCTCGGCAGCGAGGTCGTGGCCGACGACGTGCCGTGCGGCCCGCCGCGCGGTCTCGGTCCAGGACCCGCCCTCTTCGGCGGGCGGCCCGGCGAACTCGCGGTAATGGCCCAGTAGTCCGGCGGCGCCGAGCGGGTCGGTGAAGAGCCCGTCGATGCGGTGCAGCGCGTCGTAGCCGGTGGTTCCCGCCACCGCCCAGCCGGCCGGGAGGGTCTCCTCGCCGGTGAGGATCTTCTCCACCACCGTCCACCGGCTGCCGGTCCCTTCGGCGAGGCGTTCCAGATACCCGGCGGGATCGGCGAGTCCGTCCGGATGATCGATGCGCAGCCCTTCCACGACACCGTCCCGGACGAGTCCGAGGATCTTGCCGTGCGTGGCGTCGAAGACCTCGGGGTGTTCGACGCGCACGGCGATCAGGTCCGAAATGGTGAAGAAGCGGCGGTAGTTCAGCTCGGTGCGGGCCAGCCGCCACCAGCCGAGCCGGTAGTGCTGGGACTCCAGCAGCTCGGGCAGCGCGAGCTGCCCGGTGCCCGCGCGGAGCGGGAACTCCTGCTCGCCGTACCGCAGCACCCGCCCGTCGACCGCGAACCGCCCCAGCTCCTCGCCGACCGGCCCCGCGAGGACCGGCAGCAGCACCTTCCCGCCGCCGCCCTCCCAGTCGATGTCGAACCAGCGGGCGTACGGCGAGGACGGACCTTCGCGCAGCACCTCCCGGAGCGCCTCGTTGTGGCGCGGGGAGGCGGCCATGTGGTTCGGCACGATGTCGACGATCAGCCCGAGCCCGTGCGCGCGGGCGGTCGCGGAGAGCCTGCGCAGCCCCTCCTCGCCGCCCAGCTCGGCGCGGACCCGGCCGGGATCGGTGACGTCGTACCCGTGGCGGGAACCGGGCACCGCCTCCAGGACCGGGGACAGGTGCAGATGGGAGACTCCGAGCGAGGCGAGGTACGGGACCGCCTCCCCGGCATCCGCGAAGGTGAAGTCCGGTTGGAGCTGGAGCCGGTACGTGGCGGTGGGCGTCATGCCCGGTTACGTACCCACTCGCGGCCCGTCCGTGTCATCCGCCCCGCTCCCGGCTGCCCGCGACCGCACGGATGCACCCGGCGGAATTCACCCGGACGGAGGGCGCGGGACACTCCGCCGCAGGCCGGGACGGGGAAGCGCGGGCGCCGGGGGCCTCGACGCGCGCGCTTCCCCCGCGCACCACTCAGGCGGGCCGCTTCAGCACCGTCAGGCTCCGGCCGATGAGCGAGAGGTGTTCGCCCGCCGCGACCTTGGGCCCGCTCCCCGGCGGCACCCCCTCCGGGCGGCCCGTGTCGACCACGACCTGCCACTGTTCGCCGTGGTCGACGGGGACCGCGAAGTCCAGCGTCTCCGCACCCGCGTTGAACATCAGCAGGAAGGAGTCGTCGAAGATCCGTTCGCCGCGCGGTCCGGGCTCCGAGATGGCGTGCCCGTTGAGGAAGACGGTCATGGCCTTGGCATGCGCCGCCTGCCAGTCCCGCTGGGTCATCTCCTTGCCCTCGGGCGTGAACCACGCGATGTCCGAGAGGTCGTCGTGGGTGCCTTCGACGGGACGTCCGTGGAAGAAGCGGCGCCGCCGGAAGACCGGATGGTCCCGGCGCAGCCAGACCATGGACCGGGTGAACTCCAGCAGCCCGTCGCCCGGCCTCCGTACGGCCTCCGCGTCCCCGGCTTCGGCCTCCCCGTCCGGACCGGCCCCGCCCCGCTTCGGCGCGGGATCGGGCCAGTGCACCCAGGAGAGTTCGTTGTCCTGGCAGTAGGCGTTGTTGTTGCCGTCCTGCGTACGGGCGAACTCGTCACCGTGGCTGAGCATCGGCACGCCCTGCGAGAGCATCAGCGTGGCGATGAAGTTGCGCATCTGGCGGGCCCGCAGCTCCAGCACCGCCGGGTCGTCGGTCTCGCCCTCCGCGCCGCAGTTCCACGAGCGGTTGTGGCTCTCGCCGTCCCGATTGCCCTCGCCGTTGGCGTCGTTGCGCTTGTCGTTGTACGAGACGAGGTCGTGCAGGGTGAACCCGTCGTGGCAGGTGGTGAAGTTGATCGAGGCGAGCGGCCGCCGGCCGTCGTCCTGGTAGAGGTCGGAGGAGCCGGTCAGGCGCCCCGCGAACTCCGCCAGCGTCCGGGGCTCGCCCCGCCACAGGTCGCGCACGGTGTCGCGGTACTTGCCGTTCCACTCGGTCCACAGCGGCGGGAAGTTGCCGACCTGGTAGCCGCCCTCGCCGACGTCCCAGGGCTCCGCGATCAGCTTCACCTGGCTGACCACCGGGTCCTGCTGCACCAGGTCGAAGAAGGACGACAGCCGGTCCACCTCGTGGAACTGGCGGGCGAGCGTCGCGGCCAGGTCGAAGCGGAAACCGTCCACGTGCATCTCGGTCACCCAGTACCGCAGCGAATCCATGATCATTTGAAGCACGTGCGGGGACCGCATGAGCAGCGAGTTCCCGGTGCCCGTGGTGTCCATGTAATAGCGCTGGTCGTCCGTCAGGCGGTAGTAGGAGGCGTTGTCCAGCCCTCGGAAGGAGAGCGTCGGTCCCAGGTGGTTGCCCTCGGCGGTGTGGTTGTAGACCACGTCGAGGATCACCTCGATGCCCGCCTGGTGCAGCGCCCGGACGGCCTGCTTGAACTCCAGCACCTGCTCCCCGCGGTCGCCCCAGGAGGCGTACGCGTTGTGCGGGGCGAAGAAGCCGATGGTGTTGTAGCCCCAGTAGTTGGCGAGTCCGGCGTCGGCCAGACGGTGGTCCTGGACGAACTGGTGCACCGGCATCAGTTCGATCGCGGTGACGCCCAGCTCCGTCAGGTGGGCGATCACCTCCGGATGCGCCAGGCCCGCGTACGTCCCCCGCAGCTCCTCGGGCAGGCCCGGGTGGAGCATCGTCAGGCCCTTCACGTGGGCCTCGTAGATCACGGTGCGGTGGTAGTCCGTCCGCGGTCTGCGGTCGTCGCCCCAGTCGAAGTACGGATTGACCACGACGGAGCTCATCATGTGCGGCGCCGAGTCGAGGTCGTTGCGCGCGTCGGGGCGCCCGAAGGGGTAGCCGTACACCGCCTCGCCCCACTCGATCTTCCCGGCGACGGCCCGCGCGTAGGGGTCGAGCAGCAGCTTCGCGGAGTTGCACCGCTGCCCGTTCTGGGGTTCGTAGGGTCCGTGCACGCGGAAGCCGTACCGCTGGCCCGGCATGATGCCGGGCAGGTAGGCGTGACGGACGAAGGCGTCGGTCTCGCGCAGCTCGACCGCCGTCTCGGAACCGTCGTCGTGCAGCAGACACAGCTCGATGCGGTGGGCGGCCTCCGAGAAGACCGCGAAGTTGGTCCCGGCGCCGTCGTACGTGGCGCCGAGCGGATACGCCTGTCCCGGCCAGACCTGCATAGATATGACTCTTCCACTTCTGATCCGGGTGTGGTGCGGTTCTTCAGCCAGATAATCCCCGAAAGTGGCGCGCGTACCTAGTACGTCGGCCGGTGCGGTCGCGAACGGGAGGCGCCGTGCGCCGTATACCCCGGCGCGGGCCGTCAACACGCCGCACCGCCTTACACCCCTGCGGTCCGCCCGGTCCGCAGGAACCTCCCCACCACCCCGAACACCGGGCGCCGACCGGACACCTCACTATGAATCAGCTCACTCCGCCGCGTGACCGGCCAGGGAACCCGCGTTTTCGGTACACCAGTTGACGGAGCGTCCTCGGCAGGGGGCTGCACGGGTCCGTGCTCGCGGAGTACCCTTCCGTGATCGTTGGGTGGGGGAGTGGAAGGCGGTGTACGGGTGAGCTCGGGAGGGTTCGAGCTGCCTCCGGGTGACGTGAGTCACGAGGGGGAGTCGAACGACGCGCCGCCCGGGACGGTATCCCTGGCGCAGCCCCTGGAGATCGGCGCGGAGCTGGGCTGGAGCGCCGAGGACTGGGGCGAGGTGCGGACTCGTGCCCAGCGCGCCGGGCGTGCGTACATCTGGCTGAATCTCGTCGAGCAGCGGCTCCGCGCGGTCGTCGCCGCCGTGCTGCGGCCCGTCTACGCGCCGGTGAACGGCGAGGACTGGGTGGTGGCCGCCGCCGGGCCCGCCGGGCAGGAGTGGGTGCAGCGGGCCGTCGCGGTACGTGAGGTGTCCCGCAGGAAGGGCTATCTGCTCGATCCGGCCGACGACAACGTCCTGAGCTTCCTGACCCTGCCCCAGCTCCGCGAGCTGATGGTCCAGCACTGGCCGTGCTTCGAGCCGTACTTCGACGACCGGCGCGACGTCGAGCTGGCGCTGGACGAGCTGGAGGTCGCGCGCAACGTCGTCTCCCGCAACCGCGCGCTCAACGAGGCGGTCCACGCCCAGGCCGAGCGGGCCTCCCAGCGGCTCCTGACCATCCTCGGCGGCGGTGCCGCCGTGCCCTCCGCCGACCGGCTGCCCGTCGACGCCGTGGAATCCCTGGTCGGCGACCGGTACGCCGACGTGGTCTCCGTCCACCCCGACCGGGTCCGGCTGCAGCGCCAGCTCCCCGCCGAGGACCTGTTCGGCAACTCCCGCCGGCTCGACGCGATCGGCATAGGGCTCAACCTGCTCGTGCAGAACTTCTCCGGACGACGGCTGGTCCGGCTCGCCGAGACCGGCTGCCGGATCAGGCTGCTCTTCATCAACCCGGCCAGCAGCGCGGTCCGCCGCCGCGAGAGGGAACTCAGCCTGCGCAAGGGCGAGCTGAGCCGGTCCGTCGAGATGAACATCCTGCACATGCGCAGGGTGCGGGCCCGACTCCGCGACCCGGGGGCCTTCCAGATCCAGGTGTTCGACGAGACCCCGCGCTTCACCGCCTATCTGGTCGACGGCGACGGACCGGGCGCGGTGGGCGTCGTCCAGCCCTACCTGCGCCGCGCACGCGGGATGGAGGCGCCCGTCCTGGTCCTCCGGGGCGGCGGGCGTGCGGTCGTCCGGGTGGGGCAGGAGGCCGAGCACGGACTGTTCGAGACGTACCGCGAGGAGTTCGAGTCGGTGTGGACCGACTCCCGGCCCGTCTCCTGAGCCGGACCGCCCGCCGACCGGTGTGTCAGTGGTGCGTGACAGGGTGTTCCTCACTGGGGGTAAGCACCACGGAGGAGGTACGGGATGAGCTGGCACCGGGAACCACTGGTCGGCTTCGACCTGGAGACGACGGGCACGGACGTCGAGACCGACCGCGTCGTCACGGCGGCGGTCGTGCGGCTGGATCCGGACGGAGCGGTCTCGTCGGAGCGGACCTGGCTGCTCGATCCGGGGGTGGCGATACCCGAACAGGCTTCGGCGATCCACGGCATCTCGACGGACCACGCCCGCGAGCACGGCGTCCCGGCACCGGTCGCGATCGAGGAGATCGCGGAGACCGTCGCCGGGGTCCTGCGCTCGGCAACCCCGCTGGTCGTGATGAACGCGCGCTACGACCTGTCCCTGCTGGACCGTGAGTGCCGGCGCCACGGACTGCGGTCGATCACCGAGCGGCTCGGCACGGCGCCCTCGCCGGTCGTCGACCCGCTGGTGCTCGACAAGCACGTCGACAAGTACCGCAAGGGCCGGCGTGCCCTGCACGCGCTGTGCGCGCACTACGGGGTGTCGCTGGACGACGCGCACGACGCCAGGGCGGACGCGGTGGCCGCCGCCCAGGTGGTGCGGCGCATGGGCGAGCTGCACCGGCCGGTCGGGGCGATGCCCCTGACGGACCTGCACGACCTCCAGGTGGTGGCCGCCGCCGCGCAGTCGGCCTCGTTGCAGGCGTACCTGCGGCGGACCGACCCGACGGCCGTCGTCGAACCGGCCTGGCCGGTCATCCCGCGGAGCCGGTAGACCGGTGTTCCGGTAGGGCCGGGGCCCATGGGCGGACGACGGGCCGCGCACACCCCGCGTGCCGTCGGCCGGCGCACTCTCCCTGGTCAGACCCGGTCCTAGAAGGGGTACCACCGCACCTCGGGGTCGTTGTCCCGGAGCGAGGCGATGCGGCGGCGGAACTCGGCGAGCGCCTTCGGGCCCGCCGGTGCGTGCTGGGCGACCCAGGCGCAACTGGCCGTCTCCCGGGCCCCGCGCAGCACGGCACAGCCGTCCCACTCCCGTACGTCCCAGCCGTAGGCGGCGGTGAACCCGTCGTACGCCCCGGCGGGCAGCCCGTACCGGTCCCGGGACAGGGCGAGCACCACGAGGTCGTGCTCGCGCAGGTCGAAGGAGAAGGTCTCCAGGTCGACCAGGACGGGGCCGTCCGGTCCGACATGGACGTTGCGCGGCAGTGCGTCGCCGTGCACCGGGCCCGGCGGCAGGTGGGGTACGAGGGCGGCGGCGGCAGCCGCGAAGCCGTCACGGCGTTCGCGCAGGTAGTCGGCGTCCGCCGGGTCGACGGCGTCGCCCGCGAGGTGGAGCCAGCGCTCGACGCCGCCGAGCAGTTCGCGGCGGGGCAGGGTGAAGCCTTCCGGCCCCGGCAGCGCGTGGACCAAGGTCAACAAAGGGGCCAGATCGCGCGGTTCGGGTGGCCGTACGGCGTCCGGAAGCCGGTGCCAGAGGGTCACCGGGTGGCCCTCCACGATGCGGGGCGCGGACTCGGCGGCCCGTACGGCGGGAATCCCGGCGTCCGCGAGCCAGCCGGCCACGGCGACCTCGCGTTCGGCGCGTTCGCGCAGCTCCGGATGGTGCGTCGCGTCGCGGCCGACCTTGACCACCAGACCGCCCACGGCGAAAGCCGCATTCTCGCCCAGCGCCAGGAGTTCCGCCCCGGAGGCGGAGCCGGGAACGCCATTTCCGGCCAGTCCGGCAGCGGTCAGTACCTCGCGCGCTCGCTCTTCTTTCATGGCCTGATTTTCGCATTCACGCAGGCCACCTTGACGAACGGTCGGCCCGTCAGGACCATGACGGGGGCCGGGTGAACGGCCAGAGCGGCAGAAAGCCGATCAGATGCGACGAAGAGGTCAAGCAGTGACATTGGCGACTCCGGCCGTGACGGAGCGGCCGGGCGGCCGGACGGCCGGACGGTGGCCGGGACAGCGCCGCAAGGACGACGGACGCGGCGGCGAGCGGGCCGCCCGGGACCGGGCCACCTGGTTCCTGGTGCTGCCCGCACTCATCCCGATCCTCGTCCTCAGCGTGGGACCGCTGCTCTACGGCATCGGGCTCGCCTTCACCGACGCGCAGTCCGGCCGCACCCGCTCCACCCAGTGGATCGGCGCGCTGAACTTCCAGGACCTGCTGCACGACACCCTCTTCTGGGACTCCTTCCGGATCGGTCTGCTCTGGGCCGTGGGCGTCACCGTCCCCCAGTTCCTGCTCGCCCTCGGACTCGCGCTGCTGCTCAACGAGAACCTGCGGATGCGCTGGCTGGCCCGCGCGCTGGCGATCATCCCCTGGGCGATGCCCGAGGTCGTCGTCGGCATCATGTGGCGGCTGGTCTACAACCCGGACGCGGGCATCCTCAACGAGACCATCCGCGACCTCGGGCTCGGCGACGGCCGCGACTGGCTCACCGGCTTCGGCACCGCGCTGCCCGCCGTGATCGTCGTCGGGATCTGGGCCGGGATGCCCCAGTCCACCGTCGCGCTGCTGGCCGGACTCCAGAACACCCCGCACGAACTCCACGAGGCCGCCGCCCTCGACGGCGCCGGGGCCTGGCGCCGCTTCCGCACCGTCACCTGGCCCGCGCTCAAACCTGTCGCGCTCTCCATCACGGCGCTCAACTTCATCTGGAACTTCAACTCCTTCGCCCTGGTCTACGTCCTGACCAGCGGCGGACCCGGCGGACGGACCCGGCTGCCGATGCTCTTCGCGTACGAAGAGGCCTTCCGGTACGGACAGTTCGGCTACGCGGCGGCGATGGGCTGTGTGATGGTCGCGGTGATCTCCGTGATCCTCGCCGTGTACCTCGCCGGCCGGCTCCGGGGAGGCGACGACAAGTGAGCATGCGCACCGGACGCGCCACCCGCGCGGGGCAGTACCTCGCGCTCACCGGGTACCTCGTCTTCCTGGCGTTCCCGTTCCTCTGGCTGATCTCCACCGCCTTCAAACCCGCCCGCGAACTGGGCTCGCTCCACCCCACCTGGATTCCCCAGCACCCCACCCTGGACAACTTCCGGCAGGCGTTCGACGAACAGCCACTGCTCCAGGCAGCCGGGAACTCCCTGCTCGCCGCCGTCAGCGCCGGAGTGATCTGCGTCCTGATCGCCACCCCGATGGCCTACGTGATGGCCCGCCACCGGGGCAAGCTCTCGGCCGCCGCCACCGGCTGGGTCGTGGTCAGCCAGGCGTTCCCCTTCGTCCTGCTGATCATCCCGCTCTTCCTCATCCTGAAGAACCTGCACCTGATCAACTCCCTGGCGGGCCTGATCATGGTCTACGTCGTCTGGTCGCTGCCCTTCGCGCTCTGGATGCTCGTCGGCTACGTCCGGGCCGTGCCCGCCGAACTGGAGGAAGCGGCCTCCGTCGACGGCGCCGGACGACTGCGCACCCTCGTCTCGGTCACCGCCCCTCTGCTGGCCCCCGGGATCGTCGCCACCGCCCTCTTCGCCTTCATCACCGCGTGGAACGAGTTCTTCTTCGCCCTCGTCCTGCTCAAGACCCCGGAGAAGCAGACCTTGCCGGTCGTCCTCACCCACTTCATCGGCGCCGAGGGCGCGGCCGACCTCGGTCCGCTCGCCGCAGCCGCGTTCCTCGCCACCCTGCCCTCACTTCTCCTCTTCGCCTTCATCCAGCGCCGGATCACCGGCGGCATGCTGGCCGGGGCGGTGAAGAGCTGATGCGCGCACTCACCAGGGCGGCGGCCTCGGCAGCGACCGCGCTCACCCTCCTGCTCGCCGGATGCTCGGGCGGCGGGAGCGACGGCAGGGACGCCGACGGGCCCGTGCACCTGCGCTTCCAGTCACTGGCCTGGCAGACGGAGTCCGTCGACGCCAACAAGGAACTCGTCGCCGAGTGGAACGCCGCCCACCCGGACGTTCAGGTGGAGTACGTCCAGGGCAGCTGGGACAGCGTCCACGACCAGCTGCTCACCTCGTTCGAGGGGGACGAGGCGCCCGACATCATCCACGACGCCTCCGACGACCTCGCCGACTTCGCGTACGGCGGCTACCTCGCCGATCTCCGTACCCTCCTTCCCGAGCGGCTCACCGAGGACATCCCCGAGGCATCCTGGTCCACCGCCACCTTCGACGGCGGTGTCTACGGCGTCCCGTTCCTCCAGGAACCCAAGGTCCTCATCGCCAACACGAAGATCCTCAAGGCCTCGGGCGTCCGCATCCCCACCGCCGACCGGCCGTGGAGCTGGGAGGAGTTCCGCCAGGTCACCAAGGAACTCACCGGCAAGGGGCGGTACGGAGTCGCCTGGCCGCTCAAGGAACCCGTCTCGGTCACCCTCAACCTCGGGCTCTCGGCCGGGGGCCAGCTCTTCCACCGGGGCGAGGACGGCAAGGTGGACCTCCGCTTCGACGACGGCGACTCGGTGGTGCCCAGGACCATCCACGACCAGGTCACCGTCGACCACAGCGCGGCCCGCACCGCCCTCGGCATGGGCGGTTCCGACACCCTGCCAGGGTTCTTCGGCGGGAAGTACGCCATGGTGCCGCTCGGCTTCGCCTACCGGCAGCAGGTCGTCGAGCAGGCTCCCGAGGGCTTCGAGTGGAGCGTGCTGCCCGCGCCCGCCGGCAGCGACGGCACGGCCCAGGGCGTGAGCCCGCAGACCCTCTCCGTCGCCGAGGACAGCCCGCACAAGAAGGAGGCGGTGGAGTTCATCGACTTCCTGCTCGACCCGCCCAACATGGTCCGCCTCGCCAAGGGCGACTGGATGCTGCCCACCGGCACCGAGGCCCTCGCCGACCCCGCGCTGCACACCGAAGACAAGGGCTGGGCCACCGGCACCGCACTCGCCCAGCGGCTCCGCCCGGCCCCCGCCCAGTCCGTACGCGGCTACCCGGAGTGGAAGGACAAGGTGGCCACCCCCGCGCTGCAGGAGTACTACAGCGGCGCGATCGGCCTGGACGAACTGAGGAAGCGCCTGGTGGACGACGGCAACCGGGTCCTCGCCCGCTATCAGCGCTGACCCGGCCGACGCGCGTCGTGACTCCTCACACCGTGGGTCGCCGGAGCCAGAGCCACGTCGCGTAGGTGAGCGTCCCGTGGTCGGCGGGTGCTTGCGTGAGCAGGCTCCCGTCCCGCATGGCCCGGCCCGTTCCGCCGGGCAGGGGCACCTCCACGATCAGGCTTTTCTCGCCGGTGTGGTGCGCGTAAGCCCTGACCATCGCCGCCATCGACTCGACGCGCGGGCCGCCCAGATCGGGGACCCGGCCCGCCGGGGCGCCGGTGGCCAGCTCCACCAAGCGCTCCGCCACCTCGCGGGCGGCGACCGGTTCGGACTTCATCCTCGGCACGGCCACCACAGGGCCTCGCTTGGTCCGTCCGTAGAGCTGGCCCGCGAACTCGTGGAACTGCGTCGCCCTCAGGATCGTCCACGGCACGGCGCCGCTCTCGACCAGCCGCTCCTGGGCCACCTTGCCGGCGTAGTAGCCGTGCGGGGCGCGGTCGACGCCGACGATCGACAGCGCGACGTGGTGCCCCACTCCGGCCTCCTGCCCGGCGGCGAGCAACCGCCGGGTCACCGAGGTGAAGAACTCCACGGACGCCTTGGCGGACATCGTCTGTCGGGACGTCACGTCCACGACCGCCGCGACCCCCTGGAGCGCCCCGGCCGCTCCGGATCCGGAGACCAGATCGACACCGTTCGAACGGGACAGCACCACGGCCTCGTGACCCCGCTCGCGGACGACGTCGACCACATGCCGCCCGACGGTTCCGGTACCGCCGGCCACTGCGATCTTCACGGGAACTCCTGTCACTCGGCCGCCCCGGAGAACCCGTCGATCGCGCTCCGGTGTCCGCGACCGATCATCCCTCCGACCGGCGGCCCCGGCACGTGCGCGCCGGCCCCGGGGAGGCCGCCTGCCGCCGGGGCCGGCGTGACCACCCCCCGAGGGGTCCGGGCGTCCGAGAGATGTGGATCCCGTCCGTCCCGGCTCACCCGTCCGGGCTCCGGGGCCGCCGGGCGGGGGCGGAGTCGCCGCCGTCGACGGACATGCGGGCCTTTCGATACACGGCCCAGGAGGCGCGGGCCCCGGCGGACCGGTGCGGACGCCCGCCAGGACCCCGGGACCAGCTGAGCCCGCCTGACGAGTACGCCGACGCCCACCGCGAGCGGCCCCCCCGGCGGCGCCGGATCGCGCGGCCCTCCCACCGCGCGACCACCCCGGGGGCTCATGGGAACGGACACGCGCCGGTGTGGGTGCCACCGCCCCTTAAGGTGGGCGCATGACGACGACGTACGCACTCCTGCTGCGCGGCATCAACGTCGGGGGCCACCGCAGGGTGCCCATGCCGGAACTGCGCACGCTCCTCACGGAACTGGGTCACAGCGGCGTGACCACGTACCTGCAGAGCGGCAACGCGATCCTCACCGCGGCGAGCGACGACGAGAACGAGGTCGCGACCGGGATCGAGCGGGCGGTCGAGAAGCACTTCGGTTTCGCCGTCGACTGCCTCGTCCGCCCGGCCGCCTACCTCCGGGCCCTCGCCGACGCATGCCCCTTCCCGGCGGCCGAGCTCGAAGGCAAGCAACTGCACGTCACCTTCTACGACCGGCCGGTCACCGAGGACCGGTTCTCCCCGGTGGACCCCGCCGCGCACCTGCCGGAGGAGTTCCGGCTCGGCGACCGCGCCCTCTACCTCTACGCCCCGGACGGCCTCGCGCGCTCCACCCTCGCCGTCGCCCTCGCCAAGCCGGCCGTCACCAAGGGTCTCGTGGCCACCAGCCGCAACTGGAACACCGTCGCCAAGCTCGTGGAGCTCACCCGTGACTGAACTCCCGGACTCCGTGGCCGAGGTGATCGAGAACGAGCTGCGCCTGCTCGACCCCGAGGTACGCGGTTCCGCGCCGCTCCTCGCGACGATGCTGCACCCCGATTTCCGGGAGATCGGAACCAGCGGCCGGCTCTGGGACCGCGACACGATCGTCGCGGAACTCACCGCCGAGGCGACCACCCGCCCCGGCCCGCTGACGGCGTCCCGGATGGAAGGCGTCGAGCTCTGCCCCGGCCTCGTCCAGCTGACCTTCGACACCGAGCACAAGGGCAGCCGCGCGCACCGGAGTTCCCTGTGGCGGCTGGGCGACGGGGGATGGCGGCTCTACTTCCACCAGGCCACTCCGTTCGTCGCCGACCCGTTCGACGAGTCGTAGTACCGCAACGGCGTCCGGCGTGACTGCTGTCCGGTGGAACGCATGCGTTCCACCGGACAGCAGTCACGCCGTGGCTCGCGGGCACCGCCGGATCTCGAAGAACCCACACCTCACCGAGACCAGCGGCGGTCGTACCGGTTCCCGCCGCGGGCCACCGGAGTGTCAGCCCCGCCATCCGTCGCGCAACAGCCAGGTCGACCGCTCCCTGAAGTGGTGCAGCCACAGCCACCACGGCAGCCGCCGGTGGGCGACGAAGGACCACAGGTCGTCATCGGCTTCGTTGCCACGCGGGCAGCCGCGCAGGAGATCGAGACATCGTCGATCAACCGTCCGATGCAGACGGGCGACGTGGGCCAGAGCGATGACACCCTGGCGGCGGACCTCCGGGTCCCCCGACTCCAATGCCCGGCCGATGCGGGGCAGAACCGAATCCGCGTCAGTGTGGTTGAGGGCGAGAGCGACAACGGCCACCCCGACGAGCGGCTCGCCCCGGTCGAACGCGGCATCGACCTCGTCGGGCTGATCGGTCCAGCGCAGCGTGCGGCCGTCCCGCCAGTTCAGAACAGCTGCCGGATCGGCAGGGCCGCTCTCGTCAGGGTGCACGGCCCGACCTTACCGAGCCGCTCCCGCAGGGGGCCCTCCGATATTCGGGCACCCCTCGCGGAGCACCCGATCCGCGGTGTCTCGACGCCCCCTCGCGAAGGCCGGCTGGAGCGGGTTCGGCACGATCCGCCGGGCAGCCCCCGGCAGACCCCGGACATACCCGGCTCAGCGGCGCGTCACCCGCTGCGCCCGCTGCGCCCGTGCGGTCCAGCGGCCCTCCGTACGCGTGATGCGCACCGGATGGCCGAAGCAGTCGCTGACCCGGTCGGTGGTCAGCACCTCGTCGGCGGGACCCGACGCCACGCACCGCCCGCCGCGCAGCAGCATCGCATGCGTGGTGGAGGCGGGCAGCTCCTCCAGATGGTGGGTGACCAGTACCGTCGCCAGCTCCGGATGCTCCTCGCGCAGGGCGTCCAGGCTGTCCAGCAACTGCTCCCGGGCCGCCAGATCCAGGCCGGTGGCCGGCTCGTCCAGGAGCAGCAGCCGAGGGCTCGGCATCAGGCTCCGGGCGATCAGGGTCCTGCCCCGCTCGCCCTGGGAGAGCGCCGGCCAGCGGGACGCTTCCTTGCCGGCCATCCCGAGCATCGCCAGCAGTTCGTCCGCCCGCGCCCGCTCGTCGGCCGTCGGCGTCCAACGCGGCAGCGGTTCGACCGAGTTGGTGAGACCCGTCAGCGTGACCTGGCGCACCGTCAGTGCGGACTGGAGCGGGTGGCGGGGGTTGACGTGGCCGAGCAGGGTCCGCAACTCCCGCAGATCCACCCGGCCCAGCGTCCTGCCGAGCACCCGCACCGTGCCCCGCGTAGGGTGGGATACCGCCCCGAGCAGCCCCAGCAGGGTGCTCTTCCCGGCGCCGTTGGCACCCAGGAGCGCCCAGTGCTCCCCCTCCCGGACGGTGAGCGAGACGGCGTCCAGGATCGCTCTGCCGTCACGCACCACGGCGACCTCGTCGGCCTGGATCACCGGTACGGGCCCCTGGTGGGAGGTGCCGGCGGGGAAGACGAGGGGGGCCGTGGTCACGATGACTGCTCCTTACATCCATACGTTCGACCCGTGGACCCTATCGGTCCAGGATGCGGACGAACGGCAGGGGGCGACTCAGTACCGGCCTCCAGGAGCGCGTTCAGGCCGACAGGGGGAGCGCGCGGTCCGCCCGCGCCTCGTCGTACCGCGCCAGCAGCAGCCGGGCCAGCGCCGGGGAAGCCCCGAGCACCTCGGAGAGCACGTCCGCGCCGGCCTCGGCCGCACCCGCGACGATCCGGTCCGGGAGCCGGCCGGGCGCGACGACGTACGGCGCGACCGCCACCCGTTCCACCCCGTCGGCGCGCAGCCCCCGCACCGCGTCCGCGGTGCGCGGGAACCCGCCGGGAGTATTGGCGGAGGCGAACGCAGGCCGCACGGCGCACCAACCGGTGTGCCGCAGCTCCCGCGCGATTTCAGCGATCACTGCGATCGCCTCCGGGTCCGTGGTGCCCGCCGAGGCCAGAACCAGCCCCGTCGAGCGTCTGTCGGCGGCGGTGACCCCGGCCTCGCGCAACCGCTGTTCCAGAGCGGTCAGGAGCAGCGGGGACGGGCCGAGGACGCCTGCCTGCCGAACGCGTAGCCGGGGCAGCCGGGCCCGGGCCTCGCGCAGCACCGACGGGATGTCGGTCTTGGCGTGGAAGGCTCGGGTGAGCAGCAACGGCAGCGCGACGACCTCTTCCGCACCCGATGCGCCCCGGGGGTGCAGGCGTTCCAGTACCCGGGGCACGGACGGGGCGTTGAAGTCGAGGAAGGCCGTCTCCACGCGGAGCCCCGGCCGCAGCGACCGTGCCCGCGCGGTGAGCGCGTGGACGGTCGCCGCGTGCCGCGGATCGCGGCTGCCGTGGGCGATGACGAGAAGGACGGGTGCGTGCATGGACGTGGCTCAGTTCTTGACGAGAAGACCTCGGCTGCGCAGTACCCACCGCTCCAGCGGACTGAAGATCAGCAGGTCGATCGCGACGCCGACGAACAGGATGAGCAGGATCGACAGGAAGATGCCGGGCATGTCGAAGTTGTTGCGGCCGTTCTCCAGCAACTGCCCGAGTCCCAGGCCGAGATCGGGGGAGGAGGCGATGATCTCGGCGGCCATCAGCGAACGCCAGGAGAAGGCCCAGCCCTGCTTCAGCCCCGCGAGGTAGCCCGGCAGCGCAGCCGGCAGCACGATGTGCCAGGTGCCGCGCAGCCCGGTCGCGCCGATGGTGCGGCCCGCCCGGAGGAAGAGCGGCGGGACCTGGTCGACGCCGGAGACCAGGCCGTTGGCGATCGACGGGACGGCGCCGAGCAGGATCACCGCGTACATCATCGAGTCCTGGAGCCCGAGCCAGATGACGGCCGGGGCGACCCAGGCCACCGAGGGCAGCGACTGGAGGCCGGACAGGATCGGCCCGATCGCAGCCCGGACGAACCGCACCCGGGCGACCAGCAGACCGAGCGGCGTCCCGATGACGACCGCGAGGACGAAGCCGAACAGACCGCGCGAGACACTGGTCCAGATGACTTCCAGCAGCGTGCCCTTGGCCCACATGTCCTGCGCGCTGTCCCAGACGGCGGCGGGCGGCGGGAGTTTGTAGTCGTCGGTGACCTTCGCCCAGACGAGCACCTGCCAGACCAGGACGACCAGGACCACCGCCAGGACCGGCGGCAGCACCTTCTGGACGACGACCTCCCGCACCGGGGTGCGGTGCGACTGGACGGCGTCCAGCGCGTCGAGCCCGGCCTCCAGGCCCGCGAGGTCGTCCCGCTTCGCGGGGCCGTCCGTGCCCGCCCTGTCCTCGGCGGACTTGATGTCAGTGCTGGCCATGGCGGCGGATCTCCCCACGCAGTTCTTCGGTGATCTCGACGGACAGCTCCGCGACGGCGGAGTCCTCGATGCGGCGCGGGTGTTCGATGCCGACCGTCCACTCGCGGGCGATCCGTCCCGGCCGGGACGACAGCAGCACGACCCGCTGGGCGAGGCGCACCGCCTCGCGCACGTTGTGGGTGACGAAGAGGACCGAGGCGTTGGTCTCCCGCCAGATCCGGGTGAGTTCGTCGTGCAGCACGTCGCGGGTGATCGCGTCGAGTGCGGCGAACGGCTCGTCCATGAGCAGCAGTTGGCTGTCCTGGGCGAGTGCGCGGGCCATCGCGACCCGCTGGCGCATACCGCCGGAGAGCTCGTGCACCCGCTTGCCGTACGCCCCGTCCAGGCGTACGAGTTCGAGCAGCCGCTCCGCCTCGGGGCGGCGCTCGGCCTTGGACACCCCGCGGAGCCGCAGGGCGAGTTCGATGTTCTTGCCCGCGGTCAGCCACGGGAAGAGGGCGTGCTCCTGGAACATCAGGGCCGGCCGCCCGCCGGGGGTCTCGATGGACCCCGCGGACGGGCGGTCGAGTCCGGCCACCAGGTTGAGCAGCGTCGACTTGCCGCACCCGGAGGCTCCCAGGAGGGTGACGAACTCGCCGGGAGCGACATCGAGCGTGATGTCGTCCAGGACGAGCTGCTGACCGGTGGGTCCGGCGAAGGACTTCGATACGTGGCTGATACGAGCGGCGTGCTCGACCGACGCGCGGTCCTCGGCCTTGGTGAGGGTACTGGTCGCCATGGTCGTCACCTCCTGGGAAGCCTGGTGGGGATGGGCGGACGGGTTACTTGACGCCGAGACCGGCGTCGTCGACCGCGGGCTCGCCCTCGGCCTTCAGGACCTTGTTGAGCAGGTTCAGGTCGTAGATGCCGTCGAGGTTGGGCTTCTCCAGCAGACCGGCCTTGACCGCGTGGTCCGCCTCCGCGTTCAGGGTGGCGGCCAGCGGGTCATTGGTGACCAGGATCGACTTCCAGGCCGGGTCGAGGATCTCGGGAGCGAGCGCCTTGCCGCTCAGGGTCTCCAGCGCCTTGTTGGCGGACGCCTTGGCCAGGTCCGGGTTCTCGTTGATCCACTTGTTCGTCTTCACCGAACCGCGCAGGACCGCCTCGACCACGTCGGGGTGCTCGGTGAGGAACTTCTGCGACACGATGATGTTGGTGATGACGAACTTGTTGTCCGGCCACAGGGTCGTCTCGTCCAGCAGTACCTTGGCGCCCTCGGCGACCAGCTTGGACGCGGTCGGCTCGGGAACCCAGGCGCCGTCCAGGGAACCGGCCTTGTAGGCGTCCGGGGTCACCTTGTTGTCCGAGCGGACGACGGAGACGTCGCCCTTGCCGCTCTGCGCGTCGACCTTCCAGCCCTGCTCGGATATCCAGTTGAGGAAGGCCACGTCCTGCGTGTTGCCGAGCTGCGGGGTGGCGATCTTCTTGCCCTTGAGGTCCGCCACGGTCTTGATCTTGTCCGGGTTCACGACGAGCTTCACGCCGCCGGAGGCCGAACCACCGATGATCCGCAGGCCCTTGCCCTGGGACTTGGTGAAGCCGTTGATGGACGGCGAGGGGCCGATGAAGCCGATGTCGATCGAACCCGCGTTGAGCGCCTCGATCTCGGACGGGCCGGCGTTGAAGGTCGACGTCTTGACCTTCGTACCGCCGAGCTCCTTCTGGAAGGTGCCCTCCTGGACTCCGACCAGGGCGGTGGCGTGCGTGAGGTTCGGGAAGTACCCGATGCTCACGGTGTCCGCGGAGAGCTTCTCCGCCCCGGCGGTGGCGGCGGCGTCCGTCTTCTTCGAGTCGTCGTCGGTCGACTCGGAGCCGTAGCCGCAGGCGGTGAGAACCACGGCGAGCAGCGGCAGTGCGGCGGCAGCGAGCAGGCTGCGGCGGACGGTGGTACGGGTGGCTGGCACGGGAGGTGTTCCTCTCGTTGGCCGGGCTCTACGTCCCTCGGGTCTCCGGGGACGCGGCCGGGCGGTCGGCAGGTCTTCGTCTGTACGGGCGGTGCGGGTGGTGCGGGAGGGCGCGCAGGCAGTGCGCGTACGTCATCACGCACATCGCGCCACTCCGCCCTGGCCGCTGCCGAGGGCACCGCTGCCCACCCGGCCGCCCTCTTTCGCGAAGGAGGAGAAGAAGTCGGTTCTCATCAGAAGTCCCATTCGGCGTCGTCTTCGGCCGCTTCGGGTGCGGACCCGCCCCGGACGGCAGCGGCGAACGAGGCGCCCGCCATGCCGGCCGAGAGGGTCGTACCGTCCGCGGGGTCGATCAACAGGAACGAGCCGGTACGCCGGGAGTCGGCGTACGCGTCGAGCGCGAGCGGTTCGGCGGTACGGACCACCACCCGCCCGATGTCGTTGGCGACCAGCTGCCCCGGGGCGGGGTGCTGGGAGAGGTCGTCGAGGGTCAGCCGCGAGGGGATGTCCTTCACGATCGCCTTGACCGTGCGGGTGGTGTGCTTCAGCAGCACCCGCTGGCCGACCGAGAGCGGCTGGTCGGCGACGTGGCAGACGGTCGCCTCGACGTCCTGCGTCGAGGCCGGGAGGCTGCCGCTCGGCGCGATCAGGTCGCCGCGCGAGACGTCCACGTCGTCCGTGAGCCGTACGGTCACCGACTGCGGGGCCCACGCGGCGTCCACGCTCTCGCCCAGCGCGTCGATGCCCGCGACCGTCGTCGTACGACCCGAGGGCAGTACGGTGACGGGCTCGCCGACCCGCAGCACACCGGAGGCGATCTGGCCCGCGTAGCCCCGGTAGTCCGGGTGCTCCGCGGTCTGCGGCCGGATCACGTACTGCACCGGGAAGCGCGCCGGGCACGCCGTGAGGTCGTGGCTGACCGGGACGGTCTCCAGGTGCTCCAGGACCGTCGGGCCGCCGTACCAGTCCATGTGCGCGGACGGGTCCACGACGTTGTCCCCGGCCAGTGCGGAGATGGGGATCGCGGTGATCTCCGGGACGCCGAGGGAGGCCGCGTACGCGGTGAACTCCTTGGCTATCGCGGCGAACACCGGCTCCTGGTAGTCGACGAGGTCCATCTTGTTGACGGCGAGGACGACGTGGGGGACGCGCAGGAGGGCGGCGACGGCGGCGTGGCGGCGGGTCTGTTCGACGACGCCGTTGCGGGCGTCGACGAGGACGACGGCGAGTTCGGCGGTGGAGGCGCCGGTGACCATGTTGCGGGTGTACTGCACGTGGCCGGGGGTGTCGGCGAGGATGAACCGGCGCCGGGGGGTGGCGAAGTAGCGGTAGGCGACGTCGATGGTGATGCCCTGCTCGCGCTCGGCGCGCAGGCCGTCGGTGAGGAGCGCGAGGTCGGGGGTGTCCTGGCCGCGGTTGCGGGAGGCGTGCTCGACGGCTTCCAGCTGGTCGGTGAGGACCGACTTGGAGTCGTGGAGCAGGCGGCCGACGAGGGTGGACTTGCCGTCGTCGACGGAGCCGGCGGTGGCGAAGCGCAGCAGTGTGGTCTCGGCCAGTGTTTCGTTCAACGGCTGTGTGGTGGTGGTCATTTAGAAGTACCCCTCGCGCTTGCGGTCTTCCATCGCGGCTTCGCTCATCTTGTCGTCGGCGCGGGTGGCGCCGCGTTCGGTGAGGCGGGAGGCGGCGATCTCGGTGATGACGGCGTCGAGGGTGGTGGCGTCGGAGTCGACGGCTCCGGTGCAGGACATGTCGCCGACCGTGCGGTAGCGCACGAGGCGGGTCTGGGTGGGTTCGGTGTCCTTGGGGCCGCCCCAGTCGCCGGCGGTGAGCCACATGCCGCCGCGGTCGAAGACCTCGCGGTGGTGGGCGAAGTAGATCTCGGGGAGCTGGATGTGTTCGCGCTGGATGTACTGCCAGACGTCGAGTTCGGTCCAGTTGGAGATCGGGAAGACGCGGACGTGTTCGCCGGGGGCGTGGCGGCCGTTGTAGAGCTGCCAGAGTTCGGGGCGCTGGCGGCGGGGGTCCCACTGGGAGAACTCGTCGCGGAGGGAGAAGACGCGTTCTTTGGCGCGGGCCTTCTCCTCGTCGCGGCGTCCGCCGCCGAAGACGGCGTCGAAGCGGTGGTGCTGGATGGCTTCGGTGAGGGGGACGGTCTGGAGGGGGTTGCGGGTGCCGTCGGGGCGTTCGCGCAGGGTGCCGGCGTCGATGTAGTCCTGGACGGAGGCGATGTGCAGGCGCAGTCCGTGGGCGGCGACGGTGCGGTCGCGGTAGTCGAGGACCTCGGGGAAGTTGTGTCCGGTGTCGACGTGCAGGAGCGTGAAGGGGATCGGTGCGGGGGCGAAGGCCTTCAGCGCGAGGTGGAGCATCACGATGGAGTCCTTGCCGCCGGAGAAGAGGATCACCGGCCGCTCGAACTCCCCCGCCACCTCACGGAAGATGTGCACCGCCTCCGACTCCAGCGAGTCCAGGTGGCTGAGCGCGTACGGGTTGACGGTGCCTTCCGGCACGGTGGCGACGGACGTCACGCCAGGCCCCTCTCGGTGAGCAGCGCGTGGAGCGCGGTTGCGGACTCCTGCACGGTCTGCTGGTGCGACTCGATGCGCAGGTCGGGTGATTCGGGTGCCTCGTAGGGGTCGTCGACCCCGGTGAGGCCGCTGATCTCGCCCGCTGCCTGCTTGGCGTACAGCCCCTTCACGTCACGTACGGAGCACACCTCGACGGGCGTGGCCACGTGCACCTCCAGGAAAGGGGTGCCTTCGGAGTGGTGCCGCTTACGGACCGCGTCACGGCTGTCCGCGTACGGAGCGATCACCGGAACCAGCACCTTCACGCCGTTCGCCGCGAGCAGTTCGGCGACGAAGCCGATCCGCTGCACGTTCGTGTGGCGGTCCTCGCGGGAGAAGCCGAGGCCCGCGGAGAGGAACTCCCGGATCTCGTCCCCGTCGAGGACCTCCACCCGGTGGCCGTCGCTCTTCAGGCGGCCCGCGAGTTCGTACGCGATGGTGGTCTTGCCCGCGCTCGGCAGACCGGTCAGCCAGACGGTGGCTCCCGTCCCCGTCACGCTCATCGATATCTCCTGATCAGTCGTCATCAGCCGTGCAGTCCGCACTCGGTCTTGCCCCGCCCCGCCCAGCGGCCGGCGCGCGCGTCCTCGCCCTCCAGCACCCGGCGGGTGCAGGGCGCGCAGCCGACGGAGGTGTAACCGTCCATCAGCAACGGGTTGGTGAGCACCCCGTGTTCCAGCACGTAGGCGTCCACGTCGTCCTGCGTCCAGCGGGCGATCGGCGACACCTTCACCTTGCGGCGCTTGGCGTCCCAGCCGACCACCGGGGTGTTGGCCCGGGTCGGGGACTCGTCGCGCCGCAGCCCGGTCGCCCAGGCGCCGTACGCGGTCAGCCCCTCTTCGAGCGGCTTCACCTTGCGCAGCGCGCAGCACAGGTCGGGGTCGCGATCGTGCAGTTTTGGTCCGTGCTCGGCGTCCTGCTCGGCCACCGACCGGCGAGGCGTCAGGGTGATGACCTTCACGTCCATCACCGCTTCCACCGCGTCCCGCGTCCCGATGGTCTCGGGGAAGTGGTAGCCGGTGTCGAGGAAGACCACGTCCACGCCGGGCCTGGCCCGGGACGCGAGGTGGGCCACCACCGCGTCCTCCATCGAGGAGGTGACGCAGAACCGCTCGCCGAAGGTGTCCGCCGCCCAGGTCAGAATGTCGAGCGCCGAGGCGTCCTCCAGTTCCCGGCCCGCCCGCTCGGCCAGTTCCTCCAGCTCGGCGTCGGTGAGCCCGTCGGCCCGCAGCGTGTCCGTCATGTCCGCTTCCCCTCAACGTCGTTGCGCAGCAGTCCCTGGGTCAGCAAGCCCAGGAACTTCAGCTGGAACGCACGGTTGCAGGACGCACATTCCCAGGCGCCGTGCCCGGTCTCGTGCGGGCGCAGATCCTCGTCGCCGCAGTAGGGGCAGTAGAACGGCGCGGCTCGCTCGCTCATGACAGCGACTCCGCGGTGGCCCGCGCCGCCCAGGTGGCGAAGCGCTCGCCCTCTTCGCGCTCCTCCTGGTAGCGGCCCAGTACCCGCTCGACGTAGTCCGGCAACTCGGCCGAAGTGACCTTCAGGCCACGGACCTTGCGGCCGAAGCCGGCCTCCAGGCCGAGCGCGCCGCCCAGGTGCACCTGATAGCCCTCGACCTGGTTGCCCTCGCCGTCCAGCATCAGCTGCCCCTTGAGACCGATGTCCGCGGTCTGGATACGGGCACAGGCGTTGGGGCACCCGTTGATGTTGATGGTGAGCGGCTCGTCGAACTCCGGCAGGCGGCGCTCCAGTTCGTCGATGAGCGAGGCGCCGCGCGCCTTCGTCTCGACGATCGCCAGCTTGCAGAACTCGATGCCGGTGCAGGCCATCGTGCCGCGTCGGAAGGACGAGGGCCGCACCTGGAAGTCCAGTGCCTCCAGCCCTTCGACCAGCGAGTCCACCTGGTCGGGCGCCACGTCCAGGACGATCATCTTCTGCTCGACGGTGGTGCGCAGCCGGTCGGAACCGTGCGCGGCGGCGAGATCCGCGATCTTGGTGAGCGTCGAACCGTCCACCCGGCCGACGCGCGGGGCGAAGCCGACGTAGAAGTTGCCGTCGTTCTGCCGGTGCACGCCGATGTGGTCGCGCCAGCGGGAGGTGGGCTGCGCGGGGGCGGGGCCGTCGAGCAGCGGACGCTTCAGGTACTCGTCCTCCAGCACCTGGCGGAACTTGGCGGGACCCCAGTCGGCCATCAGGAACTTCAGCCGGGCGCGGGTGCGCAGACGGCGGTAGCCGTAGTCGCGGAAGATCCCGACGACCCCGGCCCACACGTCGGGCACCTCGTCCAACGGCACCCAGGCGCCGAGCCGTTCGGCGAAGCGCGGGTTGGTGGAGAGCCCGCCGCCGACCCAGACGTCGAACCCGGCACCGTGCTCGGGGTGTTCGACGCCGACGAAGGCGATGTCGTTGATCTCGTGGACCACGTCCTGTACCGGTGAACCGGAGATCGCGGTCTTGAACTTCCGCGGCAGGTTGGAGAATTCCTTGCTGCCGATGTACCGCTCGTGGATCTCGTCCACCGCCGGCGTGCCGTCGATGATCTCGTCCGCCGCGATGCCCGCCACCGGCGAACCGATGATCACGCGGGGGCAGTCGCCGCAGGCCTCGGTGGTGGAGAGCCCGACGGCCTCCAACTTCTCCCAGATGGCCGGGACGTCCTCGATGGCGATCCAGTGCAGCTGGATGTTCTGCCGGTCGGTGATGTCCGCGGTGCCGCGGGCGTACTGCTGGGAGATCTCACCGATCACCCGCAGCTGGGCGGAGGTCAGCCGGCCGCCGTCGATGCGTACCCGGAGCATGAAGAAGCGGTCGTCCAGCTCCTCCGGCTCCAGCACGGCGGTCTTGCCGCCGTCGATCCCGGGCTTGCGCTGGGTGTAGAGGCCCCACCAACGCATGCGTCCGCGAAGGTCGTTCGGGTCGATCGAGTCGAAGCCGCGCTTGGAGTAGATGTTCTCGATGCGTGCCCGCACGTTGAGAGCGTCGTCGTCCTTCTTGAACTGCTCGTTCCCGTTGAGGGGGGTGTAATGCCCCATCGCCCACTGGCCCTCGCCGCGGTGGCGTCCGGCCTTGCGGCGAGGCGTGGTGGTCGCAGGCTGTTCAGGGGTAGCGGCCATGACAATACGTCCTTCGGGACTGCGGGCGGGCGGCTCTGAGCTGCGCACTCGCGTGGACGCGGTGGTGCGACGGGGCTTGCAGAGGAGGGGGAGCGCGGCGGTGCTGGGACTCTCAGCCCGCCGGACAGATGGCGCTGGACATGCGGCAGAGGTCGACGTGGCGTCGACTCACCAAGGCAATTCCAGTTCCAGGCATGACGGAAGCGTGTCACGCGCATCTCTGGACAGTCCATACCTATCCATCATCCGGACGAGATCGTCTCGCACAGTGAGACGATGTGGATTGCGTCACCCGGGCGCGTCTCCGTTGGGTCCGCATCGGTCCCGCTATGTCCCAAAGGTGCTCGCGGATCATCCGCCAGACGGGGGTTCAGCTGCTGGACACCCAGCTCAGCGGCGGTCCACCCGGCCCGCTCACGCCGGGAACGCTCATGCCGGGAACGCTCAGGCCGGGAACGCTCAGGCCGGGAACGCCCCCGGCCACGGCCCGGGTGCCGCCACCTCCGGCTCCGGCCCGACCGTGGTGTCGAAGAGCCGGTACCCCCGGCGCTCGTAGTTGGCCAGGGCGTGCGGGCCGTCCAGCGAGCAGGTGTGCACCCATACCCGTCGGGTCGCCTGCCGGCCGGGCCACCGCCCGGCGAGATCCCAGGCGCGCTCGGTTCCCCGGCTGAGCAGATGGCCACCGATCCGGCGCCCCCGGAAGGCCGGGACGAGCCCGAAGTACATGATCTCCACGACGCCGTCGGCCTGCGGGTCCAGCTCGACGTACCCGGCCGGCGTCCCGTCGACGTACGCCACCCACGTCTCGGCCCCCGGCCGGTCCACGATCTCCTGCCACTGCGCGTACGTCAGGCCGAGCCGGTCCGTCCACCGGACGTCCCCGCCGACCGCCGTATAGAGGAAACGGCTGAACTCCGGCGACGGCACCTCGGCCCGGACGATCCGCACGTCGTCGTCCGGCGCCTTCGCGGACGCGAGATCGCTGGGGGAGGTCTGCTCCAGGGACCAGGTGATCACGTCGACCATGGGAGCGGTGGGAGCGGTGGGAGGCATGGGGGCTGTGGGGCGATCGGGGCTGTTCATGGGCGTCAGCGAACCACGACCGCCGCCGGACCGGGGAGGCGGGTCCCCGGACGCGGCGAGGACCCGGACGACACCGGGGACTCCCGCGGCGGCGCCCTCAGGAGCTCCCCGCCGAGGCCCTGGCCCGCACCACCACCGGCGCGGTCGAGTGCGGCAGCAGATCGGCCGGTTCGTCCGGGTGGACGACCTCCACGTCGACCCCCTCCCGGAAGCGGTACGGGCGGTGGGCCAGCACCTCCGCGAGGTGACGGCGCATCCGGGAGATCTCGGCGCGCACCGTCACCGTGCGGGTTCCGTCGCCGAAGATGTCCCGCGCCAGCTCGGAGGCCGTACACCCCTCCTTGCGCAGGGCCAGTGCGTACAGCATCTCCGCATGCCGGGGCGAGAGCCGCTGCGTCCAGGTCCCCACCGGCCCCGCCACGTGCACCACCGGCTGCCCGGCCCGCCCCAGGTCCAGCACCACCCGGCGCGGCGGCCCGTCCGAGGCGTTCGTGGACGCCCCGTCCAGCACCTGGACCAGCCAGCCTCCGGGCAGCGGCTCCACCCGGCACATCCCCAGCGACGGGAACCACACCCGGCCAGGGGCGAGCGACTTGGGCAGCGGCAGCCGGTCCACCGGCGGCATCCCGGCCACCGCCGCCAGCCGGCCGTGGGTGTCCACGGCGAGGGCCCGGCCACCGATCCGGCAGAGAATCGGCGCGGCCACCGACCGCAGCCGCTCGATCGTCGCCAGATGACGATTGCGTATCTCGCTCTCGGCGAGCTTGGCCACCGAGTCCACCAGGGCCAGCGTCGCCGGGTGGAAGGTGGACTCCGGACCGCTGATGTCGACGATGCCGATCAGGCGCCCGTCACGCGGGTCGCGCACCGGCGCCGCCGCGCACGTCCAGCTCTGCAGGGCGTTCACGAAGTGCTCCGCGGAGTGCACCCGAACGGGGGTACGCGCGACCAGCGCCGTGCCGATCGCGTTCGTCCCTCTCACCGGCTCGGTCCACGTGGCGCCCTCCTCCAGCAGGATGCCCTCCGCCCGCCGCATCACGGAACGGTCGCCCTGCCGCCACAGCACGCGCCCCTGCGCGTCGCTGACCACCATGATCTGCCTCGTGCCGTCCGCGAAGGCCGCCAGCCCCTCGCGCAGCAACGGCATCACCGCGCCGAGCGCCGTGGCACGCCGCTGGTGTTCGATCTCCTCGGCCTCCATCAGTGGCCCGTCCGGCGCCCGCTCCGGGTCCACCCCGCTGCGCAGCACCCGGGACCAGGAGGCATCGATCTCCGCCCGGGGCGCGGCCGCGCGCCGGCCCGACAGCCGTGCCTCGCGGGCCCGGCGCAGCGCGTGCACCGCGTCGACGGGTGCCGGCCCGGAAGCCGGCGGGGCGGTTCGGGCAGGGCCTGACTCCATCGCTGGTTTCACGAGTTTCCCCCCACAAAAGGTGCCTCGGCCCCCGATCCAGGTCCCAAGGTACTCATCCTGCTCGCCGACGGGGACCCGCGCGTCCCCCACACCCGCCCCGCTTGCAACCCTTTGCAACTCTGGCCAAGCCTCGGGCGAAGGGTGAGAATGTGTCCACACCGTTCGGTGCGGCTTCACGCCGGCGCCGCCCGGTGCAGCACCGGCGTGGAGGGTGGTGCCGTGTCGGCGCAGCACCACCCTCCTTCGCTGTGCCCGGCCCGCCGGCCGCCCGGCACCACACCCGTCAGAGACCGGTCGGCCGTGCCCGGGCGACGACGGACGCCAGGTCGAGGGTGTGCGGCAGCGTTCCGAACGCCGATCCCCAGTCGCCGCCCAGCCGCGAGGCGCAGAACGCGTCGGCGACCTCCGGCGGCGCCCAGCGCACCAGCAGCGACCCCTGGAGCACCAGTGCCATCCGCTCGACGATCCGCCGGGCCCGCGCCTCCACGCCGTCCAGATCGGCCAGTTCGGTCAGCAGGTCCTTGATCGCCCCGTCCAGCCGGTGATCGGCTCCCCGCGCCTTTCCGACCTCCCGCAGCAGCGCGTCCAGCGCCCTCGGTTCCCGCTGGAGGGCGCGCAGCACGTCGAGAGCCTGCACATTGCCGGAGCCCTCCCAGATGGAGTTGAGCGGCGCCTCCCGCAGCAGCCGGGGCATGCCGGACTCCTCGACGTACCCGTTGCCGCCCAGGCACTCCAGCGCCTCGCCCACCACCGCGGTGCACCGCTTGGTCACCCAGTACTTCGCGGCCGGCACGGCGAGCCGCAGGAAAGCCCGTTCCTCCTCGGTGTCGGCGTCGTACGCCGCGGCCAGCCGCATCCCCAGCACCGTCGCCGCCTCCGACTCCAGCGCGAGGTCGGCCAGCACGTTGCGCATCAGCGGCTTCTCGATCAGCAGCCCGCCGAAAGCGCTCCGACGGGTGCTGTGGTGGATCGCCTGCGCCACCGCCTGCCGCATCAGCGCGGCGGAACCGACGACGCAGTCCAGGCGGGTGGCCGCGACCATCTCGATGATGGTGCGCACCCCCCGGCCCTCCTCGCCGACCCGGCGGGCCCACGTCCCGTCGAACTCGACCTCGCTCGACGCGTTGGACCTGTTGCCCAGCTTGTCCTTGAGCCGCTGGATCGCGAACACGTTCCGGGTGCCGTCCGGCAGTACCCGCGGCACCAGGAAACAGGTCAGACCGCCCGGCGCCTGAGCCAGCACCAGGAAGCCGTCCGACATCGGCGCGGAGCAGAACCACTTGTGCCCGGTGAGCAGGTACTCGCCGTCGGCGGCCAGCGGCTCGGCCCCGGTCGTGTTGGAGCGGACGTCCGTACCCCCCTGCTTCTCGGTCATCCCCATGCCGAACAGGACCCCGGACTTCTCCGCGGCGGGCCGCAGCCCCTCCTCGTACACGTGCGAGGTCAGCAGCGGCTCCCACACGGCGGCGAGCGCCGGGTCGGTACGGAGCGCGGGCACCGCCGCGTGCGTCATCGACAGCGGGCAGCCGTGCCCCGCCTCGGCCTGCGTCCAGACCAGGAAGCCCGCCGCCCGCCGCACGTGGCCGCCCTCCCTGCCCCAGGCGTCGGTGAGGCCGGCGGACACGGCGTGGCCCAGCAGCCGGTGCCAGGCCGGGTGAAATTCGACCTCGTCGATCCGGTGTCCGTATCGGTCGTGAGTGCGTAGTTTCGGTGGATTCTCGTTCGCCTGCGCCCCCCACTCCTGAGCCTGGGCCGATCCGGCCGCCTGTCCGAGAGTGCTCAGCTCCTGCCGTGCCTGGAGCAGGATTCCGGGCGCGAGATGTCGTTCCACCGCTTCGGACAGGGCGCGGTCCGCGCCGAAGACGTCGTAGCCGACCAGCGGCGGTACCTGATTGGTCACTGTGTGGGTGGTGGCTGCCATGCCGATACGGTAAGGACGTGCAGGCAGCAAATGAAACACCCGAGCGGAGATCGAGCCGGCTCCACCGCGCCCGAGTTCTCTACCGCAACGTCTCCAAGCGGCAGATGGCGTGGCATCTGCTCAAGGACACCGTCAACTCGTGCATGGAGTACCGGATCCTCGGGCTCGCGGCCGAGGCGGCGTTCTTCACCCTGCTGTCCTTGCCGCCCCTGTTGCTCGGCCTGATCGGCCTCCTCGGGTACGTCGACGACTGGACCTCGACCACCACGGTCGCCTCCATCGAGCGGAACATCCTCGACGCCGCGCAGACCGTCCTGTCCGAGCGCGGTGTCAACGACTTCGCCAAGCCGCTCCTGGACGACATCACCAACGGGGCCCGCCCCGACGTCATCTCCATCGGCTTCGCCATCGCCCTGTGGTCGGGCTCCCGCGCGGTGAACGTCTTCGTCGAGACCATCACCGTCATGTACGGACTCGACGGCCAGCGCGGCATCGTCAAGACCCGCCTGCTCGCCTTCCTCCTGTACGTCGTCGCCCTGCTGCTGGGGGCGGTGGTGCTGCCGCTGCTGGTGGCCGGCCCGGACCGGGTGGTCGACCTGGTCCCCTGGGGCACCGAGGTCCTGGCCGTCCTGTACTGGCCCCTGGTCATCCTGCTGACCATCGCCTTCCTGACGACCCTCTACCACGTGTCCGTCCCCGTGCGGTCGCCGTGGATGGAGGACGTCCCAGGGGCCCTGGTGGCCCTGGGGATGTGGGTGATCGGCAGCTTCGTCCTGCGCTTCTACCTGACCAGCACCGTCGAGGGCCCGACGATCTACGGCTCCCTGGCGGCCCCCATCGCCGTGCTCCTGTGGATCGGCGTCTCCGCCTTCGCGGTGCTCGTCGGCGCCGCGGTGAACGCGGCCATCGACCGGGTGTGGCCGTCCCTGGCCACGGCCGAGGCCCGCGAGGCCAACGACCTCGCCCGCGCCGCCCAGGCCGCCGAATTCGTGGCCCGGACCCGGCCCTCGGCCTGGGCGGTGTACGACGACGACGAGGACGGCCTCGACGAGGGCGGCGACATGCCCTCCGAGTACCCGGAACGATGGTCCCGCTTCCTGCCCCCGGAGGACCTGAGGTCCCGGCTGCACGCGGCCTGGGACAAGGAGTCGCGGGACGCCAGGGAGAGTAAGGCGCACCGGGACGACAAGGAGCCCCGGGAGCCGAAGGATTCCGCCGAGGGCACGGTCGGCGGCTCCACCTGGCGGCCCGGGGCGCCGAAGTAGTCCGGGGGCCATCCGCCCGACCGCAGGCGTTCCGCAGGATCCGTCACGGCCGCGGCGACCTCTACCGCGCGTGCCGCCCGCCACGGCCACGGCGTTACCCTCGGGTCCGGACCGTGGTCCGGGCCGTCCCGTACCCGACCGCCGGCCGGTCCGCTCCGGACGGGGGAATCCATGGAACTGCGCCATCTGAGGGGCTTCGTCGCAGTGGCCGAGGAGCTGCACTTCGGCCGCGCCGCCCGACGGCTCCGGATGGCCCAGCCGCCTCTCAGCCGGCAGATCCGCGGTCTTGAGAAGGAACTCGGCGTCCAGCTCTTCGAGCGCAGTACCCGTTCCGTACGGCTGACCGGTGCGGGGGAGTCCTTCCTCGAACCGGTGCGCCGGGTCCTGGCCGGACTGGACACCGCCGTCGGTGTCGCCCGGGCGGCCGGGCGGGGCGAGTACGGCAGAGTCACCATCGGCTTCGCGGGGGCTTCCTCCCACGAGACCCTGCCGAAGCTCACCCGGGCCGTCCGCGCCGCCCACCCCGGCCTCGAACTGGTCATGACCGGTCAGACCTACGCGAACGTGGCCCTGGCCCGGGTCGCCGACGGCTCGCTCGACCTCGGGTTCGTACGGCTGCCGGTGAGCAGGCCGGGCGTCGCCCACCGGGTGATCGGCGAGGAGGAACTCATCTGCGCGCTCCCCTGCGACCACCCGCTCGCGGGCCTGCCCGCCGTGCCGCTCGGCGCGCTCGCCGACGAGCCCTTCGTCTCCTTCCCGGCCGACGCGGGCTCCACCGTCCGGGACGCGATGGAACAGGCCTGCGCGGCCCACGGGTTCGCCCCGCACGTGGTGCAGGAGGCCCCCGACTCGTACACGATCATGGCGCTGGTCGCGGCCGGGGTGGGCGTGACCCTGACCGTCAGTTCCTGCGGGCACATCCAGCAGAACGGGCTCGTCCACCGCCCCCTCGCGGGCCCGCCCGTACGCCGCCACACCGCACTCGCCTGGCGGGAGGACAACCCCTCGGCCGCCCTGCGGGCGGTGCTCGCCGTGGCCGCGCAGGCGCTGCCCACACCGCCCGTACGACCGGCCACGACCGATTAGTACGCCGATCGTCCTCAATCAGGGCCCATTCGGTATTGGACCGACTCGGCCGCCGGGTGCGAGGGTCGTGGGGAACGGAACGCCGGGACCGCCGCCCGAGGGACGCCGCGCGCCCGCCGGTACCCGCGCACCGCGAGGCCCCGGGCACGTACCGCCGCCATACCCGCGTACGCCGCCCCGGCCGTGATTCCGTACCCGCAGAGAGAGGCCCCACCGTGATGGACCCGCTCGACGTCGTCGTCTGCGAACCGCTGCGCACCCCGATCGGCCGTTTCGGCGGCTCCTTCGCGCGGTCGACCCCCGCCGCGCTCGCCGCGCGCGTCATCTCCGAACTGGTCGCGCGCACCGGCATCGACCCGGAGCGGATCGACGAAGTCGTCCTCGGCCACTCCTACCCGAGCGCCGAGGCGCCCGCCGTCGGCCGGGTCGCCGCGCTCGACGCGGGGCTGCCCGCCACCGTCACGGGCACACAGATCGACCGGCGCTGCGGCTCGGGTCTCCAGGCCGTCCTGGACGCGGCGATGCAGATCCGCGCCGGCTTCAGCGAGGTCGTGATCGCGGGCGGAGTCGACGTCATGAGCGCCGCCCCCTACTACACCCACGACGGCCGCTGGGGCATCAAGGGCCCCGGCCTCCAGCTCCACGACTCCCTCGCACGCGGCCGGGCCACCGCCGGCGGCCTCCACCACCCCGTCCCCGGCGGCATGATCGAGACGGCCGAGAACCTGCGCAGGACGTACGGAATCAGCCGAGAGGACCAGGACGCGCTCGCTCTGCGCTCCCAGCACCGCGCCGCCCGCGCCGCAGCCGAGGGCCGCTACGGCGCGGAAATCGTCCCCGTCACGGTCCGGACCCGCGAGGGTGAGCGGACCGTCACGGCCGACGAGCACCCCCGCCCCGACACCACCGCCGAACAACTGGCCTCCCTGCGCCCGGTGCTGGGGAAGGCCGACCCCGGCGCGACGGTCACCGCCGGCAACGCCAGCGGCCAGAACGACGCGGCCGCCGCCTGCCTCGTCACCAGCGCCGCCACTGCCGAACGCCTGGGCCTGACACCGCTGGTGAGGCTGGTCTCCTTCGCGCGTGCCGGTGTTCCCGCCGCCACCATGGGCATCGGTCCGGTTCCCGCCACCCGGACGGCGCTGGAGCGCGCCGGACTCACCCTCGCCGACCTCGACCTCATCGAGATCAACGAGGCGTTCGCCGCCCAGGTCCTCGCCTGCACCCACGAGTTGGGCCTCGGCGAGAAGGACCACGAGCAACGGATCAACGTCAACGGCTCGGGCATCTCCCTCGGTCACCCCGTCGGCGCCACCGGCGCCCGCATCCTGGCCACCCTCAGCCGGGAGATGCACCGCACCGGCGCCCGCTACGGCCTGGAGACCATGTGCGTCGGCGGCGGGCAGGGCCTCGCCGCGATCTTCGAGCGGGTCGCCGTCTGACGGGGCGCACCGTCAGACGGCGATACCGGAAGGGGTGTCACCACCCCGAGCGGGCACGGCCACTGGTGGGAAGCCGCGGGTGAGGCGCGGGCGTCGACGCACCACGCTCTCCCGGGACTGGGCTCCCGGAACAGCGGAAGGCCCGGCCGGGAAGCGCTCGCTCCCGGGCCGGGCCGCACGGTCCGACGTACCTCAGTTGCGCGCGTCCCGGGCGCGGCGCATCAGCAGCACCCCGCCGAGCAGCATCGCGGCGCTCGTACCCGCGGCCAGACCGGTCTCGGCCGCACCGGTCTCGGCCAGCTCCGGCGGAGCCGGCGCCACGGGGGTGTCGACCGGCGGTTCGTCGACGGGCGGCTCGTCGATGGGCGGGACGTCGACCGGGGGCTGGACCGGGGGCTGGACCGGCGGCTCGACCGGGGGTTCCACCGGCGGCTGGACCGGCGGCTCGACCGGGGGCTCGACCGGGGGTTCCACCGGCGGCTGGACCGGGGGTTCCACCGGCGGCTGGACCGGGGGCTCGACCGGGGGTTCCACCGGCGGCTCGACCGGCGGCTGGACCGGGGGCTGGACCGGCGGGACGTCGGGCGTGCTCGTGTTGGCGCAGGTGTTGCCGAACGCCGGGTTGAGCAGCGCGATGACGTTCACCGTGTTGCCGCAGAGATTGACCGGGACGTGGACGGGGACCTGGGCCACGTTTCCGGAGCCCACCCCCGGGGAGCCGACTGCCGCGCCGGACGCGTCGGCATCGGCGAACGCCTGCCCACCGGCGACGGAGAGGAGCCCCGAGGCGGCGGCGATGAGCAACGTGCTTTTCTTCAGAACCTGTCGCATTTCCTGCTCTTCCTTGGAAATTTTCCGTATGACCGGACCCGCTCGAGGAATGACTGGGCGGTTGTCACTGTGCGACCGGGGCCGGAGACCTTGGCGGACAGACGTCCCACGTGCGCGCTGGATAACAGCCCTAACGAAGCGGGCCCGTGATGGAAACTCGGAAAGTTCCGGAAAGATCTCAATCACTCGTACGGATTACTCGTGAATGCGCGAAATGACGCGCTGTCCGAAAGATGGTTGCCTCAACTACCCTTTGGTCTCCGCCTGTTCGGCGAAGAGTCCGCCTCCTGTGCCCCTGGTGGGAATGGGCCCTCTGGAGCGTAGTTTTGTGCGCTGAATGTGGTCGCAATTGGTGTGATTTGTCCGCCGCGAATGGAATGCGGGAGGGTTCGGGACGGTTCACGGTCTGCGGCCCGGCGGGCGTCCGAGAGGGGTTGCGGGAGGCTCCGGTGGGCCCGCAGAAGTCTCGTACGTGCGGTCGGACGCCCACTCGGACGGGCAAGAATTTCCGCGTTTCGCCAGGTGGGCGAAGGGGCTGCCGGGCAATCGGGTGAACGCGGAGAACCAAACGGCGGGCAGCGAGTTGATCAGGCCGTTCCCCTCCACGGGGCAACGAGTACGAGAAGGGTTAATCGTGATCAAGAAGGTTCTGGCGACGGGTGCCGTCGCCGCATCCATCCTCGGTCTCGGGGCCACGCAGGCCATGGCCATCGGCAACGACGGCGGCACCACTTCGGTCAACGGCAACGGAGCCACTCAGTCGTACGGCAACGCCGAGACGAACGGCGACTGGAGCCCGCAGTTCGGCCTGGTCCAGGGATCGCTCAACAAGCCCTGCGTGGGTCTGCCGCTCAAGGCCAACCTCGGTTCGCTCATCGGGGCCATCCCGATCTCGGTCCAGGACGTCAACGTGCTGTCCTCCCCGCAGAACCAGCAGTGCACGGAGAACTCGACCCAGGCGAAGGGCGACGAGGCGCTGTCGCACATCCTGGACGACATCCCGATCCTCTCCGGCAACGGCATCGGCAACAACTGATCGACGCACGTCGGAGGGCCCGGGCCGACGGCCTTCCTCCCCGTGCGGCCCGGGCCCGTCCGCTGCCGTTCTTCGGCAGTGCGCGGCGGCCCGCCCGTGCCGCGTGCCTGTCGCGACACTGGTGGCCGTCGGATCATCACACCATGCGGGTGGATTTCCGGAAAATCTCCTTGAGGGAGTTTCGATTCCGCCCACTCCTCGTTATGAAGGAAAGCGTCGGAGTTGCGAGCGATCTTCGGAACGCTCGTGCGGCACGAAATACGTGACCGCCTCGGGCTCCGCCGCGAGAAAGGGATGAAAATGAAGTACACCAAGGTTGCCGCTGTCGCCGCCGGAACTCTGATGGCGCTGGGTGCCGCTGCCCCCGCCATGGCCGACGCCGGTGCCGAGGGCGTCGCCGCCGGTTCCCCGGGCGTCATCTCCGGGAACGTCATCCAGGTCCCGGTCCACATTCCGATCAACCTCTGCGGCAACACGATCAACGTGATCGGCCTGCTGAACCCGGCCTTCGGCAACACCTGCGTCAACGCCTGAAAAAGGCCCGGGTGAGCCGAGCTCATCCATGGTCGGCCCCGGATCGCCTCGGTGACCCGGGGCCTTCGCTTTTACCCAGAACGCTCCGCCGGCCCCGGGCAGCGGTTTGTTCGGGGGCCGGGAAGTCCGGAAAATTTCCCCCCGCACGCAGTTTCCGGGGCCGTCCCGGACTCGTTGTCCTGGTGCGAGCGGCAGGAGTCACAGCCACGGAAGGCTTGTGTGCGGTCGCCCTGAAGGGCCGACACGGCTGCCGCTCCGGAAGGGAAGCTGAAAGTGAAGTACGCGAAGACTGCCGCGTTCCTTGCCGGTTCGGTGGTCGCCCTCGGAACGGCCGCCCCCGCGTTCGCCGTCGCGGAAGCCGCAGCGGAAACCTCCACGGCCCCCGTCTTCAGTCTCGACACCGGCCTGAACCAGGTCATGGACAACACTCCGCAGGTTGTCGACGCGCTCGGCGGCACGGTGGAAGGGGCGACGGAGACCATGAAGAAGGACGGCACCGTCGGCAGGCTCGCCGGTGAGGCGAAGAGCGCCGCCAAGGGCGCGACGCCGCTCCTCGGCGGGCTTTCGCTCGGCGGCTGACGAACGATCGCTCAGCCCGTCCACGGCTTTCCGCAGGGCCCGCCCGCGGAAAGCGCCGATGCGTCGGACCGGTCCGCGCCGAGCGCCGACTTCCGCGGCCGAAACACCATTTGAGTGAACCGCCGCAACCAATCCCGCACCCGAGAGTTGATCAGGTCGCTCCGGACAGGCGGGCTCGTAGACATTTCAAGAAGGGCATTTCCATGTTCAAGAAGATTATGGCCTCCGCTGCCGTCGCGGCCTCCGTCGTCGGCGTCTCCGCCGCCTTCGCGCCCTCCGCGATGGCCATCGGCAACGACGGCGGCACCACGTCCGTCAACGGCAACGGCGCCGTGCAGTCCTACGGCAACTCCGCCACCCACGGCGACTGGAGCCCGCAGTTCGCGCTCATCCAGGGCTCGCTGAACAAGCCCTGCATCGCCCTGCCGGCCAAGGCCAACCTCGGTTCGCTCATCGGACTGGTTCCGATCACGGTCCAGGACATCAACGTGCTGTCCTCGCCGCAGAACCAGCAGTGCACGGAGAACTCCACCCAGGCGAAGGGCGACGAGGCGCTGTCGCACATCCTGGACGGCATCCCGATCCTCTCGGGCAACGGCACCGGCAACAGCTGACACCCGCGGGTGCGGCCGTGACGCCGCGAGGACGCGCGTCCCGCACCCACGGCTGTCCCGTTCACCGGCGCTGGATTACGCGCGGGGCCTGTTCCGTCGTACGACCGATCCTTCGGCCGTGGGACGGGACAGGCCCTTCGTCGTGTCCGGGCCCCCGCGACGATGTCGCGCCGATACCGCTGTCGGTACGGCTGTTGGGCCGGATGCCGCAGCGTGGGCTCCCGCGACGGCCGGGTGCGGGTAGGGGTCCTCCATGGACCAGTACGACAGTCAGAATCCGCCGCACGGGCAGCGGCCCGCGGAGAGCGACACCCCCATCTTCGACCGGCTGTTGGCCGAGTGGCAGGCGGCGAAACGTCTTCCCGGACCGACGGACCCCGTCGCCGCGGTCGCGGGCTACCGGGTACCGGCGGCTCGAAATCATCATAAAACGCCTGGAAGGTAAGCCATTGGCGTCTATTTCACGCCAGATCAAACCCATTTGAGTGGTACTGCGCAACCGAATCTTCCGCAGAGGGTTGATCAATACGTTCCACAACGGAACGCTCCGAAAGGTGAAGCGTGATGAAGAAGATGATGACCGGCGCGGCAATGGCCGTGTCCCTGATCGGTCTGTCCGTCGCCGCGGCCCCGATGGCCCTGGCGATCGGCAACGACGGCGGCACCACGACGGTCAACGGGAACGGTGCCGAGTCGGAGGTCGGCAACAGCGAGACCAACGGTGCCTTCAGCCCCCAGAACCAGCTCATCCAGGGCACGCTGAACGACCTGTGCCTCGGTGTTCCGGTCAAGGCCAACGTGGGCTCGCTGATCGGGCTCATCCCGATCACGGTCCAGGACGTCAACGTCCTGGCCAACCCGCAGAACCAGCAGTGCGCGGACAACTCCACGCAGGCGAAGGGCGACGAGCCGCTGTCGCACGTCCTGGACGACATCCCGGTCCTCTCGGGCAACGGCGCCGGCAACAACTGACCCGCGCGCGGGCGGGCGGTCGGCGGGAATCTCCCCGCCGCCGCCCGCACCCGCGGGTGAGGCACCGCTCATGATGATGTCCACCACCCCACGGGGATGGTGGACATCGTCGTTTTCGTGGGGAGGCGGGGCCGGGTCAGCCGAGCGCGCGCACCGGCATCATGCAGTGGGCCGAGGTGGCGACGATGTCGGGGTTCGCGGCGAACGCCCGCAGCTGGTCCTCGGACACCGGCCGGCCGGGCACCGCCTCGGGCCACGGACGGGTCGCGAACATGCCGTACACCTGGCCCCGGTCCCTGGCGGCGGCCAGCCACTCGGCGGGCGCCGGGTACTGCGCCGTGAAATGAGGAAGCGTCAGGACCGCCTGCCCGGACTGGACGAGGAGTTTGACCTGGACGCCGGACTTCTCCGCCGTGTCGACGACTCCGCCGCCGACCTGGAGGCCGGCGCGGTCGAGTGCCGTCCGCATGGCGGCCTGGCCCGCCACCGGGCCGTCCTGCCCGTCCCCGAGGGAGTAGGTCAGGAGGAAGGCGACATCGGGCCCGCCCTCGGGATGCCGGCCGCTCCAGCCGATCACGATCTGGGAGCCCAACTGGGCAGGGGAGTAGGGGTGGATGGACGTCTGGGGTGAGGTCATGCTCGGCACCCTAACCGTGGCGGACCGGGTGTTGTGCACGCTTATCACCTGAAAGAGGGAGATCTGCTGGTAATGCCGACGTGTGACCACAGAAGCCCGCAGAGCCGCGGCCGGCCGTGTACGGGGGCTCCCGGAAAATCCGTTGGCGGCCACCGGGGCGGCTGGCTAGGGTGGACACCGTTCCCCTGCGACAGCGCACGGGACGGAGAGCCGGCGGACGACCACCGCCGAGGAACCAGGAGGTGAGGACATTGATGACTGTCATGGCGACGGGCGCTGCCCGCAATCGGACGAGCACTGTTCTCCCCCCTGTGGCCACCGGCTGACCTTCACTTCGCTGAGCGCGACGCGCTGCCGGGGCCACCCTGTGAAGGGTTTCCCCTTGTCTTTCCCCTCTCTCACCGCTCTCTCCGGCCTCCCGTCCCCGTCGCATCCCCTCACGCCCTACGGCTGGGACGACGACTGGGCCGCCGCCTTCGCCCCGTACGCCGCGCAGGGTCTCCTGCCCGGTCGCGTGGTGCGGGTGGACCGGGGCCAGTGCGACGTGATCACTCCCTCCGGCACTCTGCGGGCGGACACCGCGTTCGTCGTGCCCCGTGACCCGATGCGGATCGTCTGCACCGGCGACTGGGTGGCCGTCGATCCCGACGGTGACCCGCTGTTCGTCCGTACGCTGCTGCCGCGGCGTACGGCCTTCGTACGGTCGACCTCCTCGCAGCGTTCCGAGGGACAGGTGCTCGCCACCAACATCGACCACATCGTCATCTGCGTCTCCCTCGCGGTCGAACTCGACCTCGGGCGGCTCGAACGCTTCCTCGCGCTCGCCCACTCCAGTTCCGGCGGCGACGCCCTGCTGGGCGGTGCGGCCGATGGCGGCGGACAGCCCGAGACGGTGGTCGTCCTCACCAAGGCGGACCTGGTGCCGGACGCGGCGACACTCGCACACCTCACCGAGGACGTCGCCGCCGTCGCCCCCGGCGCGCAGGTCCTCACCGTCAGCGCGCACGCCGGCGAGGGCCTCGACGTCTTCACCGCCCTCGTCTCCAGCGGTACGAGCGTCCTCATCGGCATCTCCGGCGCGGGCAAGTCGACGCTGGCCAACACCCTGCTCGGCGAGGACGTGATGGAGGTGACGGCCACGCGTGACGTCGACGGGAAGGGCCGTCACACCACCACGACCCGGAATCTGCTGATCCTGCCGAACGGTGGCGTGCTCATCGACACCCCCGGGCTGCGCGGGGTCGGACTCTGGGACGCGGAGGCGGGCGTCGGCCAGGTCTTCTCGGAGATCGAGGAGCTGGCCGGAGACTGCCGCTTCCACGACTGCGCCCACGCTTCCGAACCCGGTTGCGCGGTGGCCGCCGCCATCGAGGACGGGTCTCTCTCCGTCCGGCGGCTCGACAGCTACCGCAAGCTCCTGCGCGAGAACCAGCGGATCGTCGCCAAGACCGACGCCCGCGTCCGTACCGAGATGCTGCGCGAGTGGAAGCGCAGAGGAGCGGAAGGCCGGTCCGCCATGGAAGCCAAGCGGGGGCGGAGCAGGTAAGGGCTGTCCCTCGGGGATCACCCCTCACGTCCGCCGGGCCGGTGCCCCGGTCCGGCGGACGTGATGAGCTAATGAGTGGCATGACCTACTTCATGTACGACATCACGGGCACTCCGGTCGAGGAGCCCGACGCCGACGCCGTGAAGGCGGCGGTGGCCTCCCTCGGCGAGACGGACCGCGAGAACCCGGACATCTCGCTCACCCACGACTCCGGCTGGTCGCTGACCGCCTACGCGGGAGGGCTGCTGCTCTGGGAGAACGTGGAGGACGACACGCTCGTCCCCGGCGTGATCGAGCAGGCCACCACCGAGGACGTGCTCCGGCTGTTCGGCAGGCTCGCCGCCGGAGACACCGACACCGTCGAGGCGGAGGGCTGGCGCCGCGAGTGAACCGGTGCGCGCGGGCGCGGGCGGTCCGGGGCCGGTTCAGCCCAGGACGACCGCGCCCAGCCACGCCCCGGCCACCAGCAGACACGCGTACAGCTCCACCAGCAGCGCGTAACCCGTCGCCCGCAGCACCGACCTGACCGAGGCCCAACCGGCGTTCCGGGACCCCAGCCGCAACCGCTCGACGCCGTAGACACCGCCGACGTAACCGAGGGCCCCGCCCACCACCGGCAGCACGAAGAACCCCCCGATGGCGGACAGCCCGCCGATGAGCAGGGTCCGGCGCGGCGTCCCCGACTCCCTCGGACGGCGGGGCGGCAGCAACGGCTTCAGCGCCTGGTTCAGCAGCAGGACGGCCGTCGACCCGATCAGCACGACCCAAGCGAGCGGCGACACGTCGGTCAGGGCCCACCACAGCACGGCGGCCCAGACGATCGCCTGGCCCGGTACACCGGGGACCAGGACTCCGACCAGCCCGAGCAGCATCACCAGGCCCACGGCGACGAGCTGCCACACACTCATTCGCCCAGACTGCCAAAGGCCCCGCGTTCCCGCGCGTCAGCACGGGTCCCACGGGGCGTGCCCGGTCCCGGCACGACGGCCGCGGCCTGGTCCCGGCCCGAGCGGTGGCCGGGACCAGGCCGGCGGGATCAGGGCCGGGGGTGGGACGAGAACCGGGGTGGGATCAGGGGTGGGATCAAGGACCGGGCCGGGATCAGGGCCGGGGGTGGGCGCGGGCCACCCAGCCGCGCTCGTACGCGTGCCAGCCGAGCTGGAGCCTGGTCGACACGCCCGTCAGCTCCATGAGCCCCTTCACCCGGCGCTGAACCGTCCGCAGCCCCAGCTCCAGCTGTTTGGCGACACTCGCGTCCGTCAGACCCGCGAGCAGCAGCGACAGGATCTCCAGATCGGTGGAGTCGGGGCCGTTCTCGCCCTCCTTCAGACATCCCTGCTCGCCCAGCCGGAGCGGCATCGCCTCGCGCCAGACGGCCTCGAACAGGCCCATCAGCGACTCCAGCAGTCCGCTCGCGTGCACGACCAGAGCCGCGGGCTCGGCGTTTCGTCCGGTCAACGGCACCATGGCCAGAGCCCGGTCCGCGATCACCAGTTTCGTCGGTACCCGCTCCACCACCCGGCACTGTTCGTCCCGCCCCAGCGCGGTCGAGACCTCCACGATGCCCTGCGGCAGCGACAGCATCTCGCGCTCGATGACCACGCGGAACGACACCCCGCGCGCCGCCGCCCGTTCCTCGGACTCGTTGTCCATGCCGCTGACCGCTATCGGTTTCCCGGTCACGAGCGCGCAGACCTCGAAGACCGCGCCCAGCTGCAACTGGTGGAAGCGCTGGGCCACCGCGCTCGCCCCGGTCACCACCTCCACCAGATCGTGCACGGTCGGTTCGCTCGCCTCGGCGCGGTACTCGGCCGCCAGCAGAGCGGACGCCAGCTCCGCCTGATCCAGTTCGTGCCGCTGCTGGATCAGCAGAGCGCCCAGCGCGACCCCCGGCGGCGCCGCCACCCACCGGTCGGAGCGGGCCGACGACTGTGCGGCGAGCCCTTGTTGTTCCAGCCGGCGCAAGGCCCGCTCGGTCTCCGCCTCCGGCAGGCCCAGACGGTGGGCGAGATGCGGGAGTTCGGCCGCCCCCAGGGCGACCAGCGCACGGTAGGCGGCTTCCTGTCGTTCGTCGAGACCTATGGCACTCAGCATTCTCCTCGGACCCTCCCCGGGCGTAGCGAATCACGCACCACCTGCACCGGCCGACCCGCCGTGGCGGGAAACGGCCACGGCGCAAACCCGCCGCGCCCATCATCCCCGTACCGGAGGCCCCCCTGCCAAGGTGGCCCCACCCGGGGGCGGTTCCGCGTGCGCCGCGCACGTGTCCGGTACAGCCGCTCCGGGCCGCCGGGACCGGCGCGCCGGGCGCCCTTCCCGTGGGGGGTGGGGCAGCCCGGCGGGCCCACCCAGCGCCACCCTTTTTCGCGGCGACCCGGTTTGGTCCGCCGTTCCCGGTGGACAATGAGGGCATGAGTCAGCAGGGGGAGAACCCCACCGCCCACGAGGACGAGTGGTGGCGCAAGCTCTACGACGGCGCCGCGCCGGACACCGGACCCGCCACCGCGCGGGACAGTCTGGACGACCGCTTCGACTCCGCCGCGGACGCGGTGAGTCCGCCGACGCCGCCGGACCCGCTCGACGGCCCGTCGGGTGCGGGAACGTACGGCGACGACCCGTCCGTCCCGAACGCCGACACGGGTCCGTACGCGCCGTACGCCGACGCGGACCTCGACGGGGAGACGGATCCCCGGACCGGCTTCCGGACCGCCGTGCCCCTGGCCGGGACCGACGACGACGAGGCGCTCCTCGCGGACCAGGAACACGAGGACACCGTGATCACCGACGCCTGGCCGGGCACGGTGTCACCCGCGCCGCAACACCGCCCGGAACCCCGCCCGTCCGAGCCCGGCCCGTCCGAGCCACCTCCGCCGGTGCTCGGACCGCCGCAGCGCCCGCCCGCCCCGCGCACCGCGCCGACGCCCGGAGCCGTCCGGTTCGCGGCACCGTGGGAGACGCCCGCCGGGCCGCCGGAACCCCGCACCTTCGCCGTACCCGTGCCCGTACCTCCTCCACCGGAGCCCGCCCCGGAGGAGAGCCGGACCGACACGGCCGGTGGCCGGCACGCCAAGGGCCCCGCCCGGCAGGAGGCGGACGCGCCGCTCCCGGTCACCGGACGCCGGCCGGTCGCTCCCGGACACCTCGGGGAGCACGCGCCCGCCTTCGAGGCCGAGCCCGCCACCCTGCCGGCCGCCACCCCGCTCAACCTCGACGGACTCGTCCCCGACACCGTCCTCGACGGTGCCCGGTACGGCACGTACACGCTCCGCACCGTCTCCGTGCGCGGCGACGCGGCCCGCTTCCGCGGCGAACCCCGGGGCGACGCGCTGCTCACCGCCCGGTTCGGCAGCGGCGAGGGCGGCCTCGTCCTCGTCGCCGTCGCCCGGGGCACCCGGGGCGCGGAGGGGGCGCACCTCGCGGCGGCGGACGCCTGCCGCTGGATCGGCGGGGCGGTGGGCCGCAGCCACGCACGGCTCTCCGAGGACGTCCGGGCCGGACGCCGGGGCGACCTGAAGTCAGGGCTCCACCGGCTCACCGACCGTACGTACGGCAAGCTCCGGTCCCGCGCCGCCGAACTGGGGCTGGATCCGCGCGACCACTCCGTCGAACTGCGCTGCCTGCTGCTGTCCGCCGATCCCCGGTGCCGCACCCGGGTCTTCTTCGGCGTCGGCGGCGGAGGCCTCTTCCGGCTCCGCGACGGCGTCTGGCAGGACCTCGAACCCGCACTCCCGGAGGGCGGGGCGGCCACCGGTGCGGCGGTCGTCGGCTTCGGCTCGCCGCCGCGCGAGCCGATCGCCACGGGCACGCCCGGCCCCGCCGAGGACCGGCTGACGCTGGACCTCCAGATCGTGACGCCCCCGGGGCCGTACATCGAGGGTCCGGTGCCCCCGCCGTCCGAGCCCTTCAGGTTCCGGGCCTCCGTGGCCCGTTCGGGCGACACGCTGCTGCTCTGTTCCCCCGGGCTCGCCGATCCGATGCGCGCAGAGCCGGCGCTCGCCGGGGAACTCGCCGCGCGCTGGACTCCCGAAGGCGCGCCCGGCCTCGCCGAGTTCCTGGCGGATCTCCAGATCCGTGTCGAGGGACACGCCGACGACCGCACGGCCGCCGCGGTCTGGGAGGCGTAACCCCGCCCGCCGTGGGTTGATGGACTGCGGAGACCGTCCGGCTGCGATTCCCGGGAGCCCGGGAGTTTCGGGTTCCGTAGTCCGGACAGCCGAGCGTGCACGGAGCACGGGCAGAGAGGGCACATTCCCATGGCCAAGCAGAACGTGTCGGAACAGTTCGTCGACATTCTCGTACGGGCGGGAGTGAAGCGGATGTACGGCGTCGTCGGCGACAGCCTGAACCCGGTCGTCGACGCCATCCGGCGCCACAAGGGCATCGAGTGGATCCAGGTCCGGCACGAGGAGACCGCGGCTTTCGCGGCAGGCGCCGAAGCGCAGATCACCGGTGACCTCGCGGCCTGCGCCGGCTCCTGCGGCCCCGGCAACCTCCACCTGATCAACGGGCTGTACGACGCACACCGCTCCATGGCGCCGGTGCTCGCCCTCGCCTCGCACATTCCCTCCGGCGAGATCGGACTCGGCTTCTTCCAGGAGACCCATCCGGAGCTGCTCTTCCAGGAGTGCAGCCACTACAACGAGATGATCTCCAACCCGCAGCAGATGCCGCGCCTCCTCCAGACGGCCATCCAGCACGCCATCGGCCGGGGAGGCGTCAGCGTCGTCTCCATGCCCGGTGACATCGCCTCCCAGCCGGCGCCCGAGAAGTCGGTCGAGCACGCCCTGATCACCTCGCGGCCCACGGTCCGCCCGGGTGACGAGGAGATCGACAAGCTCTGCCGGATGGTCGACGAGGCCAAGCGGGTCACGCTGTTCTGCGGCAGCGGCACGGCGGGCGCGCACGCCGAGGTGATGGAGTTCGCCGAGAAGGTGAAGTCGCCGGTCGGCCACGCGCTCCGCGGCAAGGAATGGATTCAGTACGACAATCCGTACGACGTCGGGATGAGCGGACTGCTCGGCTACGGCGCCGCGTACGAGGCGACCAACGAGTGCGATCTGCTGATCCTGCTCGGCACCGACTTCCCGTACAACGCCTTCCTGCCGACCGACGTGAAGATCGTCCAGGTCGACGTCCGTCCGGAACGGCTGGGACGGCGTTCCAAACTCGATCTCGCCGTCTGGGGCGACGTGCGCGAGACACTGCGCTGCCTCACGCCGAGGGTCAAGCCGAAGAGCGACCGCAAGTTCCTCGACCGGATGCTGAAGAAGCACGCCGACGCGCTGGAGGGCGTGGTCAAGGCGTACACCCGCAAGGTCGAGAAGCACGTGCCGATCCACCCGGAGTACGTGGCCTCGGTCCTGGACGAGATCGCCGACGAGGACGCGGTGTTCACGGTCGACACCGGCATGTGCAACGTCTGGGCGGCACGCTATCTGACGCCCAACGGCAAGCGGCGGGTGATCGGTTCGTTCAGTCACGGCTCGATGGCCAACGCCCTGCCCCAGGCGATCGGCGCACAGTTCACCGACCGCAACCGCCAGGTCGTCTCGATGTCCGGCGACGGCGGATTCTCCATGCTGATGGGCGACTTCCTCACCCTCGTCCAGTACGACCTGCCGGTCAAGGTCGTCCTGTTCAACAACTCTGCCCTCGGCATGGTGGAGTTGGAGATGCTGGTCGCCGGACTGCCCTCGTTCGGCACGACCAACAAGAACCCGGACTTCGCCGCGGTGGCGCGTGCGGCCGGTGCCTACGGCGTCCGGGTGGAGAAGCCGAAGCAGCTGGAGAGCGCCTTGCGGGACGCCTTCAAGCACAAGGGGCCGGCGCTGGTGGACATCGTCACCGACCCGAACGCCCTGTCCATCCCGCCGAAGATCAGTGCCGACATGGTGACCGGCTTCGCACTCTCCGCCGGGAAGATCGTGCTGGACGGAGGGGTGGGCCGGATGCTCCAGATGGCCCGCTCCAACCTGCGCAACGTCCCACGGCCCTGACCCGCCGGACACCACGGGGGACGCGGACCCGGTCGGGCCCGCGCCGCCGGTGGGGGGCGGCGGCGCGGGCGGAACCGGATCTCCTGGTGGGAGTGACCCGTCAGCAGCCGTGGTCGACGAGGTCGAAGGTCACGTAGTGGTCGGCGGTGTAGTAGTCCTGCACCGCCGAACCGGTGACGATCCGGCGGGCGCCCCTGGTCGAGGAGCCCGGCGTGACCACCGTGTACTCGTGGTAGTAACCGGAGGCCTTGGCGGGCAGGACGCCCTCGCGGTTCTGGAACACCACGCCGTCCTGCGAGTAGGGGAAGGGGCCTCCGGCGTCGATGAGGTCGAGCGTGTCGTGCGCCTGGGACGGGAGGGCGGAGTAGCAGATGCTGCCGACCGAGGCGGCGGAGAGCGGGGTGTAGCGGGAGGAGGCGGCGTACGCCGGGGAGGAGGCGTACGCCGCGGGGTGGGTGGGGGAGAGGTCCGTGACGGCGGCCGACGCCGGGGCGCCGACGAGGAGCGCGGACAGGAGGGCGGCGGTGCCGCTGAGCGTGATGACCCGTGGGGGGATTCGCATGAGCCCTATGATGACGCGCGTAGATCCCTCCGCGTCAACGGCAACTCACGGAAGTTTTCTGGAAGTTAACCCGGGGCGGTGCCGGTCGGCGCCGTCGTGCGCGACGAAGCGTGATCGGGCGGTGACGGGGCATGCATCCCGTGAGGACGTTCGAGGGATCGAGGCAGAAGGAGGCCGATTCGGCGTGCGGGCGGGGGACATGATGGAACGTCACGACAGGGCCGGTCACCGCGGAGGCGGTGGGCCGTCCCCTGGTGGGGGAGAGGGGCAGGGCGAGTGTCTGTACCGCCGCCTCGGACACACGGACAGCTCCGCGGTCGGACAGGTCCGGCGTGATCTCCGGGACTTCCTCCGGCCCCGGATCGGCACCGGGTCCGTGGAGACCGCGGAACTGCTGTTGAGCGAACTGCTGACCAACGCGCTGATCCACACCCGCAACGGCGCGGCCGTCACGGCCACGGTCGAGGGGGCGAAGGTCAGGGTGGAGGTGCGCGACTTCGCGTCCGGCATGCCCCGGTCGTACGTACCGAACGCCGACGACGGTACGCACGGCCGGGGTCTGATCCTGGTGCGGAGTCTCGCGGACGCCTGGGGGGTGGAGGCGCAGGCGCTGGGCAAGGTGGTCTGGTTCGAGGTGGCCGAGTGAGGCCGCCGGGTGTGCTCAGCCGAACTGCTGCTCAAGATCCTTGAGTTTGCGCTCCAGGGAATCGAGGCGCGGCAGAGCCTGGGTGTCGTCCTCGGCGGTGAGGTCGACCAGCGGCTCGCCGCCGGGACCCGGCGTGCCGTTCTTCGGGCCGGAGTCGCCCGTCGTCCGCTGCGAACCGCTGACGGCCTGCAACGGTGGCCGGGGCCGCAGCGGCAGTTGGCCCGGTTCCGTCGTGGCGGATTCCACGACGGGCAGCTCCGGGACCGGCGCGGGGGGCAGGGCCGGAGCCTCCACCTGGCGGCCGTTCCGGCCCCTGTTCCAGGCGCGGTTCTGCCGGTTGAGGGCCTTGATGTGGGCCCGGTCCAGCTTCTCCTGGCCCCGCCTGCGCAGGCGGTCCTGCTCCTGCTCGCGGCGGTCCTCGCGCACCTCGTCGACCGCCTCGTCCAGGGTGCGTACGCCTTCGAGGAGCATCAACGACCAGGCGTCGAAGGTCTCCCGGGGGGCGCGCAGCCAGCGGACGATCCTGATCTGCGGCAACGGCCTCGGAACCAGGCCCTGTTCGCGGAGTGCGGCCCTGCGGGTCTGCTTCAGCGCGCGGTCGAAGAGCACGGCCGCCGAGAGCGACATCCCCGCGAAGAACTGCGGCGCGCCCGCGTGGTCGAGGCCGCGCGGTGCGTGGACCCAGTTGAACCAGGCAGCCGCCCCGGCGAACGTCCATACCAGCAGCCGCGATCCGAGCGCCGCGTCTCCGTGGCTCGCCTCCCGCACGGCCAGCACGGAACAGAACATGGCCGCACCGTCGAGACCGAACGGGACGAGGTACTCCCAGCCTCCGCCGAGACCGAGGTTCTGCTGGCCGAAGCCGACGAGGCCGTGGAAGGACAGTGCGGCGGCGACGGCCGCGCAGCAGAACAGCAGGAGGTAGGAGGCGGTCGCGTAGAGCGCTTCCTTGCGCCTGCGGCGGTCCTCGCTGCGTTCCCAGGTGTCGTCGGCAGAGGCTTTGCCGGCCGCACGCTTACCGCGTGCGACCACCGTCACCGCCGCCGTGACTCCCACGAGCAGTACGGCGCCCGGAAGCAGCCAGTCGAGCGACATGTCGGTCAGTCTCATGCGCGGTTCCTCGGGTCACGTAGGGCGTTTTCGGACGCCATCGTGACGGAACTTCCGCCCGTCCCAAGCCGATTCGGGGCAAGAGCACGCCTTCGGGGGGCCCGGAACGCACAAGTGACCCCATTTTGGTCGAACTGCCGCACGATATCGGGGAGTTGCATTCGAGAGGGACTCCCTCGTGCGGGTGGTGTCGGTCAGAGGGCCGTGGCGAGCCTCTTCACGCGGTCGCTGTCGCACGTGCGCGGGCAGGTCACGCAGGTGTCCTCGGGGCGCAGGGTGTAGAAGAGGCAGCAGCTCGCGCGGTCGCGGGTCGGCAGCGACTCGCCGCTCGGGCCGGTCAGCTCGCGGAAGCCGGCCGCTCCGACGTACGGCTTGGTGGCGCCCGGGAGCAGGCGTTCCAGCTCGGTCATCGCCCGGGTCTCCTCGCCCAGCAGGTGGGCGACGTACCAGAGGCCCTCGACGATCTCGTCCGTCGCCATGCCCCACAGCGCCCGCTTCCCGCGCCGCATGCGCGGTCCGAAGCCCTCCAGGACCGGGCCCATGTGGGCGGCGACGGAGGCCAGCACCTCCGCGCGGAGCGCCGCTTCGTCCGGTACGACGCGCGCGTCGGGGTGCGAGGCCGCAGGGTCGTCGGGCAGGCAGGCGAACTCCGGTACACGGACGGCGAAGTGGCCCAGCGCCCGCTGGAACGCCACGTCCTCGACCGGTACCCGCACCACTCTCCGGTGCAGGAACCACGGCAGGGTCACCAGCAGGCAGGCGGGCCAGGCGTACCGGTGGAGCCCGAAGCTGGCCACCACGTCCGGGCGGGCCCGCTGCTGGTAGTCGCGCAGGATCTGCGCCTCGTCCCACTCCAGGAAGGCGTCGACCACCGCGCCGCCCGAGGCGAGCGCGTCGGCGCGCACCCAGCCGGAGCCGGAGGGCAGTGGTGCGGTCCGGTCGAGCACGTCGGTGCGCAGCCCGGGGAAGACCTCGGCGAGGCGCGCGTACGCGGAGGCCACCGGGGAGGCCGGTGTGGCGGCGCCTGCGGGCGCCGTGGGAACGGTCATGCGGGACCACCGAATCGCGAGCGCTGACAGGCAAGGCTTACCTTACCCGACGTGATCGACGTGTGAACCTCGGGCCCCTGCGCCTATCGTGCACGGGTGGCGCCGTCCGAGCGGGACGACGCGGTCGGGGCGGGACGGGTACGAGGAGGACCGGTGGAGCAGGGCAGAACGCGGCAGGACGCGCCGGCGTACTCCGCCGCGTACCCGGCGGAGCGTGCCGGGGCTTGTGGAGCCGGTACGGACCCCCGGGTGCCCGCGCAGGCGGGACGCGGCTCGGCGCGGGGCGACCACACCCACGGCGAGGCCGCCGCGCCCCCGCCCGTCCACCGGTATTCCGTACGCGGGCAGATCCTGGACGCCCTGCGCGACGCCCTGGCCGCGGGGGAACTCGTCCCGGGGCACGTGTACTCCGCCCCCGCGCTCGGCGCGAGCTTCGGGGTGTCCGCCACCCCGGTGCGCGAGGCGATGCAGCGGCTGGCCGCCGAGGGGGCGGTGGAGGTCGTGCCGAACCGGGGATTCCGCATCATCGAGCGCGGCCCGCGCGAACTGGCCGAGCTGGCCGAGGTCCGCGCGCTGATGGAGGCTCCCGTCGTGCTGCGACTCGCCCGGACCGTGCCGGCCTGCCGCTGGGCGACGCTGCGCCCGCTGGCGGAGGCCACGGTCGCGGCGGCGGCGACCGGCGACCGCTCGGCCTACACGGAGAGCGACCGCGTCTTCCACCGGGCGCTGCTCGGGTTCGCCCAGAACGTCCAACTGGTGGCCCTCGCCGACGACCTCCACCGCCGCTGCCCCGGGCCGCTTCCGGGAGCCGTGCCGGGCCGGCCCGCGAGCCTGCGGGCCGACGCGGCGCAGCACACCGCGCTGCTGGACGCGCTGGGCGACCGTGACCTGACGGCCGTGCGGGCCCTGGTGGCGGAGCACTACCGGAGCCCGGCGGACGCCTGAGAGCCTCTCGGCCGTGTCCGGCCATTCCCGCCGGGCGCGCATGGCCGGACACGGACTGCGGCGGCCTCCGGCACGGGCCGCACGCGTGCGCCCGGGGCCGGGCGCACGCGGACGGGGCTCAGTTCGCCGCGGCGACCTGCGGCTCCGGCGGCTCGTCGAGCAGCGGGGCGAGCCAGGTGGGTACACCGCCCAGCAGTCGGAAGAGGCGGCCCGCCTCGGCGCGCAGCCGGGTGGCCACCGGCTCCGTCTCGGTCTCGGCGAGGGAGATCAGCGCGGGTGCCGTGCCGACGAGATAGCCCAGTTCCTCCCGTATCCGCAGCGACTCCGCGAACCCGTGGCGTGCCTGCGGCAGGTCCCCCTCGCTCAGGGCCAGGGAAGCCAGGTGGCGCCAGGTGAAGGAGAGCAATAACGCGTCCCCCCGGGCGGTGGCGCCCGCGTGCGCGCGGCGGAAGGCGGTCCGCGCGGAATCGGGCGCGCCGGCGATGTTCTGCGCGATCAGCCCGCGCCGGAAGTCCAGCAGGGGCCGGCCCGGCGCGTCCGGGGCGAGCAGCGCGGCCGCGCGGCTCAGCGCCACGGACGCCTCGTCGGCGCGGTCGCGGATGCCGAGCAGGGTGGACGCGTACGCGAGGTAGCCGCGCTCGCAGGCCGCGGCTCCCCGCTCGGCGTTGTCCTTGGCGAGTGCCTCGGCCGTCCGCAGGGCATCCTCCGCCTCGGTCCAGCCCTCGGTCGTGTAGAGGCAGCGCTCGGTCAGCAGCGTGGTGCGCTGGAGGGCCGCGACCGGGTCGGTCGCGGCGCTCGGGCCGAGCAGGGCTGCGGCGTCCGTCCAGCAGGCGCGGGAGCGCAGCCGCCACACCGCGGTCAGGAGAGGAGGTTCGTCATCGGCTGTCGTTCCGGACCCAGACATGGCGGTGTGCGCCACATTGCCTCCCCGAGCGCGCCATTGAGCTGTTGAGTGTGGGCGCATCTCAGCACGGATCGGCAGCCCGGCCAAGAGGGCGGGCCAGGTTCAGGTGAAAGATTTCACAAACGGGTGTCGGCCTTGTCGCGCCCGGGCGGTGCCCGGCCGGACGAGGAAGGTCAGCTCATGCGCAGGGCGAGGAAGAAATCGAGCTTGTCCTCCAGCCGGGCGAGGTCGCGACCCGTCAACTGCTCGATACGCCCGACGCGGTAGCGCAGCGTGTTGACGTGCAGGTGGAGGCGGGTCGCGCAGCGGGTCCAGGAGCCGTCGCACTCCAGGAACGCCTCCAGCGTCGGGATCAGCTCGGCGCGGTGGCGTGCGTCGTAGCTCCGCAGCGGGTCCAGCAGCCGCGCGGTGAAGGCCCGCCGCACGTCGTCCGGGACGAACGGCAGGAGCAGTACGTGCGAGGCCAGCTCGTCGTGGCCCGCCGCGCAGACCCGGCCCGGGCGGGCCGCCGCGACCCGGCGGGCGTGCCGGGCCTCCTCCAGCGCACCGTGCAGCCCCTCGGCCGAGTGGACGGCCGCGCTGACACCCAGCGTGAGCCGGCCGTCGTCCGCGAGTCCCGCCGAGAGCGGCTCGCGCACCGCGTCCAGCAGGGTGCTCGCGCGCAGAACGGGGCCCGCTCCGTGGACGGAGCCGTCGTGCTCCGGCCCCTCGCCGGGTGCCTGCCCGGCCGGGGCGACCGCGGGCAGCGGTACGAGCGCGATGGCCTCGTCCTCCGTGTACGCCACCGCTATCCGGTCGGCGGAATCCGGCCCGGTGACCGCCGGATCGACCAGGATCTCCTCCAGCAGCGCCTGGGCCACCGGGCCGCCCGCGCGGTCCTGCGCGCCGCTGCGGGCGGGGGAGCCGCCGTCCGGGGCCGCCTCCCACTCCACCCGTGCCACCACGACCTGCCAGTGCGGCGCGGTACCGAGGCCGGGCAGCAGCACCGGCGCCGCCACCCGCAGCCGGGCCGCGATCTCGGCCGGGGCGGCGCCGGTCTGCACGAGCTCCAGCACCTCCTGGGCCAGCCGCCGCCGCACCGTGCGCGCGGCGTCGCGCCGGTCGCGCTCGACGGCGATCAGCTGGGTGACCCCCTGGAGCAGGTCCAGCCGGGCCTCGGGCCAGTCGCCCGGGTCGGCCTCCACCGCCAGGAGCCACTCCGAGAGGGCGGACCCGCGTGAGTCCTGCGGGGCGGGCACGGCGCTCCGGCCGGTGTTCCGGATCGGGAAGAGCGCGTACGTGGTGCCGTCCACCGAGGTCGCGTGCGGACCCCGGCGACCGGTCCTGGCCGCCGCCAGGTGACGGCCCGCGAGAGCCGTCGCGACCGGGCCGGGCAGCGGCTTCCCTGCGTCGGCGATCCGGCGTCCGGTGGGCGAGAGCACCCACGCCGACAGGGACAGATCCCCGGCGAGCAGGTCCAGCACGACCTCGGGACCGCCGCCCGCCGGGCCGGAGGTCATCAGCCTGCGGTGCCGGTCCACGACGGCGGCCAGATCCCCGGCGCGCTCGCCCGACACCTGCCGTACGACGTGTTCGGTGATCGTCGCGAAGGCAACCGTCTCGTTCACCGCGAAGAGCGGCACGCGGTGACGCAGACAGGCCTCGACCAGGTCGCCGGGTATGGGACCGAGCTCCGCCTCGCCCGCCGCCAGCGCGCTGACCCCGGCCTGGGCGAGTATCCGTACGAAGGGCTCGGAGTCCGCCGCGTCACGGCGCCAGGCCAGTCCGGTGAGCACGAGCTCGCCGCCGGAGAGGTAGCGGCTCGGGTCGCGCAGGTCCGTCGTCATGACGCCCCGGACCGGACGGTCCAGCTCGTCCTCGCCGCCGAGCAGCCGCAGCCCCAGCGCGTCCGTGTCCAGCAGTGCGCGCAGCCGCATCTCGTTGCCGCCGATCTGTTTTTCCGTAGGTCCAGGGCCCCGGTGAAGGTCCAGGAGTCTTGTGATGGTCCAGGAGTCCTGTGAATTGCGGTGAGGTTTCCGACCCCCACCATTCGTTCGAATCTACAAGACGAGCGAGGAGACCAGCCAACTCCTTCATTGTTTCGGTGACTGCACCGGTTGGAGCACGGCTTGTGTACTGGAGGCCACCCTGCGTCAACAACTGATGAAGAGCGACCGCTCCCCGGCCCCACGCGGGCCCCTCCACCCTGCGCAGCCCATCGAGAAGAGAGCCACTCATGGACTTCCTTCGGCCCGCCGCCTGGGAGGACGCGCTCGCCGCCAAGGCCGAGCACCCGGCGGCCGTGCCCCTGGCGGGCGGCACGGACGTCATGGTCGAGATCAACTTCGACCACCGCCGCCCGGACCACCTCCTCGACCTGAGCCGGATCGGCGAGCTCCACCAGTGGGAGGTCGGCGAGCGGACCGTACGCCTCGGCGCCTCGGTGCCGTACAGCGCGATCATGGAACACCTGCGGTCCGAGCTGCCCGGACTGGCCCTCGCCGCGCACACCGTCGCCTCCCCCCAGATCCGCAACCGGGGCGGCGTCGGCGGCAACCTCGGCACCGCCTCACCCGCCGGGGACGCCCACCCGGCGCTGCTCGCCGCGGGCGCGGAGGTCGAGGCGGTGTCGGTGCGCGGCACCCGGATGATCCCGATCGACGCGTTCTACACCGGCGTCAAACGGAACGCCCTCGCCCCCGACGAACTCATCCGCGCCGTGCACGTCGCGAAGGCGGACGGCCCCCAGCAGTTCTCCAAGGTCGGCACCCGCAACGCCATGGTCATCGCCGTCTGCGCCTTCTCGATCGCCCTGCACCCCCGGACCCGTACGGTGCGCACCGGCATCGGCTCCGCCGCGCCCACCCCGGTCCGCGCCACCGCCGCCGAGGAGTTCCTGAACGCCGCGCTCGACGAAGGCGGCTTCTGGGAGAGCGGCGACATCATCACCCCCTCCCTCGCCCGCGAATTCGCCGGCCTCGCCTCGGGAGCCTGCAACCCGATCGACGACGTCCGCGGCACCGCCCGCTACCGCCGGCACGCGGTCGGCGTCCTCGCCCGCCGCACCCTCGGCTGGACCTGGGAGCAGTACCGCACCGGCCGCACCCTCGAAGGAGCCCGCTGACCATGCGCGTCCACTTCACCGTCAACGGCCGGCCACAGCAGGCGGACGACGTCTGGGAGGGTGAGTCCCTCCTGTACGTCCTGCGCGAACGCATGGGCCTGCCCGGCTCCAAGAACGCCTGCGAACAGGGCGAGTGCGGCTCCTGCACCGTCCGCCTCGACGGAGTGCCCGTCTGCGCCTGCCTGGTCGCCGCCGGACAGGCCGAGGGCCGCGAGGTCACCACCGTCGAAGGACTCGCCGACTACGCCCGCCACCGCGCCGACGCCCACCCCGGCAGCGGCTGCGCGGCCCGGGGCTGCGGCACCGGCCTCGACGAGGCCCGCGCGTGGCAGGCCGCGCCAGGACCCGACGGGCCCCCGCTCTCCCCGGTCCAGCAGGCATTCATCGACGCCGGAGCCGTGCAGTGCGGCTTCTGCACCCCCGGGCTCCTGGTCGCCGCCGACGAACTGCTCGAACAGCGACCCTCCCCGTCCGACCAGGACATCCGCGAGGCGCTCTCCGGCAACCTCTGCCGCTGCACCGGCTACGAGAAGATCCTCGACGCGGTACGCCTCGCCGCCGCCCGCACCAAAGCGGCGGTCCGGCCATGACGAAGACGACCACCGGCACCCCGGTCGGCCTCACCCAGGGCTCACCCACCCGGGGCGGGATCGGCGAGTCCACCCTCCGCCCCGACGGCACCCTCAAGGTCACGGGGGAGTTCGCCTACTCCTCCGACATGTGGCACGAGGACATGCTCTGGGGCCACACCCTGCGCTCCACCACCGCGCACGCCGAGATCCGCTCCATCGACGTCGCGGAGGCGCTCGCCACCCCCGGCGTGTACGCGGTCCTCACCCACGACGACCTGCCCACCGCCGTGAAGAACTACGGCCTGGAGATCAAGGACACCCCCGCCCTCGCCCACGGCCGGGTCCGCCACCACGGCGAACCGGTCGCCCTGGTCGCCGCCGATCACCCCGAGACAGCCCGCCGCGCCGCCGCCAAGATCCGCGTCGACTACGCCGAACTGCCCGTCGTCACCGACGAGGCGTCCGCCACCGCACCCGACGCCGTCCTGCTCCACGAGGGCCGCGACGACCACCACAGTGCCCACGTCCCGCACCCCAACGTGGTGCACCGCCAGCCGGTCGTGCGCGGCGACGCGGCGGCGGCAGCGGCCCGCGCGGACGTGATCGTCCGCGGCAGTTACGTCTTCGGCATGCAGGACCAGGCCTTCCTCGGCCCCGAGTCCGGACTCGCCGTACCCGCCGAGGACGGCGGCGTGGACCTCTACGTCGCCACCCAGTGGCTGCACTCCGACCGGGGGCAGATGGCACCCGTCCTGGGCCTCCCGGAGGAGAAGATCCGGATGACGCTGTCCGGAGTCGGCGGCGCCTTCGGAGGCCGCGAGGACCTGTCCATGCAGATCCACGCCTGCCTGCTCGCGCTGCGCACCGGCAAGCCCGTCAAGATGGTCTACAACCGCTTCGAGTCCTTCTTCGGACACGTCCACCGCCACCCCGCCAGGCTCACCTACGAACACGGCGCGACGCGCGACGGCAAGCTGACCCACGTGAAGTGCCGCATCGTGCTGGACGGCGGCGCCTACGCCTCGTCCTCCCCGGCCGTCGTCGGCAACGCCGCCTCGCTCTCGGTGGGACCGTACGCCGTGGACGACGTCGACATCGAGGCGATCGCCCTCTACACCAACAACCCTCCCTGCGGGGCGATGCGCGGCTTCGGAGCCGTTCAGGCCTGCTTCGCGTACGAGGCGCAGATGGACAAGCTCGCGGCCGAACTCGGGCTCCACCCGGTCGAGTTCCGCCGGATCAACGCGATGGAGCAGGGCACCCTGCTGCCCACCGGGCAGCCCTGCGACTCGCCCGCACCCGTCGCCGAACTCCTGCGCCGCGTCAAGTCCCGCCCGTTGCCGCCCGAACGGCAGTGGCTCGTCGCGGGCCCGGCGTCGGGCGCCGGTCCGGTCGACCTGCGCGCACTGCCCGGAGGCCTCTCCAACACCACGCACGGCGAGGGCGTCGTACGGGGCGTGGGGTACGCGGTCGGCCTGAAGAACGTCGGCTTCTCCGAGGGCTTCGACGACTACTCCACCGCCCGGGTCCGGATGGAGGTCATCAACGGCGAGGCCGTCGCGACCGTGCACACCGCGATGGCGGAGGTCGGACAGGGCGGCGTCACCGTGCACGCCCAGATCGCGCGCACCGAACTCGGCGTCGGCCAGGTCACCGTCCAGCCCGCCGACACCCGGGTCGGCTCGGCCGGCTCCACCTCCGCCTCCCGCCAGACGTACGTCACCGGGGGCGCGGTCAAGAACAGCTGCGAGGCCGTCCGGGAGCGCGTGCTGGAACTGGGGCGTGCCAAGTTCGGTACGTACCACCCCGCTTGGGCCACCGCCGAACTGCTCCTGGAAGACGGCAAGGTCGTCACCGACGGCGGCGAGGCCCTCGCCGGCCTCGCCGACGTCCTGGGGGACGAGGTGGTCGAGGTGGAGCTGGAGTGGCGCCACCGCCCCACCGAACCGTTCGACCTCCGCACCGGCCAGGGCAACGGCCACGTGCAGTACTCCTTCGCCGCCCACCGCGCCGTCGTGGAGGTGGACACCGAACTGGGACTCGTGAAGGTGGTCGAACTCGCCTGCGCCCAGGACGTCGGCAAGGCACTCAACCCGCTCGCCGTCGCCGGACAGATCCAGGGCGGCACCACCCAGGGGCTCGGCGTCGCCGTGATGGAGGAGATCCTCGTCGACCCGAAGACCGCCAGGGTCCGCAACCCGTCCTTCACCGACTACCTGATCCCGACCATCCTCGACACGCCGCCCATCCCCCTCGACGTGCTCGAACTCGCCGACCACAACGCCCCGTACGGTCTCCGGGGCGTCGGCGAGGCCCCCACCCTCTCGGCCACCCCCGCCGTCCTCGCCGCGATCCGGGCGGCGACCGGCCTCGAACTCAACCGCACCCCGGTGCGCCCCGAGCACCTCACCGGTACCTGACCGGTTTCCCGGCGCGACGACCCCTGTTCCGACGCCGCAAGAGAGGAGAGAAGCATGCTGGACATCGCCGCCGAACTGCACCGATGGACCGTGCAGGGAAGGGACTTCGCCGTCGCCACGGTCGTCCGGGTCACCGGGAGCGCACCTCGACAGCCGGGCGCCGCCCTCGCCGTCGACCGGGCCGGTGAGGCGGTCGGCTCGGTCTCGGGCGGCTGCGTGGAGGGCGCGGTGTACGAACTGTGCCGTCAGGCCCTGGACGACGGGATCACCGTGCGCGAGCGGTTCGGCTACAGCGACGACGACGCCTTCGCGGTCGGCCTCACCTGCGGCGGGACCATCGAGGTGCTGGTCACCCCGGTCCGGGCCGGCGACGCCGTCCTGCCGGTCGTGGCGTCGGCGCTCGCGGCATCGGCGGCCGGGCTGTCCACCGCGCTCGCCCGGGTCGTCGCGGGCCCCCCCGAATTCCTCGGGCGGGCCGTGGCGGTGCCGACGAGTGACCTCGCTGAGGGGCAGGGTGATGGGCAATCAGAATCCACGGATGCCTTCGAGCGGGCGGTCGTCGAGGAAGCGCGGGCGATGCTGGCTTGCGGACGAACCGGCCCGGTCACCGTCGGGACGGACGGCTCGCGGTGCGGGCCGCCCGTCGTCCTGTTCGTCGAGTCGAGCGTGCCGCCACCCCGCATGATCGTCTTCGGGGCCGTCGACTTCGCCTCCGCCCTGACCCGCGCGGCGACGTTCCTCGGCTACCGGGTCACCGTCTGTGACGCCCGGCCCGTCTTCGCCACGGCCGCCCGCTTTCCCGAGGCGGACGAGATCGTTGTCGACTGGCCGCACCGCTATCTCGCCACCGCCGAGGTCGACGCGCGTACCGTCCTCTGCGTCCTCACCCACGACCCCAAGTTCGACGTACCGCTGCTGAAGGCCGCGTTGCGGCTTCCGGTCGGGTACGTCGGCGCCATGGGGTCGCGGCGCACGCACCGGGACCGGGAGGCGGCACTGCGCGAAGAGGGGCTCACTGAGGGCGAGTTGGGGATGCTGCACTCGCCGATCGGGCTGGACCTCGGGGCCCGCACGCCGGAGGAGACCGCCCTCTCGATCATGGCGGAGATCGTCGCCGAGCGGCACGGCGGCAGCGGTGCGCGGCTCACCGGCGCCCACACCCCGATCCACCACGGGTCCGCACACTCGCCACGCGTCCCAGTCATGGACTTCGCCGCCATGAACGTGTTTGCCGTGCCTGGCGGTTAGTCGCCACGGCGGCTTCCTGCCATTGCGAAACCGCATGGCAGCCCGCCATTTGCCGGTAGATCAACACCATGACATTTTCAGCCTCCTCCGTTTCCGGCCGGGCGAGACCCGCTCGTCAGGGACGCACGCTCCTCCTCATGGCGACCTCCGTCGCGCTCGTGAGCGGTGTCGTGCTTCCTGCCGCCGGTTCCGCTTCGGCATCCCCCCGCTCGGCGAACCCCCAGCCCTCGACCGCGCACCCCCGGCAGGCGGCCGAACCGCAGAGCCACGACATCACCCTCGTCACCGGCGACGTGGTGCACTACGTCCAGGGCGTCGGAGCCGGCGACGAGGGCACGGTCACCGTCGACCGCCCGGACGGCGCGACCGGCGGCGTCCACGTGCAGCAGGCCGGTGACGACCTCTACGTCCTGCCCGACGAGGCCACCTCCCTCCTCGCCGCGGGCAAGCTCGACCGCAGGCTCTTCAACATCTCCGCACTGATCGCCATGGGGTACGACGACGAGGGGACCGGCGGAATCCCGCTGATCGCCACCTACCCGCAGTCCGTGGCGCGTTCGCTGCCCGTCGCGCCGGACGGCGCCAGGAAGACGCGCACCCTGGAGTCGATCCACGGAGCGGCACTCACCGCCGACAAGGCGGACGCCCGCACTTTCTGGGACGACATATCCGGTTCACAGACGGCCCGTTCGCTGGACGCCGGCATCTCCAAGCTCTGGCTCGACGGCCGTTCGACGGCCCAGCTGTCCGAATCGGTGCCGCAGATCAACGCCCCCGCCGCCTGGGCGGAGGGGTACGACGGCACAGGCATCAAGGTCGCGGTCCTGGACACCGGTATCGACGCCGACCACCCGGACGTCAAGGACCGCGTCCTGGAGTCGAAGAGCTTCGTCCCCGGCGAGGAGGTGGACGACAAGAACGGCCACGGCACCCACGTGGCCTCGACCGTCGCCGGCTCCGGCGCGGCGTCGGGCGGGCTGAACAAGGGCGTCGCCCCCGGCGCCGGACTGCTGATCGGCAAGGTGCTCGGCGACAGTGGCGAGGGCGCCGACTCCGGCATCATCGAGGCGATGGAGTGGGCGAAGGCCGAAGGCGCCGACGTCGTCTCCATGAGCCTCGGCGCCCCGGTGCCGGACGACGGCAGCGACCCGATGGCCCAGGCGGTCAACGCTCTCTCGGCGGACGGCGGTCCCCTCTTCGTCATCGCGGCCGGCAACTCCTACGGCGCCGGTACCATCAGCGCCCCCGGCTCCGCCGCCGAGGCGCTCACCGTCGCCGCCGTCGACAAGCAGGACAACCGCGCGGACTTCTCCTCCATGGGCCCGCTGATCAACACCCACGGCCTGAAGCCGGACCTCTCCGCCCCGGGCGTCGGCATCAACGCGGCGGCCTCCCAGTCGGTCCCCGGCATGGAGGGCATGTACCAGTCGATGGACGGTACGTCGATGGCAACCCCGCACGTCGCCGGTGCCGCCGCCATCCTCAAGCAGCGCCACCCCGACTGGTCCGGCAGCCGGCTCAAGGACGCGCTGATGAGCTCGTCCAGGCAACTCGACGCGTACACCCCGTACGAGCAGGGCACCGGACGCGTCGACGTCAAGGCGGCGGTCGACACCACGATCGTTGCCACCGGCTCCGTCGAGGTCGCCGACTACGCCTGGCCGCACGACGCCTTTGACGAGGTGGCCCGGCGGACCCTCACGTACACCAACACCGGCAAGCAGGACGTCACCCTGCACCTGGCGACCGACGTGGACGCCGCGGCGTACACCCTGTCCGCCCCGGAGCTGACCGTCCCGGCCGGGTCCACCGCCGAAGCGGTGCTCTCGATCGACCCGTCCAAGGTCGACGCGGGCACCCTCTTCTCGGGACAGGTCCTCGCCACCGACGCGACCGGCGCGACCGTCGCCCACACGGGCTTCGCCGTCAGCAAGGAGGAGGAGCGTTACGACCTCACCATCCAGCTCCGTGACCGCGCGGGCCGACCGGCCGACGGCCAGGTCGTGTTCGCCGCGCTCGAAGACCCGAACCTGAGCGTCGTGAACGTCTCCGGCTCCACCACACTGCGGCTCCCGCCGGGCAACTACACGGCCTGGACCGCGCTCGACGTCGACGGCGACCGCGCCGACTCCAAGGCGCTCGCCTTCCTCGCCGCACCCGAGACCATCCTCACGGACGGCCCGCGGACCATCACCCTGGACGCGTCGAAGGCCCACAAGATCAGCGCCCGGGCCCCGCAGGAGTCCGAGACCCGCCAACTCCGCTACGACATGGCCAGGACCGCCCCCAGTGGCCTGGTCCAACGTGATCTCTACCAGATCCCGCTGGTCTACGACGAGTTGTGGGCCGCGCCCACCAAGAAGGTCACCCAGGGCTCCTTCAGCTTCCTGACCCGCTGGCGCCTGGGCGAGGAGCAGATCGACGTCACGGCCGACCAGACCGATGTCCCCGTCACCGTGCAGGGCGGCTCCGTCGTCGCCGAGGACCGTGAGCAGAAGCTGAAGTCCGTCTACGCGGGCGACGGAAGCGCCGCCGCCTACAAGGGGCTTGGTGCCAAGGGCAAGGCCGTGGTCATCGACCGCAGCGACGCCGTCGCCCCCGTCGACCGGCTCGCCAACGCCCTCGCCGCGGGAGCGTCGGCCCTCTTCGTCGTCAACGACGGCCGGGGCGTCGCCATGGAGACCTACACCGACTGGGGCACCGAGACCGCCATCCCGGTGGTCGCCGCCCAGAAGCTCGCCGGCCAGGCCCTGATCAAGGCAGCCCAGCGCGGCAAGACGATCAGCGTCGACCAGAAGAAGTTCGCCGACTACGTCTACGACTTCGTCGACCGCCACGACGGCACCATCCCGGACCGCTCCCTGGCGTTCGCCCCGTCGGTCCGCCGGCTGGCCAAGGTGGAGAACACCTTCTACGGTGCCAAGAAGACGCTCGGCGCCGGCTACCGCTACGACATCCCGGACTACGGACCCGGCGTCGGCTTCGAGGAGTACGAGCAGTTCCCGGGCGTCCGCGACGAGTGGGTCACCCCCCTGCCGGGCGACTCCTTCTGGTACGAGAACCACTCCGTCCTCAACGCCGACGCCACCGACACCGCCGCCGAGATGCGCAGCACCGACCTCGACTACACGGCCGGCCACACCTACAAGGACGACTGGTTCGCCCCGGTGACGAGCCCCCGTCTCGGCACCGGCTTCTGGGGCCCGTTCCGTACCTCGTACAACGACATGCAGTTCAACATCAGCGCGTGGACCGACTCGGGCGAGGGCCACTCGGGTTCGATGCCCGCGGACGAGTACGACACCACGAGCTACGCCTTCTACCAGGGTGACACCCTGATCAAGGAGGGCGCGGGCCGGGCCGGTTACGCGTGGGACCTCTCGCCCGAGAAGCTGCCGTACCGACTGGTGCTCGACTCCCGCCGTGACGCCGACACCTGGAAGTCCTCCACCCGCACGCACAGCGAGTGGTCGTTCCTCTCGGGGCAGCTCGACGCGGGCGAGGCCGGCTACGCCCAGGCCGACATCCCCCTGATCCAGCTGGACTTCGACGTCGACACCGACCTCGCCGGTGACGTGAAGGCGGGCAAGAAGGTCGAACTCGGCCTCGGTGCAGGGACGCAGGCCTGGCTGGACGGCGCGGTGAAGGCGACGAGCGCCTCCCTGCAGGTCAGTTACGACGACGGCGCCAAGTGGAGCACCGTCAAGTTGAGCAGGACCGCGTCCGGTCAGTGGGCCGCGACGTTCACCCCGCCGAAGAAGGGGGCCTCCTCGGTCTCCCTCAAGGCGCACGCCGAGGGCCCGGACGGCCTCGCGGTGGACGAGGAGATCATCAGGGCCTTCGGCCTGAAGTGACCTCCGTGCGCTGAGAACCGATGGTGGCCCCGTACCCCCCGTCCGTCCGAGGGGGTGCGGGGCCACCGTGCGCCGCACCGAGGGGGTGCCGTTACGCGGCGGAGACGGTCCTACCGGCGCCCGGTACCCGTCGGCGTGCCCCGCGCGCTCTCGACACGATCACCGCCGCCGACAGGGCGGGTACGGCGGCCAGCGCGAAGCACACCGCCGTCGGCAGCCGGTCCACACCGAGGCCCGCCGCTGCGGCACCCAGTGAACTTCCGGCGTTGAAAGCGGTGTTGGCCCAGGCCCCGGCGCGGGTGCGGGCCTCCTCGTGAACCGCCGCGTCGGCCAGCAGGTACGCCGTCGTGATCACCGGAGAGACGAACAGCCCGGCGACACCGGCGACCGCCACCAGGACGGACACGTGCGGGGAGAGGCCGGCGACGGCCAGCGCCGCGCCGAACGCCCCGGTCAGGACGGCCGCCCTCACGGCGCCGCCCTCCCGCCGGGCCAGCGCGCCGTGGGCGAGGCCGCCGACCGCGCTGCCGGCCGAGAGGGCGGCCAGCACCCAGGCGGCGGCTTGAGGGCGGTCCGGCGCGAAGGCCACGACCAGGAGGTCCAGCGCCCCGAGCCCCAGCCCGACGCCGGCCATGACGGTCACGGCGTGGCGCACGCCCGCCGTCCGCAGCGGTGACGGGCGTCCGGAGCCGCCGCCGACCGCCCCGCCGGTGCCGTCCGCGCGGCCGGACTTTCCGCCCGCGGCGCGGACGGCCTCCCCGGCGCGGACCGCCGGGGAGTACGCGAGTACGAGCGCCCCCGCCACGACGAGGGCGGCGCCGGCGGCCAGACCCGCTGCCGGGACCGCGTGGAGGACGAGGAGCCCGACGAGCAACGGGCCGCTGACGTACAGCAGTTCCTCGGCCACCGCGTCCAGGCTGTACGCCCTGCGCAGGAGGTCGCGGTCGGTCAGGAGCGCGCTCCACAGGGCTCGCATCACCGGCCCCATCGGGGGCATGCAGAAGCCGGCGGCCACCGAGAGCGTCACCAGCCGCCACTCCGGCGCCCCCGGCCGCCAGGTCTCCCTGGCCAGCAGGGCGAGCAGGAGCGCGTAGGCGCCGGCCATCGGCGGAAGGGCCCGGCGGGCTCCGTACCGGTCCAGCAGGGCGGCCCGGGCGGGGGAGAGAACGACCCCGGCGGCCCCGAACAGGGCCCCGGCGAGTCCGGCCGCCGCGTAGGAGCCGGTCGCCCCGGAGACGGCGAGCATCAGGGAGAGCGGAACCGTCCCGTAGGAGAGGCGCCCGAGCAGAGAGGCGACGAAGGCCGTCCGGGCGAGCGGGGTACGGAGAACGGCCCGATAGGAAGGGGGAGAAAGGGAAGACATGGGGGTTCCTCGGAAGGGCGACGCGCGGGCGCGACGCGGGCGTGCGGGGACACCGGAGTGCCGCTGCCACCGAGTGGGAGCGTGCGCGGGGTGGTGTCCGGGACCGTGTCTGACCATTCGCGCCGGATCGGCGGAACGGCCGGACAGGGCCTAAGCACGGGAGAGGAACATGGGCCGCAGCCTACCGAGCCGGTCCGGCCGGGCGGAAGGGCGCGTGCCAGGGCGGGCCGGCACCCGCTCCCGGCCCGCCCGCCCGCGCGTCGCCCGGCCGATCCGGCCGTCCCGGTCAGCCGCCGGCCTGGAGGGCCTCCCAGGTGGCCGTACCGACGATGCCGTCCACCGTGAGTGCGCGGTCGGTCTGGAAGGTGCGTACGGCGGTGGCGGTGCCCGAACCGAACTGGCCGTCGATGGCGACGGTCGAGCCGAGGGCCGCCGTCAGCGACCGCTGGAGGCGCCTGACGTCGTCACCGGTGCTGCCCTGCCGCAGGTCCGGGGTGGTACCGGCCGACAGCAGCGCCGTCCAGGTCTTCGTGCCCACGATGCCGTCCGCGCTGAGTCCGCGGGCCCGCTGGAAGTTCTGGACCGCCGTCTTGGTCTCTGCGCCGAACACCCCGTCCTGCGCTCCGGCTTCGTAACCCTGGGTGTTGAGGAGCTGCTGCACGGCCTTGACCTGGGAGCCGCTGGAGCCGGACTGCTGGGTCGTGTAGGTGGCGAAGCTCAGCGCGTCCGTCGTTCCACCGGTGGTGCCGCCGACCAGCTGCATGTAGGTGGTCCAGTCCCAGTAGGGGCCCGGGTCCGTGTGGTCGTTTCCGGGCGCCTCGCTGTGCCCGATGATGTGCGTCCGGTCCTTCGGGACGCCGTGCCGGTCGCAGAGGTAGCGGGTGAGCGCCGCCGAGGAGCGGTACATCGCGTCCGTGAACCAGCTCGGGTCGTCGATCCAGCCTTCGTGCTCGATGCCCAGGGCCGAGGCGTTGGCGCTCTTGGCGTGGTACGCGGTGTCGCTGTCGCGCACCATCTGGGTGATCTGGCCGTCCGAGGAGCGGATCACGTAGTGGGCGCTGACCACGGCGGCGGGGTCCTGGAACCAGCTGATCGAGCCCGCGTACGAGCCCTGCGTGACGTGGATGACGATCTTGTCGATGTCCGCCGTCCGGCCCACCCGGTAGTTGGTGGTGGCGGCCGGCACCCAGAGCGCCGAGGGGTAGTCCGCCGACCGGGTGCTGACGTCCGGCGGCGCGATCGTGCCCTTCTCCGGGGAGACCGGACGCGAGGTGACGGTGACCTCCTCGCCCTCGGGGGTCCTGCCTCGCAGACCCCCGGCGAGGAAGGAGTAGACGGCGTCCGCGTAGAGCGCGGCGGCCGGCCCGTCGGCGCCGCCGTACCGGGCGACGGCCGGGTACCAGGAGTCGACGTCGAGCCGCTCGTCCCCGTCGAGCCCGAGGGAGTCGGCGTACGAGCGGAGCACCGCGGCGCCGCCGAGGACGTTCGTCGCGGTGTCCTCGCGCAGCCGGGCGGCCGAGGCTCCGGTGAGGGCGGCGGCCTTCTCCAGGGACCGGTTGGTCGGGTTGCTCACCAGGTGCATGACGCCGTAGCCGTTGTCCTGGCTGGGCAGTCCGTGGTGGCCGTCGAAGTGCGTCTCGCCGTAGCCGACCGCCGCGAGCAGGTCGCGGGGTACGCCGTACTCCGCGGCGGCGCGGGCGAAGGCCCGGTTCAGGGAGTTGGCGGCCGGGTCCGGCGCGGCCGACGCCGGGGTCGGCGCTCCCGCCGTCACGACGGCCGCGACGGTGAGGGCCGCCAGGGCGGCGGCGGAGGCGCGACGACGCGATGGGGTCGCGGGGCGTCTGGGCATGTCTGCTCCTGTGTGTGGGGGGAGAGGAGCCCCACGTCCCGGTGGGGGTGGGCGAAGGGCTGCCGAGCGGGCACAGGCTACCCACGTGATGAATGCATGACAACGACGCGGCCGTGCGGCGCGCCGGGTCAACACCTCATCGGCGCAACGGAACTGACGGTTCGTCCGCAGATGGCGGCGCCCGCCACCCGGACGGGTGGCGGGCGCCGGGAAACCGAGTACTACCAGCGGTCCCGGTGCACGACCTCGGCGACCGGGCGACGCCGCACGGGGCCGAAGTTCCCCTTCGGCCACCCCACCGGGACGGCGGCGAAGGTCCGCATCTCCTCGGGGATGCCGAGCGCCTCCTTCCACTCCTCCTCCAGCATCAGGTGCCAGATGGTGACATTGGCCGCGAGACCCAGGCCCCGGGCGGCCAGCAGCAGGTTCTGGACCCCCGGATAGACGCAGGAGCCCTCCGCCAGCGCCTGGAAGCGGTCCTGCGTGGTCATCAGCCGCTCGGTCGCCACCGGCCCCAGCGCCACGGCGGAGGCGATCAGGCCCTCCTCGTCCAGGCGGGGCTCGGGGAACCGGTAACACGGCACGATCAGCGCGGGCGTGTCGGCGAAGTGGTCGCGCTGGTACTCGATGGCCGCGACCATCCGGCCGTACGCCGCCTCGTCCATGCCCTTCGGCGCGTACTTCCCGGTCGTCGCCAGATAGGCGTCCACGCACCGCTTCCACAGCGGCGCCAGATCCGCCATCACCTGCCGGTCGGTGACGACGACGTACTCGTAGGCCTGCATGTTGCCCCCGCTGGGGCCCCACACGGCGGCCTGCACGAGTCGCTCCAGCGTCTCCCAGGGCACCGGCTCCGGCGAAAGCCGCCGCATGGCGCGCATGGTGGACATGGTGGCGAAGAGGGTCGGGTCTTCGGTTGCCGGGACTTCCCGGAGCGGCGATTCCGTCGTCATGATCGCGGAGTCTACGGGTCCAAATGGGGGAACGTGCGGGGGCGTTGGCCGCCCGCCGGAGAGTCGTCCGGCAGGGACGCCGGAGAGACGTCACCATCGAGCCGGCTCCCGGGGATTCGCACACCTGCCCAGACCCCCACCGCACGGGGGAACGTGGGGCCGATCATGCTCCGCGAGGGCGTATAAAGGCCCTTCGGAGCAGCCGGCGTCCCCCGATGGCCCACCTCATCCCCACGCGGCAGGCGTCACCGCGTCACCGAGCGGAGGAGCGCGCCATGAGCACCTCGGAACACATCACCGACCTGCTGGTGTCGAACTTCGGTACCGACCCCGAGTCGATCGGGAACGATGTGCCGCTCCGTCGGCTACGTCTGGACTCCCTCGCCCTGGAAGAGCTGAGGCTGCTCATCGAGGACCGGATGGACGTCGACCTGGAGGACGTCGAGATCACCTCCCGCGACACCGTCGGCCGGCTCGTCTCCGCCGTGCACGACAGGGTCACCGCGTGACGGGCCGGCCGGCCCCCGGTCCGTGGCCGCGTCCCCGCCCGGAGCCGTTCCACGCCGCCGTGACCGGCATCGGCCTGGTCACCGCCGCCGGCGTGGGTACCGATGCCTCGTGGCGCGGAGTCCGGGGCGAGGGCGGCGGGCCCTCGGTTCCCCACCGCAGCGAGCTCGAAGGCCTGCCCTGCGACTTCTTCTACACCGTCACCGGTCTGGACACCCGCGCCGAACTCGGCATCGCCGCCCAGCGGCTGATGGACCGGTTCTCCCAACTCGCGGTCATCGCGGCCCGCGAGGCCGTCGCGGACGCGGGCCTCGACCCCTCGGTCTGGGACAGCGCCCGGGTCGGCGTCGTGATCGGCTCGGCCCACGGCGGACTCCCGTTCTACGACGAACAGCACACCGCCCTCGGCGAGCGCGGCGCACGCCGGGTCTCGCCGAAGCTCGCTCCCCTCGTCGTCGTCAACGGCGCCGCCAGCAGCGTCACCCTGGACCTCACCGTCCACGGCCCCAGCCTCGCGGTCTCCACCGCCTGCTCCTCCGGCACCGTGGCCATCGGCACGGCACACCAGTTGCTCCGCACCGGAGCCTGCGACATCGTGATCGCGGGCGGCGCCGAATCGGTCTGCTCCCGGCTGCTGATCGCCAGCGCCTGCCAGATGAAGGCGGTCTCCACCCGACGGGACGACCCGGCTTCCGCCTGCCGCCCCTTCGACATCCACCGGGACGGCTTCGTCGTCGGCGAGGGCGCCGGGCTGCTGGTCATGGAACACCCCGACCACGCCCGCGCCCGGGGCGCCCTCGTCCGGGCCCACGTCAGCGGCTACGGCGCCGCCAGCGACGCCTTCTCCACCGTCGCCCCCGAGCCCGACGGCCTGGGCGTCGAACGTGCCCTGCGCACCGCCCTCGCCGACGCGGGGCTCACCGGCCGGGACATCGGCCACGTCAACGCGCACGGCACCTCGACGGTCGCCAACGACCTCATCGAAGCGACCATGCTCCACCGGGTGATCGGCGACCAGGCCCTCGTCACCTCGACCAAGGCGATGACCGGCCACACCCTCGGGGCCGCCGGAGGCATCGAGACCGCCCTGACGGTCCTCGCGCTCCAGCACCAACTGATCCCGCCGACCGTCAATCTCGACGCACCGGACCCCGAGATCCCGGTCGAGGTGGTGAGCAAGGAGGCGAGGCCGCACACCTTCGAACACGCCGCCAAGACCTCGCTCGGCTTCGGCGGACACAACGCGGCCCTCGTTCTCACCCGGGCCTGAGGCAGGAGGAGCACGCGTCATGGGCGAGGAGATCATCCGGTCGTTGTCGGTGGAGGGGGTGCCCTTCTCCTACCGCCTGCTAAGACGCGGCGGCGGTCCCGACGGCTCGGGGCAGGCGCGTGTACCGGGCCCCGGTGCCGGTCCGGACGCGGCGCGGGTGCCCGGCCCGCAGGAGGCGCCCGGGGCCGGTGCGGCCCCGGGCCCCGGCCCCGCCACCGAGCCGGTCGTGGTGCTCGGCGGCGCGCTCCAGGGCATGTACGGGTGGCCCCAGATGGACGACCACCTCGGACCGGTCGCCGACGTGGTGACCGCCGACCTCCCCGGCATGGGAAGCGCCGGTGCGCTGCCGCCCGGACCGAGTGCCGTACTGCTGCGTCGGGCGGTCACCCGCATCGTCGACGACCTCGGCGTCCCACGGGTCAACCTCTTCGGCTTCTCGTACGGCACCGCCATCGCCTTCGACTGGGCCCGCCACAACCCCGGCAGGGTGGCCCGGATCGCGCTGGGCGGGGTCCCCACGCACATCTCCCCGGCCCAACGCGCCCACTGGCAGCGGGCGGTGGAACGGATGACCGCAGGCGACGCGGACGGGCTCGCCACCCTCGCGGCCGAGGCCCTGATGTGCACGGACCCCGAACGGTACGTCCACCGGGGCGCGTTGGCCCAGCGTTACGTACGGCGGTCCTTCCTGCACGCCCTGCGCACCTCGCCGCACGCGGCCGACTCGCTGGTACGCGCCCTGGGCGACCGCCCCGACTTCTCCGGCGGGCTCACCGGGGTGCCGGCGCTGATCTTCGCCGGCGAGCACGACACGGTCACCTCGCCGGAGCGGCAACGGGAGTTCGCGGAGAGCGTCGAGGGCAGCCGGTTCCTCACGCTCGCCGACGCCGACCACTGGGTGGTACTCGAACGCGCCGACGACGTCGCCGAGTTGGCGGCCCGCTTCTTCACCGACCGCCCACTCCCGGCCGACCGGAGGCCAGGCCCGGGGATCGGGCAGGCGTACGCCGCGCCCGCCCCCCGGGCCGGGTCCTGAGGGCGCCGCCGAGCGGCTACGCCGCCGGCTGGGGCTGCTGGGACAGCTGGACCAGCGAGCCGTCGGCAGGGTCCAGGGTGTAGCCGAACACCAGCGGATCGGTGGAGCGGTCGGCGAGCCTGTCGAGCTGTTCCAGGAAGCGGGCCAGGTCGATCGGCCGGTCCGTGGCCGAGGAGTTGAAGGGCCGTGCCACCTCGATCCGGGCCGTCTCGGCGATCCGGATGTCGTGCGTCCGGCCGCTCGCCTTCCACAGGGGCACCGAGGACTCGGAGCAGTCCCAGGCGCCTTCCTCGGCGGAGAGGTAGATGATGTCCTGGCTGATGCGGTGGCCGAGCAGGCGCAGCGCGTGGCCGGTCGGGTCGGCGCACTCGTCCGGGTTCTGCGGGGCCGGTGACGACGACGGTGCGGACGTGCCGGCGGTCTCGGCCGGGGAGGCGGGCGCCGAAGCCGCGGGGGAGGGGGTGGAGCCCGTGGATGGTGCCCCGTGCGCGGACGGCTCGTTCTTCGAGCCGTCGCAGCCGGCGACGGCCAGTAGCAGGGCGATTCCGAGCACCAGCGGCCCGCTCCGGGCGTACCGCCGTCCGCCGTCCCCAGAGCGCCCGGCCGTTCCAGCTGTGCCGATCATGGTTCCCCCCATGGTGATTCCCCCGTGCGCGGACGGCCTGTTGGCTCTCCGCGGGGCGAGTGGGCGACCGCGCACCCGCCACTTACTGAATGCGCCCGGAGGGCCGTCCGGTTGCACCTCGGGGGAAACTGGTGCACGTCGTTCCGCCGGCGCACGGTGTCCTCCGGCGTGGCGCACGGTGTCGTGAGGTCCGGTGCGCGGTGTCCAGTGGTGCGGCACACGGTGCTTTGTGGTCCGGCACGGCGGAGGGCCGCCCGCGAGCGGACGGCCCTCCCCTGTCGACGGTGCGGGGTCAGTGCCCCTTGCCGTGCCCTTTGTCCTTGCCGTGGTTCTTGTCGTCGTGCTTCCTGTCGTCCTTGGCCGAGCCGCCGAGGTTCACGCGGACGATCTGCGGGTCGTGGTCGCTCGCCTGGTCGGAGAACTCCGCGTTGATGTGCACCACGTCGTAGTCGAGCCGGCGGACGCCGGGGCTCGTCAGGATGTGGTCCAGCGTCTGGGAGTTGCCCTCGTACACGTAGCTGTACTGCTCGTTCGCGGGCAGTGTGGTGATCAGCGGCTTGAGCACCTTGCCGTCGGTCAGCGCGGTCACGGCCGGGGAGAACGCGAAGTCGTTGAGGTCGCCGAGCGTGATGATCTTGGCCGACTTGTCGGCCGCCAGCAGCGACTTGACGAAGGCGTTGACCTCGGCGCCCTGCTGGATGCGCTTGACCTCCGAACTGCGCTCCGGGGCCTGGTTCTTGCCGTGCAGGGGCAGGTCGCCGCCCTTGGAAGCGAAGTGGTTGCCGATGACGAAGACGGTCTCGCCGTCGAAGCGGAACTCGCCCACCAGCGGCTTGCGGCTGTCGGCCCACGCGGCGCTCGTCGGGTTGATCCGGCCGGGTGAGGCGGAGAGCTCGACGCCCTTGCGGGTGTCCACCGCGGTGACGGCGGTCGTCGCGCCGCCACCCGGGCGGTCCACGAAGGAAACCCGCTTCGGGTTGAAGAGGAAGACGTTACGGATGTTGCCGCCGGGCTCGCCGCCGTCCTTGCCGTCCTCGGGGGCGATGTAGCGCCAGGAGTACCGCGGTCCGCCGGCGGCGACGATCGCGTCGGTGAAGCGCTTCAGCGTCGCCTCGGAACCGACCGTACCGTCGCTGGTCGCGCCGTTGTCGTCCTGGATCTCCTCCAGGGAGACCACGTCCGGCGAGGAGAGGTTGACGGCGACGCCCGAGGCGAGGGTGTCGAACTTCGCCTGGTCGTCGAGCGCGTCCAGGTTCTCCACGTTGTACGTGGCGACCGCGAGTTCCTTCTTCTTCTGCTTGCGGGTGACCTCGCGCTTCAGCCCGTTGTCGGTGCGCGTGCCGACCTCCGTGGCCTGGAGGGCGTAACCCCCGAAGGAGACGTAGTCGAGGACGCCCGTCGTGGTGCCGGAGAGCACGTCGCCCACGTTCGCGGGCGGGAGCGGATCGGCGGTGTCCAGGGACATCACCTCGATGCGCCCGGTGTTCTGGTCGGTGTACGAGGTGTAGATCGTGCCGCCGCGCGCGCTGGGGTTCTCGTTCGGCTTGACCGTCACCCACATCTCGCCGTAGGAGTTGGTCGCGCCGACGACCCGGGTGTCCGCGATCCGGACGCGGACGCCTTCGAGGGACTCGTACAGGTCGAGGGCGTAGGTGCCCGGCTCCAGCGGGAGCGCCTCGATCGAGCCGCCGCCCGCGGTGGGCGTGTACGCGGCGGGTACCGAGGAGGCGTCGAGCACGACCGGTGCGGGCAGGGCGTTGCCGCGCGACAGCACCGTGGTCTTCGGGGCGGTGATCTCGGTGACCGACTGGGCCCCGGTGCCCGGGTAGTACTCGTCCACCTTGCCGCTGACCAGGACGGAGTCACCGGCGACGACGCCGGGGGCGGCCGATCCGGTGTAGACGAAGACTGCCTCGCTGGTGCGGGCGTCCGCGTCGGGGGCGGTGTCCTGAAGCCAGTAACCGCGCGAGCCGGTCGTACGGACACCGGTGACGACGCCGGGTACCGCCGTGACCGTCTGGCCGTCGAGCGGCGAGAGGCGGGTGGTGCCCTGGATGTCGTGCACCCGGACGGTGCCGGGCTCGGTGGGCTCGCTCGGCTCCTCGGGGTCGGTGGAGCCACCGCCGGGGGTCTGGCCGGCCGAGTTGACCGGGGTCGGGGCGCCCGCGGCGAGATCGGCCGAGTTGTCGTCGGTGTCGGCCAGCGAGGCGGCACGGGTCACGGAGGCGGTGGCGGACGGGGCAGGGGCCGGGGCGGTCTCGCGGACGACGGCGGAGCCGTACCCGACGAGGTCGACGATCCGGGTGTCGATGGCGCAGTCGGCCGCGGTCTTGCAGGTGAGCGGGGTGGTACCGGAGACCAGCGCGACCGTGCCGCTGCCCGCGGCCATCGCGACGGTGCCGGTGGCGTCGGGGGTGGGCAGCGCGACCGTGCCGCCCGTACCCGCGGCCTCGGCCACGAGGTAGCGGCCACCCGGGGCGACGGAGCCGGCCAGGGGGGACACCTGCCAGAGCGAGCCGGCGGACGGGGTGCCGGGCAGGTACTGGACGCTGTAGCCCGAGAGGTCGAACGCCGCACCGCCCGCGTTGCCCAGCTCGATGAAGTCACGGGTGAGCGTGGCGCCCGAGTTGCCCCCGCCGCCATAGACCTCCGCGATCACGGCGTCGGCGGACGGGACTGCGAAGGCGGCGGGCAGGGCCGTCACCGACAGCGCGACGGCGACGACACCGGCCAGCGCGGCCGAACGGGCTCTGGATATCTGCACGGGTACTGCCCCCAAAATGTGTAGTTGAGAGCAGAAAGCTATGCGCGTAGAACAGGCATGACAAGGCATCAGAGGTTAATTCCCCGCATCGTGTGGGTGAGTTGCGGGTGCGGGGCGGGCGGCGGCGCGCTCGTCGGCGATGCGTTCGGGTGGCGCATTCGGGTGTACGGGCGGTTGGTGCGGACGGACGGTACGGGGTACGCGCCGGGCCCGGCGCGGCCGGCCTCCGGCGGGTGCGGGGCATGGCGGGTGCGGGGCATCGCGGGTGTGCGGGCCCGGCGCGCGGGCACGAGTCCTCCCGTGCCGGACCGGCCTATTGAAGGGACACCTGGAACGATGCCTGGAGAGACTCCGGCAGAGACACCTGAAGGACCACCTGACGGCCCGCCCGAAGGGATGTCCGAGGGGATGCCCGCGCGGGCCGGGATGAGGAATCCGGGCAGCCCGCCTAGGGTCCGAAGCATGACTCCGAGCACGGCGCGTCCCGGTTCGCAGGGGCCCGGAACACCTCCCGGCTCCCCCTCCGGCTCCGGCGGATCCGGGCAGGGCGAGCCCGACCCCAACCGTTGGCGGGCCCTCGCGGTCTGCCTGGTGGCCGGGTTCATGACCCTGCTGGACGTGTCGATCGTCAATGTGGCGCTGCCGTCCATCAAGGAAGGGCTGCACACCCCCGAATCGGATCTCCAGTGGGTGCTCTCCGGCTACGCCCTGGCCTTCGGGCTCTTCCTGATCCCGGCCGGACGGCTCGGCGACGCGCGGGGGCGGCGCGCGGTGTTCATGGTGGGGCTCGCCCTGTTCACCCTCTCCTCCGCCGCGTGCGGGGCGGCCCAGTCCAGCCTCTGGCTCGTGGTCGCCCGACTGGTCCAGGGACTCGCGGGCGGCCTGCTCTCGCCCCAGATCTCCGCCCTGATCCAGCAGATGTTCTCCGGGCACGAGCGCGGCCGGGCCTTCGGGATGTTCGGCACGGTCGTCGGCATCTCCACCGCCGTGGGACCGCTGCTCGGCGGGCTGCTGATCCAGCTGGCCGGCGCGGAGGAGGGCTGGCGCTGGGTGTTCTACGTCAACCTTCCGCTCGGCGTCGTCTGCCTCCTGCTGGCCCGCCGGCTGCTGCCGGACACTCCGTCGGCCGGTCACGTACGCGCCCGCGACCTGGACCCGCTCGGCGTACTGCTGCTCGGCGCGGGCGTGCTCTGCCTGCTGCTGCCGTTCGTCCAGGCCCAGCAGTGGCACGGCAACGAGAAGTGGCTGCTGCTCCTGGTCGCCGCGGCGCTGCTCGTGGTGTTCGTCGCCTGGGAGGCGCGCTGCGCCGGCGGAGGGACGCAACCGGTGCTGGACCTGTCGCTCTTCCGGCTGCGTTCGTACTGGCTGGGCTGTCTGCTGATCCTGCTGTACTTCGCCGGGTTCACCTCGATCTTCTTCGTCACCACGCTCTATCTGCAGTCCGGCCTCGGCTACAGCGCTCTCCAGGCGGGCCTGGCCATCTCCCCGTTCGCGGTCGGCTCGGGCCTCTCGGCCATGATCGGCGGACGGCTGGTCGGGCGCTTCGGGCGTCCACTGGTCGTCGTGGGGCTGGCCATGGTCGCGGTCGGCCTGGCCGGGACGGCCCTCGCCGTGCACCAGGTGCCGGGGCACAACGCGGGCTGGGCGATGGCGGCCCCCCTGCTGTTCGGCGGGATCGGCAGCGGCCTGGTCATCGCCCCCAACCAGACACTCACCCTCTCGGACGTACCGGTGGCCCACGCGGGCAGCGCCGGCGGCACCCTGCAGACCGGCCAGCGCGTCGGCTCCGCGATCGGCATCGCCGCGGTCGGGGCGGTCTTCTTCGCCCAGGTCACCGGCGACGGCTGGGCCACGGCCTACGACCACGGCCTCATCGTCTCGGTCGCCTTCGTCTGCGCCGGACTCGTCGCGGCGATCGCCGACGTGGTCGCCGGGCGCCGCCACGGCAGGCGTACGCGGAAGCCGGCCGGGCGGGCCGGCGGGGCGTGACCGGCGTACCGGTCACCGCCTACTTCACGCGGGACGGGGGCAGGGGATTGCCGGAGGCGAGGGGCGACCGGGAGAGCTCCAGACAGCCCACGCCGATCAGAGCGACCGCCACCAGCTCCGGCAGCAGCCACCAACCGGTGCGCAGCGTCTCCCCGAAGAGGGTCACCCCGTACAGGACGCTGATCAGCGCGTCGCCGAGCGTCAGCATCGGCTGGACGGCCACCAGCGTGCCCGCCTGAAGGGCGTTCTGGAGCAGGTACAGCGCCCCGACCCCGGCCGCCGCCGTGGCGTAGAGCTGCCAGGCGGCGAGCAGTCGGGTCACCCCGCCGGAGCCGTCCAGCCGGCCCATGGCGTCCTTCATCAGGGCCGCGGTCAGCGCGTATCCGCAGGCGGCGGCGAGCCCGAGCAGTGCCGCACGGACGTTGCGCCGGGAGGCCAGGGCCGCCACGATCAGGGCCGCCTCGAAGGCCCCGGTGACCAGGAGCGCCACGACCCAGACGGTGCCCACGACCGTGTCGTGGCCCCCGCCCGGGGCGGCCGACGCCATGCCCAGGGCCAGGCCGGTCGTCACGGCCGCGACCCCGTACCAGACCTGGCGGGGGACCCGGACGCGCATGACGAACCCGGCCAGCAGCAGGGTCGAGGGAAGCTCGATCACGAAGATCGGCTGCACCACGGCGATCGGTCCGGTCGCGAGGGCCACGGCCTGGCAGACGGCCGCGACGATCACCAGCGCGATCCCGCCGAGCCACACCTTCTGGCGCAGCAGATGGCCGAACAGGGAGAGCCGCATCGCCGCGGAGTCCGGCACGTTGACGGCCGCCCGGCGCTGGAGGACCGAGGCGGCGCCGTTGCTGAGCGCGGTCAGGACGGCGAACAGGACGCTGATCACCGGTCCATCATGCGGGCGGGGCCGCTCCAGCCCCGGGCACACGGGCTGCCCGAGTGTGTCGCCCGGCCGGAACGGTCGCGGCGGAGAGGACGGTCGCAGGGGCGCGGGAGCCCCGGGTGCGGGAGCGGGAGGCAAGGGCCGCCGGAGAGGGAGCCCCGGGTGCGGGAGCGGAGGAAAGGGCCGCAGGAGCGCGGGAGCTCCGGGACGGCGCCGCCGACCGGCCGAGGAACATGCACCGAGCGGCGCCTTCGCGGACCGGAACTGTCCGCGAGTCCGCGTACCGTGCCGGGCATGGCCGCCCAGAAGAACCCTCCCGGACCCCGCCCCACCACCGGGCCGGTGCGCCCGGCCGTGCTCTCGGCCCGGGCGCTGAACCGGGCCACGCTCCACCGCCAACTCCTGCTCGAACGGTCGGAGATGTCCCCGAAGGGCGCCGTCGCCCACCTCGTCGGACTCCAGGCGCAGAACACCAAGCCCCCCTACTTCCAACTCTTCTCGCGGCTCGCGGACTTCGACCCCGCCGACCTCTCCGCGCTGATGGAGTCGCGCGAGGTCGTACGGATCGTCACCCTGCGCTCCACGATCCACACCCACACCGCCGAGGACGCCCTCACCATCCGCCCGCTCGTCCAGCCCGCCCGGGACCGCGAGCTGAGACTCTTCCGCCAGGGACTCGCCGGGGTGGACCTCGACCGGCTCAAGGACATCAGCAGGGCGCTCGTCGAGGAGCGGCCCCGCACGGTGAAGGAGCTGCGCACGGCACTGCTCGCCGAATGGCCGGACGCCGACCCGCTCGCCCTCACCGTGGCGGCCCGCTGCGCGCTTCCGCTGGCGCAGACCACGCCCCGGGGCCTCTGGGAGCGGAGCGGGCAGGTCACGCTGACCACCCTGGAGCACTGGCTCGGCCGCCCCGCGCAAGACCTTCCGGCCCCCGACACCCTGGTGCTGCGCTATCTCGCGGCCTTCGGCCCCGCCTCCGTGAAGGACCTGCAGAGCTGGTCCGGACTCACCCGGACGCGCGAGGTCTTCGACCGGCTGCGGCCTCGGCTCCTCACCTTCCGCGACGAGAACGGCGTCGAGCTCTTCGACCTCCCCGACGCCCCGCGCCCCGATCCGGACCTCCCCGCCCCGCCGCGCTTCCTGCCCGAGTTCGACAACGTCCTCCTCGGCCACGCGGACCGCACCCGGGTCATCCCGGCCGAGTTCAACGGGCGCAACGGCAGGGGGAACCAGGCGTACGGAACGGTGCTCGTCGACGGATTCCTCGCCGCGGTCTGGCGCCTCGACCGTACGGACGACACCGCGACCGCCACCGTGCAGCCGCTGGGCCGGCTCGGCCGCGCGGACCGGGAAGCCGTGGCAGAGGAGGCCGTGCACCTGCTGACCGTGATGACGGACGCGGGCGTACGCGAGGTCCGTTTCGCCGGCTTCGTGGACTTCGGGGAGTGAGCGGACCGGGCCGGGCGGGCGGGCTCCGCAGCGGGTGAACCGGGCTGCGGAAAGCGCGCACCGCGGTGGGTGGTGGGGCGGGAGGGGCTGGTTGAATCGAGGGAGGCGACCGGTCCGGTCCACACAGAGGAGGACACATGTCGGCAAACAGCGCGACCGAGACGTTCCGGGCGGCTAGGGACTTCTTGCTCCGGCACCGTGAGGACTGGGCGACCGCCGGTGCGGGGTTCCGGTGGCCCCGGTTCGACCGGTTCAACTGGGCGCTCGACTGGTTCGACGTGATCGCCGAGGGCAACGACCGTACCGCCTTGCACATCGTGGAGGAGGACGGCCGACGCACCGAAGTGTCGTTCGCCCGCATGTCGGCCCGCTCCAACCGGGCGGCCAACTGGCTCGCCGCTCAGGGAGTGCGCGAGGGCGACCGCATCCTCGTCATGCTGGGCAACCAGGTCGAGTTGTGGGAGACCGCGCTCGCCGCGATGAAACTGCGCGCCGTGGTCATCCCCGCGACCCCGCTGCTCGGACCGCTCGACCTGCGCGACCGGGTCGAGCGTGGCCGGGTCGCCCACGTGATCGTGCGCGCGGAGGACACCGCCAAGTTCGACGACGTGCCCGGCTCCTACACGCGGATGGCCGTGGGCGAGGCCGGCGACGGTGAGTGCCCGGACGGCTGGCTCCCCTACGCGGGCGCCGACGAGCACTCCGAGGTGTACGTACCGGACCGGGAGACGGCCGCCGACGAGCCGCTGATGCTGTACTTCACCTCCGGCACGACCGCCAGCCCGAAGCTGGTGGAACACACCCATGTGTCGTACCCCGTGGGCCACTTGGCGACGATGTACTGGATCGGGCTGCGGCCCGGAGATGTCCATCTGAACATCTCCTCGCCAGGTTGGGCCAAGCACGCCTGGTCCAACCTGTTCGCCCCCTGGAACGCCGAGGCGACCGTCTTCATCTTCAACTACCAGCGCTTCGACGCGAGTCGGCTGATGGCGGAGATGGACCGCTCGGGCATCACCAGCTTCTGCGCCCCGCCGACCGTCTGGCGGATGCTCATCCAGGCGGACCTCACCCGGCTCGCCCGCCCCCCGCGCGAGGTCGTCGCGGCTGGTGAGCCGCTCAACCCCGAGGTCATCGAGACCGTGCGGCGAGCGTGGGGGGTGACCGTCCGGGACGGCTTCGGCCAGACCGAGACCGCCGTCCAGGTCGCCAACTCGCCCGGCCAGCAGGTGAAAGCCGGCTCCATGGGTCGCCCCACCCCCGGCTACACGGTCGAGCTGCTCGACCCGGTCACCGGTGAACCCGGCGCCACGGAGGGGGAGATCTCCCTCGATCTCGCCGACGCCCCCGTCGGGCTGATGACCGGCTACCACGGGGACGCGGAGCGTACGGCCGAGGTGATGGCGGGCGGCTACTACCGCACCGGTGACATCGGCTCGCGCGACGCGGACGGGTACATCACCTACATCGGGCGGTCCGACGACGTCTTCAAATCCTCCGACTACAAGATCTCGCCCTTCGAGCTGGAGAGTGCCCTGCTGGAGCACGAGGCGGTCGCCGAGGCGGCGGTCGTGCCGGCCCCCGACCCGGTCCGCCTCTCGGTGCCGAAGGCGTACGTCGTACTCGCCGAGGGCTGGGAACCCGGGCCGGACACCGCGAAGGTGCTCTTCGAGCACTCCAGGGCCGTCCTCGCCCCGTACAAGCGGCTGCGCAGGCTGGAGTTCGCGGAACTGCCCAAGACCATCTCGGGCAAGATCCGCCGGGTCGAACTGCGCGAGCGGACCGCTCGCTCCACCGGCACGGAGTACACCGAAGGGGACCTGCGGTGAGCGGACCGACGTAGCGCACCGCACCGGGCGCCGATGGGCACCGGGGCCGATGCGGCGCCGGGGGGCCCGGCGGTGATGCGCGAGGTGCTCCGGCGGGCGTTCGCACGCGCGCCCGCGACCCCGGCCCTTCGCCGACTCAGGCGGCCTCGACTATGTCCGTCCCGGGGTCCCGGGTCGCCGCCGCCCATTCGATGAGCAGGACCTCATAGGCCTCGGAGGACCAGTCCCGTCCTGCGCGGGAGTCCACGAGGGCCCTGATGGCCTCGTTGGTCTCGACGGCGGACGGGCTCGTGGAGCCGGTGGGCCGAGGGGGGCGGGCGGAGGAGTGACGAGAAGTCAGAGCCATTCCCGAAGGCTAGCGTTCGCCACTGACAACGCCGGTCCGGGGGGCCCGGCCCGATGTCCGGTCGCCGCCCAGCGCGAGAGGACGGGGCAGCACGATCCGGGCGGGCTCGCGGCGCATGCAGACGCGGGGCCGCCGGTCCAGGCCGTTGCCCACCTCTTCGGCCCTGATCCGCCGCAGCCCCTCGGTGAGTTGGTCCTCGCGCAGCACGGCGAACCCGATGCGCGCGTAGTACGGGGCGTTCCACGGGACGTCGGAGAAGGTCGTCAGGGTGAGAGCGCGGAGACCCTGGCCCTCCGCCCACGCGGCGGCATGGTCGATGAGGGCCCGGCCGATGCCGAGCCGGGCCGCCGAGGGATGGACCGAGACCTGTTCGATGTGGGCGGCACCGTCCACGGGGTCCGCGATGAGATAGCCGACGGGGCTGTCGTCCGCGGGGGTGTCGGGACGGGTGGCCACCCAGCAACGTCCGGCGGCCCGGTAACTCTCCAGCAGTTCGAGGGGCGGCGGCTCGTCGTCGGCGACGTCTGCCATCCCGAGGGCTCTGAACGGTTCCCCTGCGGCGCGCTCGATGTCCTGGAGCCGGCGGAGATCGGAGCGTCTGGCGGAGCGGATACGCATACGGTCAGTGTGACTCCTCGCCCACCCGAAGGTGGGGGCTTCTCGTGACGCCGTGACGGCGTCGCCTACGCCCCCGCGCTCAGCAGTTCCTCGGCGGCGCCGTTGGCCGGCTGCGGAGTACCGGTGAGGTCCAGGGCGAACAGTGGCATCGACACGAGGTCCGCCCGCCGGGTGGCCGCGTCCTCGTATCCCGCGAGCGAGAAGAAGATGCCGGACACGGACTCGCTCAGCGCGTTCAGCCAGAGGCACTCGATCTCACGCACCCCGGTCGGGCAGGTCGAGGTCTCGACCTGCGCCATCGCCCCCTCTGCCCGCAGATCGATGCGCGAGGCCGGGCGTTCGTCCGGCTGGGAGATCCCCCGGTAGCCGAGCCAGCCGAGGTACAGCCCGGCCGCCGTCACCGCGTCCCGCGCGGTGCGGACGGGTAGTGGCTGGAAAGGCGCGCGCGGCCGGGACGCGGTACGGGGGAGCGGGATGTGCGCGGGAGGCCCGCCGCCCGCCGCCGGCCCCGCGACGGTCGTCGGTGCCGCACCGGTGGCGGCTCCCGCGTCCGGACCGGCCTCGGTACCGGGTTCCGGCTTCGTGGCGGCCTCGGGACCGGTTTCCGGCTCGGTGGCGATGTCGGCGGGGGGTCCGGTCAGGACCGGGACGCGCAGGACCGTGCCGCAGGGGCATCCCAGCTCCGGCTGCGGCCAGTGGTCCTCGCGCCCGCACGCCTCGCAGCGCGCGGTGACCCAGAAGTCCGCCCAGACGCGCTGGGTGACCGTGGTCGCGGGCGCCCCCCGTGCCGCACGCAGGGCGACGGGGGCGCCACAGGGGCAGGAGTGGACGGGGACCACGAACGCGTGGTCGCGCAGACAGAGGGGGCAGCGCACGAGCACAGGTTCCACAGCGTCTCCTTCCGCCGACGCCCGGACGCGGCGCGGCGTTCTGTGGGTGATGGGTGATGGGTGATGGGCGATGGCGTGAACGGTGAGGGAGGTGAGGGAGGTGATGGAGGTCGCGGGCAAGGGAGCGGTGCGTGGGGCGGTGGGAGGAGCGGCCTCGCCAGCTCCGCTCCTCCCACCGCCCCTCGTGCGCCTGCGCACATCGTCCTCCAGGGAGGGGTGCCGGGTCAGGCGATCGGTGCTGTTTCCGGTCGATCCGGGCAACCGGGGCAGCCGCCCCGCCGCGTTACAGTCGGGGCCGAGCCGGCCTGTACGCCGGCCGGAACTCCCGGGAGGGACCGTGCGTCTGAGGGTGGAATTCACCACCGAACCCTTCGATCTCGACGAGGCCCCCGCACACGCGGTGGTGGCCCGTGAGGTCATCGGCGCCGCGCCGCTGGACGCGGTGGACGTCGGCCCCTTCGGCAACACCGCGGAGGGCGGCGCCGAGGTGGTGCTGGCCGCCGTGGACGCGTTGCTCCGGCGCACCATCGACGCCGGGGCCACCCGGATATCGTTCCAGGTCAACGTGATCGCCGAGGGGGAGAGGTGAGCACCGGAGCCGCCCCGGAACACCCCGCCCCGGAACACCCTCTGGTCGTCGCCGTGAAGCCGCTGGTGGACGCGATGGGCGGCGAACTGCTGGAAGCCGCCCAGGCGGGGCCGGACGACGTGGTGCTCGTCTGGGAGGGCCGGGACGTCATGGCCGTACGGCTGCCCCAGCTGTCGGAGTCCCTGGACCACGTTCTCTCCGCGATGGAGCGGACGTACGGCAGCCCGCTGTCCGGACTTGACCGTCGGGCGAAGCAGTCCGTGGTCCGCACCCTGGAGGCCCGGGGAGCGTTCGCCGTACGGCACGGGGTGGAGACGGTGGCGAGCGCCCTCGGGGTCAGCCGCTTCACCGTCTACAACTACATCAATTACGCCAACGAGCAACGGGCCAGAGAGGCCGGCGGCGGCTAAGGGCTGTCCCGCAATTCGTGGTGGATCAGTGCGCGGCGTCAGATGCGGTGCATCGCAAGGCGGAGGGGCGTCCGCATACTGGATGTATGTGGACGTTCCGACAACGCGGCGAGGTGCCGTAGCTGTCGTCGCGCACCCGCCAGGAATTGCGGGACAGCCCTTAGTACTCCAGCCGTAGATCGTGATCTTCAAGTCTGATTCGCGGCTTGTCGGTGGTAGTGGCTGGCCTGGGCTCGGGCCTGGTGACAGCGTCGCCAGGCGGACCAGCGGAGCCGGTGGACCGCGTCGCGCATCGGCCGGACGAATGCTGTGAACAGTCTCTGGATCTCGTTGCAGGTGAGCGGGATCAGCTCGTCCGGGGCGGGATGGCAGGCGTGTTCATCGGCACGGACGACGGCGAGGGAGGCGTGAGCGAGCATGGCCAGGGTGACCCAGCGGGACCATGAGGTGAAGCGTCTCCTCGTCGCCCAGATGCTCCAGCACATACTCACGCACGTCGTCACGCACACGGTCGGCATCCCACTTCGCCCGGGCGAGCAGGTGCTGCATGCCGTCCGGACTTGCCTCCCCGGCCCACTCGGCGATCGACCAGCAATTCTTGCGCAGCAGGTCCGACAGCAGCCCCAGCACCAAGTCCTTCACCCGGCGCCGGGGTTCGACCCGTGTGAACCGGCCTGCGATCCGGGCCATCAGGCCCTCGAACGCCTCCTGCCAGCGGGCAGGGTCCACGCTGACCTGCGACCACCGCACGATCGTTTGCCCTCACACACCGATGATCAGCGGTGGCCGCAGCCTTCCCGCAGCCAGACCACCAGCAAGATCACGGTCTACCGCTTCGGTACCAAGTCACGCTGATACCAGGGGCCTGAGCTACCACCGAGGTCGGCCGGGTCCGCCGGGCTGACCAGGACAAACCCAGCCTTGATCAGCACCCTCTGGGACGCGACATTCTCGCAGGAGGTGCCCGCCCGCAGGGCGCGCAGCCCATGCCTCGCCACCGCCAGCCGGCACAGCTCCCGGACGGTCGCGGTCGCCATGCCGCGGCCGGCGATGTGCTGCGCGACCCGGTAACCGAGCTCAGCAGCGCCGTTCTCGAGGTCGTACAGGTTGAACCGGCCCAGAACCGAGCCGTCGTCGGCAACGAGTAGGTAGAAGGCGCAAATGCCGGCCTCCTGCTCGGCCAGCAGGGCGCTGTACCGGTCCGTGAACTTGTCGAAGAAGTCGTCGCCGCGGTCGGGGACCGAGGCAGCGAAGTAGGCGCGGTTCGCCAGCTCGAAGGCCAGGACTGCCGGGGCATGGCCAGCATGCAGCCGCTTCAGATTGGGCACCGCCCGACCCTAACCGGTTGGTGGGCTCAGATCCTTTGAGTTTCCGCCAGCGGCAGACAATCCCCAGACCAGGACACATGACGATCTACGACTGGAGTACTAGTCGTAGATCGTGATCTTCATGCCTGAGTGGCTTGCTGCCGGTAGTGGCTGGCCTGGGATCGGGCCTGGTGGCGGCGCCGCCAGTCGGACCAACCAAGCCGGTGGGCGGCATCGTGGACCGGTCGGACAATGAGGGTGATGAACAGGCGCTGGATCTCGTTGCAGGTGAGCGGAATGAGGGCATCGGGTGCGGGGCGGGTGTGCTCGTCTGCGCGTACGACGGCGAGGAAGGCGTGCGCGAGCATGGCGAGGGTGACCCAGCGGGACCAGGACGCATAGCGGCGGACCTGGTGCTCGTCGAGTGCGGCCAGGCCCTTGCCGGACTGGAAGAACTCCTTCACTCGTCATCTTGATCCAGCGACTCTGACCAGTACGGTCAGCGGCGCAGGTGCGGGCGAGTAGCAGCGGTAGTAGGCGAGTTCGCCGGTGCTGCGGTTGCGGCGGATCAGCAGCTGCCGACTCCCGGGGCGAGGGTCGGCGAGGTCGATGACTGCCCAGTCGGTGCCGGTGTATTGGCGCTGGACGCCGACCGTGCCAGTGCCCTTCTTCACGTCGCCGGTCTCGTCCACGACCAGTACCGCCTGGTCGTCGTGCAGGTGCTCCACCACGTAGCTGCGTACGTCGTCGCGGACCTGATCGGCATCCCACTTGGCCCTGCCCAGCAGGTGCTGCATGCCGTCCGGGGTCGCGCCGCCGGCCCACTCGGCGATGGTCCAGCAGTTTTTGCGCGGCAGGTCGGACAGCAGTCCCAGCACCAACTTCCCCATCCGGCGCCGGGGTTCGACCCGGGCGAACCGACCCGCGACCCGGCCCATGAGGTTGTCGAACGCCTCCTGTCAGCGGGCGAGGTTCCCGTGGGGCCCGGCGGTCACCAGTTGGCCGCAAGAGGCAGGAGGTTCTTTCACAGGCCCAACTGGTCGCGCATCGCATCGGCGTCGCGCAGGGCCCAGTGCTCGACGATTCGGCCGTTGCGGACGCGGACCATGTCCATGCTGAGGACTTCGTAGCGTCGGTCGGAGTCCGTGTGGGTGCCCCTGCTGGTGTACCGGTTGACGGAGGTGTCGCCGGAGACGATGTTCTGCTCAATCGTCACGGAGACGTCGTGGAACGCGCTGCCCGCGCTCATCCGCTCCCACTTCTGTCGCCAGGCGTCGCGTCCCCGGTGATCGCCTTGGGTGCCTCCCCGGTGGTCGACGACTTCGGGGTCGATCAGTTCCAGGGCGTCTTCGAGCCGGCCTTCCAGGATCTGCGCGTAGCTCTCGACGATGCGCCGGTGAATCTCTCCCGGTCCCGGGTGCGCGGTGCCTTTTGTCCCCTGCGGCATGCGGCATCTCCTCTGGTGGGAATACGAGGCGGCAAGTGGGGAGTTCCCCACTTGCCGCGTTCGGCTACCGTAACCGGGGAAGTCCCCGATTAACAAGGAGGGTCATGCCATCGCAGAGCGCCGGACCTGCGCCGCGTTCGGAACCCCAGCGTCGTCGTCGCGCGGACGCCCAGCGCAACTACGACCTGCTCGTGGCCGCGGCCAGAGATATCTTCCACGACCACGGCGTCGACGCCCCGCTTGACGACATCGCCCGCCGGGCCGGCGTCGGTAACGCCACCATGTATCGGCACTTCCCGACGCGTCGCGAACTGATCATCGCCGTCTACTCCGAGGAAGTGGCCGAGCTCTGCGCCCGGAGCCAGTCCCTACTGGCCGAGGATCCTCCCGGCGACGCCCTCTTCGCCTGGCTTCAGGATTTCATCGCACACGTGGCAGCCAAGCGGGAACTGGCGCTGTCGATCACCGATGACCGCACCGGTCAGCGATCGGCGCTGTTCGACCGCTGGCACCAGTCGATGCACACAGCCGCGTCCGCACTGCTGACCCGGGCGCAAAGCGCCGGTGCTGTCCGCGCCGACCTCAACGCATCGGAACTACTTGCCCTGGCCAACGGGATCGCCCTGACCACCACCGACGCCACTCAAGCAGAGCGACTGGTCGTCCTGGTCAGACAGGGCACGGACACTCGCTCGACACCGGCCGACAGCATCCGCTGAAAGTGGCAAGCACGACGCCGACTTCCGCCGCGTCCTCGAAACACGCGCTCTGGACCCTACTGCGAGCCACTCGGGCATGAAGATCACGATCTACGACGAAGTGTGACTCGCATGCCGCGTTGGTCCATGACATGGCGTCGGCGCTCGCCGAGATGTCTGCCGCCGATCGGCAGCGTGTCTACGACAGGTTGGACGGGCGGCCCCGGTCCAGAGTGCCTCGACCGACGCCGGACGAGCGGGAACTTCCTCGTCTCGACGGGCCTCCGCGCCCTCCGGGACGGTGGTGCGACTGACAGGGGCGGCTGGAGTCTTCACGGGCGTCCACCGACTTGGGCTGGGTGACCTGCTCGCAGGACGGGCACCGCCAGTACTCCGGCCGGGGCCTTGACGATCCCTCTTGACCGGGGAGGACGGCCTCTTCCATCCGCTACCAGGCCCGCGTACTTACAGGGCAAGGCGGGGTTCGGGAAAGAGACGCGCGGGCGGGGGCGCTGGGGAACAATACGGAGCAACCACGGTGGGCTGGGGGGAGAGTGGGGCGTTGGCTTCGTTCGTAGGGACCGGATGCCTTGTTGTGGACGTCACGGGGGTGGCAGCGGGCGGGAAGACCGGGTGGGAAGCAGGGCCATTAGCCGTAATCACGGGGGCGGGTCCGGTGGACGGGAGCGACGTGGTCCTTGCCGGACGGGAGGTCAGGCTCGGGTATTTCGAGCACCGCGTGGCGGAGGCACTGTACGGGGCGCCGGGCCAGTCCGCACGCTGGTCCCGACGAGTTTCCGGACGGATCGGCAGAACGCAGGTCCTCGCGGTTGAAGTAGTGCGGGTGCCAACGGAGTTCAGCGAGGGCGACGGGCTCGCTGTGCTCCATGTACGCTTCGGCGCCGATCCGCTCACCGAACTCGAAGGGTTGACCGACCTTTCGGCGTCCGAGCACGGGAGATCCAACCGCGAGGCGATCGAGGCTTTACTGCCTGCGGGAACGGGCGTCGCGAAGGGGTTCCGGCGCTGCTGGACGCTGGTCCACCTGACCCGCTCCGAAGGGCCCTGGCCGGAGGTGATGCCAGCCGCTTACAGCGCCTGGGGAGCCAGAGACCAATGGCTGTGGCTACTTGCTGCGGCTACCCCGGTGGACCGGTATCCGCCGGACCCTGAGGAGCACGCTGACTCCTTCCGCGGCCGAGTCCGCTTCTCCGCCGACTGGCAGGCGTTGGTGCTGCGGGACGGTGCGGCCTTCCTCGGCACGACGGCGGACCCGGAGGATCGCGGTTCCTTCCACCGGCTGGCCCGCACGCATGTGCACAGTATCTACCTGGACGCCTTCCTGCTGGGCAGGCTCCAGATGAAGGCGTTGGGCGATCTGACGGAGCGGGTGGCGGCGATCCGGTCCCACCGGTTGGATTCGTCCGCGATCGCGACGCTGGAGCGCCAATTGATCGATTTCCGCAGTGTGCTGGGTGCCGATCACGTCACCGTGCGGGGAAAGGGCAACGAGTTGCTGGCCGCCTACCGCGAGCAGCACCGGCTGACCGAGTTGCGCGCCCGCGTGGTAGACGACCTGGCCGTCTGCACCCGCGTTGTGGAGGCATCGACCGCCCGCGCCGTGAACGCGGCGCTCGGCATTGTCACGGTGCTGGGCGTGCCGTTCTCGCTGGTCTATGGTGGCGCCGCACTGGCAGTCGGCAGCAGCAGTGGCGCGTTCCTTTGGGCCACCGGACTCTCGGTGTTGCTGGCCGGCGCCGCCCTCGCACTGGTCCCCCCGCTCCGTGGCATGCTCCGCGCTCTCCGCGGCAGCTCCCGCACCCGTCGGCGAACCGAGCCCCGTGACGGGCCGACTTCACAGGGCGGAGCCTCCGGCGCGTAGCTGCCCGGACACCACACGTGAGATCCGGACACCGTACATGAGAAAGGAAGCCGCCTGTGCTGGTGGGTTTGTACCGCGATGGCGCGTTGCGCCAGCGCATCCGCAAGGGCTACGTGATCGCCGGCGAGGACCCTGCGGAGGTCATGAGGCCGCTGCTCGGACGGCCTCTGACGACGGAGCGGCAGGCACCCGTCGTCCGCGGTGAAGTGCAGCCGGCCGGGGCCGGTCGGGTGTGGCTCGACTCGGGTCCCGTCTCCCTGAGCACACCTGTGACCCGGGCGCGAATCGCTCGCTCGCTCGCCCGTGCCACTGCGGCTCTCGCTACTGAGGTACGGCGCCGTGGCGGGGTACTCCTCCCCTCGGGATACGTGCCCGGCGGCCCGCCCACGTCCGCCTGGCTGACCGGCGACGAGTACGACGTCGAGGTGCACAGTGACGTCCAGCGGGAGCTGTGCACCAACCTCTTCCGGCAGCATTCGGCAGCGCTGATCGCTTTGACCGGACGGAGCGCGTACGGCCCGCACACCGCCGGCGGCCAGGGGTCACGCCGACTGGCCGAGGTGACGGACCAGCTCACCACCCGGTACCTGCACTCCGCCTCGCCCGTCCATCTGGAGCGATTAATCGCCTCCTTGAGCCGTGACGAGGGGGTGACCCGACTGGACCTGATGGACGTGGACCCCCTGGGAGGGAGTGACGACGGTTTCCCCGCGGTCACGTTGCGGATGTTCGACGCCCAGATCCTTGTGGCTGACACGATGGCGCATGCCCTGCTCGTGCAGGCCCTGGCCATCCGGGCCCGCCGGTTCGAGCGGGAGGGGCGGCGGGTCCCCGCCCTGCCGCAGCAGATCGTCGACTCCAATCGCTCCCGAGCCATAGCCCACGGCTTGGCCGCCTCCTTCAACGTCGAGCCCGGTCCGGCGAACCGGCAGGGGCGGGGCGGGTCCGGGGCAGGCAGAGACGGCGGGCAGCGTGCCACCGCAGACCGGGCGAAGACCAAACCGCCGGCCAAGGTTCGCAAGGCGCACCACGTGTGCCTGGAGCTACTGAAAGACCTGACGCCGGAGTTCCGGGCCATGGACGTCGGGTTCACCGAGGTCGCCCCGCTGCTGGTCGGCTTGGCCCTCCAGGACACGCATTCGCTGGCCGCCTGCAACGAGAACGACCTCGTGGCGTTCTGGCGCCGCACCACGCCCGCCGAATTGCACGGCCGGCAGGTCGCCGACCGGCTGGCCGACGCTGACTGGTTGCTCACCGACCATGTGGCCGCGCTGGCCCGCAGTCTCGCCCCCGGCTCGACCTCTCTCCTCGCGCTGGAGTGGGAGCAGCCGCTGGCCTGGAACACCCCCGCGCAGCCCGCCAGAAGGGAGCGGCCGAGGGACCGGCGCGATGCGAGCGACTCCATCGGCCGCCCGGCCAAGCGCCGCCCGGGGCAGCCTCCTCAGAGTCGTGCCACAGCTCCCCGGACTGCCGCCACGCTTCTCACCGCCCTGGAACGGGCCGACAACCCGTCCGGTGCCGCGGCGTTCGCGGTGGTACGCGAGCACCTCACCGGCGGAGGCGGCGGTGATCTGGACCGGGAGTTGCGCAACCACGCCCGGGCCCGCGAGATCCGCCGCTCCCTGCGCCCGCCGAGGCGGCAGACCGTCACCGCCGACGACGCACGCTTCAACTGGGACAGCGAGGCGGCAGTGCAGGCCGTTGCCTTGGCCCGTCGGTACGGTGTCGCGCTCCTGGCCTGCGACGTCCCGCTTTCCGACAAGCTCGACCTGAACGCCTCGGTGCGGCACTGCGCCCACCATCGCCCGGAAGGGCTGGCGGTGGTGACCCTGGCATCCACGGTCTACCGTTCGGAGCGAGGCCAGCGTGCCAAGTCGGAAATGCTGGTGGTCGACATCGCCGGGAGTCGCACCGCACCGGTCCGGGGAGGCGACGAGCCGCCGGCGGACGACGAATCACCTGCGCATCACGAGCCCCTCTCGAACCAGCAGGAACCAGACATCCGTGGTCGGCGTGCGGACGAGGAGGCTGCCCGATGAGCGACCCAGCACACCCTGTGCCCGTCAGCCTTGACGTGCGCGCATACCGCGAGCCTCTGCCGGACGCAGACGCCTACCTGGCTCTCTGGCAGCTGATCGAACCGCACCTGCTCCGCGTCGACCCGCGCGAGCACCGGAGTCTGCGGCTGGACCTGGGCGACCGCGGCGCGCTCACGCTCCAACTGCTCGACCCGGTGGGCAATCCCGACGCTTTCAGCTCGGCTACGGAGTTCGCTGTCCGCGGCATCCTTGAGACCGCGCGCGTCCGGTACACGTGTGGGCCCTGCGTCACCGCGGGCACTCGCACGTACGGGCCCTTCCAGTGCCACGTCTGCAACGAAGAGACGCGCAAGGAGGGCGGTACCCGGCTCTGCGACCGGCATGTGATTCTCCTGGAAGGCGCCTTCCGCACGGTATGCCCCGACCACGCCCCTGCCTGCCCTGCGTGCGGCCGGCCCGGCGAATTCTGGTGCGACGGTGCCCGCTGCAGGAACCGTCAGGCGTGGTGCTCCGCTCACCAAGTCCCGCACCCGGGTGACGCCCGTACCTCCTACTGCCGGCACTGCTTCGACGACCGCTTCCCGACGTGCGTGGCGCCGCGGTGCGGGCAGACCGGCTACCTGCGCTGTGAGTATGTGCGCGCCGCGGGCGAGTCCTGCCCGCACCGGGTTTGCGCCGTGCACGCCGGGAGATGGCAGATCTATGGACCTCACAAGCGCGGGCTCGCCCTGTGCCCGACTCACCTGACCGGGCTGCGCCGCATGTCACGGGAGGACACCGTCTTCCAGATCGTTGCCGCCACGGCCCTGCGCCGTCGGTCGCGCGCGATCGGCCCGGCACTGCTCCCGCGCCTGTCCGTCGTGCGTCACATCCTGATTCACGTACGTGACGAGGCGCTGGACATGGGCGTCATCGACGCGCTGTTCACCCGGCTGCGGGCCACGCTCGACGGCACCGGCGGTGGCGCGGCGATGGCTACCCTGCTGGACGCGCACGCCCGTGTGCGCCAGCAGGATCTGACCGTTTTCCGGGGCGATCGGGAGGTGGGCCGCCGGCACTACGAGACCCTGCTGCGCATGCTGATCGCCGACGGCAGAGGTCAGCTCGCCGAACGGCTCTCCTTCTCGGACTTCCGGCCCAAGGCGAACACCCTCTACGTCAGGGTGCCGCCGGATGTGGCCGGGTTGTTCATCGGGCGCGGCGGCTCGGGTATCCGCGACCTCGGCGCCCGGCTGGGTGTCACGTTGAAGGTGGAGAAGCGATGAGGGTCCTTCTGGGCCGCGTCCACGGTACGCGGCTGGTGATCGTCGCCGGCGATGGGCTGGTCACGGACAACCGGGTCGGTGTCTCGGCGGCCGACATGACCGCCGAGTGCACGGGCTTGCTGCTACCCGCGCACGGCGACGAGCGACGCGGTTCGGCCGTGCGGATGGTTCCGACACCCGATCTGCCGACGGGTGTGGTGGCCGTGCACGAGGACCTGGCCCGGGCAACGGGCCTTTCCGGCGCTGCCGGCGAGGACTGGCTGCTGCTCGAACGGCCTGCCACTTTCGCGGACTCGGTCGTGCTGGAGTCCGCTGCCGACGCCCCTCCGGAGGTCTCGGTAAGACAACTGCGCGGCTCCTCCGCTCTGGATGGCCAGGTCTTCCGGCACGAACCCGAGGCGCGCGAGGCCACCTGGTTGTACGTGGACGGCGTGCCCTACCGGGTGCGCAGCGTTGCCGACGGCTCGGGCGAACCGCTGACCGGACTCCTGCGGATCGGCGCTGCCACCACCTTGCACCTGTTCCTGCCGGGAAACAGGACCGGCGTGGACGTGGTGATCCTCGCCGACTGCAGCGGCTCGATGTCCTGGGATGACGTGCTGGACGACAGGGACGTCGGGCGCTTCGGCGGTCGTGCGCAGCGGTACGTGACCCGGATGCACGCGCTCAAGCACGCGCTGCACGAGATGGCCGACGTCCGGCTGTCCTCGGGCGGTCGGCCCACCCGGCTGGCGCTGGTCCGCTTCACGAAGAGCTCCGTCCCGGTGTTCCCGCGTTCCGGTGGGATGGCCGACCTCGGCGACGAGTCCACCATCGAGGAGTTCCGCGCCGCGGTGGGCCTGCTCAAGCCGGAGTCGGCGGGCACCGACATCGGCCAGGCGCTGCACCATGCCTCGGAGCTGCTGCACCGCTACGGCAATCCGCACAACGAGCGCTTGGTGGTGCTCGTCAGCGACGGCGCCGACTGGGTGGAGAAAGGCGTGGACGCGACTGGCGAGATGCTGGCGGCAACTGCGGACCCGGTGTCGCTGATGGAGGAGCTGAACGGCTCGCTCGGCATCCGCCTGCACGCCGTGGGGGTCAGCGCCGAGGCTACCTTCTGGCCGTGGTGGGAGCGCCACCACCGGCGCAGCGACGGTGAGCCGCATGTCAGCATCGTCCCCAACCACGTGCTGCTGCGCCACTTGGTGGACGTGGGTGGCGGCGACCCGACCCGCATTGGCGGCACCGATGTACTGATGGAATACTTCGGCGAGTTGGGCGCCGGGGTCACCCGGACGGTGGGCCATCCGCAGCCTGGGCGGCTGCCCGAGCCGCAGCCCGAGATCGGGTCTGCTCTCAGCCTGAGCGCTGCCACGGCCACCGACGCCAGGCGCGGTGAACTGGCGGAGAAGATCAGCCTGTTGTACTCGTCGTGTGTCGACGCGTCCCGTCGGCGCATCGGCCGACCGCTCTACCGGCAAACCAACGACACCCGGGCCCTGCACCACACGGGCCAACCGGTCCGCGACCGCGCGGCCTTCGCGGCCTGGGTACTCGACGTGCACAAGGTCTTCTACGAGCAGCAGGAAAGCGCCCTCAACTCGCCGCAGGACAGGGGCTCCTACCCCATCCCGGGCGTTGCCGACATCATCTGGGACGGCCGCCTCTTCCGGATCCACACCATGCGGCTGGAGACGGCGCACGACAACGTCGGCCGGAACAACAAGAAGCAGGCGGAGCAGCACCAGCGCATGGTGGGAGAGGTATTTCGCGCCCACACCGGCCGTTACCACCTGCTTGACGATGACGAGGTCGGCTGGGGCCGGCTGCAACTGGGTCTGATGGAGGACCTGGCCGGGATGCTCACCGACGTCTACGCCGTGCTGAACACCGAGCAGGTACCCGCGCCGGCCTATGCGGAGGCGGCGCAGGATGGGCAAGCCGGGGGGTTCATGCCCGCGGAGAGTACTGCGTTGCGGGTCCAGGGCTTCTGAACCCAGTCGTCCCGGTGCCGGCGTACGGTCACGTCCACGGGTACGCCGGCACCGGGGGAGGCAGCCGCCGAATCCTGCTGCGCGGTCGGGCGTCGGTCTACAGCTACCTCCACCGCGAGAAGGGCCACGGAGGGACGGCCCGCGAGACCGTCGGGCCGGCCCCGACAGGCCAATTTCAACAAACTGTTGACGAGAAGTCGGACGGGGGCGTTAGCTGTTCGCAGCCCGCACGACGCCTAGCGACGTGACAGCGACGATCAGCGCGGAGGCTCCGTGACGTCGAGTTCCTCATCGGGCCTGGCCCGGTTCAACGCCCTGGCGCACGACGAAGTCGCCGACGTACTGCACGAGATCTGCTCCAGCGACGCTTGGGTCGCCGCCCTCCTCGCGTCCCACCCCTACGCCACCGCCGCCGACCTGCTCGCCGAGGGCGACGCTGCCACCGCCGCACTGTCCGGGGAAGAGCTCGCCGAGGCCATGGCCGGTCATCCGCCGATCGGGCGACCCGAGCCAGGCGATCCCGTGTCCGCGCGGGAACAGCGGGGGATGGCGGACGCGTCCGACGCCCTCAGGGCCGAGATGCTCGAACTGAACCTGGCCTACCAGGAGCGCTTCGGCCACGTCTTCCTGATCTGCGCCACGGGCGCCACGGGCGAGCAGATGCGCGACGCCCTGCGGGCCCGCGCGGCGAACACGCCAGAGCGGGAGAACGCGATCGTGCGCACCGAGCTGGGCAAGATCAACCGTATCCGGCTGACCCGCCTCCTGACCGAAGGGGAGTGACGGTCCTGAGTACCGACACCACCACCGCCACGGTGTCCACGCACGTCCTGGACACCAGCCTCGGCCGTCCCGCGGCTGACGTCCCCGTCCGTCTCGCCACCCGCCCCGGCCCTACCGCGGGCTGGGAGCAGCTCGGCGGGTCGGTGACCGACGCGGACGGCCGCTGCGCGGATCTGCCCGCCCTGCCGGAGGGCACCGCCCAGGTGCGCCTCGAATTCGACACCGACACGTACTTCGCCCGGGAGGCCGACGGGCCGCCCGCTCCGCACGCCGTCGGCGGAACGTTCTTTCCGGAGGTCGCGATCACCTTCACCGTCCGTCCCGGCGAGCACCACCACGTACCCCTGCTGCTCAGCCCGTTCGGCTACTCCGTCTACCGGGGGAGCTGAGGCCCCCGCACCGGGTCACCGGCCACCTCGTCGCCGACACGCACCTCACCGCGGCGGGGCTGCCCCGCCGTACCCGGACGCAGTCCGCTCGCACCACCGCCCCGTACGTACGCCCCCGGGCCCGCACCCCTGACGGCGCCGCTTCCGCTTCCCGCAGAAAGGTCCGGCACCCATGACCACTTCCGCCCAGCAACCCCCCGAGGCCGCCGCCCCCCGGTCCCGCACCGTGGTCCTCGGCCAGAACCAGTACGGCAAGGCCGAGAACCGTGTCGTCAAGATCGTGCGGGAAGGCGCCACCCACCACATCAAGGACCTGAACGTCTCGGTCTCCCTCTCCGGCGATCTCGACGAGGTCCACATCTCCGGCGACAACGCCGCGGTGCTGCCGACGGACACCATGAAGAACACGGTGTACGCGTTCGCCAAAGAGCACGGCATCGACTCCGCCGAGCAGTTCGGCATCCACCTCGCCCGGCACTTCGTCCTCTCCCAGCCGGCGATCACCCGGGCGCGGGTGCGGATCGAGGAGTATGCCTGGGAGCGCATCGAGGACCCCTCCGCCACTGACCCGGACCGCCCGCGCCACTCCTTCGTACGCAAGGGCCAGGAGGTCCGCACCGCGCAGATCGCCTACGACGGGGAGCGCTGGGAGGTGATCTCCGGAGTGCGGGAACTCACCGTGCTGAACTCCACCGCATCCGAGTTCTGGGGCTACGCGAAGGACAGGTACACCACCCTCAAAGAGGCGTACGACCGCATTCTCGCGACCGACGTCTGCGCCCGGTGGCGCTACAACTGGTCAGAGGACACCGAGGAGATGCCCCGCTGGGAGGAATCCTGGCAGCAGGCCCGCGCGCATCTGCTCCGGGCGTTCGCCGAGACGCACTCCCTCTCGCTCCAGCAGACGCTCCACCGGATGGGCGCCCGGGTGATCGAGAACCGCGACGAGATCGACGAGATCCGCTTCTCGCTGCCCAACAAGCACCACTTCCTGGTGGATCTGGAGCCGTTCGGACTCGACAACGCGTCCAAGGACGGTGCCGTCTACCTCGCCGCCGACCGCCCCTACGGACTGATCGAAGCCACCGTGCTGCGCGAAGGCGCCGCGCCGTCGATCCCGGTGGACCTCACCAATCTCTGATCCGGTCCCGCGAACCGCAGGCCCGTACGCATCGGCTCTCACCCCTCGGTACTCACACAAGTCCGGCACTCACCGGAGCCCGGCACTCGTAGAAGGAAGCACGATGACCGATCCGGCAGGGATCCAGCGCCTCGTCATCGAGAACTGCGCGGTCGCCACCGTCGACGCGCACGACACCGAGTACGCCGGCGGTCATGTCGTCGTCGCGGGCGACCGCATCGAATCCGTCGGCGCGGGCCGCGCCCCCGAAGGGCTGGTGAACGTGGTCCGTCGCATCGACGGCACCGGCCACCTGGTCACACCCGGGCTCGTCAACACCCACCACCACTTCTACCAGTGGATCACCCGGGGCCTGGCCACCGACCACAACCTCTTCGACTGGCTCGTCGCGCTCTATCCGACCTGGGCACGCATCGACGAACCCATGGTCCGTGCGGCGGCGCAGGGTTCGCTGGCGATGATGGCGCGCGGCGGCGTCACCACCGCGATGGACCACCACTACGTCTTCCCCCGGGGTTCCGGCGACCTGTCCGGGGCGATCATCGAAGCCGCCCGGGACACGGGCGTACGCTTCACCCTCGCGCGAGGTTCCATGGACCGCGGGGAGAGGGACGGCGGACTGCCGCCGGACTTCGCGGTGGAGACGCTCGACGGCGCGCTCGAAGCAACCGCGGCCACCGTCGACGCCCACCACGATCCGTCGTTCGGCGCGATGACACAGATCGCCGTCGCACCCTGTTCACCCTTCTCCGTGTCCACCGAACTGATGCGGCAAGGGGCGGAGTTGGCGCGCGCCAAGGGAGTGCGACTGCACACCCACGGCTCGGAGACGGTGGAGGAGGAGCAGTTCTGCAAGGAGCTGTTCGGGATGGGGCCGACCGACTACTTCGAGTCCACCGGCTGGCTCGGCGACGACGTGTGGATGGCCCACTGCGTCCACATGAACGACTCCGACATCGCCGCGTTCGCCCGGACCGGTACGGGCGTCGCGCACTGCCCGTCCTCCAACGCCCGCCTCGCCGCCGGAATCGCCCGGGTGCCGGACATGCTCGCGGCCGGGGTTCCGGTCGGTCTCGGCGTCGACGGAACCGCCTCGAACGAGTCGGGAGAACTCCACACCGAGTTGCGCAACGCTCTCCTCGTCAACCGCCTGGGGCCTTACAGGCACCGCGCTTTGACGGCACGTCAGGCCTTGCGGCTCGGTACGCACGGCGGGGCCCGGGTGCTGGGCCGCGCCGAACAGATCGGTTCCCTCGAAGCCGGGAAGCTCGCCGACCTGGTGCTCTGGCGGATGGACACCCTCGCCCACGCCTCCATCGCCGACCCGGTCGCGGCCCTCGTCCTCGGTGCGGCGGCCCCCGTCACCCTGTCGCTCGTCGGCGGCCGGCCGGTCGTGGAGAACGGGCGGCTGACGACCGTGGACGAGGACGCCGTCGCCATCGCCACCCGTGAGGAGGCCCGGCGCCTGGCACGCGCCGCGCGTTCCTGAGGGCTGTCCCACGGGGTTTGTCGGTGGTGGGTGAGCGGCAGGCGGTCCTTGGGGGTCGATCAGCCGGAGCCGGCCTCTTCCCTGGGTGTCCTGGTGTCCGGTTCGACGGTGGTGGGCGTGCGGTGGCGCAGGCAGGCGCGGACGAAATCGCCGATGACGGCGTCGTTGTCGCCCGCGGGTGCCCACGCGACCCCGACCTGGCTGGAACTGACGCCGGTAACGGGGCGGTAGGTCACCCCGGGGCGCTGGTAGAAGCGGGCGGTGGCCTCGGGGGTGAGGCTGACGCCGTAGCCATTGGCGATCGCGGTGAGCCATTCGTCCGGGTTCTGGGCGATGGCGCCGATCTTGACGGGGCGACCGCCGCGTTCGTCGGTGGCCAACCAGTAGTCGCGCCACCAGCCTGACTCGGTCGGGGTGGCTACGAACGGCTCGTCCCAGAGCTGACGGAAAGGAATCTCGGCAAGCTCCGCGAGCGGATGGGTGCTGGGGATGCCGACCCATCGCGGCTCGGTGATCAGCACCTCGACCCGTAGCGCGTCCTGGCCGGGGAACGGCAAGCGCAGCAACGCCACGTCCACCTGCCCGTCCGCCAGTCCCGCGGTGGGGTCGGACCAGCCGGTCTGCCGCATCTCCACCCGCCAGCCGGGGCGGTACCGGGCGAACGAGCCGATGATCTTCTGGGTGCTCTCGTTGGCGGCGCTGGCCACGAATCCGACTCGCAGGACGTGGGAGGCGCGGCTGGCGGCGCCGCGCGTCTCGCGCAGTGCGATGTCCCAGTCCTCCAGGACGATCGGGACCCGCTCGGCCAGCATCCGTCCGGCGTCGGTGAGGGACATGCCGGTCCGGGAGCGGGTGAACAGCTCGACCCCCAGTTGGGCCTCCAGCTGCTTGATCTGTTTGGTCAGGGCCGGTTGGGAGATGAACAGCCGCTCCGCGGCCCGGGTCAGGTGCCCTTCCTCGGCGACGGTCGCGAAGTAGCGCAGCAGCCGGGTGTCGATGTCCATGCCGTCAGGTTATGGATGCGGGTATTGGACGGTGACGGCGGGGCCCAGCAGGATTGATCACGCAAGCAGGAACCGGCAGGTCGACCGAAAGAGCGGACACCATGAGCGACAAGACCTCGAAGATCGACGCCATCAACAAGTTCTTCTCGGCCTATGCCACCTACGACCTCGACGGCATGCGGGCGGTGCTGACGGACGATGTCGAGTGGACCATCCCCGGTCACCACGCGCTGTCGGGGACCAAGCGCGGTGTGGAGGAGGTCGCGGCCTTCTTCACCCAGCTCGGCAAGGCCAGTTTCCAGGCCGAGCCGCTGTTCCTGGAGGCCAATGAGGAGTACGTCGTCGACATCCACCGCGGCTGGACCACCGAGGGGACGGGCAAGGTGGATACCACCTGGGCCCTGGTGTGGCACTTCAACCGCGAGGGCAAGGTCGACCGGGTCGTCAACCTCTCCGGCGACCAGCACCAGATGGACGCGTACGTCTGGAACAACTACACGCTGGCCCCGATCCCCGACCGGCTGGCGTGAACCGTCCCGAGAGTGCCTGGTGGGCCCGGGCAGACCGGTTCCGAGGGGTCACGCAGGTGTGTGGAAGACCGTAGGAGAGTCCAACCCCTCCGTACGACGGAGGGGTTGGACTTCCGCGCGAACTCATCCAGGGCGGAACACGGCCCGGTGCTTCGCGGATCGTCTCCCGCCCGGAACCGGACAGCCTGCGGTCACGCTTCATGGCGACGGCGGATGGAGCGGCTTCTCGGGGGTACGCGAGCCGAGCGACGCAGGGCGGGCCGGCGCGCTGTGAGGGGAGTCGGTTGATGAGGTTCGACGACGACGCCGCCCTGGACACCTCCGAGGTCCAGGACAACCGGGGCGGGGCACTGGGTGGGATTCCCGGTGGCGGGAAGACCGTGGGCGGCGGGGTGGTCGGTCTGCTGGTGCTGATCGCCTCGGTGGTGTTCGGGATGGACCCGGGCATGCTCGGTTCGGACCCGGCCACCGGCACCGGCGCGTCCAGTGGGGGCGATGCCGGGGATCTGGCAGCGGACTGCCGGACGGGTGCCGACGCCAACACCAAGGACGACTGCCGCATCGTGGCCGTGGTCGACAGCGTCCAGGCGTTCTGGAAGCAGACCGAATCAGCCGCCGGGAAGTCCTACACGCAGGCCCCCACCTTGCTGTTCACCGACAGCGTGAGTACCGGGTGCGGTGACGCGACGTCCGAGGTGGGCCCCTTCTACTGCTCCGCCGACGACAAGGTCTACCTCGACCTCGGCTTCTTCGACGAGCTCACCAGCAAGTTCGGCGCCCGGGGAGGCCCCTTCGCCGAGGCGTACGTCGTCGCGCACGAGTACGGGCACCACATCCAGGACCTCAGCGGCACCATCTCCCGCGGCAGTGGCCAGGGCCAGGACAGCGGCTCGGTGAAACTGGAGCTCCAGGCGGACTGCTTCGCCGGAGTCTGGGCCCACCACGCGACCACCACTCCCGACCCGAAGAGCGGCAAGCCCTTGATCACCGAACTCACGGAGGCGGACATCAATCTGGGACTGGACGCGGCTGCCGCCGTCGGCGACGACCGTATCCAGGAGAAGTACCAGGGCAAGGTCACGCCGGACTCCTGGACGCACGGCTCCGCGGCGCAGCGTCAGAAGTGGTTCACCGTCGGCTACCGGTCCGGCGAGGTCGCCGACTGCAACACCTTCGCCTGAACGTGACCCTGCCGCGTCAGCCGATGTGGTAACTGTCCCCGTACACCTTCCAGTCGAGCGGCGGGTTCAGGCCGAGGTTGCCGTTCCGCAGGAAGACCCGCTGTGCGGTGTCGACTCTGCTGGTGTCGGAGTGGGCCTCCTCCTGCCGCATGGCCCACACCCGCGCGTCGAGGTAGGCGTCGAGGTACACCGTCTCGCCGCCGCCCTCCGACGGTGGCCGGGCCTTGGCGAGGGCTCTGGAGCGGATCGATCCGAAGCTCGCGCTGTCGTCACCCTCGCCGTGCATGACGAGCGCGTCGTAGTACGCGAACTGGCCCAGCGTGCCGAGGCCGTCGGCCTTCGCCTGCTTCACCGCCGGGTCGAAGTACACCCGGTCGCGCTCGTCGTCCTGCACCCCGCGGAAGACCGGGTCGGTCAGCGCGGCCTTCTCCCACGCGGCGGTGAACCGGGAGCCGAGCCCCTCGTGCGAGTCGGTGCCGTCCACCTCGCGCAGCGCGGGCAGGAACGGCGCGAGGATGTTGCCCGGAGCGCGCTCGGTGTAGAGCTCCACGACCCCCAGCATGTCGCTGGTGCCGGAACAGAATCCGACGATGCCGCCGGTGTAGCCGCGGCCGTCACCGATGTCCTCGATGTACTTGTACTGGTCCCGCCAGTCCAGGCTGGAGTTCTCCGCACTGGAGACCAGCTGCATGGCGATCTCCTTCTTCGCCGGATCGTCCAGCCCCACCGTGGGGGCCCACGCGACCGGCCGGACCGCTTCGTGACGCATCGCCACCTCCTGAGTCGGAGAGTCCGCCAGGGCGCTGCCCGGGGCGACGGTGAGGGCGAGCCCGAGAGCGGTGGCCACGGCCACCGAGGGGAGTGCGGTACGGCGGCCGGTGGCTGCGCGACGGGCCCGGGCGGCCGGAACGGGGGAGGCGTCGCGACTGCGGAACGCGGCATCGGCCTGGGTGTGAGGCACCTGTCCTCCATCGGAGACACGTTGATCATCTGCTCTGTCGCGAGCTTCCTATCAGGCCTTTCGTGTCTCACCGGCCTCCCGTTCCGGTCGAAACGCCGTGTCACCCGCCCGGGTCAGGACGGGCGGGAGCGGGCGCTCCTGGCGGGGGCCGACGACCGGCAGGGACCGGCAGGGGCGGGGTCCTGGAGCCCCGCACCGCTCGGCTGGCGCGGTGCGGGGCGGTCCGGGGAGAGGCGGGCCGCACTCCCGGAGTACCGGCCTCCGGATCGCCAACGGTGCGAGGTACCGATCCGTCACGGGCGGGCGGGCGGGACGGCCGGGGGCCGGGGCCGGGGCCGGGGGCTGGGGGCGGGCTGCCCACCCGGTTGCCTCAGCCGTCGATCCGGAAGCTCTCCCCGTACACCTTCCAGCGCAGCGGGGTCTCCAGCTGGAGCTTTCCCTCGCGCACGAACCGGCGCTGGGCCGTCTCGATCCTGCTGGTGTCGGTGTGCGAGGGCTCCTTGGCGATGGCGGCCACCCGGGCGTCGAGGAAGGCGTTGAGGTACGCCTCCTCGTCACCGCCCTCGGCCGGGGAGTCGGCGGCGGCCAGTGCCTGGCGGCGGATGCTCGTGAACCCGACCGTGCCTTCGGTGTCGCCGGCTCCGTGCATGACGTACGCGTCGTAGTAGATGAACTGGCCCAGAGCGCTGAGACCGTCCTTCTCGGCCCGGTCCACCGCCGGCCTGAAGTAGCCCGCGTCCAGGACCGCGTCCTGTGCCGCGCGGAAGGCGGAGTCCTTCGCGGCGGCGGCCCACGCCTCCGTGAACGCCGTGCCGAGGCCCGCGTGCGAGTCGGTTCCGTCCACTGCCCGCAGGGCCGGGACGAACCGCGCGAGCCCGTTGCCGGGGCGGGCCTTCGTGTACCGCTCCACCACGTCGAGCATGTCGCCGGTGCCGGAGCAGAACCCGATGATGCCGCCGGTGTAGCCGCGGCCGTCACCGATGTCCTCGATGTACTCGTACTGGTCTTTCCAGTCCAGGGTGGAGTTCTCCGCACTGGAGACGAGCTCCATGGCGATCCGTTTCTTCGCCGGGTCGTCGAGACTCTTCTCCGGCTTGTCGTCCGTGGTGGAACAGGAGGTCAGCAGGGCGGTGGTCAGCAGGGAGACGAAGGCCGTGGCGAGCAGACGGTGGGCGACGGGCCGGACGGTACGGTTCACCCCCCAAGCCTGCCAGGCCGGGGTGCGGCGCTCGGCCCCGCCCACCGGCTGTAGCGTCAGGGGCATGGAAGATCAGTCTGTTGTGGATGTGGGCGATGTACGGCTCGCGTACCGGACGTGGGGCGACCCCTTCGGCTCGCCGGTCGTCCTCCTGCACGGTCTCGGCGGTTCGTCCGCCGACTGGGAGGCCACCGGGAGCCTGCTCGGCGCGGAGTGGCGGGTGTACGCCCTCGATCTGCGCGGGCACGGTGAGAGCGACTGGCCGGACGAGTACGCGTTCGAGCAGATGAGGGACGACGTGGTCGGGTTCCTCGACGAGTGCGAACTCGACCGGGTCGGGCTGGTGGGCCACGGCATGGGCGGCACCGTCGCCCTGCTGCTCGCGGAGGAGCACGCCGACCGGGTGGAACGGCTCGTCCTGGTGGAGACCCCCGCACCCTTCCCCGGGGACCCGGGGCCGGCGGGGCGGGCCGAAGGGCCGGTCGACTACGACGAGAACGCCGTGCCCGCGGTCCACGCGCAGCTGTCCGAACCCGACCCGGAGTGGGCGGAGACGCTCGGCGAGATCGTCGCCCCCACGATGATCATCGCCGGCGGTCCCGAGAGCGCCCTGCCGCAGGCCCTCCTGCCGGAGGTGGCGTCACGCATCCCCGACTGCCGCATGGTCACCGTGCCCGGCGGCCACCGGATGCACGAGACCCGCGCCGACCAGGTCGCCCAGCACATCAGCGAGTTCTTCACCAGCTGAGACCAACAGGAGGGAGGCCCGGCGAACCCGCCGGGCCTCCCTCCTCGCACGCACGATCCCTGAGCGCGTTGCGAAGGTAGCGCCGTCCGTCCGCCGGACAGGCGGGACTTTCGACACACGCCCTAGTCGGCGCCGAACTCCATGGCGGCGCTGTCGAGCAGCTTGTCGCCGCCCGGGGCCTCGCCGCGCGAGGCGATCTCCTGGGCGTTGCCCTCGGGCATCGCACCGATCAGCGGGGTGGAAGCGGCCTGCGCACCGATCAGCGCCTGGTGGGAGGTGCCGACCATGCCGATGGCGGCGTACTGCTCCAGCTTGGCGCGGGAGTCGGCGATGTCGAGGTTGCGCATGGTCAGCTGACCGATCCGGTCCACCGGCCCGAAGGCGGAGTCCTCGGTGCGCTCCATGGACAGCTTGTCCGGGTGGTAGCTGAACGCCGGTCCTGAGGTGTCCAGGACCGAGTAGTCCTCGCCGCGCCGCAACCGCAGGGTCACCTCGCCGGTGACGGCCATGCCGACCCACCGCTGGAGCGACTCGCGGATCATCAGCGCCTGCGGGTCCAGCCAGCGGCCCTCGTACATCAGGCGGCCGAGGCGACGGCCCTCGTTGTGGTAGGTGGCGAGGGTGTCCTCGTTGTGGATCGCGTTGACGAGGCGCTCGTAGCAGGCGTGGAGCAGGGCCATGCCCGGCGCCTCGTAGATGCCGCGGCTCTTGGCCTCGATGATCCGGTTCTCGATCTGGTCGGACATGCCCAGCCCGTGCCGGCCGCCGATGGCGTTGGCCTCCAGCACCAGGTCGACGGCGGAGGCGAACTCCTTGCCGTTGATGGTGACCGGGCGGCCCTGCTCGAAGCCGACGGTGACGTCCTCGGTCTCGATCTCGACGGACGGGTCCCAGAACCGCACGCCCATGATCGGGTCGACGTTCTCCAGGCCGGTGTCGAGGTGTTCGAGGGTCTTGGCCTCGTGCGTCGCGCCCCAGATGTTGGCGTCGGTGGAGTACGCCTTCTCCGTGCTGTCCCGGTAGGGCAGCCCGTGGGCGAGCAGCCACTCGGACATCTCCTTGCGACCACCGAGCTCGGTGACGAAGTCGGCGTCCAGCCAGGGCTTGTAGATGCGCAGCGACGGGTTGGCCAGCAGGCCGTAGCGGTAGAACCGCTCGATGTCGTTGCCCTTGAAGGTGGAGCCGTCGCCCCAGATCTGGACGTCGTCCTCCAGCATGGCGCGCACCAGCATGGTGCCCGTGACCGCCCGGCCGAGCGGGGTGGTGTTGAAGTACGCGCGCCCGCCGGAACGGATGTGGAAGGCCCCGCAGGTCAGCGCGGCGAGCCCTTCCTCGACGAGGGCGGCTCGGCAGTCGACCAGCCGGGCGATCTCCGCCCCGTAGGCGTGGGCGCGTCCGGGCACGGAGGCGATGTCGGGTTCGTCGTACTGGCCGATGTCGGCGGTGTACGTGCACGGCGCCGCGCCCTTGTCGCGCATCCACGCGACCGCGACGGAGGTGTCGAGACCGCCGGAGAAGGCGATGCCGACGCGTTCCCCGACGGGCAGAGAGGTCATTACCTTAGACATAGGAAAAGTATGCACTTCGATGCATGTTCATGCAACCCGGTCGGCCGAGTCGTGGCTCACTCGATAGGTGGGTGGCGGTCGAGATGTCGAGGAAGACTCCTTAGGGTGACGATCGCGTCGTCCAAGGTTACCCAACGTGACCAGGGGTAGGTCTCGCGTCGCCCACGACTGCCTCCTCGGTCCGTGCCGACGAGGGGTCGGGGGTGGAAGTGGAAGACACCTCGTACCCGTCTCTTCGGGGCGGGAGATCCAGGGAGACCGCTCATGGCAGTACGGAAGACCGCCGCGATCCTGTCGGCCGCGGCGGCGCTCGTCGCCGGCTCGCTCTTCGGGCTGATGGGGCCGGCGTCGGCCTCCGCCCGACCCGACACCGCCCGACCCGAGGCCGCCCTCGCGGCCGACGCGCTCGCGGGCGCCCGCCGGCACGCGGTGGAGTCGCCCACCGTGGCGAAGTCCGCCGCCGCCGCGCTGTCCTGCTCCTACACCTACGTGTGCGGGCAGGGCTCCAACGGCAGCAGCTTCGCCTACACCAAGTGCAACACCCTCTACCAGCTCCCCAACCTGACCGGCAGCGGCCCCCTCGTCAACAACCAGACCCCCGGCACCGTGGCGTACTTCTACGACAAGAACCAGAACTACCTCTTCTCCTCCACCGCCTATCAGTCGACGACGGTGAACTGGACCCCGGTCTGGTACGCCATCGCCTGCTGACGGCCCGTCGGTGATCGAGGCGGGGCGCCCGTGCCGTTCCCGGGGCCGGTGGCCCGGGTGCCCCGCCCGTTCGCCTGAACGTCCGCCAGGCGGAATCAGGGACTCCGTAACCACATCCGGGTGCCCCGGTGCAAGCCGGACGGGGCGTACATCGGCACATTGCGGAACGTTCCGCGCACCCCTCTTGTGACCGGCCCGCGCGCCGTGCCATACAGGTCTGGACCAACGCCCCGGATGAAAGGCGGCAGCGCCGTGCAACGTCCCCCCACGCGTGTCGTGTCGACCTGTTCCGCAAGCCTTCTCCTCGCCCTGCTCGCCGGATGCGGCGGCTCGGCGGAGGCGTCCGACACCGACGCGCCCACCACCCCCCAGGACGTGACCGCCCAGTCGAGCAGCGCCACCTCCGTGCACGTCATGTGGGAGCCGTCCACCGACGACAAGGCGGTCACCGGATACGAGATCTACGACGGCGCCACCCGTGTGAAGACGGTCCCCGCCACCAAGCACATGATCGACGTCGACGGGCTCACCGCGTCCACCGGACACACCTTCACCGTCCGGGCCCGGGACGCCGCCGGCAACCTCTCCGAGCCCGGCCCCGGGGTGTCCGTCACCACCCAGGCCACCCCGCCCGACGACCGGAAGGCGCCGTCCGTCCCGGCGGCACTGCGCGCCACCGCGGTCGGCACCGACAGCCTGACCCTGTCGTGGAAGGCCGCGACGGACGACGTCGGCGTCTCCTCGTACGACGTCTACCAGGAGGACTCCCGCATCCACAGCGCCTCCGGCACCGTGACCAGCGCCCGGCTGACCGGCCTGCGACCCGGGACGGTCTACACCTTCACGGTCCGCGCCCGCGACGCGTCGGACAAGTCCTCGGACGACAGCCGGTCCGTCGACGTCACCACCCGGTCCGCCCCCGGAGCCCCCGTGAGCACCGCCCCCACCGGCCTGCGTGCGGAGACCAGGGACGAGTCCGGCAGCTACGTCGTGCGACTCTCCTGGGACCAGCCCGAGCTGGGCGGGGCGATCCCCGGGTACGAGCTGTACCTCGACGGGAAGGCCACCACGACCATCGTCTGGGGCGGAACACCACCGAAGGGCCGCGCCACCTACGAGCTGACGCTCACCGAACCGAAGGGCACCCGGCACTCCGTCAAGCTCCGGGCCAAACTCCCCGACGGCACGTGGGGAGACTTCTCCGCGCAGCGCACCCTCGTACTCGGCGGCTGACGGTCCGGCCGGCGGGCGCGACGTCCGGCCTCGCGGACGCGCGTGGGCGCCCGCCCTGTGGTCCATTGATCCCTGAGGGGCGTCCCTCAGGGCGTGTCCGCGAAGCCCCGCGCCCGGCCCGCCGCGCCCGGCGGGGACCGTCACACACCGGGGGCCGCGGACGCGAGTACACGAGGAACAGGGGTGTGCACCATGGACCTGAGCACCCGGGTCGACGCGCTGATGGACGGTCTGACCGCCGACCTGGAACGGCTGACGGCCATCGCCTCCGTCGCCTTCCCCGGCTTCCCGCCCGAACCGGTCCTGGAGGCCCACGACCTCGTGGTGGACCTGCTGCGCGGGGCCGGCGTCACGCGGATCGACCGGCTGGACCTCCCCGGCACCGCACCCGTCATCGTGGCCGAGACGCCGCCGCCCACCCCCGGCGCGCCCACCGTCCTCCTCTACGGGCACTACGACGTCCAGCCCCCGGGCGACGAGAGCCTCTGGCGGTCACCGCCCTTCGAGCCCACCCTCCTCGACGACGGAGGCGGTCTCAGGGCCCGGGGCGTCGCCGACGACAAGGCGAACGTCATCGTCCACCTCGGCGTGCTGAGGGCTTTCGGCGGTGTGCCACCGGTCGGGCTGAAGATCGTCCTGGAAGGCCAGGAGGAGTACGGCAGCGCCTTCGACGAGTATCCGCCCACCGACCCGGACCGCTTCGCCTGCGACGCCATGGTCATCGCGGACCTCGGCAACATCCGCCCCGGCAGCCCCACCCTCACCACGGGGCTGCGCGGTGCCGCGGAGGTCGTCGTCGAAGTGCGTACCCTCGCGGAGCCCCGGCACAGCGGCGAGTTCGGCGGCGCCGCCCCCGACGCGCTGCTGGCCCTGCTCGGCGCGCTCTCCACCCTGCACGACGCGCACGGCGACGTGGCCGTGGAGGGGCTGCGACGCGAGGAGTGGACCGGTACCACCTTCACCGAGGAGGAGTTCCGCTCCCTCGCCGGAGTCCTCGACGGGGTACCCCTGACCGGATCGGGCAGCCTCGGCGAACGGCTCTGGAGCGGACCGGCGATCACCGTCGTCGGCATCGACGCCCCGAGCGTCGACCACGCCGCCTCGGCCGTCGTGCCCTACGCCCGCGCCAAGCTGAACCTCCGGTTCCACCCGTTGCAGGACCCGCGGGAAGCGAGGGGACTCCTCGTCACCCACCTGGAGGCACTCCGCCCGTTCGGAATTCCGCTCACCGTCACCGCCGGGGACACCGGCCCCGGATTCGAGGCCCGGACCGACGGCCCGGCCTACCGGGCGGCCCTCACCGCGCTGCGCGAGGGCTGGGGCGCGGAACCCGCGTACATCGCCAGTGGCGGATCGATTCCACTGGTGAACGGTCTGGCCAAGGCGGTGCCCGGAGCGGAGGTGCTGCTGTTCGGGGCCCAGGACAACATGTGCAACCTGCACGCCCCGAACGAACGGGTGCTCTTCTCCGAACTCCGGTCGGCGGTGATCGCCGAAGCCGCTTTCCTGAGGGAGTTCGCGGCCGGCCACCGGGCCGGAGGTGCGGCGTGAGCACCCAGGTCACGGGCGGCACCGAATCCGACGAGAAGCCGCCGCCCAAGCGGAAGTTCACGTTCCCCAGCGCGCTGACGGTCCTCGCCCTGGTGACCCTCGCCGTCTGGGCACTCGCCTTCCTCATCCCCTCCGGGGCCTACGACCGCAACGACGACGGCGCCCCGGTCCAGGGCACCTACCACCGGGTCCCCTCCGGCCAGAGCCTCGTGGACCGGCTCAACGACCTCTTCCTCTCGCCCGTCAACGGCCTGTACGGAGTCCGGGACCCCGAAACCGGCCAAGTGGGCCCCGATCTGGCCGGCGAACTGTACGGCAGCGCGGGCGTGTTCCTCTTCGTCATCGCGATCGGCGCGTTCATCACCGTCGTCTTCGCCACCGGAGCCCTCGACCGGGGCATCGGCCGCCTCGCCCACCGGCTGCGCGAGCGCGGCGCGCTGCTCATCGCCGGAGTCATGGTCGTCTTCTCGCTGCTCGGCACGGTGGAGGGCTTCGCCGAGGAGACCCTCGGCTTCTACGGGCTGATCGTGCCGCTGATGCTCGCCCTCGGCTACGACCGCATGGTGGCCACCGGCACCATCATCCTCGGCGCCGGTATCGGGGTGCTCTGCTCCACCGTCAACCCCTTCGCCACCGGCGTCGCCTCCTCCGCCGCCGACATCTCCCTCGGCGACGGCATCGTGCTGCGCGGGCTCATGTGGATCGTCCTGACGGCGGTCACCATCGCCTACGTCGTCCGGTACGCCTCCAGGGTCCGCAAGGACCCCGCACGTTCCCTCTCCGGCTTCCTGCCAGGCGACCGCGAGCAGTCGGCGGTGAAGACGGAGGAACCGCCTCCGCTCACCCGGCTGCACCAGATCATCCTGGTGCTGGTCGGACTGACCTTCGCCTTCATGATCTTCTCCGTGGTCCCGTGGTCCAGTGCGCTCACCGGAGACGCCGACGCCACTCCGTACGCCTTCGAATTCGGCTGGTCGTTCCCGCAACTGGCCGCGCTCTTCATCGTCGCGGCAGTGGTCGTCGGCGTGGTGGCCCGGTTCGGCGAACAGAAACTGAGCGCGACGATCGTGCAGGGCGCGGCCGACTTCATCTCGCCCGCGCTCGTCATCGTGCTGGCCCGGGGCGTCACCGTCATCATGAACAACTCGCAGATCACCGACACGGTCCTGCACTCCATCGAGGGGGCGGTGTCCGGGGTCTCGTCCGGTCTCTTCGCCGTCGTCGTGTTCATCGTCAACCTGCCCCTGGCATTCCTGATCCCCTCCACCTCCGGCCACGCGACCCTCGCCATGCCGATCCTCGCGCCCCTGGCCGACTTCGCGGGCGTCTCACGTGCCGTGGTGGTGACGGCCTGGCAGGCGGCGAGCGGCTGGATGAACCTCTGGGTGCCCACGACGGCCGTGACCATCGGCGGTATCGCGCTGGCGAAGATCGGCTACGACAAGTACCTGCGCTTCGTCTGGCCGCTGCTGGCGATCCTGTCCGTCCTCATCTGCGGATTCGTCGCGCTCGGCGCGGTGTGGACGTGATCTCGCTGCTCCGACGAATGCGCGGGCGGGGCAGGGGTGCGATTTAGTCATGATCATTGGTCTTTGTCGAGTGTTCCGAGTCACTCGCGACCATCGGTCGTTTCTCGCCCGTCCAGCTGCCATTCCCCGTCGTTAACGTGCGACCTGCCCGTTTCCCTCCCGAATTCGACCCGGGAAGAGGCAATCAGGAATGCGCAAGGATTCGGGCCCGATCGGACAATGGACTTGCCTGAGGCACCCTTCTGGGGATAGATCTACTTCACGACCCTGGGGAGGGGCGCCACCGTTGGTGGGGGGTTTTTCCGTTTCCGTCATGCCGTGCGCCGGTGTCACGACCGACATCGAATGCACGTCGACGGCGCCATGCATCCGACACCGCTCACGCGTGAGTCGGCTCCGGCGCGCGCCACTCTCCGTGGAGTCGTCATTTCCACAGGAGGCAGAATGCCCAACCCCGCAGTACCCGGGACCCGACGGTCCCGGAAGATGGCCACCTCGGCAGCGATAGTCTGCGCCGGTCTCCTGGTCAGCGGTTCGATGACGATCACCGCACACGCGGCCGGGAACGACGCCGCAGACCACGGCACGGTCGCCGTGCCGCAGCACTCCACCCCCGCACACTCCACCTTCACCGCCCCGGACCGCCAGAACGCCGTGGCGCCGAAGGCCGGCAACCCGATGGCCCGTTCCGCCGTCGACCTCACCGTCACGGCCGCCCAGCGCGCCGACTTCGACGGCGACGGCACCGGCGACATCGCGTACCGCGAGAGCTGGGGGGACGTCTACACCGACTGGGGCTACAGCTGGGCCGACGTCATCTCGGGCGAAACCGCCGAGGTGAAGGACCTGCTGCTGCCGGGCGACATGACCGGCGACGGCAAGGCCGACCTGCTGACGGTGACGCCCACCGGGTCGCTCCGGCTCTACAACGGAGCGAACGCGACCGTCGACGGTGGACTCAGCTCGTACACCACGCTCAGCAGCGGCTGGCAGGCGTACAACAAGCTCATCGTCCCCGGTGACCTGAACGGTGACGGCGCTCCGGACCTGCTGGCCCGCAGCACCGCCGGTCTGTTCCTGTTCCCCGGAACCGGAACCAACTTCGGCAAGGGCATCCAGGTCGGCGGCGCCGGCTGGTCCCAGTTCGACCAGCTGGTCGGCGCGGACGACCTCAACGGTGACGGCTTCGCCGATCTGGTGGCTCGCAACGCCACCGGGCTCTACCTGTACCCCGGCAACGGCAAGGTCAACGGCTACCCGTTCGCCACCCAGATCCAGATCGGAGGCACCGGCTGGGCGCAGTACAACCAGATCACCGGCGGCACCGACTACAACGGCAACGGAACCGCGGACCTCACCGTCCGCGGCTACGACGGCAAGTTGTACTTCTACGACGGCAAGGGCACCGGCTTCTTCCAGGCCCGCGTCGCGCAGTCGACCACGGGCTGGAACACGGTCACGCAGCTGGCCGGGGCGGGCAACAACGCGGCCTTCGGCAAGTCCGGAGTCTTCGCCCGCACCAGCGGCGGCACCCTGTACTACTACGAGGGCACCGGACTCGGGAAGCTCTCGACGAAGTACCTCATCGGCACGGGCTGGACCCGTTCCGTGAGCAGCCTCACCCACAGCGTCTCGCTCACCTCCAACGGGGTGTCGGACCTGATCGAGCACAGCGCGTACGACGGCCACCTGTACAACACGGCCGCCTACGCGCAGAACGACCCCGAGATCGCGGCTGCTTCGAAGTCGTACAACCTGGTCGTCGGCCCCGGCGACCTGAACGGTGACGGCAAGAGCGACCTGATCGCCCGCAGCTCCACCGCTCTGTACTTCTACGCGGGCAACGGCAACGGCCTTTCGTTCAAGGGCCGGGTCCAGGTCGGCGGCAGCGGCTGGAGCCAGTACAACAAGCTGGTCGGCGCGGGAGACTTCAACCGCGACGGCCATGATGACCTCATCGCCCGCAGCTCCGCCGGGCTGTTCTTCTACCCCGGCACCGGCAAGGCGGCCACCCCGTTCGGGGCCCGCGTGCAGGTCGGCGGCACCGGCTGGAGCCAGTACTCCAACCTCACCGCTCCGGGCGACATCAACGGGGACGGCATTGCCGACCTCCTGACGTCCAACTCCAAGGGCCAGCTGTTCTTCTACGCGGGCACCGGCGTCACCAAGACGCCGTTCAAGGCCCGTGTCCAGATCGGCACCGGGGGCTGGAACCAGTACCCCGACCTGGTCTGATCGCTGAACCCGGCGATGCGCGCTGAGCGCATCGGCGAACACCGGCCGCCCCGCCCCCGTACACCAGCGGGGGCGGGGCGGCCGTTCGCTGCACGGCTCGGGTTCAGGTCCCCGGGTCAGTAGCGTGCGGCGTCGGTCACGAACGCTGTCCAGGCGTGGGGGGCCAGGGTGAGTGTGGGGCCGGTGTGCTGCTTGGAGTCGCGGACGTGGACGGTGCCGGGGGAGGTGGCCGCCTCCAGGCAGTCCCCGCCTTCGGCGCCGCTGTGGCTGCTCTTGACCCAGTGGAGTGCTGCGACGGAACCGCCTGTGGTGACGTGGACGCTCATACCTCTGCCAATCCTTTCGGCAACGGCTACGGGGTCAATCGCGTGCGGCGTCGGTCACGAACGCTGTCCAGGCGTGTGGGGCCAGGGTGAGTGTGGGGCCGGTGTGCTGCTTGGAGTCGCGGACGTGGACGGTGCCGGGGGAGGTGGCGACCTCAAGGCAATTCCCGCCTTCGGCGCCGCTGTGGCTGCTCTTGACCCAGTGGAGTGCTGCGACGGAACCGCCTGTGGTGACGTGGACGCTCATACCTCTCCCAGTTGTTTCTCGATGAAGCCCAGGGACTCACGCGGGTTGAGGGCCTGGGCTCGGATGATCCCATAGCGGGCCGACAAGGCCCGGACCTCCGCCCGCTCGGTCACCAGTGTGCTCCGACCCTGCACTTCGAGATAGCCGACCGGCTCGCCGTGATGCGGAGTGAGGAGAGTGAACGGGCCGTCCACGCCCGCGTTGTCCTCGCGGTCCGCCGGCATCACCTGGATCTCGACATTGCGCTTCTCCCCGATCAGCAGCAGGTGTTCGAGCTGGCCGCGTCGCGCCTCGCGGCCGCCCAGGCCCCGGGTAATGACGTACTCCTCCATCACGAAGCTGAGCAAGGGTGCCGGCCAGCGGTTGAAGATCTCTTGGCGCGCCTGCCGTGCGGCCACCCGGAGTTCGATGGTGGCCTCGTCGAGCAGGGGGCGACGATCCTTCAGGAGCGCGCGGGTGTACTCCTCGGTCTGAAGGGGGCCATTGACCACCAGGGACTCGTAGCCGGAGAGTTCCGCCGCCTCCGCCTCCATTTTGGCGGCGTCCCGGAAGAAGGCCGGATACTGCGCGCGGGCCACTTCCTCCTTGCCCGCGCCCAGCACCCCGTTGGCCCCGAGGACCTCGTCCACCTGGTCGATGAACTTCGGCGGGGGGATGCGTCGCCCCTGCTCGAAGGCCGCGATGGTGGAGGCGGAGTACCCGGTCAAGTTGCCGAGCTGGGCCCGCTCCAGACCGGCCGCCGCCCGGAACAGTTTCAACTGGCGCCCGAAGACGGCCAGGATGCCCGTCCCGCTCTCGTACGCCTCAGGTGGTTGCTGCTGCTCCGGCATGACGCCTGCCTCCACGATCGTTCCGCCCTGCCGTCTCACGCTCCGTCGCGTGTACAGGGTGCGCACTGCCGCGTACAGCACCGAGCCGTCAGCGCGTCAGTCCTGGTCACGTTATGCGGACGCGGCCAGGGTTTTCCTCATGAACGAAGCAATTACCTCTCCCGGGGAAATGGTTGAAAATCGCACTCCGACACGGGAGTTCGCCATGCGGTTCACCTCGACACCGCGCGGTGCCCGGTTGTCCCGACGGCTCGTCTCGCTTCGGCTGCACGAGTGGGGACACCCCTGGACTTCGGAGACGAACGACACTCTGTCCCTCATCGCCGCCGAGCTGACCGCGAACGCGGTGCGTCACGGTCGGGTGGCGGGCCGGGACTTCCATGTGCGGCTCACCGAGGTGGGCAGCACTCTGCGGGTGGAGGTGACGGACACCCGCACCGAGCGGTGCCCGTCACCCGGTGATCCGCTCGAACCGGCCTTGGACGAGGAGTCGGGCCGGGGGCTCCTCCTCGTCTCCCGGCTCGCCGACCGCTGGGGAGTCGCGCCCCGACCCGGTGCACCGGGCAAGACGGTGTGGGCGGAGGTGAGCGGGGAGAAGGGCCCGCCCGGCACCGTCTGACCGTACGCGGTCAGCTCTGCCCGGTCTGCCTCTCTCCCGCCGTCTTCGCGGGCAGCTCGCCCGCCCGGTCGACCACGCCCCAACCGGTCCGCGCCAGACCGGAGAGGAGGGTGCCCGCCTCCCCGTACGAGGTGTCCTCGGTGAGGTAGCTGCGCGAACCGAGGAAGGAGAGGTCGGTCCGGTCGAAGACCCACTCGGTCCGGGTGCCGTACCGGGTGTCCTCGCGGGCGATACCGAGTCCGTGCCGTCCGAGGGCGTCGGCGGCCTGCGGGGCCTCGACCACTCCCGGGAGTCTGGCCGCGGCCTCGTACAGGGCGGCGGCGGTGGGCGCGGGCATCACCGCGGTCAGCAGCTCGCCGATCCGGTCGAAGACGGCCTGGGCGCGCTCCTGGTCGGGGGATTCGGGGGTGTGCGCGTAGAGGTACGTCAGCAGCTTCTCCGGGTCGGTAGGGAGCGAGCCGAGCCAGGCGTACGTGGGACGGCTGAGCCCGGCGGGCGTGCCCTCCGTGTCGCCCAGCTCCGCGTTGATGGCGAAGGTCTCCCCGCCGGTCCGGATCAGACCGAGCTTCTTCAGCGGACGCGGGTCCTGGGCGGCCCACTCCTCGCGCTCCTCCGGCGGGCCGACCACGGCCTTCCCGCTGGTGAGGTCCGCGCCCCGGACCGTGGAACGGGTGTAGAGGAACTGGTCGTCGCGGACGGCGGGCACGCCCGTGCGCAGTGCCACCGCGGAGATGCGGTGCAGCAGAGCCGGGCCGCCGTGGCCGGTGCCGCCGGACGCGGGCGAGGCGGAAGTGGTCGGCCGGTCCGGGCCCGGGGCGACGGCGACGGCGGTGATCACCACTCCGGCGAGGGTGAACGCCGACACCGGTACGAGCAGGGCCGGGCGGAGGAAACGGCGACGGGGCGACCGGCCGGGCCCGCTGGTTCCGGAGGTGACGGTGGTGGTGCCGGCCTGTTCGGCCGTGTCGTGGTCGATGAGGTTCATGAGCAGCTCCTTGTGGTGGCGGTGCCGCTCGGGGGAGAGCGCGTCCACGTCCGGGGCCGGCAACAGCCGGGCGATCTCCCGGGCGTCGGCGTCCGGCGGCTGCCGGACGCCGCGCCGGTCCTGGGACAGGCCGGTGTCGTCGTGGTTCATCGGGTCTCCTCCCGTACGGGCAGGGCCGTGAGTACGGCCGTACCTGTCACCTCTCCGCGAGTGCCGCGCGGTTCCCGTTCCTCTTCCACGAGCCGGGCGAGCCTCTCGCGGGCGCGCGAGAGGCGCGAGCGCACCGTCCCGACCGGCACTCCCAGGGCCCGCGCGGCCTGCTCGTAGTCGAGTCCGGACCACACGCACAGGGACAGCACCTCCCGGTCGTGCCGTCGCAGCCTGCCGAGAGACTCCTGGACCGCCCGGAGCCGCCTCACGTCGTCGAGGCGGCCCACGGTCTCCGGGGCGAAGTCCGGCACCACTTCGGGCCTCGGCCAGCGGGCGAGGAAGGCGATGCGGCGGCGGGCTCCGCGCCGGGCGTTCTCGCACTTGTGGGTGGCGATGCCGAGGAGCCAGGGGAGCAGTGGGCCGCCCTCCTCCGTCACTGTCTCCCGTCGGCGCCAGGCGGTCAGAAAGGTCTCCGACATGATGTCCTCGGCGGCCGACGGGTCGCCCGTCAGCCGCAGAGCGTGCCGGTGGACCCGGGGCGCGCACTCCTCGTACAGCTCGGCGAACGCCTCGCGTTCACCCGCCCGTACGCGTCGGCGCAGGTCGTCGTCTTCTTGTTCCCTCACACCTGTCATCTCTCCGCGGCACGGGCCGGGTTCCTGTGACCTGGGTCATGCCGACAAGCAGCGCGTACGCGCGCGACCGCCCCCGGCGTGGTGCGGTGCCGGGGGCGGCCGGGGCGGGAGCGGGGTGCGCTCAGCGCAGCTGCTCGTACGCGGGCAGGGTGAGGAAGTCCGGGTAATCGGTGTCCAGCGCCACCTGGAGCAGCAGGTCGTGGGCCTGCTGCCAGCGCCCGGCCGCGAAGGCATCCTCGCCGATCTCGGCGCGGACGGTGGCGAGTTCCTCGGCGGCCACCTTGCGGGCGAGATCGGCGGTGGCGTGTTCGCCGTTCTCGAAGACCACGTCCGCGTTGATCCACTGCCAGATCTGCGAGCGGGAGATCTCCGCCGTCGCCGCGTCCTCCATGAGGCCGAAGATGGCCACGGCGCCCGTACCGCGCAGCCAGGCCTCGATGTAGCGGATGCCGACCGCGACCGCGTTGCGCCAACCCTCGTACGTGGGACGGGCGTCCAAGGTGTCGACGGCGATCAGGTCGCCCGCCGCCACCGAGACGTCCTCGCGGAGCCGGTCCTTCTGGTTCGGCTTCTCGCCGAGCACCGCGTCGAAGGAGGCGAGGGCGATCGGGACCAGGTCCGGGTGGGCGACCCAGGAACCGTCGAAGCCGTCGGCGGCCTCGCGGTCCTTGTCCGCCTTGACCTTCTCGAACGCGACCTTGTTGACCTCGGCGTCGCGGCGCGAAGGGATGAAAGCCGCCATGCCACCGATGGCGTGCGCGCCCCTCTTGTGGCAGGTGCGGACGAGGAGTTCGGTGTACGCGCGCATGAACGGGGCGGTCATCGTGACCGCGTTGCGGTCCGGCAGCACGAACTTGGAGCCGCCGTCACGGAAGTTCTTCACGATGGAGAAGAGATAGTCCCAGCGCCCGGCGTTGAGGCCGGAGGCGTGCTCGCGCAACTCGTAGAGGATCTCCTCCATTTCGTAGGCGGCGGTGATCGTCTCGATGAGCACCGTCGCGCGCACCGTGCCCTGCGGGATGCCGACGTAGTCCTGGGCGAAGACGAAAACGTCGTTCCAGAGCCGGGCCTCCAGGTGGGACTCCGTCTTCGGGAGGTAGAAGTACGGGCCCTTGCCGAGGTCGATCAGCCGCTGCGCGTTGTGGAAGAAGTACAGGCCGAAGTCGACCAGGGCTCCCGGGACCGGGGTTCCGTCGAGCCGGAGGTGACGCTCGTCCAGGTGCCAGCCCCGTGGGCGGGTGACGACGGTCGCCAGTTCCTCGGCGGGCCGCAGGGCGTACGTCTTCCCGGAACCCGGGTCGGTGAAGTCGATGCGGCGCTCGTAGGCGTCGATCAGGTTGAGCTGCCCGAGGACGACGTTCTCCCAGGTGGGGGCCGAGGCATCCTCGAAGTCGGCGAGCCAGATGCGGGCGCCGGAGTTGAGCGCGTTGACCGTCATCTTCCGGTCCGTCGGCCCGGTGATCTCCACCCGGCGGTCGTCCAGCGCCGCCGGTGCGGGCGCCACCCGCCAGGAGTCGTCGGCGCGGACGCCGACCGTCTCGGGCAGGAAGTCCAGTGTGGAGGTGCGGGCGATCTCGGCACGGCGCTCCGCCCGGCGGGCGAGGAGCTCGTCGCGGCGGGGCGTGAACCGCCGGTGCAGTTCGGCCACGAACGCGAGGGCCGCGTCGGTCAGCACCTCCTCCTGCCGGGGCAGGGGCTCGGCATCGACGATGGCCAGCGGGGAGGGCGCCGGTGCGGACATGAGCTGTCACTCCTTCAGCGAGCGGGCGAGCGGGCGGGCGTGACGCCGGGCGTGACGCCCGGCGTGCGGGGGCTGCAGGGCTCCCGGTCCGGTCGTGTCTTCTGGCTAGTGGATAGTAGTTTCCTCATGGTGGAACCTCAATGGTTCGCAGGCGTGGCGCGCGTCGAGGCGAACCCCGCCGACTGCGGCCCCGGCCTCCTCGGCGGCGGTGCGAACATGTGCGTCATGGCGACTACGACGGTTCGAGGACTGCCCCTGCCCGCCCGACTGACGTCCCTCATCGAGCGCGGCCTCTGGCAACACCCTGGCGATGCCGTACTGGCCGAGGTCGTCCCGTGGTTCGAGGACCCGCTGGCCTTCGTGAGGAACCCGGAGCAGATGATGTACGCGTCCATGTCGCTGGACATGTTCGCCGACGATCCGTACTCCGACTACTTCAGGGTGGGACGCGGAAGCCGGTCGGACGCCCCGCTCGACCTGCCGTGGCTGGACGCCGATCAGGCAGTGCTGATCGCCATCACGCGCAATCCTGGCGATGACGGCGCCCTCGCGCTCGACTACCGGACCGATCCTGACGACCCACGGGTCGTCGGTACCGACTTCTGGACGGACGACACCGATCTGTGCCGATGGCGGGTCGTGGCACCCGCCTTCTCGGCATTCGCCGGACGACTGGGTCTGTAGGGTGCGGGCGGCGTCCCGGCGGCTTCTCACCGGTCCACGAGGCGCACCAAGTCCTCCGGGGTGTCGATGTCGTACGGCTGCGCCACGTCACCGCACTCGACGAGCCTGAGCGCCTCCCGGTGCTCCCGCAGATAGGCGCGGGCCCCCTGGTCGCCCGTCGCTCCCGCCGACACCCCCGCCCAGTGGTCCGCGCCGAGGAGTACCGGGTGGCCACGCGTGCCGTCGTACGAGGCTGCCGCCAGGGCCACCCGCGAGGTGTGGGCCGCGCGGAGCCGGGACACCGCCTCGGCTCCGATGCCGGGCTGGTCGACGAGGAGGACGAGCGCCGCGTCCGCTCCGGTCCCCGCGAGCGCGGTCAGGCCCGTACGCAGCGAACTGCCCATGCCTCGTTGCCACTCCGGATTGACCGTCACCGCGCATCCCGCGAGCGACGCCCGGGACCGCACCTCCTCGGCGGCGGCGCCCAGGATCACCACGATCCGGTCACAGCCGCCGTCGCGAAGTGATCGAATCGCGTGTTCGACCAGCGGGCGACCTCGGTACGTGAGGAGTGCCTTGGGCCGGCCGCCGAGGCGCCGACCGCCGCCGGCGGCGAGCAGTACCCCGGTGACCAGGGGGTTCTTCCGTACAGGGACCATATGCACTGGATACCACCGACGCTCCGTCGAACGTGCTCGCACACGCGAAGTCGGGGTCACTCTCAGGGGTAACCCCGATTTCTCGTCACGGAGTGGCGCCGGCCACCTCCGATGGCGTTAACTTGCCTCCACTCCGGAGCACTTGACCATGCGCCGGAGCGCGAACGGCAGACGGCACGATGGCGTGCGAGGGGGAGTGCATTGTTGCGAAGTGTGGAGCAGAAGCGGGTGACCGGGAGCGGCGAGGACCCCAGGGTCACGGAGTTGCGGACATCGGTGTCCAAGCTCCGTCGCGAGCTGGCCGGGCATCCCGCGGAGTTCTCCGACCGGGGCATCGCGGAGGACGAGCTGGCCGCGCTGGACGCCATGGCGGTCAGCGGAGTGCCGGAGATTCCCCGACTCCGCCGTTCCCTGCTGCTGATCGCGGGAGCGATCGGCTCGGTGAGCGCGCTGGCGCCCGGGCTCCGGGCGGTACGGAACGCGGTGGATCTCTTCGGGGAGCCGCCGCGCGGGTGACGCGTCACGCGGACGGGCCTCGAAAGCCGCACCCGGGCCGTCCGAGAGTCGTGCGTACGTCGTATACGGGAGGGGCGGCGGGGGGCCGTGTCCCCGCCGCCCCTCCCGGTGCCGTCCGCCACGCCGGCCGTGACGGACACCGGCCCGGCTCGTCCTCCCGGCGCCCGGCCTCCCGCCGCTCAACCCCCGCCGCTCAACCCCCCCGCCGCGAGAACCTCGGAGAGCTTCTTCGCGGTCTCCTGGAGGATCGGCACGATCCGTTCCGTCGCCGCCTCCGTGACGCGTCCGGCCGGGCCCGAGATGGAGATCGCGGCGGCGGTGGGAGAGTCGGGCACGGCGACGGCGAGACACCGCACCCCGATCTCCTGCTCGTTGTCGTCGACGGCGTAACCGGTGCGGCGGACCTGCTCCAGCGCTTCGAGGAAGCCGTCAGGGGTGGTGATCGTCTTCTCGGTGGCGGCCGGCATCCCGGTGCGCGCCAGCAACGCCCGTACCTCCTCGGGCGACGCGTGCGCGAGCAGCGCCTTGCCGACTCCGGTGGAGTGCGGCAGTACCCGGCGGCCCACTTCGGTGAACATCCGCATCGAGTGCTTCGACGGGGCCTGCGCGACGTACACCACCTCGTCGCCGTCGAGCAGTGCCATGTTCGCGGTCTCGCCCGTCTCCTCCACCAGATGCTGGAGGTAGGGCCGCGCCCAGGTACCGAGCAGCCGGGAGGACGATTCACCCAGGCGGATCAGCCGGGGACCCAGTGCGTAGCGGCGGTTGGGCTGCTGGCGTACGTACCCGCAGACCACCAGGGTGCGCATCAGGCGGTGGATGGTGGGGAGCGGCAGGCCGCTGGTCGTGGAGAGCTCGCTCAGACCCACCTCGCCCCCGGCGTCGGCCATCCGCTCCAGCAGGTCGAAGGCGCGCTCCAGGGACTGCACCCCGCCGCTGGAACCGGAGGTCTTGAGGTCGGAAGTGCTGGCGTCGGACGACGGCACGTCAACGGTCCTTTCGAAGCGGGAGGCAAGGTAGCAGAGTACCGGCAGGGTCGCGTTCCGCGCACTGGTCGTGGCAGGGCGTATTTGCCGGTCAGGGGCTGTTTCCCGTCGTCGCGGGCGGGCCCCGCGAGCTTCCCGAGGGCGTCCGCCGACTCCGTGGGCATTCCGAAATGCGGAAGCCTGGTTCTGTTTCACGGAAGTTTCGGCCCGTCCCCGCGTTCCTCTCCGAGGGGATGCGGGCGCGGCGCTCCGGCGGAGGAGAGGTCTTGACGGCGGGGAACCCCGCATGAAGACTCCCCGCAGGGAGCTCCCTTCAACAGTTCGTTGAATTCGCCGAGGGATCGCCGAGGTTGTCCCGGTGCAAGCAAACGGAGCGAGGAGTACGGGTGTTCGGTGCGGACGTAGGGAAAGACCTGAACGCCGAGGGGCGCACCCCGGGCGGCCCGGCCCCGGATCTGATGCTGCGCTCGACCCGCGTCGTCACACCGGCGGGGACCCGCCCCGCCCTGGTCGCGGTCTCGGCCGGACGGATCGAGGCGGTCCTGCCGCACGGCGCCGAAGTGCCGCCGGGCGTCAGGCTGGAGGAGCTCGGCGACCTGGCCCTCCTCCCCGGGCTCGTGGACACCCACGTCCACGTCAACGATCCCGGCCGAACCGAGTGGGAGGGATTCTGGACCGCCACCCGGGCGGCGGCTGCCGGCGGCGTCACGACCCTCCTCGACATGCCGCTCAACTCCCTCCCCCCGACCACCACCGTCGGACACCTGAGGACCAAGCAGCGGGTCGCGGCCCCCAAGGCGCACGTGGACACCGGCTTCTGGGGCGGTGCGGTCCCGGCGAACGTCAAGGACCTGCGCCCGCTCCACGAGGCCGGGGTCTTCGGCTTCAAATGCTTCCTCTCGCCTTCCGGCGTCGAAGAGTTCCCGCACCTGGACCAGGAAGGGCTGGGGCGCTCGATGGCCGAGATCGCGGGCTTCGGCGGTCTGCTCATCGTCCACGCGGAGGACCCCGGCCACTTGGACGCGGCCCCGCAGCAAGGCGGCCCCGCCTACGCCGACTTCCTGGCCTCGCGCCCCAGGTCCGCCGAGAACGCCGCGATCGAAGGGTTGATCGCCCACGCGAAACGGCTGGACGCCCGCGTCCACGTCCTGCACCTCTCTTCCGGCGACGCGCTGCCGCTCATCGCCGCGGCCCAACGCGAGGGCGTACGTGTCACCGTCGAGTCCTGCCCGCACTTCCTCACCCTCACCGCCGAGGAAGTGCCGGACGGGGCGACCGAGTTCAAGTGCTGCCCGCCCATCCGGGAGGCGGCCAACCAGGACGCGCTGTGGCAGGGGCTCGCCGACGGGGTCATCAGCTGTATCGTCTCCGACCACTCGCCGTGCACCACCGACCTGAAGACGCCCGACTTCGCCTCCGCCTGGGGTGGTATCTCCTCCCTCCAGCTGGGCCTCCCCGCCATCTGGACCGAGGCCCGCCGACGCGGCCACTCGCTCGACGACGTGGCGCGCTGGATGTCCACCGGCCCCGCCCTGCTCGCCGGAGTGCACCGCAAGGGTGCCATCGAGCCGGGCCGCGACGCCGACTTCGCCGTACTCGACCCGGAGGGCACCTTCACCGTCGACCCCGCGGCCCTCCACCACCGCAACCAGGTCACCGCCTACGCGGGCCGGACCCTGTACGGCGTCGTCACCTCGACCTGGCTGCGCGGTGAACGGATCGTCCACGACGGCGTGTTCGCCGAACCCTCCGGCCGCCTTCTCGAAAGGACCCACTGACCATGACGGAGTCCGCCCCGCCGCGCTGGACCGGAGACGCCCTCCCCTACGCGGGGGGCGATCCGTACGCCGACTACCGCACCCCGGGCCCCGCCGGTTTCCCCTTCGGCCACCTCGTGGACCTCGCCGGACGGCAGCTCGGCGCCGGGGTGATCGCCGCCAACGACGAGTTCTTCGCCGAGCGGGAGAACCTGCTGAAGCCGGGGCCCGCCGTCTTCGACCCCGAACGCTTCGGGCACAAGGGCAAGATCATGGACGGCTGGGAGACCCGCCGCCGACGCGGAGCGCGTGCGGACCGCCCGCACCCCGAGGACGAGGACCACGACTGGGCGCTGGTACGGCTCGGTGCCCCCGGTGTCGTGCGGGGACTGATCGTCGACACCGCACACTTCCGCGGCAACTACCCCCGTGCGGTCTCCGTGGAGGCCACCTCCCTGCCCGGCTCGCCCTCGCCCGAAGAACTGCTGGCGCCCGACGTGAAGTGGACGACGCTGGTGCCCCGTACGGAGATCGCAGGTCACGCGGCCAACGGCTTCACGGTCGACGCCAGACAGCGCTTCACCCACCTACGGGTCAACCAGCACCCCGACGGAGGTATCGCCCGGCTCCGGGTCCACGGCGAGGTCGCGCCCGACCCCGCCTGGCTCACCGCCCTCGGCACCTTCGACCTGCTGGCCCTGGAGAACGGCGGCCGGGTGGAGGACGCCTCGGACCGCTTCTACTCCCCGGCCACCAACAGCATCCAGCCCGGTCGCTCCCGGCGGATGGACGACGGCTGGGAGACCCGCCGCCGCCGGGACCGGGGCAACGACTGGATCCGCTACACGCTGCCCGCGCAGGCGGAGATCCGGGCGGTGGAGATCGACACCGCCTACCTCAAGGGCAACGCCGCCGGCTGGGCGACGCTCTCGCTCAGCGACGGCCCGGCGGGAGCGGACGGCGACGGCGAGGTGTGGACCGAGTTCCTGCCCCGGACCCGCCTCCAGCCCGACACCAACCACCGCTTCCTCCTGGAAGCCCCGGTCCGTGCCACCCGGGTGCGCATCGACATCTTCCCGGACGGCGGGATCTCGCGACTGCGCCTCTTCGGCTCCCTCACCGAGGCCGGGGCACGCCGGCTGGCGGCCCGTCACCACGAGCTGGGCGGCTGAGCGGCCGCACGCACGGAAGCGGAGGCGGTCGGGGCGGTCGGAGGCGGTGGGCGCGGACCGGTGTGCCCGAAAGGTTCGTCACGGGGCGATATGCCACCCTGGTCGGTGCCGCCGGGCCTCCGACGCCCGGCGGCCCGTCACCGTACGCCCCGACCAGGAGCAGCCATGATCTTCATCGCCGTCAAGTTCACCGTGCTCGTCGCCGAACGCGACAACTGGCTCCCCGCAGTGGAGGAGTTCACCGTCGCCACCCGGTCCGAGCCGGGGAACCTGTTCTTCGACTGGTCGTACAGCGTGGAGAACCCCAACCAGTTCGTGCTGCTCGAAGCCTTCGCGTCGGCCGAGGCGGGGGAGGAGCACGTGAAGTCCGCCCATTTCCAGGCCGCCATCAAGACGATGTCGTCCCTGGTCGCCGAGATCCCCGAGATCATCAACGTCGAGGTCCCGGGCGAGGGCTGGTCCCGGATGGCGGAGGTGACACCCGTCAACCGCTGACGGGAACGCGGCGGTGCGTGCGCGCGCCCGGAACCCCGGGCGCTCCCGTCGGCCCCTCGCCGCAGGGTAACGCCTCGGGCGCTACCACCGGTTGCGCGCCTCCTCGGCCCAGCCGACCAGCCCGTCGAGATCCGTCCTCGTCCCGTCGTCGGTCATGGCCCAGCCGCTGAAGGTGCCGAAGCACTGGTGCGTCTCGTTCGCGACGACCAGCAGATTCGTCCGGCCGCGCCTCTCGTGGAACGGACGGAACCACACGTCCACCCGCTCACCGGCGATGTGCCACGGACGCATCCAGTCCCGCCGGTCGTAGCTCCAGCGGAGATCCTCGCCGATCTTGTGCAGGCGGCCGTCGACGAACAGGGCGTTCTCGGTGCTGCCGGTGCCGTCGGTCCACTCGCCGCCCAGCTGGAGCGCGCGCCCCGGGGCCGCGCCCGCCGCCCAGTTCCACCGAACCGCGTACGGCCACTTGCCGCGCCCGTGATCCAGTACCGCGAACGCCTCCGGGCCGCCCACCTCGTAGGTCCGTCCCCGCACCGACAGCGTGCCGTGCACCGGGCGGCCGACGTCCTTGACGGTGTACTGGAACCGCTTGCCGCTCCACGGCACGACCACCCCGAGCGATTCGTGCCCCTCGGGCAACGGCACCTCCACGTCGAGGCGCACCCCGGGCGCCGTCGCGCGGATCGTGGTGCCGTCCGGTGCCTGCGCGACAGCGATCTCCAGCTTGCCGGCCCGCGCCGAGACCTCGCCCTCCCCGCTGCGCGCGGGCAGCACCGTGCCGCGGGCCAGTGGTGCCACCACGTCGGTGCTGTGCTCGACGCCGGTCGACCGGTCCAGCACGTAGAGCCCGTGCACACCCGCGTAGTCCAGTGACGAGACGACCAGGCCGACCACGTGGTCCGGCGTGACGACGCCCCAGTACTCCCAGCGCTTCCCCCTGCCCCAGCCGCGCAGGTTGGCGGTGTGCAGGGGGCGCCGGGTCCAGCCGACCGCCGCGGGGTTCAACCGTCCGCCGGGGAGGCAGAGGTCGACGGGGGACGTCAGCTCGGTCTCATGCGTCATCCGCGCAGAATAGAACTCCGGCCGCCGTGTCGTCCGTACGGAGGTCCGTACGGACGAGGAAGCGGCCACCACACACCGCTCCCCATGGGGCGGACGTTGCCGGGCGCGGCACTCGGCCGTGTCTCGAAGGTCCCGTCTGTCCGGCCTCGGCGAGGACGGCGCCACTCTCCGGACACGCCTTGGCAGGCACGGGAAGTCCAGTCCTCCAGGTTCCGGTGGCGGTCCAGCCCCACGGCCTCGAACCCGTCCTCGCCCGGACTCCTTCGTGCGCCCAGCCGCCCCAGGGCCGGGCGGGCGGGACTTTCGGCACCGCCCCGGAGAGCCACTTCCCCATCTCCTCGCCCGGCGGCCCCAGGACCAGTACCAGTGCGCCGGCGTCCCAGACGGCGGCTCGTCGCTCGCCGACTCCCCCGAAGCAGGAACCGCGGGCTTCGCCCGGAACCCGTACCTCGGCAGCGGGTTCCAGCCACGTGAACCGTCGGATTCCGCGACCCGCCGGTCTCGGTTCAGAACTCCTCGTGGTCGTCCGGGTCGCCGCCGAACCGGTGCCGGTCTCCCGAGCCGATCCGGTCCATCTGGTCCGTCGTCAGCTCGAAACCGAAGAGGTCCAGGTTCTCCCGCTGCCGCCCGGGGTCGGCCGACTTCGGGATCGGTACGACCCCCAGCTGGGTGTGCCAGCGCAGGACCACCTGTCCGGGCGTCACCCCGTGCTCGCGGGCGATGGCCACGGTCTCCGTCGCCTCCAGCACCTCGCGTCCGCGCGCCAGCGGACTCCAGGCCTCCGTGACGATGCCCTTCGCCGCGTGCACTTCCCTCAACTCGTCCTGGGGAAGCAGCGGATGCAGCTCGATCTGGTTGACCACGGGCAGCACCCCGGTCTCCCGCTCCAGCCGGTCGAGCTGCGCGGGGGTGAAGTTGGAGACGCCGATGGAGCGGATCAGCCCGTCCTCGCGGAGCTTGATCATCGCCTTCCAGGTGTCCACGTACTTGTCCACCCGCGGCAGCGGCCAGTGGATGAGATAGAGGTCGACGTACTCGACGCCGAGCGCGGCCCGCGACTCCTCGAAGGAGGCCAGCGTCTCTTCGTAGCCGTGGTGGCGGCCCGGCACCTTGGTGGTGACGGTGATCTCCTCGCGAGGCACGCCGCTGCGGGCGATCCCGCGTCCGGTGCCGCGCTCGTTGCCGTAGTTCTTCGCCGAGTCGACGAGCCGGTAGCCGAGGCCCAGCGCCCCGGCGACCGCCTTCTCCGCCTCCTCGTCGTCCAGGGGATAGGTGCCGAGACCGACCGCGGGGAGGGTGCGGTGGTCCAGGAGGGGGAGCTGAGGGGCGGCGCTCATGATCGTCCTTTCGGTGATCGGTGATCGGTGATCGGTATGTCCGTGGTCCGTGCGTCCGTGGTCCGTGTGTCCATGATTCGTGATCTTGAATCCGGGACCCGTACCGGTGCCGCCAGGGTAGGACGCCCGGTGGCTCCGGGCAGGTCGCGGGGGGAGAGGCCGCGTGCGGGGCGGGGGAGTGGCGTACCGGGGCGGGGCGAACGGGTGAGCGCGGCCCGGAAAAGCGGGTTCCGCGCGGGAGTGGCGCCCGGTAGCGTGGGCCGGTCGGTGTGCGAGCCAGCGAGGTCTCCACGCTCGTGTCCCGTCATGGAGAATCCAGGAGTACCAGGTGTCCGCTGTCGCCGTGCCCGCCGTCGCCCCGTCCCGTTCCGCCTGGTCGACCGACCTGCCCGTACTGGCGGTCGCCGTCGTCTGGGGATCGAGCTACCTCGCCGCCAAGGGCATCACCACCCCGCAGACCGTCGTCGCGGTCCTCGTCTTGCGCTTCGCGGTCGTGCTGCCCGTTCTGGCCGTCGCCGGAGCGCGTGGGCTGCGGGCCCTGACCGCGGCCCAGTGGCGGGGCGCGGGGCTGCTCGGGCTGATCCTCAGCGGGATCTTCCTGCTGGAGACGTACGGAATCGTGCACACCTCGGCCACCAACGCCGGGCTCATCATCAGCCTCACCATGATCTTCACCCCGCTCGCGGAGTCGGCGGTGACCCGCACCCGCCCGACCGGCCGCTTCCTCCTCGCCGCCGGGCTCTCGGTCGTGGGCGTGCTGCTGCTGACGCAGGGCGGAGGGTTCACCAGCCCGTCCGGCGGCGACCTGCTGATGCTGCTCGCCGCGCTCGCCCGTACGGTCCACGTCCTCGCGATGGCCCGGCTCAAGGCGGTCCGGTCGGCCGACTCGCTCCCCCTGACCACCGTCCAGCTGGGCGCCGCGGTGGCCGTCTTCGCCGTGCTCGCCGCCGCGCCCGGTACCGGCACCGCGCCCTGGACCGTGGCCGCCGACTTCGGTGCGGGGGAGTGGGCGGGCCTGCTGTTCCTCGCGGCCTTCTGCACGCTCTTCGCGTTCTTCGTGCAGATGTGGGCGGTCCGGCGCACCTCGCCGTCCCGGGTCAGCCTGCTGCTGGGTACGGAACCCCTGTGGGCCGCCGCGGTCGGCATCGCGATCGGGGGCGAGCGGCTCGGAGCGGTCGGTGCGGTGGGCGCCGTACTGGTGCTGGCCGGAACGGCCTGGGGGCGGCGCGGCGCACGGGTCTGAACCGGCCAAGTGCAACCGCGTCCGAGGCTCGGAGGGTTGGACCGCCCAGCAGTGAGGTAGGGACTCGCACGAGGGCGGGCCGCTCCCGCTGCCGTCACGCGCCGGCTACGGTCCGCACCCGGTCGGCGCGGCCGGACCTCCGAAAGGAACCGCAGTGACCACCGAAGCGATACTGGATCTCGGCGCACTGGGCGAGGCGTTCACCCGGGACCCGTACCCCACTTACGCCGAACTCCGCGCCCGGGGACCGGTCCACCGGGTGGTCCTGCCCGACGGAACGCCCGCCTGGCTCGTGGTGGGATACGAAGCAGGACGCGAACTCCTCGCCGACCAGCGGCTGTCCAAGGAGTGGGGGAACGCCTCGCCGCTCCTCGACCTCCATCAGATGACGGCCGGGAGGTCGATGCTCAGTTCGGACGCACCGGACCACACCCGGCTCCGCAAGCTGGTCAGCCGCGAGTTCACCCCGCGCCGGATGGAGCAACTCGTACCGCGCGTACAGAGCATGACGGACCAGCTGTTGGACGCGATGCTGGCGGAGCCCGACCGACGCACCGATCTCGTCGACGCGCTGTCGTTCCCGCTGCCCATGGCGGTGATATGCGAGCTGCTCGGCGTGCCCGACATGGACCGGGTGAGCTTTCGGGAGTGGTCCAACACCGCCCTCTCCTCCACCGACGCCGAGACGCGCCGGCGCGCAGCCGCCGCGATGAACGCGTACATCGCCACGATGCTCGACGACAAGCGCAAGAAGCCGGGCGACGACCTGATGAGCGCGCTGATCCACACCGCGGACGAGGAGGGGGACCGGCTGTCCGGTGACGAACTGGCGGGCATGGCCTGGCTGTTGCTCGTCGCCGGACACGAGACCACCGTCAACCTCATCACCAACGGGGTACTCCATCTCCTCGCCCATCCTGACCAGTTGGCGGCCCTGCGCGCGGACCCCGGGCTGCTCGGCAACGCGGTGGAGGAGATCCTGCGCTACGACAGCCCCGTCGAGACCCCGACGTTTCGCTTCACCACCGGGCCGCTCGACGTCGGCGGCTCCGTGATCCCGGGCGGCGGCGAGCTCGTGCTCGTCGCGATGGCGGACGCCAACCGGGACCCCGCCCGTTTCGAGGGCGCGGAACGATTCGACATCACCCGCGACGCGCGCGGCCACGTCTCCTTCGGCCACGGCATCCACTACTGCCTCGGCGCACCGCTCGCCCGCGTCGAGGCGAGGGTGGCGATCGGCTCGCTGCTGGCGCGCTGCCCCGGACTACGGCTGGACACCGGTCCGGAGCGGCTCGTCTGGCGTACCGGAATGCTGATCCGGGGCCCCGAGCACCTGCCGATCGCCTGGTAGAGCCGCCCCGGGGCCGGTCAGCCGAAGGGGATCTCGGCGAGCGCCACCGGGCGCCGCTCCCGCCGCGAGCGCTCGCACGCCTCGGCGATCCGCAGCGCCGCCAGGGCTTCCCGGCCGTCGCACGGATTGGCCGCCCGGCCCGCCGCCAGCCGGACGAAGGCGTCGAGCTCGGCCTCGTACGCCGGGGCGAACCGCTCCAGGAAGCCGGGCCAGGCCTTCAGCGGGGCGTCCGGGCCCCCCGGCTCGACCGAGGTGAGCGGGGCGCGGTCGTCCAGGCCCACGGCGATCTGGTCCAGCTCACCCGCCAGCTCCATCCGTACGTCGTACCCGGCGCCGTTGCACCGGGTCGCCGTGGCCGTCACCAGGGTCCCGTCGTCCAGGGTCAGCAGCGCGGCGGCGCTCGACACGTCGCCCGCCTCGCGGAAGGCGGCCGGGCCGGCGTCCGACCCGGTGGCGTACACCTCGCTCACCTCGCGGCCGGTCACCCACCGCACCATGTCGAAGTCGTGGATCAGGCAGTCGCGGAAGAGCCCCCCGGAGAGCGGGAGGTAGGCGGCGGGCGGCGGGGCGGGATCGGAGGTGACGGCCCGCACCGTGTGCAGCCGGCCGAGCCGCCCCTCGCGGACCGCCTCGCGCGCGGCGCGGTACCCGGCGTCGAAGCGGCGCATGAAGCCGAGCTGGAGCACCGACCCCGCCGCCTCCACCTCCGCCAGCGCGGCCAGTGTCCCCGGCAGGTCCAGGGCGACGGGCTTCTCGCAGAACGCGGGCAGTCCGGCACGGGCCGCGCGGCCGATCAGACCGGCGTGGGCGGCCGTGGCCGACGCGATCACCACCGCGTCCACCCCGCCGGCGAAGACCTCGTCGACCCCCACCGCCGTCGCGCCGGTACGGGCCGCCGCGGCCGCCGCGTGCGCGGGATCGACGTCCGCCACGACGAGTGAACCCACCGCGGGATGACGGCTGAGCGCCTCCGCATGGAAGGTCCCGATACGTCCCGTTCCGACCAGTCCGATACGCATGGCCTCACCGTGGCGTCCGCCCTGTCGCCGTGTCAAGCACGTGCAAAGGGCCGGGCCCGCCACAGCAGCCCCCCGCGACCTGGGAATTCACCGGTGCGCCCGCGCGACACATTCATTTGCCCGGGCCCTGCCGGGTGCCGCCCGTCGAACCTCGGGGATACTTGGGCAGCCGGGCCGGGACTCCACACGTCCGCGGCGCACCAGGCGGCACAGTGAGCGGCACAAGAAGGGCACGGCTTCGTGGCAAGGGTTCGGACAGGGGTACGCGCGATGGGCGCCGTGCTGGCAGTGGTGCTCGGGGCCTCCCTCGCGGGATGCAGCAGCACCGGCGGCAGGCGGGCGGAGGAACGCGCGGCAGCATCCCAGGCCGCCTCCGAAGGCCATTCGGCCGTGAACACGCCCCGCTGGACGTTCGCCATGATCACCCACTCGGGTGATGGCGACACCTTCTGGGACATCGTCCAGAAGGGCGCCGAGGAGGCGGCCGGCAAGGACAACATCAACTTCCTGTACTCGCACAACGACGAAGCGCAGCAGCAGGCGCAGCTCGTCCAGGCCGCGATCGACAAGAAGGTCGACGGAATCGTCGTCTCGCTCGCCAAGCCGGAGGCGATGAAGGACGTCCTCGCCAAGGCGACCAAGGCCGGCATCCCGGTGATCACCGTGAACTCGGGCTCCGCCGAGTCCAAGGCCTACGGCGCGATCACCCACATCGGCCAGGACGAGTCGATCGCCGGCGAAGCGGTCGGCGACGAGCTGAACGCGCGCGGCCGCGAGAACGCCCTCTGCGTGCTGCACGAACAGGGCAACGTCGGCCACGAGCAGCGCTGCGCCGGTGTGAAGAAGAACTTCGACGGCAAGACCACCAACCTCTACGTCGACGGCACCAACATGCCCGACGTCCAGGCGTCCATCGAGGCGAAGCTCCAGACCGACAAGAGCATCGACGCCGTCGTCACCCTCGGCGCCCCCTTCGCCGACGCCGCAGTCAAGGCCAAGAAGTCCGCCGGCAGCGGCGCCGAGATCGACACCTTCGACCTGAACGCCAAGGTCGCCGCCGGGCTCAAGGCCGAGACCCTCGGCTTCGCCGTCGACCAGCAGCCCTACCTCCAGGGCTACGAGGCCATCGACCTGCTCTGGCTCTACCGCTTCAACCGCAACGTCCTCGGCGGCGGCCAGCCCGTCCTCACCGGCCCGCAGATCATCACGGCCGCCGACGCCGACGAACTCGCCGAGTACACCGCCCGGGGCACCCGATGACGGGAACCACGGCCCCCGCCCCGGCGCCGGGCGGGACCGACGAGCGGCTGCTGCGCACCTCACCGCTGCGCAGGCTCCTCGGCCGTCCCGAACTCGGCTCGATCGTCGGCGCCCTCGCCGTCTTCCTGTTCTTCGCCGTGGTCGCGGACAGCTTCCTCCAGCTGTCCAGCTTCGGCACCGTGCTCTACGCGGCCTCGACCATCGGGATCATGGCCGCGCCGGTCGCGCTGCTGATGATCGGCGGGGAGTTCGACCTCTCGGCCGGCGTCATGGTGACCAGCTCGGCGCTGGTCTCCTCGATGTTCAGCTACCAGATGACGGCCAACGTCTGGGTCGGTGTCTTCGTCTCGCTGCTGGTCACCCTGGGCTTCGGGGCGTTCAACGGGTTCATGCTGACCCGGACGAAGCTGCCGAGCTTCATCATCACCCTCGGCACCTTCCTCATGCTGACCGGACTCAACCTCGGCGTCACCAAGCTCATCAGCGACACGGTGTCGACCAAGGCGATCGGTGACATGTGGGGCTTCGACTCCGCCCACGCCCTCTTCGCCTCGCAGCTCACGCTCGGGGACGTCGAACTGAAGGTGACGATCCTCTGGTGGGCGGGCCTGGTCGCCGTCGCCACCTGGATCCTGCTCCGTACCCGCTTCGGCAACTGGATCTTCGCGGTCGGCGGCGACGAGAGCGCGGCCCGCGCGGTCGGCGTCCCGGTGATCCGCACCAAGATCGGCCTCTACCTCGGGGTGGCGTTCGCCGCCTGGGTGTCCGGCCAGCACCTGCTCTTCAGCTACGACGTGGTCCAGTCCGGCGAGGGCGTCGGCAACGAGCTGATCTACATCATCGCGGCCGTCATCGGCGGCTGCCTGATCACCGGCGGCTACGGCTCCGCCATCGGCTCGGCAGTCGGCGCGATCATCTTCGGCATGACCAGCAAGGGCATCGTCTACGCCGAGTGGAACCCGGACTGGTTCAAGTTCTTCCTCGGAGCGATGCTGCTCCTGGCCACCCTGCTCAACGCATGGGTACGCAAGCGCGCGGAGGCGACGACATGACGGCCCCGGACGACCGGGCGACGGCCCCCCAGGCGCTGGTCCAGCTCGACCACGTCAGCAAGTTCTACGGCAGCATCAAGGCCCTGACCGACGTCTCGCTGGAGGTCCACGCGGGCGAGATCACCTGCGTGCTCGGTGACAACGGCGCCGGCAAGTCCACGCTCATCAAGATCATCGCCGGACTGCACCGGCACGACGAGGGCGCCTTCCGGATCGACGGCGAGGAGACCACCCTCGCCAACCCCCGTGACGCCCTGGACCGGGGCATCGCCACGGTCTACCAGGACCTCGCCGTCGTCCCCCTCATGCCGGTCTGGCGCAACTTCTTCCTCGGCTCGGAGCCCACCACCGGCTCCGGCCCGTTCAAGCGCCTGGACGTCCGGCTGATGCGCGAGACGACCCGCGCCGAACTGCTCCGCATGGGCATCGACCTGCGCGACGTCGACCAGCCGATCGGCACCCTCTCCGGTGGAGAGCGGCAGTGCGTGGCCATCGCGCGGGCCGTCCACTTCGGCGCCAAGGTCCTCGTCCTGGACGAGCCCACGGCGGCCCTCGGCGTCAAGCAGTCCGGAGTCGTCCTGAAGTACGTCGCGGCGGCCCGCGACGCCGGACTCGGCGTGGTCCTCATCACGCACAACCCGCACCACGCCTACCTCGTCGGCGACCGGTTCGTCCTCCTCAAGCGCGGCGCGATGGCCGGCAGCCACACCAAGAACGACGTCACGCTCGACGAGCTGACCCGGCAGATGGCGGGCGGCAGCGAGCTCGACGAGCTCAGCCACGAGCTGGAGCGGGCGCCCTCGCCGACCTCCATCGGCGGTCACCCGGTGGACGACGACACCGAGTGACCGGGCGGCGCCACCGCCTCGGCGAACCGTCGAGGCGGCTCGGGGCGGACGGCAGTGGCAGAATCGATCGAGGTGGGCGCCGTCCGCCGCCGGCAGCACTGACCCGCCGGCCACCCCAGACACCGCAGGGACGATGAGCACGTACCGCGACTTCACCCACCGCGGCTCCGCCCGCGCCACCGTCCTCAAGACCGTCGGTACGAGGGAGCGGCGCTCCCACCTGACGGCGCCCCGCGTCCCCACCGTCGGCATCGACATCGGCGGCACCAAGGTGATGGCCGGCGTCGTCGACGCGGACGGCAACATCCTGGAACAGCTCCGCACCGAGACGCCGGACAAATCCAAGAGCCCCCGGGTCGTCGAGGACACCATCGTCGAACTGGTGCTGGACCTCTCCGACCGCCACGACGTCCACGCCGTCGGCATCGGCGCGGCCGGCTGGGTCGACGCGGACCGCTCCAAGGTGCTCTTCGCCCCGCACCTCGCCTGGCGCGACGAACCGCTCCGCGACGCCCTGGCCTCCCGCCTCGTCGTCCCCGTCATGGTCGACAACGACGCCAACACCGCCGCCTGGGCGGAATGGCGCTTCGGCGCCGGCCGGGGCGAGGACCACCTGGTGATGATCACCCTCGGCACGGGCATCGGCGGCGCGATCCTGGAGGACGGGCAGGTCAAGCGGGGCAAGTACGGCGTGGCCGGCGAGTTCGGGCACATGCAGGTGGTCCCCGGCGGCCACCGCTGCCCCTGCGGCAACCGGGGCTGCTGGGAGCAGTACAGCTCCGGCAACGCCCTGGTCCGCGAGGCCAAGGAGCTCGCCGCCGCCGACTCCCCGGTCGCCTACAACCTCATCGAGCGCGTCAAGGGCAACATCCCGGAGATCACCGGGCCGCTCATCACCGAGCTCGCCCGCGAGGGTGACGCGATGTGCATCGAGCTCTTCCAGGACATCGGCCAGTGGCTCGGCGTGGGCATCGCCAACCTCGCCGCCGCGCTCGATCCCTCCTGCTTCGTCATCGGCGGCGGCGTCAGCGCCGCGGACGACCTGCTGATCAACCCCGCCAGGGACGCCTTCAAGCGCCACCTCACCGGCCGCGGCTACCGCCCCGAGGCCCGGATCGTCCGGGCGCAGCTGGGCCCCGAGGCCGGCATGGTCGGGGCCGCCGACCTCGCCCGGCTCGTCGCCAGGCGCTTCCGCCGCGCCAACCGCCGCCGGGTCGAGCGGTACGAGCGCTACGCCCAGATCTACGACCAGGCCGCGAGCACCCTGCGCAGCACGCGGAGCGCCCGTACCGGCGACTGACCGCCGGGCGGTCCGCGCGGAGCCCGCTCCCGCCGGCCGCCGCAGGCCGCCCCGTAACCCCGCCCGCGTACCGAAGCTCCGAGGGATCCGAAGATCATGACCGCAGCCGAGCATCCGAGTTCCGAAGGGACCGTGATCGCCGAAGCCGCCGAGCATCCCGTGGTGCCGCGCCAGTGCGCACCGGGGGACGGTGAGCCCGTGCGGGACCCGCGCCGGGTCTTCCGCAGACGACTGATCACCGCGACCATCATCGTGCTGCTGATCGGCATCCCGGCCGGTTACCTGCTGGTCTCGGCCGGCCAGAGCCGCAGGTCCGGTAAGGACAAGGAGGCCGAGGCGGCCGCCCAGGGGCTGCGCGCGAGCTGGCCGTCGCGGATGCAGCGGCGGATCTTCGAGGTGCCCGTCCCGGGGAACGCGACCGGTGTGCAGTACTACGAGACCAACAACTGGAAGGCGAGCCGGATGTACCTCAAGTTCCGGACCACCTCCGCCGGTCTCGACCGCTTCCTGAGCGGGATGGGCACCGACCGCGCGGCGCTGAAGACCGGCAAGGTCACGATCTCCCAGCGGGACATCCGGATCACCGACTGGAACTTCTGGTCCGGCGCCGAGTGGGCCGGGACGACCCACAAGAACAAGGACCCCCGGCCCACCCAGAACATCACCGTCAACATGACCGACCCGGCGTCGCCGGTCGTCTACGTGGTGTCGGCCGCGACGCCCTGACCACGCCCATCCCGGCGAGCGCCTCGCCACTGCCCTGCGCAGGCGCGCCCCCGCGGGCTTCTCTCCGGTGAACCCGCCCTGCCCGGAAGGCCGTTACGCGCCGCCCACGCCGTACCGCGCGGACAGGACAAGGCCCATCCTCTGGCCCGGCGCACGAGGGAACCCCGCTACCCCGTTGCCCGGATGCAGCCACCACAGCCTCACACCGCCCCCGGACCGACGGCCCCGGAACAGCCGCGCAAGCGCACCAGGACCGTGCTCCTCCCCCTCCTCGCCGGGCTCGTGCTCGGCGCCGCGGGGACAGGTGCCGCATGGATACTGAGCACCGGCGACGCCTCCGTCGAAGGAAGCCCGGCCGGCCGAAGCGGGTTCCCCGAGCCGTGGGCGCGGCGCCGGGGGCCCTGCCGGGCGGCCTGCGAACGCCCCGCCGCGCCGCCGAAGCCGGCGGGTAGAGTCCATGCCGGCAGTCACGGACCGGGGAAGGGCGGGATCTGGGGTGGGCGCGTCGTCGTGGCAGTACATCGAGCCTTGTGCCGGAGGAGTCGCGGCGGCCTTGGCCGCCGTACGGCAGAGGGAGTTCGAGAGGCTCTTCGTCCGCGGAACGGACGGGAACGGGCTGCGACCCCCGGGTAAGCCGTTCACCTCGGTCGACGACCTGGACGACCTCTGGGAGGACGAGACCTTCGGCAGCGAGGGAACGCACACGGTCATTGACGTGTGGGAGTTGATCGACGCCGAGGCGTACGACGACGACCACACCGTGCGCCCGCTGTCGGACGAGGAATCCATCGAGCTCTTCGGGACCGTGGAGCCGACCCTGGCGGACTTCGCACGAGCCCAGGAGCGTGACGCCGCACAGCACTCCGGCTCGGACGGACTGTGGGACATGCCGAGTTGGTCGGCGTGGTGCAGGCCGTTGAAGGACGCCGATGGGGCGAACACGGTGATCGCCTTCTGGGGCAGGTCCGGCGACTGAAGGCCGCTCCGGGCCGGGGAAGCCCCGATGCCCCGGCCCTACCCGGGCGGGGGAGCCGTGCTCTCCCGCAGGACGAGCCGCGTCGGTACGAGGGTCGTCCCGTGCTCGGGGCCGCTCTGCCGCATCTGGTGCAGGACACCCGCGACGCAGCGGCGGCCCACTTCGGCGAAGTCCTGGTGGACGGTGGTCAGCGGCGGCTGGAAGGAACCGGCCTCGGCGATGTCGTCGAAACCGACGACGGAGACGTCCTCGGGTACCCTGCGACCGCGCTCGTGGAGGGCGCGCAGCAGGCCGAGCGCCATCTGGTCGTTCGCGGCGAACACAGCGGTGCAATCGGCCTGTTCGGCGATACGGAGCCCCGCCCGGTAGCCGGACTCCGCCGACCAGTCACCTCGTACGAGGGGCGGTGGCACCCGCCCCTCCTTCTCCAGCGCGGCGCGCCAGGCGTCCGTCCGGCGCTGCGCCGCGTAGGAGTCCCCGGGACCCGCCAGGTGCCAGACGGTGCGATGCCCCAGGCCCAGAAGGTGGTTGACGGCGTCGCGGGTGCCGCCCGCCTGGTCGGTGTCGACGACGGAGTAGCGGTCCCCGGCGTCGGAGTCCGCGACGACGACCTTCACGTGAGGCGGCAGCGAGAGGCGCGCCTCGTCGAGGAGGTGGACCTCCATGATGACGATGGCCGCGTCGATGGCGAGTTCGCCCAGGCGTGAGAAGGCGCCCCGGACCTCGTCCTGGGTGGGGACCGCGACCGGCAGCAGGGTGACCGCGTACCCCTCCTGGGCGGCCGAGGTCGCGATGGCTTCCAGGGTGCGTACGTTCCCGGTGGTGGAGAGCGTGAAGGTGATGACGCCGATGGTGCGGAACTCGCCGCGCTTGAGCGCGCGTGCCGCGCTGTTGGGGCGGTAGCCGAGGTCCTTCATCGCGGCGAGCACCTGCCGCCTGGTCTCCTCGTTCACACCCGGGAAGCCGTTGGAGACGCGGGAGACCGTCTGGGAGGACACCCCCGCGACGCGGGCCACGTCCGCCATCGAGGCGGTCCTGCGCCGCGTGGGACTCCCCTTTCCGGGAGCCGGCCCGGTCGGGGCCGAGCCTGTGGCTGGGGGGCGTTCGCCTGCTTCGTCCACCGTCTCCCTCATCGGATGTCGCCTTCCGTGTGCGGCTCTTGACCGCCCGTCTGGGGGCAGTGTAGACATGCCGCCACCGAATGTTTACGTAAACATAATGCCAGGCGGGCAGTCAGGGCGAGCCTGTTCACCGGCCTGGAACGTGTGCGTGAACGTCCTCTTCGGTCTGGTGAAGCACGAGCGAGGGGCGCGAGATGACGACGCTGCAACCGCCGGCGGCCACAGGGGCCCGTCCGGCCGGACCGCCGATGACACGGCCACGCCGTTCATGGGCGGGCTGGGGGTTCATCGGCCCCTTCGTGCTCGTCTTCGCCCTGATCTTCCTGGTCCCTCTCGGGTACTCCGTCTACCTGAGCCTGTACCGGACCCAGCTGATCGGCGGCACCACGTTCGTCGGCTTCGACAACTACCAGCAGGCCTTTCAGGACCCGCAGTTCTGGGACGGAGTCGCCCGGGTCGGAATCTTCCTGCTGGTCCAGGTGCCGATCATGCTCGGCATCGCGCTCTTCGTCGCGCTCGCCGTCGACAGCGGACGTCTGTACGGCAAGGAGTTCTTCCGGATATCCGTCTTCCTGCCCTACGCCGTCCCCGCCGTCGTCGCCACCCTCATGTGGGGCTTCCTGTACGGCCCCCGCTTCGGCCTCGTCGGCGACATCAACGACGCGTTCGGCCTGCACCTGCCCGACCCGCTCTCCTCCGGACTGGTCCTCGCCTCGATCGGCAACATCGTCACCTGGGAGTTCGTCGGCTACAACATGCTGATCTTCTACTCGGCGCTGCGCGTGATCCCGCACTCCCTCTACGAGGCCGCGGAGATCGACGGAGCCGGCCAGTGGCGGGTCGTCTCGGCGATCAAACTCCCGGCGATCCGGGGCGCCCTGGTCATCGCGACGATCTTCTCGGTCATCGGCAGCTTCCAGCTCTTCAACGAGCCGGCCATCCTCCAGAAGCTGGCGCCGAACGCCATCACCACCGACTACACCCCGAACTACTACACGTACTCGCTGTCCTTCTCCGGCCAGCAGCACAACTACTCGGCGACGGTCGCCATCGTCATGGGCGTGATCACCATGGTCGTCGCCTACGTCGTCCAACTGCGCGGCATGCGCAAGGAAGCGTGAGCGTGATGACGACGAACAGTGCGATGACCGAGACCGCACGACCCGGCACGGCCCCCAGGAGCGCGGCCGTACCGCGCCTGCGCGCACAGCGCCGCGCACACACCCCGGGACGCCCCCGGCGCAGTGTCCTGCTGACCGTGGTCACCGGCGTGGTCCTTGTCTACAGCCTGCTCCCGCTGGTCTGGCTGGTCATCAGCGCCACCAAGTCCCAGACAGGACTGTCCCGTTCGTTCGGCCTCTGGTTCGACGGCGACTTCGCTCTGTGGGACAACCTGAGCCAGACCTTCACCTATCAGGACGGCGTCTTCGGCCGCTGGCTCCTCAACACCCTGCTCTACGTCGTCGTCGGAGCGGGCGGCGCCACCTTCCTCGCGGTACTCGGCGGTTACGCGCTCGCCAAGTTCCAGTTCCCGGGAAAGCGCGCCGTGTTCGCGGTCGTCATCGGCGCGGTCGCCGTCCCGACCACCGCGCTCGCCGTCCCGACCTTCCTGCTGTTCAGCAAGATCGGACTGACGGACACCCCCTGGGCGGTGATCATCCCCTCCCTGGTCTCGCCGTTCGGGCTGTACCTGATGTGGGTGTTCGCCACCGAGGCCGTCCCCGTCGACCTGATGGAGGCCGCCCGCATCGACGGCGCCGGCGAACTGCGCACCTTCTTCCAGGTCGCGCTGCCGCTGCTCGCCCCGGGCACCGTCACCGTGCTCCTGTTCACCACGGTCGCGACCTGGAACAACTACTTCCTGCCGTTGATCATGCTCAAGGACCCCGACTGGTACCCGCTCACGCTCGGCCTGGACGCCTGGAACAAGCAGGCTGCCACGGCCGGCGGCGAGGCCGTCTTCAACCTGGTCGTCACCGGCTCGCTGCTCACCATCGTGCCGCTGATCGCCGCCTTCCTGCTCCTCCAGAAGTACTGGCAGTCCGGCCTCGCCGCCGGGAGCGTCAAGGAATAGCGCGGCCCCGGGCGTCGCGCGTGTCCGCCGCGACGCCCGCCCCCTCTCACCGTCCGCACGTCATGTCGATCGAACCACGAGGAAGTGGAAATACCGCCATGTCCCAGCACTCACGCCGCCTATTGCGCGGCCTCGGTCTTGTCTGCGCCCTGGCCCTGGGCGCGACCGCCTGCGGTGGCTCGGACGACGACGCCGGCCAGAAGCCGGTGGGTTCGTCCGACATCCAGTCCGCCCTGCAGAAGGGCGGCACCGTCACGGTGTGGGCGTGGGAACCCACGCTGAAGCAGGTCGCCGAGGACTTCGAGAAGAAGTACCCGAAGGTCCACGTCGAGCTGGTCAACGCGGGCACCAACAACGACGAGTACAAGGCGCTGTCGAACGCCATCTCAGCGAAGAAGGGTGTCCCCGACGTCGCCCAGCTGGAGTACTACGCGCTCGGCCAGTACGCCCTGACGAAGCAGGTCGCCGACCTCAAGGCGTACGGCGCCGACAAGCTGGCGGACTCGTACTCGCCCGGCCCCTGGAACTCGGTCTCCTCCGGCGGTGGTGTCTACGGCCTCCCGATGGACTCCGGGCCGATGGCGCTCTTCTACAACAAGAAGGTCTTCGACACGTACAAGATCGCCGTGCCGACGACCTGGGACGAGTACGTCGAGGCCGCCCGCACGCTCCACAAGGCGAACCCGAAGGCGTACATCACCAGCGACCTCGGTGACGCCGGTCTGACCACCAGCCTTCTCTGGCAGGCGGGTTCGCACCCGTACACGGTGGACGGCACGAAGGTCGGCATCGACTTCACCGACGCGGGCGCAGCCAAGTACACCAACACCTGGCAGAAGCTGATCGACGAGAAGCTCGTCGCTCCGATCGCCGGCTGGAGCGACGACTGGTACAAGGGCCTGGGCGACGGCACCATCGCCACCCTGCCGATCGGCGCCTGGATGCCCGCCAACTTCGCCTCCGGTGTGAAGGACGCCGCCGGCGACTGGCGCGTCGCCCCGCTGCCGCAGTGGGAGGCCGGCGCGAACGCCAGCGCCGAGAACGGCGGCAGCTCGCTCGCCCTGCCCGCGCAGGGAGAGAGCAAGGAACTCGCCTACGCCTTCGTCGAGTACGCCAACTCCGGCGCGGGCGTCCAGACCCGCATCAAGAACGGCGCGTTCCCGGCGACCACCGCGGACCTGGACTCCAAGGAGTTCCAGGACACCGAATTCCCCTACTTCGGCGGCCAGAAGGCCAACAAGATCTTCGCCGAATCCGCGAAGAGCGTTCCCAGCGGCTGGAGTTACCTGCCGTACCAGGTGTACTCCAACTCGATCTTCAACGACACCGTCGGCAAGGCGTACATCTCCTCGACCAAGCTGTCGGACGGGCTGAAGTCCTGGCAGGACAAGTCGCTCCAGTACGGCAGCGAACAGGGCTTCACCGTCGAGAAGTAGCACCCGAGGCCGCCGGGGGCGGTGTCCGGCGGATCAGGGCAGGGGCAATGCCGTGACCGCCCCCGATCCGCCGGACACCGCCCCGTCACCTCCTCTCAACCCCGGCCTGTGGAAGGACGCGCATGACCTCCCCCCGCACCTCCCGTTTCCCGTACGCGAAGGGCCCCGACGGCAGCCGCCGGCTCGGCTACGGCGCCGACTACAACCCGGAGCAGTGGCCACGGGAGGTGTGGGAGGAGGACGTCAGACTGATGCGCGAGGCCGGGGTGAACATCGTCTCCCTGGCGATCTTCTCCTGGGCCCGACTCCAACCCACCTCCGACAGCTGGGACTTCGGCTGGCTGGACGAGGTCATGGGCCTGCTGCACGCCGGTGGCATCGGTGTCGACCTCGCCACCGCCACCGCCTCCCCGCCGCCCTGGCTGACCACCGAGCACCCCGAGATCCTCCCGGTGACCGCCACCGGCGAGACCGTCTGGCCCGGCGCGCGACAGCACTGGCGGCCCACCTCGCCCGTCTTCCGCAGCCACGCACTGCGCCTCGTGAGGGAGATGGCGACGCGCTACGCGGACCACCCGGCCCTCGTCGCCTGGCACGTCAGCAACGAACTGGGCTGCCACAACGTCTACGACTACTCCGACGACGCGGCCGACGCCTTCCGCGACTGGCTGCGCCGCCGGTACACCACGCTCGACGCCCTCAACCACGCCTGGGGCACCAACTTCTGGTCCCAGCACTACAGCGACTGGGAACAGATCCTGCCGCCCCGACTGGCCGGCTCGCACCCCAACCCGACCCAGCAGCTCGACTTCAAGCGCTTCTCCTCGGACGCGTTGAAGGGGTACCTGCTCGCCGAGCGCGAGATCCTGGACGAGATCACCCCCGGCACCCCGGTCACCACCAACTTCATGGTGATGAGCGGAATCAAGGGAATGGACTACGCGGACTGGGCGGACTCGGTCGACTTCGTCTCCAACGACCACTACGCCACCACCGGACCGCGCAGCCGCGACGAACTCTCCTTCTGCGCCAACCTCACCAGCGGGATCGCGGGCCACCGGCCGTGGTTCCTCATGGAGCACTCCACCAGCGCGGTCAACTGGCAGCACATCAACCTGCCGAAGAGGCCCGGCGAGCTGGCGCGCGATTCCCTGCTCCACGTCGCGCACGGAGCCGACGCCGTCTGCTTCTTCCAGTGGCGCCAGTCCGCGGCGGGCGCCGAGAAGTACCACTCGGCGATGGTGCCGCACGCCGGAGAGGACAGCCAACTCTTCCGCGACGTCGTGGAGCTGGGCCGCACTCTGGAGGCGCTCGCACCCCTCGGCGGCAGCGTGCGCGAACCCGCCCGGGTCGCGATCCTCTTCGACTGGGACTCCTGGTGGGCCAGCGAGCAGGACTCGCACCCCACCTCCCTCCTCGACTACCACCGCGAGGCCCTCGACTGGTACTCCGCGCTGCTGCGTCTCGGCGTCCGCGCCGACGTCGTACCCGCCCACCGCACCGAACTCGGCCCCTACGACGTCGTGATCGCACCGGTCCTGCACGTATTGCCGCAGACGCTCGCCAAGGAGCTCACCCGCTACGTCGAAGGCGGCGGCCACCTCGTCACCACCTACTTCTCCGGTGTCGTCGACGAGAACGACCACATCTGGCTCGGCGGTTACCCCGGCGCCCTGCGCGCCCTGCTCGGCATCCGGGTCGAGGAGTTCGGCCCACTGGCCGACGGGGACACGGTCGGCCTCGACCCCGACCCCGCCGCCGGTGTTGACGGAGCCCTGACAGGAAGCCTCTGGACCGACCGGATCGACGTCACCGGTCCCGACGTGGAGATCCTCGCCCGCTACCGCACCGGAACGTACGCCGCACGCCCGGCCGTCACCCGCCGTCGCATCCCGGACCGGGGTTCGGCGACGTACGTCTCCACCCGCCTGGGTGCCGACGGCCTGACCGCGCTGCTTCCCGGGCTGCTCGCACCCGCCGGGGTCGCCGGCGAACTGCCCGAGGAGGCGGGGGGCGCGGTCGAACAGGTCGTGCGCCGCGACGGCGGCAACCGCTACGTGTTCCTGGTGAACCACGGTGACGCCGAGGTCCCGTTGCCCGGACTGACCGGTGAGGTGCTGGTGGGACCGCCGGCCGCAGAGACGCTCGTCCTGCGTCCCCGGGAGGTCGCCGTACTGCGGCAGACCGCATCACCGGACGCGGCGACGCAGCCGCACCGGACACGCTGACGCGCCCGGGAGTGCCGGGCGGGCATCCGGACGGCCGACGCGTGAGGGCGGCGGACCCGTACGACAGGGTCCGGAGGATGCCCGCCCGCGCCGGCCGTCCGTGCGTGCCTGGCCGTGCCGGAGGGCGGGAACGCGCCAGTACGAGCAGGGGGCGGTCCTGACAGGCGTGGTCGAACCCGCCCTGGCGGGCGTACCAGTACTTCTCGAACCTCGGCAGGTCGTGAAGCCGCGTACCTCGCCCTCGCCGAAGGCCAGCGACACCCGCGCGTCGGTGCCGCACGCCACCAGCGTCTCGCGCAGGACCCCTTCGGTCCGGGCGGCCGTCCACGAGATGCCGTACGTGGTGATCGGCTGGGCTTCCAACTCACCTAGACGCGGGCTGAGTTCCTCGCGCAGTGGCTCGATGCGCGGCTCGATGCCCGCTTCCGCGACTCTGGTCCGCTCGGTGCGGATGCGCCGACGCGGACGCGCGGACACCGGGGTCAGACAGCTCTCGGAGTCGCCGTCGTCGACCATCGGACAGCGCGTCGGGCAGTCCGCGGTACGCTCCGCGACCGCGAGCCAGCGCTCTGCCGCTGTCGGGGCACACCACCGGCTCCGCCGCGGGCACGACCCGGTGCCGCGTTCCGGACGCCGAACCGACCCGGTGACGGCTCGGCGCTCCCATGGGCCGTCCCGCATGTCCTGGCAGGCGGGCGACGACGCCTGCGGCACCCCGCCGGACTGTCGAAAGGTTCCGCTACATCCCGTACGCGGATATTCCTTCGCCTTGCGACGTACCGCATCCGACGCCGTGCACCGATCCACCGCGCGTCGCGGGGACGGCCCTTTAGGACACAATGCCCGGGGACGACCTCACCGTCTCCCACCTCCCTCTTTCTGCGAAAGGTCCCTTCTCCTCATGCCGCTGGCTTTGCTGGCTCTGGCCGCCGTCGCGTTCGGTATCGGCACGACCGAGTTCACCACGATGGGACTTTTGCCCCAGATCGCCGACGGAGTCGGCGTGTCCGTGCCGCACGCGGGCAACCTCGTCTCCGCGTACGCCCTCGGCGTCGTCGTCGGCGCACCCCTGCTCACCGGCATCGGTGCGCGAATACCGCACAAGCGGCTGCTGCTGCTCCTCTCCGCACTGTTCATCGTGGGCAACACCGCGTCGGCGCTCGCCCCCGGCTTCGGGACACTCTTCGCCGCCCGCTTCGTGGCGGGGCTGCCGCATGGGGCGCTGTTCGGCGTCGGCGCCGTCGTCGCCTCCCGGCTGGTCGTTCCCGAACGGGCGGCGCGGGCCGTTTCGAAGATGTTCCTCGGCCTCACCGTCGCGAACATCGTGGGCGTTCCCGCCAGTACGGCCTTGGGCCAGCACCTGGGATGGCGGTCCGCCTACTATGCCGTCGCCGTCATCGGACTCATAGCCCTCGCGGCACTCGCCGCCTCCGTCCCCGACCAGCCCCGCGGCGAGCAGTCGGGCATCCGCCACGAACTGCGGGCGATGGGCAACAGGCAAGTCGTCCTCGGCCTGGCCACGGCCGTGGTCGGATTCGGCGGTTTCTTCGCCGTCTACAGCTACTTGGTGCCGATGCTGACCCACCTGACGGGCATCTCGGACTCCTCCACCACCCTCGTCCTCGCGCTGTACGGCGTCGGGATGACGGTCGGCACGCTGATCGCGGGGCCGCTCACCGACCGTGCTCTGCGGCCAACCCTGTACGGCGGCCTCGTCCTCCTCGCCGCGGCGCTGGTGACGTTCTACTTCACCGTGCACCACACGGTGCCGGCGCTCATCAACGTCGCCTTCATCGGAGCGGTCGGGGCGCTCATCACCACGCCCGTGCAGATGCTCCTGATGGCCAAGGCGAAGAGCGCACCCACCATGGCGGCGGCCTCGAACCATTCGGCGTTCAACCTGGCCAACGCCGGCGGCGCCTGGCTGGGCGGCATCGTCATCTCGGCGGGCTGGGGCTGGGCCTCGCCCACCCTGGCCGGAGCGGTCCTGGCCATGGCCGGACTGGGACTCGCCGTGGTCAGCGGCCGTATGGACCGAGGCGGCCCCGCCTGCGAACCGACCACCTCCTCGGGCACACCGCTCCCGACCGGAACGGAACCGGCATCTGCGGACAGGTGAGGTCGCCGAGGCTCCACCAGGCCCGCCTCCGGCGCTTCGTCCGCCTGGTTGACGAACATCGTCACCGGTCATGTACGTCACGACGAAGAGCAGGAAGATCGGCGCGCTCCGCGCGATGAACGCCTGCCGGACTGCACTGCCCGGCGGCAGGAACTCCATCGCGCGCGACACCAGGCCCGGCCGCGGCTCAGGGTTCGACCGGCGGCTCTCGTTGGCTCCTGGGCCACCGTCGTCCGCCTGATCGGCCGCCGAGTGCAGCGAGGTTGCCGCAGGAGGAGACCGCTACCGCCGTCCCCAACGCGACCACCTGATAGCCGACTTGAAGAGCTTCGCCACCGGCTCCGTGCGCTGGGGGCGGTCGGCGCCGTCGCGACCTGGTGGTGTGCCGGATGCCGACCAGCCCGGCCCACCCGCACGGCGCACCTCCGCTCGCGCGGAGAACACGCGGTGAGCCGCGGCATCAACCAGTGCGCCTTCGGCTCACCTCCGCTCGCGCGGAGAACACAGGAGCTTGGCGAGGGTCCGGGAGTTCAGCGGCGGCTCACCTCCGCTCGCGCGGAGAACACGCTGGATGGCGTCTGCTCGCCAACGACCGGATCGGCTCACCTTCGCTCGCGCGGAGAACACTACTTGGCGTTGGTCCAGAACACGGGGTTGAGCGGCTCACCTCCGCTCGCGCGGAGAACACGTTGGCTCGGCTGGCAGCCGGACGGGACATTCCGGCTCACCTCCGCTCGCGTGGAGAACACGCCGGCCCGAGCGCGAACGCCCATCTCGGCACCGGCTCACCTCCGCTCGCGCGGAGAACACAAGCGGCCTTCGGTGTCCGCGACCTTCTTCAGCGGCTCACCTCCGCTCGCGCGGAGAACACAGCGTGTGTGAGGCACTCGTGAAGGTGGTCAGCGGCTCACCTCCGCTCGCGCGGAGAACACCCCATCGACATGTCCGGCGGATTCAAAGACTTCGGCTCACCTCCGCTCGCGCGGAGAACACCCGGTAACACCAACAAGCAGGCGGCGCCCCAACGGCTCACCTCCGCTCGCGCGGAGAACACTCCGGCAGTTCACAGCCAGCGCGCTGGTACGCCGGCTCACCTCCGCTCGCGCGGAGAACACGTCGGGGCATGCGGCTTCGAAGCGGTCGGCGGCGGCTCACCTCCGCTCGCGCGGAGAACACCGGGGATCGACGTTCCACAGTTCGTCGTACAGCGGCTCACCTCCGCTCGCGCGGAGAACACCTTCTGGTCATCGGTTCCGTCGTTCTTCTGTCCGGCTCACCTCCGCTCGCGCGGAGAACACCGCTCACCAAGGACCAGCAGCAGGACAAGCGGCGGCTCACCTCCGCTCGCGCGGAGAACACCTCGCCAGCCTCATCATCTTCGGGCGAACCGGCGGCTCACCTCCGCTCGCGCGGAGAACACCGGCGCATCTGGCAGCACAAGATCGTGCGCGACGGCTCACCTCCGCTCGCGCGGAGAACACCCTTTTTGACCTGCAACGTTAGAGGGGGTTTGCCATTTCTTGACTCTCTCTGGAGAAGGTGATGAGCGTGAGTCCGTCGAAGTCGAAGGGTTCGCGGCGGCGGATGCCTGCTGTTCTGAGTGGGAAGCCCTGTTCGTTGTCGGCAGGGTGGGCGAGGGCGGCATGCCGTCGTGGGTGCTGGCGGCGAAGGCGGCATCCTGAAACGGCACCTCCCTAAGCCCGGTCGCGCCTGTGAGTCGTCTCGCCGAGCCCGAGGGCCATGCCGCCCATGAGTTGACGAGCGAGGTCCTCCAGGATCGAAGGATTGGCAGCGAAGAACTCCGTGATCCGCTCGGTTCGCTGCTCAGGCGAAAGCTCTTTGAGTTTCTGCTGCCATGCCAGGGTGGCAGCACCGCCATCCTCGACCTCGGCATTCACGATGAGGCTCCAGAGCGCCTGTTGGGCGTCCTCACGGGCGAGCCACGTCGTGAACATCTGCTGGAATTGCTCGCTCGTCACAGTGACCTGCGGGTTGCTGGGCGCGCCGGCCACCCCTTGGGAAGGCGCGTCCGTCGCGATCTCCGGGACGGCAACAGGAGGTGCCGTCGTGACCCCGGCGCGCAAGGCCTTCTTCCGAGCTCTTCGGGCCTGGTGCTTCAGCACCACGGCTTCGCGCTTGGCGACGAGGAAGGGCTCGGCCTGGGTGTGCCACCAGCGGGCTACGAGGGGCTTTGCGACTTCTACGAGACTCTCGATGATCTGGCGCGCGATTTCGGCCTGGAGCTGTTGGCCGGGGGTGAGCTGAGGACGCTGATCCTCCACGTACTCGGTGACGTAGACGATCTCGGGCCTGTCCGCGAAACCTGACTCGTCTTCGGCCTTCAGGCGGATCTCGACGTGCTGCGGCCCCTTGTCACTCGTCTTGGGAGTGAACCCACGACTCCAGCCTTCGTTCGTCCGTGAGTCGGCGAGGCGCTCGCCCTTGGGGATGCGAACAACTGCGTTGACCTCGTCGTAATCCTCGTCGCCGGCCATGCGTCCTCGTCGGTGCTGGGGTCTTCCTCGGTACTCGGTCGACGAGGAAGTCGCGGTAGTGGAACCTCACCCGTAACCGTAGCGGTCCTGTCCGAGGGTTCGGCAGGTTCGGCGAACATCGCATCAGCCACCACCGAGCCGTAGCCACAAGGTTGTTACCCACCTCCTTGCCGGATTCGCTCGTCGGACACGATTCCGTAGACGTACCGCCCGGAACGTTGGGGGCATCGTGGAATCTCCGACGGCCCCACGACCGGCGATGCCTCCAGCGCTGACCTGGTCTCGTGCACTGCACGTTGCGCCGGCTCCCGACGGTGACCAGGGTCTGGCGGTTGGCCGGTGGGTGAAGGGCTTGCCGGTCTTCGTGCGGAAGACCTCGCCCTGGTGCTCCTCGATCCGAGGCCTCGTCGTCTCCGTGTCGGGACCGACCGGCACCGGCTCGGGCGGCGGTGGCACTGGACGCCTGCCCACCGGAGCCTTTCGTCCGGAGTCGGCATCGAGAACCTCGCCGGGGACGGACTCACATGATGGGCGGACAAGGCGCACCAATGGGTCAAATGGGGACTGTTCGGGCCCCGTTTTGGGGCCGCCGTCCCAAGCGAAGGAAGCGCGCCGTCACCACAGCAGCCACGCCCGGATCCGCTGCCTCGGCGAGCAGGCCAGGGCCAAGGGCTGCTGACGACTCCTCCGCAAGCTCCGGTGCGGCACCAACCGCATCGCCGACATAGTGAAGGCCGCCCTCGCCCTTCACCTCACCTCAATCTGAGGTTGGAAAGGGCTCAGGGCTCACTACTGGTTGAGGATGATTGCCCGGACGTCCGCCAACCATGGGCGCAGCTGAACCCCCGTAGGCGGGGCGACTGCACGTCCCAGTGCGCTCGTCCATTTTCTGAGAGATTGATCCGATTCGTTGAGGGTGAGGAACTCGCGGATTTCCTCCGCCACTTGTTGAAGGTCACTCTCGGGTGTATCCGAGATGTAGTCGTCAAGGGCTTCTCTGTGTGAGGAGTAATCCAGCGGGAAGTCCTGGTGGAAGTACGCTCCCAGCATCTGTGCCAGTTCGGGGAAGCGCTCTGCCCACCCCTGCGCGGTTCGAGGCGGGGTGCGGGCGGATGTTGCCGGACCTGTCAGGCTCCTTCGGAGGTGGCCGCCGATGACGGCGAGGCACCCTTCCACCGTCTCTCCGTCGGGTGGATTGATCCTGGGAAGGAGATCGACGTCTTCCGCCATTTCTTCGTCGAACAGGCCGACCGTGAGGAGATCCTCGATTTCGGCTACCGCCTCGGCCGCGCGTCCTGGGTCTGACGCCGTTTGACTGAGGTAGGCGGAGAGTGCGTCCCCGGGGCGGCTCTCGGTATCGTCGAAGGCGAGACCCGTCGATTCGTAGGAGGACAGGAGACGCCGAAGTTCTCGGAATCGATCGGTCGATGTTGCCACTTACGTATGCCTCTGTTCATGAGCTATGCCCCGCGCGACCCATTGGGAATGGACAGGCGTGACCGTGCGGCGGGGCACCTCCCCTTCCCGGGGCCCTGCCGCACGCAACTCGTCAGGGAGCCCACGGCCCGAGCGCGCTCTTCATCGCGTCGGTCATCGCGAGTTGCAGCAGCGGGCCGTAGGTGATCCGGCCGACACCGAGGCGCCGGAAGCGCTCGAGGTCGTGCTTGACGGGATGAGCGGTGGAGTTCACCGGGACGGCTACGGCGCCGGTCACGGCCGTGAGCAGATCGTCGTCGTCCTGGATACGTACCGGGTAGACGCTGTCGGCGCCGGACTGCTCCATGGCCCGCAGGCGCTCGATCGCCTCGTCGAGGACATCGGCCGGCTTCTCCGCGTGCAGGAAGAGGTCGGTGCGCCCGTTGATCCAGACCGGGACGCCGGCGTCGTCGGCCGCCGCGCGCAGGCCGGCGATGTAGCGCGCGTGCTCCTGAGTGCTGCGCACGCGGCCGCCGTCGGAATGGACGGTGTCCTCGAGGTTGAGACCGACGCCGCCGGCCTCGGTGAGTCCGGCGATGAGGTCCGCGGGCTCCTGCCCGTATCCGGCCTCCAGGTCGACGGAGACGGGGATGTCGACCGCTGCGATGATCGGTCGGACGGCGGCGAGAACCTCTTCGAAGGTCTGCCCTTCCTGGTCGTCGGCTCCCCGGGAGTTGGCGAGCGGATGACTGCCGATGGTCAGCGCGGGGAATCCGGCGTCGGCCGCCGTCCGCGCCGACCAGACATCCCACACGGTCGGCAGTACGAGCGGCCTGTGTTCGGCATGCAACTGCTTGAGACGGCGAGCGCGTTCAACAGTGGTACGAAAGTCCATGGTCGGCACGCTACTCCTGGAACACGTTGCCCGGTGCTCCGACGGCAGGCGTGGCGTCCACACCTGCTCTGGACGTTCTGGGTGCAGGCCGGCGGGCGGGACGCGCCGCTGTCCATGAGTTTCTGGTCGATATGGCGCGGTGCACAAAGCGGAGAAGAGTTCACGAGCAGGCAGGTGCGTCGGCGCGCGTACGAGGTCATGGGAACCCTCGAACTCGACGTGTCCGGCTGTACGACGCTCGCTCAGGGCTGTTCCGCAGTTCCCGGCCAACATGGGAGCGCCCGACCCGGGCGAAGGGGCGCGGCCGGTAGGGCCGACCCGGTTCTGTGATTCCTCATGCGGTCCGTCAAGCCCGTCGGGACAGCAGCCGGCGGCCGCTCTCGTCGATCGCGACGCAGTGGTGGTGGGTCTTGCCTGCGTCGATGCCGGCCCAGATCAGAGTCATGGGTGCCTCCGTGCGGTGTGAAGCGGGTGCCTGCCACGGACGACCTCGCTGTCGATTCCCTACTCAGCGATCATTCGCAATTCCTCATTGGCAGCCGGGTCGTCGTGGGGCCGTACAACACGGGGCTACGGCTCGAAAACCACAGCGGCAACGGGACCACCGTGGTGAGCGGCAACGACACCACCAACTACTTCCCCAAGGTCACCGCGTGTGTCAACCTCGCTGTGCAGCCGGACTGGCGCGGCCGGGATGACCGCCCCGGAGGCGGACGGTAGTCAGCATTCCATCGCGGTGGGGCGGTCCGGACCGCCCCACCGCGCGGTCGCGTTCCAGGCACGCACGACAGCACAGCGAGGACAGAATGGGTGGGTACGGTGCATGAGTCGGGGGACGGGCAACCCGTTCTGGAGATCACAGGGTTGCGACACAAGGCGGGCGAGCGAACGCTCTTCACGGACCTCGCCCTCTCGCTGCGTGCCGGAGGGTCCGTGGCCGTGACCGGACCCAGCGGATCAGGGAAGAGCACACTGCTGTCGTGCGTGCTGGGACTGATCAGTCCGGACGCGGGTTCGGTGAAGGTGGCCGGCACGGAGATCGTGGGGCTGCGGCGATCGCGGCTCGCCACGCTGCGGGCCCGGGCGATCGGCATGGTCTTCCAGTTCGGCGAACTCCTCCCGGAACTGAGCCCCGTGGACAACGTCGTACTCGCCTCCCTGCTCTCCCGCGACAGCCGCGGCGACGCACGCGACCGGGCGCAGCGTCTGCTGGACGACCTCGGAGTGCCAAGTGCTACGACCAGTGAGGAGCTGTCCGGCGGCGAGCGGCAGCGTACGGCGGTGGCCCGGGCACTGATCAACGAACCGGCCCTCGTACTGGCCGACGAACCGACCGGTGCGCTGGACGCCGAGACCCGCGACCGGACCGCGGAGCTGCTGTTCGCCCTGCCCCGGCGTCATTCCTGCGGGCTCCTCGTCGTGACCCACGATCCGGGCATCGCCGAGCGCGCCGATCGTGTGCTCCGGCTCTCCGCCGGAACACTGGAAACGGTCATCGAGGGAGCGGCCGAGTGAAGGGCACAGGCGACTCGCGCGGGCTCGCGCGAAGGCTCCTGGCAGTCGGCCGGGTCGCGGGCCGGCGCTCGGAGGCGGGCGGAGCGCGGTTCGTCGCGCTGCTTCTCGCGACGGTCGTTCTCGTCCTCGGTCTGGGCACGCTGGTCGCGGTGCACGCCGTGTACACGGGCCAGGAGGAACGGCGGGTGGCCCGGACCCCGGTGGTGGAGCGTGCGTCGCAGCAGGCGGAGGGTTCCACCGCGTGGTTCGTGGGATCGGACACGCTCGACGGGGAGCGGCGTTTCAGCGTGGTGTACCTCGCCCCTCACCGGGGGAACGCGCCGCTTCCGCCCGGCGTGGACCACTGGCCGGCTCCCGGGCAGGCGGTACTGTCCCCCGCCCTCCGGGAAGCCGGCGCGGACGAGGACATCGACCTCCGGTACGGCGAACTGGCCGGCACCATCGGGCCGCTGGGGGTGGACGAGCCGTCCGAGTGGCTCGCGTACGTCCGCCCGCGCGACGGCCTGGGAGCGCAGCCGCCGAGCGCACTGGTCAGCGGGTTCGGGCCGACTGCCGGACAGGTCGCCACCGGCCTCGAACCCGGCTCGGGCCGGTACGACAACAAGCCGGAGTGGATGTTCGAGGCCGTCGTGGCCGGCATGGTCGTTCTGCCCGGGCTCGCCCTGCTGGTGGTAGGGGTACGGATCGGTGCCCACGCCCGCGACCGCAGGACCGCGCTCGTCGCCGCTCTGGGCGGTAAGCGACGCGACCGTGCCCTCGTCGCGGTCGGCGAGGCCCAACTCCCGGCCCTGATCGGCGCCGCCCTCGGAGCGGCAGTCGTGGCCACCGCGCTGCTGCGCGACCTCCGGATTCCCCACACCGGCTATGCGCTCTCCTCCGCGTATCTTCGCGAGCACGGCTGGGGAATCGCACTGGTGCCCGTGGTGGCGCTCCTCGTCGTCCTCGCGGCGGTGGTCATCGCGGACCTCGCTCCGCGCCGGGGTGCGGGAGGGACACGGCCCCGCAGCACGGCCAAAAACACCTGGATGTCTCGTCTGGCCGCCCTGTGCCCGGTCATGACGCTCGTCGCGATACGCGGACCGGACTTCGCCGGAACAGGCTCCGCCTGGCACATGCTCCTCGGCTGGGCAGGTACCGCGGGCACCATGCTCACCCTCCCCGCCGCGGTAGCGACCGTCACAATGGCCACCGGACGAGTCCTCACCCGACAGGGACAGGCACACGGCCTCGCCGGAACCCTAGTGGCGGGACGCCGCACCAGCACACACCCCGGAGCCACCGCCCGTCTGGTCACCGGCATCACCGTGGCGCTCATCGTGCTGATGCAGGCCATCGCCTGGCAAGGCCTGTTCGCATCGCAGAGCACCGACGCCCAACACACCCTCAACCGCATCGGCCGCAGCGCTGTTTCGGTCGGTACCCACGGCACCGTGACCACAGCCGACATGACCACCTTCCTCCGACGCCTCCCGGACACCGAGGCCGTCCTGCTCACTCCACCGACGGACAGCCGCGACGGGCCGATCACCCTGTACGGCGACTGCACAGCCCTCACCGCCCTGCGACTCCCCTGCCCTCCGCACGACGCGCGGGCGGACGGCGTGCCAGAGGATCTGAGACTGCGGGAACTGCTCCGCTGGACACCCCACGGCTCTCTCACACTCGACATCCGCCGCACCACACACGACACGCTCGCCCGACTCGCCGCCGCCTCCAGCGAGAATGCCACCTTCGCGGTTCTGCGCCCCGATGGGGCCGATCTCTCCGTTCCCGCCCTCAAGAAGTTGTCGTACGAGGTGTTCCCGCGCGGCGCGAGGGTCGGCGCTCCGGGCGAAGGCGAGCTGACCGCCGGCATGCCCAACCGGGACCAAGGCCGTTGGAGCGTCCTGTTCGGCGTATTCGGTATCGCCGTGCTCGCCGTGACGGCCGGACTCAGTGGCGTGGCCGAGTTCCTCCGCCACGGACGGGCGCTCGCACCGCTGTCCGTCCTGACCGGTGGCCTGCGGGTCTTCCGGACGAGCGCCGCGTGGGCCGTCCTGGCCCCCCTCGCACTCGCCGGTCTGTTCGGCAGCGCTGTCGCGGCGGCCCTGGCCGCCCCCATCAACGCCAACGGCGAGTCCTACATCACCCGCGAACTGCTCTGGTCAGTGGCGGGAGTCGTCCTGGTCATCAGCATCCTGATGTGGATGTGGGCAGTCACCGTCTCCACCCGCCTGGCCCAGGCTTGGCGACCGCGCGGCGACTGACACCGACCGGCGGTACGACGCTCGCTCGTCGTGCCTGACTTTCCTGGCCAACAACGGAGTGCCTGACCATATTCTCGCGCGGTGGGCCGGTCACAAGAACGTGAGTACGACCAAGAGGTACTACGTGAAGCCCGGCGTGGAGGACCTGCGCGCTGCCGCCGTCACATGGGACGGGCTCCACGGGCGTCCGGCGGGCGGGCCGGCGGCGGGGCTGCCCCCGCAGACGAAGGGGCGCAGCCGGTAGGGCCGACCCGGTTCAGTGAGAGATAGTGAGAGATGAGAGGGTCGGGCGGGTGAGCGAGACATCATCGAACACCCTCCAATACCGCTTTGACGGGCCAAAAGACGCTCCGGTCCTGGTGATCGGGCCGTCCCTGGGTACTACATGGCACATGTGGGACCGCCAGATACCGGACCTCTCCCAGCACTACCGGGTGCTGCGGTACGACCTGCCGGGCCACGGCGGCGCACCGGCCCGTCCGGCGGTCTCCGTCGCCGAACTCGGCGACCGGCTGATCGCCACCCTCGACTCCCTCGGCATCCAGCGCTTCGGCTACGCGGGCTGCTCCATCGGCGGCGCCGTCGGTGCCGACCTCGCGCTGCGTCACCCCCACCGGGTGGCCTCGCTCGCGCTCGTGGCGGCCTCGCCCAGATTCGGCAGCGCCGACGAGTTCCGTCAGCGCGGGGTGATCGTCCGTACCAACGGCCTGGAGCCCATCGCCCGCAGCTCTCCCGAGCGCTGGTTCACGCCCGGGTTCGCCGCCGCGCAGTCCGCCATCGTCGAGTGGGCCGTGCAGATGGTGCGTACCACCGACCCCGGGTGCTACATCGCCGCGTGCGAGGCGCTCGCGTCCTTCGACATCCGCGGTGAGCTGGACCGCATCGGGGTGCCCACGCTCGTCGTGGTCGGCGCCGAGGACCGGGTCACCGGCCCCGCCGAGGCACGCACCCTGGTCGCGGGCATCCCCGACGCCCGCCTCGCCCTGGTGCCGGGGGCCTCGCACCTCGCGCCGGTGGAGCAGCCGGCCGCGGTGATGGAGCTGCTGTTCACCCACTTCTCGACCACCTGGCAGGACACCCTCGGCGCCGTTCCGGTCGTCGCGTCAGTCCCTCCCGCCGCCGTCCCGCCGCTCTCCGCTCCGTACGCGCCGGTCGCGGAGATCGCGCCGCCGGCCCCGCGCGCGGTCGACTCGGAGCGTACGGACCGCCACGCGGTCGGTACGAAGGTCCGCAGGGAGGTGCTCGGCGACGCCCACGTGGACCGGGCCGGCGCCGCCACCGACCCGTTCACCGAGGACTTCGAGGACCTCGTCACCCGCTACGCGTGGGGCGAGGTCTGGAACCGAGAGGGTCTCGACCGTCGTACCCGCAGCTGCGTCACGCTCACCGCGCTGATCGCGTCCGGCCGGCTGGAGGGCCTCGCCGCACACCTGCGGGCGGCGCTGCGCAACGGCCTCACGCCCGCCGAGATCAAGGAAGTGCTGCTCCAGACCGCCGTGTACTGCGGGATTCCCGCCGCCGGGGCCGCGTTCGCCGTGGCCCAGTCCGTGATTCAGGAAGAAACGACACCGCCCGCGTAGCAGGATGGAGACCATGAACGCATCGCCCCTCACGCTCACCAAGAAGCGGCACTCCTGCGTCCGCCTGGACAAGGACGGACAGGCCCTCGTCATCGACCCGGGCGGGTTCTCCGGGGAGGACGAGGCCGTCGGCGCCGACGCCATCCTGGTGACCCACGAGCACCCGGACCACTTCGACGAGGGCCGGCTGAGGTCGGCCCTGGAAGCCAACCCGGCGGCCCGGATCTGGACACTGCGCAGTGTCGCCGAGCAGTTGGCGGCGGCTTTCCCCGGGCGGGTGCACACCGTCGGCCACGGCGACACCTTCAGCGCCGCCGGGTTCGACGTCCAGGTCCACGGCGAACTCCACGCGGTGATCCACCCCGACATCCCGCGCATCACCAACGTGGGCTTCCTCGTCGACGGCGCGGTCTTCCACCCGGGCGACGCGCTCACCGTTCCCGAACAGCCGGTCGACACCCTGCTGCTGCCGGTGATGGCCCCGTGGAGCAAGATCTCGGAGGTCATCGACTACGTCCGCGAGGTCGGGCCGCGCCGGGCCATCGACATCCACGACGCCCTGCTCACCGACCTGGCCCGGCCGATCTACGACAGCCAGATCGGGGCTCTCGGCGGCAGCGACCACGGCCGGATGGCGCCGGGGGAGCACACCGGGTTCTGAGGACTCGCCCGGCTTCGAGGGCTCTCCCGCCACCAGCCGGCCAGGTCCGCGACTGTCGGTGGCAGCGGTTAGGTTGGGTCCCATGCGCATCGCCACGTGGAACGTCAACTCGATCACCGCCCGGCTGCCGAGGCTGCTGGCCTGGCTGGAAAGCACCGGCACCGATGTGCTGTGCGTCCAGGAGACCAAGTGCACGGCCGAGCAGTTCCCCGCCGACGAACTGCGGGAGCTGGGGTACGAATCCGCCGTGAACGCCACCGGTCGATGGAACGGCGTGGCGCTGATCTCCCGCGTGGGTCTCGACGACGTGGTCATGGGCCTGCCGGGCGGCCCCGCGTACGACGGTACGGAGGAGCCCCGGGCGATCTCCGCGACCTGCGGGCCCGTCCGGCTCTGGTCCGTCTACGTACCCAACGGCCGCGAGGTCACGCACGAGCACTACGCGTACAAGCTGCGCTGGCTGGAGGCGCTGCGCGGTGCCGTCGCCGCGGACGCGACGGGCCCCCGGCCCTTCGCGGTGCTGGGCGATTACAACGTCGCGCCCACCGACGAGGACGTGTGGGACCCGGCGCTCTTCGTGGGCGCCACCCACGTCACCCCCGCCGAGCGGGACGCCCTCGCCGCACTGCGCGGGCAGGGGCTGAGCGACGTGGTGCCGCGCCCTCTGAAGTACGACCACCCGTTCACCTTCTGGGACTACCGCGAGCTGCGCTTCCCGAAGAACAGGGGCATGCGGATCGACCTCGCCTACGGCAACGCCCCGTTCGCCGCCGCCGTGAAGGACGCCTACGTCGACCGCGAGGCGCGCAAGGGCAAGGGTGCCTCGGACCACGCCCCGGTCGTGGTGGACCTGGAGTTCTGAGGACCGGGTCCGCAGGGCGGAGGCCGGTACCCCGGTAGCCGCGGCCTCGTCGACACGCCACCGACTGACAACCGAAGGTTGACACTCTCCGGAGTGTCAACTTAAGGTTGACATATGACGCAACCGGCATCAGTGAACCCGCCCGTGCGCCTCGACGACCTCATCGAGGCCATCAAGAAGTCCCACGCGGACACCCTGGAGCAGCTCTCCGGCGCGGTCGTCGCGGCCGACCACCTCGGTGACGTCGCGGACCACCTCATCGGCCACTTCGTGGACCAGGCCCGCCGCTCGGGCGCCTCCTGGACCGACATCGGCAGGAGCATGGGGGTGACCCGGCAGGCCGCGCAGAAGCGCTTCGTCCCGAAGAAGCCGGACGAGTCCGCGGAGCCGGACCCCAACGAGGGCTTCGCCCGGTTCACCCCCCGGGCCCGGAACGTCGCGGTCGCCGCCCACAACGAGGCCCACCTCGCCGGGAACACCGAGGTCCTTCCCGCGCACCTGGTGCTCGGCCTCGTCGCCGACACCGAAGGTGTCGGCGCCCGGGTGATCGCGGCGCGGGGCGTCACCCCGGAAGCCGTGCGCGCCGCGGCCCTCGCCGTGCTCCCGCCCGCCGCCGACGAGGTTCCCGAGCTGATCCCGTACGACGCCGGCTCCCGCAAGGTCCTGGAGCTCACCTTCCGCGAGGCCCTCAGGCTGGGCCACGCCTACGTGGGAACCGAGCACATCCTGCTGGCCCTGCTGGAGCACGAGGGCGGCGACGGGGTGCTCACCGGCCTCGGGATCGACAAGCAGCACGCGTCCGCAGCCGCTGAAGCCATGGTCGCGGCCGCCACCGGGGCCACCCGGAACCGGCCCGGCGCCTGACCCGCTCGCGGGGGTGTTCGCACGGTGGACGCCCCCGCGACCATCCGAGCACCCGACCATCCGAGCACCCGACCATCCGAGCACCCGACCATCCGAGCACCCGACCATCCGAGCACCCGAGCACCCGCCTCAGTGGACGGAGAGCCCGCCGTCCACGAAGAGCGACTGCCCGGTCACGTACGCCGAGCCGGGACCGGCCAGGAACACCGCGGCGGCGGCGAAGTCCTCGGCCAGCCCGTTGCGCCCCACCATGGTGCGGGCGGCCAGCGCCGCCACCTTCTCCGGGTCCGAGGAGAGCCGGGCGTTCAGCGGGGTCATCACGAAGCCGGGGACGAGGGTGTTCGCCGTGACCCCGTGCCGCGACCACGCCTCCGCCTGGGACCGGGCCAGCGACTCCAGTCCGCCCTTGGAGACGCCGTACGCCCCGCTGTTCACGAAGGCGCGGTGCGCCTGCTGCGAGGAGATGTGGATGAGCCTCCCGTACCCGCGCTCCGCCATCCCCGGCCCGAACCGCTCGCCGAGCAGATAAGGGGCCTTGAGGTTGATCGCCATCGTGGTGTCCCAGACGTCCTCGCCCAGCTCGCCCATCGGCGGACGCAGGTTGATCCCGGCGCAGTTCACCACGATGTCCGGTTCCCCGGACCGCGCGACCGCGGCGTCGGCCGCCCGCCGGACCCCTTCGGTCGTGGCGAGGTCCGCGCTCACCCAGCCGGCGCGGCAGCCTGCCTCGGTCAACTCGTCCACGGTCGCCTTCAGTTCGGCCTCGCGGCGGGCCACGACGGTCACCTCGGCACCCGCGCGGGCGAGCGCCTCCGTGATCGCCCGGCCGATGCCGGAGCTGCCCCCGGTGACGAGGGCGGTCCTGCCTTCCAGGGAGAAGAGTCCGGAGAGATAGTCCTGTGTGCTCATCCCGGCAGCTTACGGAGCGGCCGGTGCCCCTCCCGGGCCGGGTGCCACGCCCTTGTCGCGTGGCGCGCGCCCTGTGGCGTACGGGGGGACGAAAGTGCGACCCTTGTGGGGTGAACATCCCCTTCTTGGACAACTGGCGCAAGCGTCAAGGCGGTACGCGCGCGGTGACGCTGGCGGAGACCGCGGCGACCGACCCCGCCGGCCTCGCGGAAGTTCTCGCGGAGTGCGAGCTGCTGCGCGTCCGCGCGGAGAGCGGCGGCCTCGAACTGGACGACACCCCGGGCTCGTTGACCGCGCTCGACCAGCTGCCGCCGCGCTGGCGCGACGATCCGGAGGAGGTGCCGTGGATGGGGAACGACGCGGGCCTCTACCTCGGCACCGTGCTCGTACGGACCGTGCCGGGCGCCCGGTGGGACATCTGGCCGAGCGGGCAGCCCGTCGTGCTGCTGGCCTCCGGGCGGGAGATCGACGTCGTCGGGGCGGGCCTGGACTGGGCGGTCTACGGCAGTCCCGAGCTGTCCCAGGTGTACGCGGAGGCGGCCGAGGAATGACGTCCGGGTGGTGTCCGGCCTCCGGTCCGCCGGAGACCACCTAGATAAACAGCCTTTTGCCCTGTTTGCGTGTCGGGCGTGAAGTCCCTTACCCATGCGGATAGTTTCCGCTGAGCCGACACACAGCGACACATGGGCAGGGCAGCGTATGGCCGTCGATCCGTTGATCGATCTGCGGGACGTCAACAAGCACTTCGGAGAGTTGCACGTTCTGCGGGACATCAATCTCACCGTCGGCCGCGGGGAGGTGGTGGTGGTCATCGGCCCCTCCGGCTCCGGGAAATCCACGCTCTGCCGTGCGATCAACCGGCTGGAGACGATCGAGTCGGGCCGGATCACCATCGACGGGAAGCCGCTCCCCGAGGAGGGCAAGGGACTGGCGCGGCTCAGGGCCGAAGTCGGCATGGTCTTCCAGTCGTTCAACCTGTTCGCGCACAAGACCGTGCTGGCCAACGTCTCCCTCGCGCAGATGAAGGTGCGCGGGCGGAAGAAGCAGGTGGCCGACGCCCGTTCCAGGGAACTACTGGAGCGCGTGGGGCTCGCCGCGCACGCCGACAAGTTCCCCGCGCAGCTCTCCGGAGGACAGCAGCAGCGCGTGGCCATCGCCCGCGCACTCGCCATGGACCCCAAGGCCCTCCTCTTCGACGAGCCCACCTCGGCGCTCGACCCGGAGATGATCAACGAGGTGCTGGAGGTCATGCGGCAGCTGGCGCGGGACGGAATGACCATGGTCGTCGTCACCCACGAGATGGGCTTCGCCCGTTCCGCCGCGAACCGGGTCGTCTTCATGGCGGACGGACTCATCGTCGAGGACCGCACTCCGGAGGACTTCTTCACCGCGCCCGAGAGCGACCGCGCCAAGGACTTCCTGTCCAAGATCCTCAAGCACTGACGGGAGGCTCCGCGTTGCGTACGAAGAAGATCACCGCACTGCTGGTCGGCCTTGTGCTGGCGACGCTCGCCGCCGGGTGCGGCAAGGAGGGCAGCCCGCCGGTCAAGGGACCCAAGGCCGACGCGTTGCCGCACTACACGGTGAACACCGGCTTCCGGCTCCCCGCGTCGAAGACCTGGACCGCGGCCGAACGGCGCGGACGGCTGGTCATCGGCGCCAAGGAGGACCAGCCCTACCTCGGCGAGAAGGACCCGGCCACCGGGATCTACTCCGGCTTCGACATCGAGATCGCCACGATGGTGGCGGCCTATCTCGGCTTCGGTCCGAAGGAGATCCAGTTCAAGACCATCGCCTCGGCCAACCGCGAAACCGCCCTGCAGAACGGCCAGATCGACTACTACGTCGGCACCTACACCATCAACGACATGCGCAAGAAGCTCGTCGGATTCGCCGGCCCGTACTTCATGGCCGGACAGGGGCTGCTGGTGCGCACCGACGAGAACGACATCCACGGTCCCGAGGACCTGGCCGGCAAGACGGTCTGCTCGGCCGCCGGGTCCACCCCCTACCAGCGCATCGCCGCCGACTACCCGAAGGCGGACCTGGTCGCCTACGACACGTACTCCATCTGCGTCGACAACCTGCTGACCTACCAGGTCGACGTCGTCACCACGGACGACGCGATCCTGCTCGGCTTCGCGGCGAAGGCGCCGGACGAGATGAAGGTCGTCGGCAAGCCCTTCTCCGAGGAGCCGTACGGCATCGGCGTGCCGCGCAGCGACAACGCCCTGCGGTCCGCGATCAACGACGCGTTGGAGGAGAACGAGAAGAACGGCAACTGGAGGAAGGCGTTCGAAGCGACGCTGGGGCTGTCCGGAGTCCCTGCGCCGACGCCGCCGCCCATCGACCGCTACCCGGCGAACTGAGGGACCGGCCACCATGGACGTACTGACAGAGAACTTCTCGCTCTACGGCAAAGGGTTCCTCGGCACCCTCGAACTCACGGTCTTCGCCTCGCTCCTGGCCCTGGTGCTCGGCTTCGTCATGGCCTCGTTCCGGGTCGCGCCGGTCGGCTCGCTCCGGCTCGTCGGCACCGTCTGGGTGACGGTGCTGCGCAACACCCCGCTCACCCTGCTGTTCTTCGCCGTCCTCCTCGGCCTGCCGCGCTTCGGCCTCGTCCTGCCGTTCGACGTCTTCGCCGTCCTGGCGCTCGGCTGCTACACCTCGGCGTTCATCTGCGAGGTACTGCGCTCCGGCATCAACACCGTGCCCACCGGCCAGGGGGAGGCGGCCCGGAGCCTCGGAATGTCCTTCGGGCAGACGCTGAACACGGTGGTGCTGCCGCAGGCGTTCCGCTCCGTGATCCCGCCGGTCGGCTCCACACTCATCGCGCTCGCCAAGAACTCGGCCATCGCCGGCGCCTTCAGCGTCACCGAGCTGCTCGGCACCTACAAGACCCTCAACGAGCTCGGCTACAGCATCATCTGGACCTTCGTCTGGATCGCCGTCGGCTACCTCATCATCACCCTGTCCATCAGCGCGCTCTTCACCGTGCTGGAGAAGCGCTGGGGAGTGACGCGATGACCACCCACGCCGTGCCCGCCGCCACCGCGCTCTACGACATCCCGGGCCCCGAAGCCCGCAAGCGGCACTTCCTCTACGGCGTCGCCGCCACGATCCTGGTGGCCGCCCTCGTCGGCTGGATCGTCTATCTCCTGATCGACACCGGCCAGTTCGCCGCCGCCAAGTGGAACCCCTTCACCTACAAGGGAATCCAGGAGCTGCTGCTGCGGGGCCTGGGCAACACCCTCAAGGCGTTCGGGTACGCGGCGGTGCTCTCGCTGGCACTCGGCGCGGTCCTGGCCGTCGGCCGGCTCTCCGTGCACCGGCCGGTCCGCTGGATCGCCACCCTGCTGGTCGAGTTCTTCCGGGCCATGCCCGTGCTGGTGATGATCTTCTTCATCTTCGTGGCGCTGAAGGTCCAGCCGCTGCCCGCGCTGGTCGCCGGACTGACCCTCTACAACGGGTCGGTACTCGCCGAGGTGTTCCGTACCGGCATCAACTCCGTGGAGCGCGGCCAGCGGGAGGCGGCGTACGCGCTGGGGATGCGCAAGACGCAGGTCACGGCCTCCGTGCTCGCGCCCCAGGCGGTACGCGCCATGATGCCGACCATCATCAGCCAGCTCGTGGTGGCCCTGAAGGACACCTCGCTCGGATACCTGATCACCTACGAGGAGTTCCTGCACGCGGGGAAGCTCATCGCCTCGAACCTCGACTACGACCTGCCGTTCATCCCGGTCGTGATGGTGATCTCCCCCATCTACATCGGGATGTGCATGCTCCTCTCGTGGTTCGCCACCTGGATGGCCAAGCGCCAGCGCCGCAACCCGAAGACGGAGGCCGTGGAAGTCTCCGCGGCCGGACCTGGACCCCTGTTGCCCTGAGGGGGCCCGGTGGATCAACCCCGGACACCCCGGCCGGCCAGCAGCCGGTGATCACCTCCCGCGCGCCCGGAACCCGGACGTCTTCCGGGCTCCGGCCCGCGCGGGGAGAAGGTCAGCTGTATGCCGGTGAACCCGCCGAAAGGCAGAGGGGGCGTTGCCCAACCGAAGTACCGGAAGGTGCCGTTGACGGAGAACGGGTCGTCGTCGTGGGGATGCACGACGAAGGCCCGTTCCTCTGTTCGCTTCCCCTGCGCTGTCTGTTCGCTTTCGGTTCGGGTGGCCGAAACCCATGTGTTTACTGTGTGATGCGTGTCACTTCGATACGTTGTCGCTGGTGGTATTGGAACCGGGAGGACGGGTTCCGAATGGGTGCGAAGATCGGATGATCTGAGGGATTTGGTGGAGGTGTCGAGAGGATGACCTCGCCGCCCCGGTGGCACTCCGTAGTGAGCGGAGGTGGATGGGGCGAGGTGCGAATCTCGGCATACAGGTTGTTCTTCGGGGGTGATCGCCGACAAACCTCTGGTGGAAGTCAGGCCACTCCTTGACGAGGGTGTCCGATCGATCGTTGACTCCCCTCCCGTTGGAGTACGCGGTGTGAGGAGTTACAGCCGTACCGTCGTCAGCTACGACAACCTCTACCGGGCGACCAGGTCACAGATTTCCCTCGCGGCCTCGGACCCGCTCGTCACGTCGAAATCCGCCGCGGCCACGTACACCTCCGACACGGCCTACAACCCCGACGGCACAGTGGCGTCCACCACGGAACCCGCGGCCGGGGGACTTCCCGCCGAGACGATCCAGACGAAGTACACCGCGACGGGCCAGCCCACGTCCGTCTACTCCGGCACCTCCGGCTATCTGCAGAGCGCGAGCTACAGCGCGCAGGGGCAGCCCCAACTGCTGAGCCTCGCCGTGTCGTCCGCCACGGGCAGCAAGAAGACCGACCTCAACTTCGACTACGAACCGGGCACCGACCGACTGCTCCGCTCCTACGTCACCACCCCGCAGACGGCGCCCTGCAAACCCCAGGGCCTCACCTACACGTACGACGACGCGGGCAACGTCCTGAAGATCACAGACGAGCCCAATCGCGCATCGGGGCCCGTGAGTTCGACCCGGCCACAGGGCGCTTCCTCAGCGCGGACCCGCTGTTGGAGACGGGCAAACCCCCATCGCTCAACGGGTACTCGTACGCCGAGAACAACCCCGTGACGCTGGCGGACCCGACCGGCATGTACGTGCGTTGGTGCTCGTTCTCAGCGCGACGATTCTGTCGACGGCGTGTACGACAACGCCCCCGGACCCCGCTGAAACCGGATACCGGATGGAGAACGGTGAACTGGTAGTCGTCATGCCTGTCTGCCCCGGGGTCTCGATCCAGTCGGTCGAGGTGGCGGTGAGAGTGAAGGGTGAGGGTCGCGGGGACGGTTCGTGACCCTGTGGGAGGCCACCGGTCCAAGGACGCAGGAGGCGCGGGAGGGCGCCTTCACGGTGGGCAGTGCGCGGAGCTTCGCCACGGAGCGGAAGCCGTTGGCCCGAGCGCTTCCCAACATGTACTACGTCCTGGCGCGGTACACCCCTGAGGCTTTCGGATCCACCAGCGAGGAGGGGGCGGTGGACCTTGGACGGCTTCGGTCGGCGACCCTGGGCCCCGACGAGTACATGACTCATCGGAGCGAGGTGATGACCGAAACTCAGATCAGGGCCCAGTACCCCTGTGCGGAAGCGTCCGCCACGCCCTCGCTGTAGGCCTGCGGCGTCCGGGAGAAGGCCGGGGCATGATCGGGCCGTTGCCGCCGGGGATGCACGACGGCAACGGCCCGATCTCCGTGTGCGCTCCGCCGAAGCCGCCGATGCCGCCGCTCAGTCGGCGGCATCGGCGGCGGGCCGTCGGCGGGAGAAATGTCTGTGCGGCGTGCGTCACGCCTGCTGCCACCTGCACCCTGCCGGGGCCCTACGCCTCGGAGTTGACGGCCTTCCGCAGCGGACGGAAGGCCGGGTCGCGGTGGGCCCGCGCCAACTTGTCCTCTCTGCGCGAGAGTTGGCGGGACGCGGCCTGGTCGGTGATCGCGCGCCGGCCGCGGAGGAGGGGCGCGCACTGTGGCGTGTCTCCCGTCCGTCCCGCGTTTCGCATCCCTCCCCGGACCCTTTCCTGTCATTGGTCCGCTGGGATCTGACGTCGGTGTGCTGCCTCTGACGTAACTGACGATTCCCTGAACCGCACCGCCTTGTCCGCGTCTCCGCGACCGTCGAACCTTGAGGTCACGGCCTGGTGGCGTGTCCTGGAGAGGTGGGCGAAGTCCGGTGGAACCTGTGACGGGCGGTTCGTGGGAGTGGGCGGGAACGGGGTGCGCGGACGGCTCGGCCGTCGGGCGCACGCCGCGGCCCGGCCGCGCCGCACGGCCGCCCGTCCGTCCGGCCGGCCCCGTCCACGAGGCGCCGACAGCCGCTGTTCGCGTGGTTCGTGGCGTGCCCGCCGCCGTGGGGGCCTCTTCGTCCGTCGACCCCGCGCCCGGGGCACCGGCCGCCGCCGAAGCCGGCGTCCGCGGTCCCGTCGTCGCGCGCTGTCGGCCCACCGGCTGACCCGAGCGGCCCGTTCTCAGGGCCGCGACCCTTCCCGCCCGTCCGGGCGCGTCCGTGCGTGCGCATCGTCCGCGCAGGCAGCGCCGGAAGGTCCCGCAGCGGGCGCGCCACGCCGCAGTCATGTCATGAACGCAACATGAACCAGGAGTGAGTGATGCACAGCACGCTGATCGTGGCACGGATGGAACCAGGCGCGAGCGCCGACGTCGCCCGGTTGTTCACCGAGTTCGACGCCACCGGAATGCCGCACCGGATGGGCACCCGCCGACGCCAGTTGTTCTCCTACCGAGGCCTGTACTTCCACCTCCAGGACTTCGACGAGGACAACGGCGGCGCCCTGATCGAGGAGGCCAAGACCGACCCCCGCTTCCTCGGCATCAGCGAGGACCTCAAACCGTTCATCGAGGCGTACGACCCCGCGACCTGGCGCTCCCCGGCCGACGCGATGGCCAAGCGCTTCTACACGTGGGAGGCGTCCGCGTGAGCGAGCGCCGCGTCGTCATCACCGGCGTCGAGGTGCTCGCACCCGGCGGGGTAGGCGTCAAGGACTTCTGGAGCCTGCTCAGCGAGGGCCGCACCGCGACCCGGGGCATCACCTTCTTCGACCCCGCGCCGTTCCGCTCCCGCGTCGCCGCCGAGATCGACTTCGACCCGTACGAACACGGGCTGACGCCCCAGGAGGTCCGGCGGATGGACCGCGCCGCGCAGTTCGCGGTCGTCGCCGCGCGCGGAGCGGTCGCCGACAGCGGCATCGCCACCGGCGAGCTCGACCCGTACCGGATCGGCGTCTCCGTCGGCAGCGCCGTCGGCGCGACCATGGGACTGGACGAGGAGTACCGCGTCGTCAGCGACGGCGGGCGGCTCGACCTCGTCGACCACCGGTACGCCGCGCCCCACCTCTACGGTCACCTCGTCCCCAGCTCGTTCGCCGCCGAGGTGGCCTGGGCCATCGGCGCGGAAGGCCCCAGCACCGTGGTCTCCACCGGCTGCACCTCCGGCATCGACTCCGTCGGCTACGCCGCCGAACTGATCCGCGAAGGCAGCGCGGACGTGATGGTCGCGGGTTCGTCGGACGCACCGATCTCCCCGATCACCATGGCCTGCTTCGACGCCATCAAGGCCACCACACCCCGCCACGACGACCCCGCGCACGCCTCCCGCCCGTTCGACGGCACCCGCAACGGATTCGTTCTGGGGGAGGGCGCCGCCGTGTTCGTGATCGAGGAGCTGGAGAGCGCCCGCCGCCGAGGAGCGCACATCTACGCCGAGATCGCCGGCTACGCCACGCGCTCGAACGCCTACCACATGACCGGACTGCGCCCCGACGGCGCCGAGATGGCCGAGGCGATCCGGGTCGCGCTGGACGAGGCGCGGCTGCCCGTGGAGTCGATCGACTACATCAACGCGCACGGCTCGGGCACCAAGCAGAACGACCGGCACGAGACGGCCGCGTTCAAGAAGAGCCTCGGCGACCACGCCTACCGGACGCCGGTCAGCTCGATCAAGTCCATGGTGGGCCACTCCCTGGGAGCGATCGGTTCCATCGAGATCGCGGCGTCCGTTCTCGCCATGGAGCACGACGTGGTCCCGCCCACCGCGAACCTGCACACCCCCGACCCCGAGTGCGATCTCGACTACGTGCCGCTGCACGCACGGGAGCAGCTCACCGACGCGGTGCTCACCGTCGGCAGCGGGTTCGGCGGGTTCCAGAGCGCGATGGTGCTGGCCGACCCGGAGAGGAGAGCGGCGTGACCACTCCCTCCTCCGTCGTCGTCACCGGCCTCGGCATCGCCTCGCCCAACGGCCTCGGTACCAAGGACTACTGGGCGGCCACCCGCGGCGGGAAGAGCGGCATCGGCCGGCTCACCCGCTTCGACCCGTCCCGCTACCCGGCGAGGCTCGCCGGCGAGGTACCCGGCTTCACCGCCGAGGACCACCTGCCGAGCCGCCTCATCCCGCAGACCGACCGGATGACCAGGATCGCCCTCGCCGCCGCCGACTGGGCGCTCGCCGACGCCGGGGTGCGCCCCGAAGAGCTCGACGCGTTCGACATGGGCGTGGTCACCGCGAGCGCCTCCGGAGGCTTCGAGTTCGGCCAGAACGAGCTGCGCAAACTGTGGAGCCAGGGCAGCAAGTTCGTCTCCGCCTACCAGTCCTTCGCCTGGTTCTACGCCGTCAACAGCGGACAGATCTCCATCCGCAACGGCATGAAGGGGCCGAGCGGGGTCGTCGTCGGGGACCAGGCCGGCGGACTCGACGCCGTGGCCCAGGCCCGCCGCCAGATCCGCAAGGGCACCCGGCTCGTCGTCTCCGGCGGAATCGACGCCTCCCTCTGCCCCTGGGGCTGGGTCGCACAGCTCGCGAGCGGCCGGCTCAGCACCAGCGAGGAACCGAGCCGCGCCTATCTGCCCTTCGACCCGGACGCCCGGGGGCACGTGCCCGGCGAGGGCGGCGCGATCCTCATCCTGGAGGACGCGGAAGCCGCCACGGAACGCGGCGCCCGCCACTACGGGGAGATCGCCGGATACGGCTCCACCTTCGACCCGAAGCCCGGTTCCGGACGCCCGCCCGGTCTGCGCAAGGCCATCGAACTCGCGCTGGAGGACGCCTCGTCGGACCCGGAAGGCATCGACGTCGTCTTCGCCGACGGCGCGGCCGACCCCGGACTCGACCAGGCCGAGGCCGAGGCGATCACCGCCGTCTTCGGGGAGCGCCGCGTGCCGGTCAGCGTGCCCAAGACCATGACCGGCCGGCTCTACTCGGGCGGTGCCCCGCTCGACGTGGCCGCCGCCCTGCTGGCGCTGCGCGACGGGTTGATCCCCGCCGCCGTGAACGTGCGGCCTTCGCCCGGCCACCCGCTCGACCTCGTCGTCGACCGGCCCCGCCCGGCCGCACTGCGCACCGCGCTCGTGCTGGCCCGCGGCCACGGTGGATTCAACTCCGCCGTCGTGCTGCGCGCCCCCGCCGAGCCCCGCCCCGCCCACTGACCCGACCACTTGAGGACTCCCCATGCCTGCCGCAGAGTTCACCCTCACCGACCTCGAACGGATCCTCCGGGAGGCCGCCGGCGCCGAAGAGCGCACCGACTTCCACGACGCCGTCCTGGACACCGATTTCGGGTCCCTCGGTTACGAGTCGCTGGCGCTTCTGGAGACCGGCGGAAGCATCGAACGCGAGTACGGCGTGACGCTCGACGACGACGCGCTGACCGACACCACCACGCCGCGCGCGCTCATCAAGGTCGTCAACGAACTGCTGTCCGCCTCCGCCACCTCCTGACGCCACTTCCTGACGTCCGCCACTTCCTGACGCCACCTCCTGACGTCCGCCACTTCCTGACGCCACTTCCTGACGTCCGCCACCTGCTGAGAGGACCATCCACCATGACCGCCACCACCAGCGAGGCAGGCCGCGTCGCCCTCGTCACGGGAGCCACCAGCGGTATCGGACTCGCCGTCGCCCGACTGCTCGGCGCTCAGGGCCACCGGGTCTTCATCGGCGCCCGCGACGCAGGGAACGTCGAGTCCACCGTCAAGGAACTCGCCGCCGAGGGGCTGACCGTCGCCGGAGCCGTCGTCGACGTCCGGGACGCCGACGCCGTACGGGAGTTCGTACAGGCCGCCGTCGACCGGTTCGGCACCGTCGACGTGCTGGTCAACAACGCCGGCCGGTCCGGCGGCGGCGTCACCGCCGACATCGCCGACGAACTCTGGGAGGACGTCATCGAGACCAATCTGACCAGCGTCTTCCGGGTCACCCGCGAGGTCCTCACCACCGGCGGCCTCCGCCACAAGGACCGCGGTCGCATCATCAACATCGCGTCGACCGCCGGAAAGCAGGGTGTGGTCCTCGGAGCCCCCTACTCCGCCTCCAAACACGGCGTCGTCGGCTTCACCAAAGCCCTCGGCAACGAACTGGCGCCCAGCGGGATCACCGTCAACGCGGTCTGCCCCGGATACGTCGAGACGCCGATGGCCCAGCGGGTCCGGCACGGATACGCCGAGGCGTGGGACACCACCGAGGACGCGATCCTGGCGAAGTTCCAGGCCAAGATCCCGCTCGGCCGGTACTCCACCCCCGAGGAGGTCGCCGGTCTGGTCGGCTACCTCGCCTCCGACCCCGCCGGTTCCATCACGGCCCAGGCGCTGAACGTCTGCGGCGGCCTCGGCAACTTCTGACCGCCGCGAAACCCGGTCCCCGGGCCCACCCGCGAAGCCCGGACCCGGGCCGACCGCAGGACCCCTCCGCGAAGCCCAGCCCCCGAACCTGAGGAGCAGTGACCATGACGACCCGTGAGGTCGAGCACGAGATCGCCGTCGACGCCCCCGCACCGGCGGTCTACCGCCTGTTGGCCGAGGTGGTGAACTGGCCGCGCATCTTCCCGCCGACGATCCACGTCGACCAGGTGGAGCGGAGCGAGGGTGAGGAGCGCATCCGGATCTGGGCCACCGCCGGCGCAGGCGGAGAGGCCAAGAACTGGACCTCGCGCCGCACCCTGGACCCGGAAGCCCTGCGCATCACCTTCCGGCAGGAGATCAGCGCCCCGCCGGTCGCCGCCATGGGCGGCACCTGGATCGTCGAGCCGCTCGACGGGGACAGGGCACGGGTGCGGCTGCTGCACGACTACCGCGCCGTCGACGACGATCCCGCCGGACTCGCCTGGATCGACGACGCCGTCGACCGCAACAGCCGCTCCGAGCTCGCCGCCCTCAAGATCAACGTCGAGGCGGCCCACGCGGCCGAGGAGCTGACGTTCTCGTTCACCGACAGCGTCCAGGTCGCGGGGGCCGCGAAGGACCTCTTCGACTTCATCGACCAGGCCGACCGTTGGGAGGAGCGGCTGCCGCACGTGGCCACCGTGCGGCTCACCGAAGACGCCCCCGGACTCCAGACGCTGGAGATGGACACCCGCGCCAAGGACGGCTCCACCCACACCACGAAGTCGTACCGGGTGACGTTCCCGCACCGGCGCATCGTCTACAAGCAGGTCACCCTGCCCGCCCTACTGACCCTGCACACCGGCGTCTGGACCTTCGACGAGGGGCCCGACGGCACGGTCGCCTCCTCCCAGCACACCGTCACCCTGAACACCGAGAACATCCCTGCGGTGCTCGGCCCCGACGCCGGCGTGTCCGACGCCCGTGCCTATGTGCACTCCGCCCTGTCCACCAACAGCCTCGCCACCCTCGGGCACGCCAGGGCGTACGCCGAGAACCTCGCAGGGGAGCAGGGCTGACATGGTTCACGACCGTCCGGACACCCAGGTGGTGGTCGTCGGAGCCGGTCCCGTCGGGCTGCTGCTCGCCGGGGAACTGCGCCTCGGCGGGGCGCGGGTCGTCGTACTGGAACGGCGCACCGGACCCCTCACCGAGTCGCGGGCCACGACGCTGCACGCCCGCACCATGGAGATCCTGGACAGCCGTGGACTGCTGGAGACGATCCCCGCCCCGCCGAACGACCTCCGCGGCCATTTCGCCGGCATCCCGCTCGACCTCGGCCTGCCCGGCAGCCACCCGGGCCAGTGGAAGGTTCCCCAGGCCGCCACCGAGCGGCTGCTGGGCGACTGGGCCGCCGGGCTCGGCGCCGACATCAGGCGCGGCCACGAGGTACGGGCCGTCACCCGGAACGCCGGGCACGTGGAGGCCGAGGCGCTCGGACCCCGCGGCCCCGTGCGGATCCGGGCCGACCACCTCGTCGCCTGCGACGGCGAGGACAGCACGGTCAGGCGGCTGGTGGGGGCGGACTTCCCCGGCCACGACGCGCGGCGCGAGATGGTGCGCGCCGACGTCGACGGCATCGACGTGCCCGACCGCCGGTTCGAGCGGCTGCCGGACGGCCTGGCCATCGCCGCCCGGCGGCCCGACGGCGTGACCCGGCTGATGGTCCACCCGCACGGTGCGCCGGTCCGGACGCGCACCGGCGCACCGGCGTTCGCCGAGGTGTCCGAGGCGTGGAAGCGAGTCACCGGCGAGGACGTGAGCACGGGCGTGCCGTTGTGGGTGAACGCCTTCGGCGACGCGTCCCGGCAGCTCGCCCGCTACCGGCACGGGCGGGTGCTGTTCGCGGGGGACGCGGCCCACCGGCAGATGCCGATCGGCGGCCAGGCACTGAATCTGGGCCTCCAGGACGCCTTCAACCTCGGCTGGAAACTGGCCGCCGAGGTCACCGGCCGCGCCCACCCCGGCCTGCTCGACACCTACCACGACGAACGCCACGCCGTGGGCGCGCGGGCCCTCGCCTCCATCGAGGCACAGGCACTCCTCCTGCTGGGCGGACCCGAGGTCGACGCGGTGCGCACTCTGATCCGCGAACTCGTCGCCCACGCGCCCGTCCGCGCGCGTCTGGCCGCCGCCGTCGGCGGACTCGACGTCCGCTACCCGGTCGGCGGTCCGCCGCACCCGCTGCTCGGCACCAGGCTGCCGGTCGTACCGCTGGCGGCCGCGGGAGGCGCCCCCGCCACCAGCACCCAGGTGCTGCGGGCCGGGCGGGGTCTCCTCCTCGGCCGGGGCACGCCCCCCGGCCTCGGGGGCAGGACCGTCCCCGTCTTCGCGCCGGGAGAAACCGGTGGGGGAGAGGACGGCGGCTGGACCCTGGTGCGCCCCGACGGCCACGTCGTCCTGGCCGGCGCCCACACCGACACGCACCAGAAGGAGTTCCACGACGCGCTCACCCGGTGGTTCCCGGCCGCCTGACGCCCCACCTCCCCGTACCCCCGCCCCACCGACCCTGCCCGCTCAGGTCCACCGGCCGACGCGGACAGGCCCGCCGCGGCCGGACTCCGCACCCGCCGCACATCCGATCACTTGCTCACGGAGGAACGACCATGCCCCTCATCACGCCCGACGACCACTACCTGACCCTCTTCAACGTCTTCGAGACGGAGACCCCGGAGCTCCAGGACGAAGTCCTCGAAGCCATGCGGGACATCGTCGACAACGCCGATTACCCCGGCTGGATCTCCTCGACGCTGCACGCGGGCGTGGACTCCCCGGGCACCGCCAACTTCATCCAGTGGCGCAGCGCCGCCGATCTCCAGGCCCGCTACGAAGGCCAGAAGTTCCAGCAGAAGACCGTGCCCCTCTTCCACAAACTCTCCCGCACCGTGAGGCAGTTGAAGACGGAGCTCGCCTTCAGTCAGCATCACCCCGCGTTGCGGGGCCCCATCGAGTTCTCGCCCGACCGGGACGACCACACCGTGCTCATCGTGCTCGACACCCGGCCGGAGGACCAGCGAGAACTCCTCGACACCCTGGCCGTGCCCGACGAGTGGATCAAGACGGTGCCCGGCTACCGCTCGCACACCTACTTCCGCGGCCTGGACGGAACCTTCGTCGTCAACTACGCCCAGTGGGAGAGCAAGGAGCACTACGACGCCTTCCACACGTTGCCCGAGGAGCAGCGGCCCGCCGACGTCCGCGCCGGCCGCGACCGCGCCCGCGCCCTCGTCACCGGACGGCAGGCCAACGCCTACCGGGTGACCCGCTCGCGCTCCGCGGCGACGGGCTGACGGCCATGGCGACGGAACGCAGGACCGCGGCGGACCCCCGGCACGTGACCGCCGAGACGCCGGACACCGAGACGCCGGACACCGAAGGGCCGGACACCGAGGGGCCGGACACCGAAGGGCCGGACAGCGGGGTACCGGCGGCCGAAGAGCTGGACACCGACGTGATCATTGTCGGCGCCGGCCCCACCGGCCTCACACTCGCGGGCGAACTCCGCCTCGGCGGCGTACGCGTCGAGGTCCTGGAACGCCTCACCGCGCCCACCGGGCAGTCCCGGGGGCTGGGCTTCACCGCGCGGGCGATGGAGACGTTCGACCAGCGCGGGCTGCTGTCCCGGTTCGAGCCGTGCGGTACGCCCGAGACCAGCCCGATGGGCCACTTCGGCGGCGTCCGGTTCGACTACACCGTGCTGCCGGGCGCCCACTTCGGCGCCCGCGGCATACCCCAGTCCCGGACCGAGGCCGTCCTGGAGAGCTGGGCCGTCGAACGCGGGGCCCGTGTGCACCGCGGATGGGAATTCGCCGAACTGCACCGGGGCGCCGGGCCCGACGACGGTTCGGTGGAGATCACCGCACGCACCCCGGAGGGCGAACGCAGGCTGCGCGCCGCCTACCTGGTGGGCTGCGACGGCGGTCGCAGTCCGGTCCGCGAGGCGGCCGGCATCGCCTTCCCCGGTACCCCCGCCTCCCGTGTGATGTACCTGGCCGACGTCGTCGGCCGGTCGCTGCGCCCCCGGCCGCTGGGCGAACGTCTGGAGCACGGCATGGTGATGGCCGCTCCGCTGGCCGACGGGGTGGACCGCGTCATCGTCTGCCCGGACGGCAGCCCGCCCGGCGACGACGACGTTCCCGCCGCCTTCGCCGAGGTCGCCGCCGCGTGGCAGCGCCTCACCGGTGAGGACATCGCCGACGCCGCCACCGAGTGGGTGAGCTCCTTCACCGACGCCACCCGCCAGGCCGCCGAATACCGCAGGGGCCGCGTGCTGCTCGCGGGCGACGCCGCCCACATCCACCTGCCCGCCGGCGGCCAGGGCATGAGCACCGGCATACTCGACGCGGTCAACCTCGGCTGGAAACTGGCCGCGGTCGCCCGGGGGACGGCCCCCGACCCGCTGCTCGACACGTACCACTCCGAGCGCCACCCGGCCGGTGCCCGGCTGCTGACGAACACCCGCGCCCAGGGCACCGTCTTCCTCGGTGGGCGCGAATCGGACCCGCTGCGCGCCCTGTTCGCCGAACTCATCGAGTACGACGACGTCAAGCGCCATCTCGCCGGAGCGGTGAGCGGCCTCGACGTGCGCTACGACACCGGTGGCGGCCACCCGCTGGCCGGCCGCCGCGTCGCACGACGGGTGCTGGTCGGGCCCGCCGGCGAGACCACCACCACCCGGCTCCTGCACTCCGCCCGCGGAGTCCTGCTCGACCTGAGCGACGACCCGGCGGTGCGCGAGGCAGCCGCCCCCTGGCGCGGCCGGGTGGCGGTCACCACCGCCGCCCCCAAGCCGGCCGACGAGGCGGACGACGAACTCGCCTCCGTGACAGCCCTGTTGATACGCCCCGACGGATACGCCGCCTGGGTCTCCACCATCTCGGGGGCCAACGGGCTCACCGAGGCACTGCACCGCTGGTTCGGCCCGCCCCCGGCGCGCGTCCCGGCCGGCGCGCCCGCCCCGCAGACGAAGGACGTGTGATGGCAGTACGCCTGTTCACCTCGGAATCGGTGACCGAGGGACACCCGGACAAGATCGCCGACCAGATCAGCGACACCGTCCTCGACGCCCTGCTGCGCGCCGATCCGACCGCCCGGGTCGCCGTGGAGACGCTGATCACCACGGGCCTGGTGCAGGTCGCGGGCGAGGTGACCACCACCGCCTACGTCCCCATCGCCCAACTGGTGCGCGAACGCATCCTCTCCATCGGCTACGACTCCTCGCACAAGGGCTTCGACGGCGCGTCCTGCGGAGTCTCGGTGTCCATCGGCGCCCAGTCGCCCGACATCGCCCAGGGCGTGGACACCGCTTACGAGAGCAGGGTGGCCGGGCAGGAGGACGACCTCGACCGGCAGGGGGCCGGCGACCAGGGCCTGATGTTCGGCTACGCCTGCGACGAAACGCCCGAACTGATGCCGCTGCCGATCCAGCTGGCCCACCGGCTGGCCCGCAGGCTCGCCGAGGTCCGCAAGGACGGGACCGTGCCCTACCTGCGGCCCGACGGCAAGACTCAGGTCACCGTCGAGTACGACGGCGACCGCCCGGTGCGCCTCGACACGGTCGTCGTCTCCTCGCAGCACGCGGGCGACGTGGACCTGGACGGCCTGCTGATCCCCGACATCCGCCGCCACGTCGTCGAGCACGTGCTCGCGGTGCTGCTGGACGCCGGTCTCAAGCTGGACACCGAGAACTACCGTCTGCTGGTCAACCCCACCGGGCGTTTCGAGATCGGCGGCCCGATGGGGGACGCCGGACTCACCGGCCGCAAGATCATCATCGACACGTACGGCGGCTACTCCCGGCACGGCGGCGGCGCGTTCTCCGGCAAGGACCCTTCCAAGGTGGACCGTTCGGCCGCCTACGCCACCCGCTGGGTGGCCAAGAACGTGGTGGCCGCCGGGCTCGCCACCCGCTGCGAGATCCAGGTGGCCTACGCCATCGGGAAGGCGGCCCCGGTCGGTCTCTTCGTCGAGACCTTCGGTACCGCCACCGTGGACCCGGTCGCCATCGAGCGGGCGATCGGCGAGGTCTTCGACCTGCGCCCCGCGGCGATCATCCGGGACCTCGACCTGCTGAGGCCGATCTACGCGCTGACCGCCGCGTACGGCCACTTCGGGCGCGAGCTGCCGGAGTTCACCTGGGAGCGGACCGACCGGGCGGCGGCGCTGCGCACGGCGGCCGGAGCGGATCCCGCGTGACCGCCGTGACCCCGTCCGCCGTCGCCCCGCCGCTGTCCGCCGGGGTGCGCCGCGTCGTCCTCGACGGCGCGGGCGTCCAGCTCTCCGCGCTGCTCGCCGAACCCGCCGCGGGCCGTGCCCCACGTGCGGTCGTGGTCGCGGTGCACGGCGGCGGGGTCACCTCCGGGTACTTCGACGGGCAGGCCCATCCGTCGCTCTCGCTGCTGACCCTCGGCGCGAGCCTCGGATACACGGTGCTGGCGGTCGACCGCCCCGGCTACGGGGACTCCGCCGCCCGCCTGCCCGCCGGGCTGCCGCTCGCCGAGCAGGCGGTGGTGGTGCGCGCCGCGCTGGCGGGATTCTCGGAGCGGCGCCCCGGCGACGCCGGACGTCTGCTGCTGCTCGCGCACTCCTTCGGCGGCAAGCTGGCCCTGCGGCTGGCCGCCGACGAAGGGCTGCCCGGTCTGCGCGGCATCGACATCTCGGGCTGCGGCCACCGCAGTACGGTCCGTGCCGACGAGCCGCTGCCCCGCGCCGGTATCCGCCGGGCGGTGCGGCACTGGGGTCCCGCCCGTCTCTACCCGGCCGGCGCCTTCCGGCCCGGCCGGGTGCCGGCCGCCCCGGTACCGGCTGCGGAGGTCGCCGAACTCGCCTCCTGGGCAGCCGACTTCGAAGAGATCGCGCCCCGCGTCCGGGTGCCGCTGCGGTTCACCTTCGCCGCGCACGAACCCTGGTGGCGGCACGGCGACGACGACCTCGCCGACCTCGCCGCACGGTTCGTGCACGCACCCCGGGTGCACACCGAACGGCTCCCGGAAACCGGCCACAACATCAGCCTGGGGCTGACCGCCCGCGCTTACCACCGGGGAGCGCTGGACTTCCTGGGCGGGTGCCTCGCCGACCCGGAGCCACCCTGAGGGCCGCCCGCGCCCGCCCCGACCGCCCGCCCCACACCCACTGACCCGTCGCCCCGCCCCGCCCGCCCCGCACCCACTGACCCATCGCCCCGCCCCGCCCGCCCCGCACCGACCCCACCACCCCGCACCGCCCGCCCCGCACCACCCGCATCCCAGAAGGAGAGGCCGAGTCGACATGACCACCACCGCCACCGGCGCCGCGCCGCAGAACCGGACCGAGCCCCGCGCCGGACACGACGACGGAGAGCCCGACACCACCGGGGAGACCGTGAGCGCCCTGCGCGCCGAGGTCCGCCGGCTCACCGACCGGGCCGACCTCGTAGACCTCGTCGACCGCTACGTCCACCACCTCGACCGGGACCGCCACCGCGACGACTGGTTCGCCGACGTCTTCACCGAGGACGCCGAACTCACCCTCCCCATGGGGACGTACGAGGGATTCTCCGGGCTCGCCGCGTTCCAGGAAATGGCCCGCACCACCTTCGAGCGCACGCACCACCAAGCCTCCGCGCACGCCGTCGCCGTGGACGGCGACCGCGCCACCGTGCGGGCCCACCTGACCGCCGTACACGTCCGCACCGCCGGCGAACCGGCCACCCACTTCGACATCGGCGGCCACTACGAGGCGACCGCCGTGCGCACCCCCGACGGGTGGCGCGTCAACCGGTTCTCCTTCGACCTGGTGTGGAGTACCGGCCAGGGGCCGCAGGGCGCTCCGGGCCACTGACCTGCACATCTGCAGGGATCTGACGTACTGCACAAAGACCTGACACAACGTGCCTTGAATCTGCCGGTCACTCGGAACAGGCTTCATCCGGGCCTGTCGGTGCGCCCCGATCCGAAGTCCCCGGCCACCACCCCTCATCAAGGAGGAAGCTCCGCCATGCCCACAGCCAGCAACGAACCGCCCCTGCCCGCACAGGTGCTGCAGATCCTCACGGCCGGTTGGCTCGCCCAGGCGGTGAGCGCCGCCGCCGAACTCGGCGTCGCCGACGCGCTCGCCGACGGGCCCCGGCCCCTGGCCGAGATCGCCGCCGCCACCGACACGCACGCCCCCAGCCTCTACCGGCTGCTGCGGGCATGCGCCGACATCGGGCTGTTCGCCGAGAACGACGACCAGGTCTTCGAACTGACGCCCCTGGGCGACGCCCTGCGCGTCGACAGCCCGGTCAGTCTGCGGAACTTCGCGATCTGGACCGGCCTGCCCGCGGAACGACACGCCTGGGCCGGACTCGCCGACGCCGTGCGCACCGGGCAGACCGCCTTCGCCCAAGTGCTCGGCAAACCGGTCTGGGACTACATGCACGAACACCCCGAGGTGCTCGGCGTGTTCGACCGGGCCATGACGGAGGCGTCCCGGCAGATCATCGCACCCGTCGTCGACGCCTACGACTTCTCGCCCTTCGGCACCGTGGTGGACGCGGGCGGCGGGCGCGGCGCCCTGCTGGCCGCCGTCCTCGCCTCGTCGCCGCACACGCGCGGCATCCTCTACGACCGCCCCGAGGTCATCGCCGGCGCCGGAGCGCCGCTGGACGACGCGGGAGTGCGGGACCGCGCGGAGCTCGTGGCCGGAGACTTCTTCGCCTCGGTGCCGGCCGGCGCCGACGCGGTCGTCCTGTCCAACATCATCCACGACTGGGACGACGAGCAGTCCCGCCGCATTCTCGTCAACGCCCGCGACGCCCTCGCCGACCAAGGCCGCGTCCTGCTGGTGGAAGCGGTGCTGCCGGACCGGCCGCGCCCCTCGCCCACGGTCTCCCTGATGGACCTCGACATGCTCGTGGTGGCCGGCGGACAGCAGCGCACCACCGACGAGTTCGCCGCCCTGCTCACCTCCGCCGGCCTCCGGCTCTCCCGTGTCGTCCCCGGCGGCCACTGCAGCATCGTCGAGGCCGTGCGCGCCTGACGGCCGCCCGGCCCCCGCCCCACCCATCGAGCAACGCTCCGTGCACCCGCACGGCCCGCACCAGGAAGAAGGTGGCCTCCAGCCATGCCAGAACGGCTCGCACGCAGACTGTGGTTCGGCGTAGGACCGGGGATCGGAGTCGCCGACGCGTCCGAGATCGTGCGCACCGTCGAGTACGCGGACAGGGCGGGGCTCGACTTCTTCACCGTCTCCGACCACCCGTACTTCGGTGACCGGCTGGAGGCCTACTCCTCCCTCGCGCTGCTCCTCGGCCGCACCCGGAACATCACGGGGGTCGCCACCGTCACCAACACGCCGACCCGGCCGGTACCGCTGCTCGCCCGTTCGCTGGCAACCCTCTCCGTGCTCTCCGGCGGCCGGGTCGTCTACGGCGTCGGCGCCGGCGGGTACTGGGACGACATCGTGCGCTTCGGGGTGGACCGGCTCGGATCCGCCGCCGCCGTACGCGCCATGGAGGAGGCCATCGGCCTCGTCCGGGCGCTGCACGGCGGCGGCGCGCCGGTCACCCTGGACGGCGAGTTCACCCGGGTCGACGCGCTGGACCCGGCGGCGGTCCCCGCACCTCTGGTGTGGACGGGGTCGGTCGGCCCGAAGTCCCTGGCCGTGACCGGCCGGACGGCGGACGGCTGGATACCGGGAAACGCGGCCGACTGGCGCAGCGAGCGCTACCGCACCTCGCGCCCGCTGGTCGACGAGGCCGCCCGGGAGGCCGGCCGCGACCCCGCCGACATCGCGACCGTGTTCAACCTGCCCGGCCGCGTCACCGACGCCCCGCTGCCGTCGACCCGGGACGCCACCGGGCGCTGGCTCGGCGGTTCCACCGGCCAGTGGACCGAGGAACTCACCGAGGCGGTGCTCGAACACGGCGCCTCCGGATTCGTGTACTTCGCCTCGGGCGACCCCTCGGGCCGCATCGGCATCGAGCGCTGGGCCGAGGAGATCGTCCCGGCCGTCCGTGAGGCGGTCGCCAAGGGCTGACGACGGGACGAGCGGGCCGGCGACGACGGAGCAGGAGAGGAAGAGGCGGACATGCCCGAGGCGAAAGTGACCCTGACGGTCAACGGTGTCCAGCACACCATCGACATTGAGGCCCGGCTCACCCTGGCCGGCGCCCTCCGCGACGAACTGGGTCTGACCGGAACCAAGATCGGCTGCGACCGGGGCGAGTGCGGTGCCTGCACCGTGCTCGCCGACGGGCGCCGGATCAACGCGTGCACCGCTCTCGCGGTGATGCAGGACGGGCGCGAACTCACCACCGTGGAAGGGCTGGCGGCCGAGGACGGCACCCTGCACCCGGTGCAGGAGGCGTTCGTCCGGCACGACGCCTTCCAGTGCGGCTACTGCACCCCCGGCCAGCTGCTCTCCGCCGTCGCCTGCATCGCGGAGGGCCACACCGGCGACGACGACGAGATCCGGGAGTGGATGAGCGGCAACCTCTGCCGCTGCGCCGCCTACCCGCAGATCGTCGCCGCCGTACGCGACGCGGCGCGCCGCACCGGCGAAACGGCGGCCCGCGATGCGTGACTTCGCGTACGCCAGGGCGGCCGACGCCGATGCCGCCGTCACTCTGCTCGCCGACCGCCCGGACGCCCGGCTGATCGCCGGCGGCACCGACCTGCTGGGTCTGCTCAAAGAGGACATCGAGCATCCCGGCCTGCTCGTCGACATCTCACGGACCGCCCTGACCGGCGTCTCGGCCGGCCCCGACGGGCTGGTCCTCGGCGCACTCACCCGGCTCTCCGACGCCGCCGCGCACCCCCTCGTACGGGCCGCCTTCCCCGCGCTGGCAACGGCGTTGGAGAAGTCCGCCTCACCCCAGTTGCGCAACCTCGCCACGCTCGGCGGGAACGTGCTCCAGCGCACCCGGTGCCCGTACTTCCGTGCCGAGACCGACCTGCCCTGCAACAAGCGGACCCCCGGCTCCGGATGCGCCGCCCTCACCGGGCACCAGCGGGCCGCCGGGCTCTTCGGGACGAGCGACGCCTGCGTCGCCACCCACCCGTCGGATCTCGCGGTCGCCCTGGCCGCGCTGGACGCGACCGTCCTGGTCCGGGGCGCCCGAGGGGAACGCGCGCTCGGCATCGAGGCGCTGTACGCCCCTGCGGACAGCCCTCCGCACGTCGAACACCGCCTGGAGCACGCGGAGATGATCACCGGAATCCGGGTTCCCGCCACACCGCTCGCCGCTCTCTCGCGCTACCTCAAGGTCCGCGAGCGGGCGTCGTACGAGTTCGCCCTCGTCTCCGCGGCGGTCGCCGTCACCGTCGACCGGGGCACGGTGAGCGACGTCCGGATCGCGCTCGGCGGAGTGGCCCCCCGGCCCTGGCGGCTGCGCGGAGCCGAACAAGCCCTCAGAGGAGGGCCGTTGACCCCCGAGTCGGTCGCCGACGCCCTCGCAACCGAACTGGACGGCGCCCGCACCCTGCCCGGAAACGCCTTCAAGGTCCCGCTGGTCCGCAGGACCGTGGTCCGCGCCCTGACGGGAGAGAGCCCATGACCGCGCCCACCGCCGACCGGTACACCCGCACCGACGCCCGGGAGAAGCTCACCGGCGCCGCCCGCTTCGCCACCGACCGGCCGGCCTCCACCCACGCCGTCCTCGTCAACTCCACCGTGGCACGCGGCCGGATCACCCGCATCACCCTGGACCGGGACTTCCCCGGCGTCCGCCTGCTCACCCACGAGAACGCCCCCCGCCTCGGCCCGCTCGACGAGGGCGGCCAGATCGCCGAGGGCAAGGTCGCCGTCTACGTCCAGCGGCTGCTGCCACTGCAGGACGACCGGGTGCACTACGAGGGCCAGCCCGTCGCGGTGGTCCTCGCCGACCGTCTCGACCTCGCCCGGGAGGCGGCGGACGCCGTCCGGATCGACTACGCCACCGAACCGGCCGTCGTCCCGGCGGACGCGGACCCGGCCGATGCCCGGCCCGCCCGCGACTGGCTGGTGCCCTCCTCCTCGGACACCGGCGACATCGACGCCGCCGTCGCCGGCGCCGACCTCGTGCTCTCCCGCGACTTCACCACCGCCGCCCGCCACCACAGCCCCATCGAACCCGCCGCGACGGTCGCCTCCTGGGACGGGTCCGCCCTCACCCTGCACGACGCCACCCAGTCGCTGTTCGCCGTACGCGCCACCGTCGCCGCCGTGCTCGGAATCCCCGAGGACGCCGTGCGGGTCGTCGCCGAACACGTCGGCGGCGGCTTCGGCGCCAAGGGATACGTCTGGCCGCACGTCCTGATCGCCGCCGTCGCCGCCCGCCTGGTCGGCGGGACCGTCTCGCTGGCCCTCACCCGCGCCCAGAGCTTCACCGCGCACGGCTACCAGCCCGGGACCCGCCAGCACGTGCTGCTCGCCGCGCGCGCCGACGGCACCCTCACCGCCGTACGCCACCACTCGGTCAACACCACCGCCCGCTACGCCGAATACCCCGAGTTCTCCACCGTCGGCACCCGCACCCTGTACGCCGCCGACGCCATCGAGACCCGGACCTCGGTGCTGCCCGCCGACCTGAACCTGCCCACCCCGATGCGCGCTCCGCACGAGGGGACCGGCATGTTCGCCCTGGAATCGGCCATGGACGAACTCGCCTACGCCCTCGACATCGACCCGCTGGAACTGCGGCTGCGCAACTACGCGGAGGAGGACCCCACCGAGAAGCGCCCCTTCTCCTCCAAGGAGCTGCGCGCCTGCTACGAGGAGGGCGCCCGGCGCTTCGGCTGGCAGAACCGTCCGATGCGGCCGCGCAGCCTCCGCGACGGCGACGAACTGGTGGGGCAGGGCATGGCCAGCGTGATCCTCCACTCGGTCCGGCTGCCCGCGACCGCCCGCATCTCGATGGACCCCGACGGGCACGTCACCCTGTCGGCCGGCACCCAGGAGATCGGCGGCGGCACCCGGACGATCATGCCGCAGATCGCCGCCGAGACACTCGGCATCGACCGCGACCTGGTCACCTTCGAGATGGGCGACACCGCCCTGCCGGCCAACCTCTACTCGGTCGGATCCTCCACCGCCAACAGCCTCGGCTCCGCCGTCCGGGCCGCCGCACTGGCCCTGCTGGAGCGGCTCGGGGGCGACGCGCGGCCCCCGGCCGAGACCGTCACCGTCACCGAGACCTGGCTGCCGCGCCCGTCCGACCACTCCGTGCACAGCTTCGGCGCCGTCTTCGTCGAGGTCGGGGTCGACGCCGGTCTGGGCACCACCCGGGTTCGGCGGCTGACCGGCGTCTACAGCGCCGGCCGGGTGATCAACCCGCTCACGGCGCACAGTCAGCTCACGGGCGGCGCGGTGTGGGGGATCGGACAGGCCCTTCTGGAGGAGTCCGCCGTCGACCCGGTCCTCGGCCGGTTCGTCCACAAGAACTTCGCCGGCTACCTCATCCCCGTGAACGCCGACGTCCCCGATCTCGACGTGTCCTTCGTCGACGAGTACGACCCGCACGCCGGGGCGCTCGGCGGACGCGGCATCGGCGAACTCGCCCCCATCGGGGTGGGCGCCGCCGTGGCGAACGCCGTCCACCACGCCACCGGACTGCGCCTGCGCGACCTGCCGCTGCGCACCGTCGAAGCCCTCACCGCCGACTGAAGCGCCGCGCCCCGGGCCGCCCCCTCTCACCCGGACCCTTGCGTCACCCGAACCCCCCGCACGTCCGCACCACCCGCACCCCGCACCTCAGAGAGGTACCCCGATGTCCCCAAGAACCTCCGGGCCGGACCACCGCCCGCGGCTCCGCCTCGCCCTCGCGCTGCTGGCCGTCGCCCTCCCCGTCGCCGCCTGCTCCGGCGGCGGCACGGAGAACACCGGTGCGAGCGCGAGCGGTGGCACGCCCCGCGACGGTGGCACCCTGCTCATCGGCTCCGAGGCGGACCCCTCCTGCCTGGACCCGCAGCAGACCGGCCAGATAGCGGCCCTGGACATCTCGCGCTCCGTCGTCGACACCCTCACCGACCAGGACCCGAAGACCGGGCGCATCGTCCCCTGGCTCGCCACGTCCTTCGAGACCAGCGCCGACGGCCGCGCCTTCACCTTCGTACTGCGCGAGGGCGCCACCTTCAGCGACGGCAAACCCGTCGACGCCGCCGCGGTCAAAGCCACGTTCGACAACCTGGTCAAGCTCCCCGCCAACGGGGCGCCCAGCTATCTGCGCGGCTACGAGGGAACCACCGTGGACGGGGCCCAGCGGCTGACGGTGAAATTCGACGCCCCCAACGCCCAGTTCCTGCAGGCGACCTCGACCACCGGGCTCGGCATCCTGTCGCCGGCCACCTTCTCCGCCTCCGCAGCCGAACGCTGCCGCGGCTCGTTCATCGGCTCCGGCCCGTACGTCCTCGACCACTACACCGCCAATCAGGAAGCCGTGCTGAAGAAGCGCGCGGACTACGCCTGGCCCTCGTCCCTGGCCACCACCAAGGGCGCGGCCCACCTCGACAGCGTGACGTTCTCGTTCATCCCCGAGGGCGGGGCCCGCTCCGGCGCCCTCGGCTCCGGGCAGGTCCAGATCGCCAAGGCGTTGCAGCCCACCGACGAGGTCCGCTTCAAGGGCAACGGTTTCCGGATCCTCTCCTCGCCCGCCCCCGGCGTCGTGCCCCCGCTCTCCCTCAACCACAAGGGAATCCTGGCCGACCAGAAGGTGCGCCGGGCGCTGCTGATCGGTGTCGACCGGCAGGAACTGGTAGAGACCGTCTTCAGCTCCGCGTACAAGCCCGCCACCAGTGTGCTGTCCTCGGCCACCCCGTTCTACAAGAGCGCGGGTGACAAGCTCCGGTACGACCCCGAAGGGGCCGGAGCCCTGCTCGACGAAGCCGGCTGGAAGAAGGGCGCCGACGGCCTCCGGGCCAAGAACGGCAAGCCGCTCAGCCTCACCTGGCTGATCCCGGCGCCCATGCCGCCCGCCGACGAGGCGGTCCAGGCCCAGCTGCGCAAGATCGGCGTCGACGTGAAGCTCAAGGCGGTCCCGCCGGCCGCGTACGTCGAGCAGCAGGGCAAGGGCCAGTTCGACCTCACGGCCGTCGGCGTCAGCCGGGCCGACCCGGACGTGCTGCGCAACCTCTTCTACAGCAAGGGCTCCAACCTCTGGCACCTGCCGCCGAGCGATCTCGACGGCTTCCTGGAGAAGCAGGCCGCGGCCCCCGACGAGAAGAGCCGGCAGGAGGCCGTGACCTCCGCCGTCGACTGGCTCCTCGACCACGCCGACACGGTTCCCCTGTACGAGGGCGCCCAGGTCCACGGCGTGTCCGACAAGGTCGGAGGCCTCGAACTCGACGCCTCCAACCGGCTCGACCTGCACGACGCCTGGCTCGGCTGAGGGGAGGAGAACCCGTGACCACGGCCCTGTACGCGGCCACCCGGGCATCGCGCGCGCTGTTCGTCGTCTGGGCCGCCTTCACCCTCACCTTCGTCGCGCTGCGGCTGCTGCCCGGCGACCCCGTCGCGCTGATGCTCAGCGGACGCGGCGGCTTCGAGGAACTGACGCCCCAGCAGATCGCCGAGGCGCGGGCGGAGCTCGGCTTCGACCGCCCGCTGCTCACCCAGTACGGCTCCGCGCTCGTCGACGCGCTGCACGGGGACTTCGGCGCCTCGCTCCAGACCGGTCAGCCGGTCTCCCGGATGATTGCCGACGCGATGCCGCCGACCCTCCGGGTGGGGCTCATCGCACTCGGTCTCGCGCTGGTCCTCGGCACCCTGCTCGGGGTGTCCGCGAACCTCACCCGGAGTTCACCGCTGCGGCAGTTCCTGCGCTCCGTGCCGTCGCTCGCCGCCTCCCTGCCGTCCTTCTGGGTGGGGCTGCTCCTCATCCAGCTGCTGTCCTTCCAGTGGCACGTGTTCCCCTCCCTGGGGGACACCGGTGCCGAGAGCCTGGTCCTGCCGGCCTGCACCCTGGCGATCCCGGGGGCCGCGCTGGTGGCCCAGGTCCTGGGCAAGAGCCTGCACACCACCCTGCAGGAACCGTACGCCGACACGGTCCGCTCCACCGGAGCGGGCCGGGTCCGGCTGCTGTTCGGCCACGGGCTGCGCAACGCGGCCATCCCCGCCGTCACCGTCGTCGGACTCCTGGTCGGCTATCTGATCGGCGGCGCGGTGATCGTGGAGACCGTCTTCTCCCGGCCCGGCATGGGCCGCATCACCCAGTCGGCCGTCGCCACCCAGGACCTGCCGGTGGTGCAGGGCGTGGTGGTCGTCGCCGCCGTGGCGTTCGCCGTGGTGAACCTGCTGATCGACCTGGTCTACCCGGTGCTCGATCCGCGGATCCGCTCGACCGGACGGCTGGTGGCGGCATGACGCGTACCGCCCCGGCCGCCGCCCCGTCCCTGTCCGGCCCGCCGGAGCCGGCGGACCGCGAGGACCGCGCGAAGCCCGCGTCGGGCCGGCCCGGCCGGCTGCGGCGAGCCGTGTCGCTGCCCCTGAGGTCGCCCGGCGTCACCCTGTCCGTGCTGGTCCTGCTGCTGGTGCTCGGCTGGGCCGTCGTGCCCGAGTGGTTCACCGGCCGCAACCCGCTGATCGGCGTACCGGCCGAGCAGTTCCGGGCCCCCAGCGCGGAACACCCCTTCGGAACAGACCAGTTGGGGCGTGATGTGTACGCCCGCGTGGTGCACGGTGCCTCCCTCTCGCTGCGCGCCACGGTCGCCGCCCTCGCGATCGCCCTGGCCGGCGGAGTCGTGCTCGGCCTCATCGCCGGCTTCTTCGGCCGCTGGGCCGACTCCGTCATCATGCGGCTCGTCGAAGTCATGCTGTCGGTGCCGCCGGTGCTGCTGTCGCTCACCGTCATCACCGCCCTCGGTTTCGGCACCGCCCAGGTCGCCTTCGCCATCGGCGTCACCAGCGTCGCGGCCTTCACCCGGCTCATGCGCGCCGAGGTGCTGCGGGTGCGGACCGCCCCGTACGTCGAAGCGGCGATCCTCTGCGGCGCGCGCTGGTGGCGGATACTGCCGCGCTACGTCCTGCCCGCCGCCATCGGCCCCGTACTCGCCCTGGCCGCACTCGACTTCGGTCTCGTCGTCCTCGCCATCGCCGGACTCAGCTTCCTCGGCTACGGGGAGCCCCCGCCCGCCCCCGAATGGGGCTCGCTGGTCGCCGACGGACGCAACTACCTCGCCACCGCCTGGTGGCTCACCACCCTGCCCAGCCTCACCGTGACCGCCGTCGTGCTCGCGGCCAACCGGCTCTCGCGGGTCCTGGAAGCGGAAAGAGGACGCCGATGAACGCCCCGCGCACCCCGACGGACAGCCCGCACCGGGAGAGCCCGCCCGACCCGGCGGCCACCAAGACCGCCGATGCCCCCTTGCTCGTCGTCGAGGGACTGCGGGTCGCCTACGGCACGGGCGCGGGCCGCCGGGTCGCCGTCGACGGACTCCACCTCACCGCGGCGGCCGGACAGATCACCGCCGTGGTGGGCGAGTCCGGGTCCGGCAAGAGCAGTACCGCCCACGCCCTCGTCGGACTGCTGCCGGCCGGCGGAACCGTCGAGGCGGGATCGATCCGGCTCCGCGGCGAGGAACTCACCGGACTCGGCGAACGCGCCTGGCGGGACGTCCGGGGCCGACACGTCGGCCTCGTCCCGCAGGACCCCGGTGTCTCCCTCGACCCCGTCAAACCCGTCGGCCGCCAGGTCGCCGAAGTGCTGCTGGTGCACGGACTGGCGACCCGCCGGGAAGCGGGAGGCCGCGCCGTCGACCTGCTCGCCGGGGCCGGGCTGCCCGACCCCGCGCTGCGCGCCCGCCAGTATCCGCACGAACTTTCCGGCGGCATGCGCCAGCGCGTCCTGATCGCCATGGCCACCGCCGCCCGCCCCCGCCTCTTGGTGGCCGACGAACCCACCTCCGCACTGGACGTCACGGTGCAGCGGCAGATCCTCGACCACCTGCAGGAAGTCGTCACCACCACCGGCACCGCGATGCTCCTGGTCACCCACGACCTGGCGGTGGTCGCGGACCGCGCCCAGCACGTCGTGGTGATGTCACGGGCCCGGGTGGTCGAGGCGGGCCCGACCGAACAGGTGCTCACCGACCCCCGCGACCCGTACACCCGCCGACTGCTGGCCGACGTCCCCACGGTGGCCGCGCGCCCCGGGCGGCCCCGGCCGCCGGACCCCGGGGCACGGGAACCCCGCACCGGCGAAAGCCCTGGGCCCGCGGCGAGTTCCGGCCCGGCCCGGAACTCCGTACAGGCCCAGGATCCGCCGCCCGGACCGCTGCTCCGGGTCACCGGGCTGACCCGGTCCTTCCCCGTCCGCGGCACCGGCCTCGCCCGTCGCCGCACGCGGACCGCCGTGGACGGGGTCAGCCTCGACCTCGCCCGCGGCGAGACCCTGGGACTCGTCGGGGAGTCCGGCTCCGGCAAGTCCACCACCGCCCGCATGATCCTCGGCCTGGAGAGCGCCGACAGCGGCAGCGTGCTGCTCGACGGCCGCGACGTCACCGGACTCCGGGGCGCCGCCCGGCGCGCGGTCCACCGCCGGATGCAGCTCGTCTACCAGAACCCGTACGCCTCGCTGAATCCGCGCTTCACCGTGGGCGAGATCCTCACCGAACCGCTGCGCAACCACGGCGTCGGGGACCGGACCGAGCGGGCCGCGACCGTACGCCGGCTCCTTGACGACGTGGCCCTGGCGCCGGGGACCGAGGACCGCAAGGCGGCCGAGCTCTCCGGCGGGCAGCGCCAGCGTGTCGCCATCGCCCGCGCGCTGGCGCTCGGTCCCGAACTCCTGGTCTGCGACGAGCCCGTCTCCGCGCTCGACGTCACCGTCCAGGCCCGCATCCTCGAACTCCTCGCCGGCCTCCAGGAGCGGCACGGCCTCAGCTACCTCTTCATCTCCCACGACCTCGCGGTGGTCGCGCAGGTCAGCGACCGGATCGCCGTCATGCGGCACGGCCGGATCGTGGAGAGCGGCCCCGCCGAGCAGGTCCTGCGGGCCCCCACCCACCCCTACACCGAAGAACTGCTGGCCGCCGTCCCCGGCGACCGGCGCACCCACGGCACGACGGAGGACCTCACATGGAGCTAGGGCTCATCACGTTCGGCAGCCTTCTCCCCGACCCGCTCACCGGCGAGACGCTCACCCAACGCCAGCGACTGCGCGACGTGGTCCGGGCCGCCGCGGAGGCGGAGCAGGCCGGCTTCGCCTGGTACACCGTCGGCGAACACCACTTCGGGGAACGCGACGTGATCCCTTCCCCCGCACTGGTCCTGGCGGCCATCGCCGAACACACCTCGACCATCCGGCTCGCCACCGGCACCACCCTGGTCGCCAACCGCGACCCGGTCCTCGTCGCCGAGGACTACGCCCTGGTCGACCTGCTCTCCGACGGCCGCCTCGAACTGATGGCGGGGGGCTCCTTCTTCCCCGACCCGTACACCGTCTTCGGCCAGGACCCCGCCACCAAGGCCGCGCGCAAACGCGAGAACACCGAACTGCTGCTGCGCCTGTGGTCCGAGGAGAAGGTCACCTGGCAGGGGGAGTTCCGTCCCCCTCTGACGGGCGTGACCGTGCAGCCGAGGCCCGTGCAGGAGCGCGCCCCGCTGTGGATCAGCGGTGGCATCGGCCTCGAGTCGGTCCACCTCGCCGTCGACCACGCGCTTCCCCTGGTGGTCGGCACCACCGCCCGTGAACCAGGCCTGTTCGTACCGGTCTTCGACGCCTACCGGAACCTGTGGCGCGAACGCGGGCACGCCGGTCCGCCCGGCCGGCTCGGCGCCGCCAGCCACGTGTTCGTCGCCGAGTCCTCCCAGCGCGCCCGGACCGTTTGGCAGCAGTACATGAACAACTACCTCACCGTGAGGAAGCCCGGCACCACCCACCACACCACCCCGCCCGACTTCGACACCTACATCGGCGACCAGGGGCCTGCGATCTGCGGCAGCCCCGCCGAAGTCGTCGACAAGCTCGGCAGGCTGCACGAGGCGTGGGGCCACGACCTGCACCTGCTCGCCATCGACGTGGGCGGCATCCCGTACGCCGAGGTCCGGGCCGCCACCGAACTGACGGCGTCCCAGGTGCTGCCGCAGGTCGCCGGCCTCGGCACCGGGACGGTGACCGCCGGTGCTTGACGCCGACGTCCGCGAGCTGGCCGCCGCCCGCACCCTCGGGGCGTTCACCACCCTGATGCCCGACGGCACCCCCCAGACCAGCCTGGTCTGGCCGCACGCCGACGACGAGCACGTTCTCGTCGGCACCAACGACTCCCGGCAGAAGTACCGCAACGTGGTGGCCGATCCGCGCGTGAACATCCTGCTGATGGACTCGGTCAACAGCCGCCGGTACATCGAGATCCGCGGCCGGGTCGTGGCCGTGGAGCCCGGCGAGGCCGCTCTCGCCCTGGCCCGTACCACCTTCACCAAGTGGACCGGCAGCGACCGGCTCAGGGTCGCCGAGGGGGAGCGAGTCCTGCTCCGGATCCTCCCCGACCGCGTCCACCGCAAGGAATGACCGACCGGGGGCCGGTTCCGGGCGGCGCCGCCCGGGACCGGCCCCCGCGCCCGCCCGTACGTCCCGCGCCACCGGAAGGACCCGCCGTGCCCGAACCCGTACGCCCACCCGCCCCCGCGCCGGACCCCGCCGCCTCCGCCTTTGCCCTCCCGCCCGTGGTCGACGCGGCCTGGGTACGCGAGCGCCTCGGCGCGCTCGTGCTCGCCGACGTGCGCTGGTTCCTCGACGGCCGCAGCGGCCGGGACGCCTACCGGGCCGGACATCTGCCCGGAGCCGTCTGGGTCGACGTCGACACGGTGCTCTCCGCGCCGGCCGACGAGGTGGAAGGGCGCCACCCGCTGCCGGACCCCGAGGACTTCGCCCGTGCGCTCGGCGCGCTCTCCGTCGGGGACGGCACCACCGTGGTGGCGTACGACGCCGACGGCGGGGCGTACGCCGCCCGGCTGGTCTGGCTGCTGCGGAGCACCGGGCGGCCCGCCGCCCTGCTCGACGGCGGACTCGCCGCCTGGGAGGGGGAGCGGGAGACCGGAGACGTGACACCGGTACCGGCTGTGCTCACCCCCGTCGACTGGCCCCGGGACCTGCTGCGCACCGCCGACGAGGTCGCCTCCGGCGAGGCCGTGGTCCTGGACGCCCGCGCCGCCGACCGCTACTCCGGGGCCGCCGTACTCCCCTCCGACAAGGCGTCGGGGCACGTCCCCGGGGCCCGCAGCGCCCCCTGGGCCGGCAACCTGGCCCCGGACGGCTCCTTCCACACCCCCGAGCGGCTGCGCGAGCGGTTCCGGGCGCTCGGCGTGGAGGAAGGGACCGGGGTCGTCGTCTACTGCGGCAGCGGTGTCACCGCCTGCCACGACCTGCTCGCCCTGGAACGCGCGGGCGTCACCGGAGCGGCCCTCTACCCGGGCTCCTGGTCCGCCTGGTCGGCGGACCCGTCCCGCCCGGTGGCGACGGGACAGGAACCCGGGTGAGTGTGCGGGCACCGCGGAGCGGCCCGGGTGCCCGGGCCGCTCCGGCCGGATCACCAGCCGGTGCCGTACCGTGCCATCGGCTCGATCAACTCCGCTTCCTCGTAAGCGAGATGCGACAGCAGTACGTCGGTGAGCAGGTCCACCGCGGCGGCCAGCCCGTCCCGGCCGCCCTTGCCCTCGACGAAGGCGACCAGCTCCCGGTCGAGCCGGTCGATCACCCCCTGTATGGCGTGGTGCTCCTCGGTGAGCCGGTCGAGGACCGGGGCGAGGCCCGGTTCGGAGCGGCGCAGGTGCGGGAAGAGGTCCTCGTCCTCGCGCGTGTGGTGCAGGGTGGTCACCCGGCAGTACGACGCGCAGTAGGCGCCCAGCGTCCAGTTGTTCTGACGCAGGCTCAGCTTCTGGATCTCCGAGCGGGCCGCGCCGGGGTCCAGGGTCTCCGCCAGCACCTCCCGTGCCACCTCGCGGAGCCGGTCCAGGTCGGACCGGAGGCTGTCGTGCGCGGCCACGAGATTGCGCGCCGGAGCCGGGTCGCGCCGCCGCTCCGGGCCGGCGGGCGGTGCGACGGGCCGGGTCGACTCGTCCCACAACCGCTCGGTGGAGAAGCGCTCGGCGGGCGGCGGCGTGGCCCGCACCCCGAGCCGGTCCCCGTCGCCGGAGGGCTCCGCCCGGCGGCGGGCGGGGGGCACCGGAGCGGCGGGCCGCGCCTGAGGCTCCGTACCGCCGCCGCCCCTGCGCGCCCGTTCCACCAGCTCCCGGGTGGCCGGGGCCACTTCCTCGCCGAACGTCCGCAACAGATCCGGGTGGTGGGCCGGCAGCAGGAACGCGCTGGTGCCGTGCTCCAGGACCAGTTGGGCCAGTTGCTCCGGCCACGCGGCGGGAGGCCCCTCGGGGAATCCGCCCGGTCCCGGCGAGAGGTTGTACAACCGCCGTACGTCCGCCGGAGCGCGACCCGCCCGTTCGGCGGCCTCGTCGACGATCCGGTGGCCGGCCCCGAGACGCGCCGGCGGCACGTGCGGCACGCTGGGCAGCCAGCCGTCGCCCGCCGACCCGACCAGCTCCAGCATCCGGGGACCGACCGCCCCGACCCACAGGGACATGGGGTGGGCCGGGGCGGGGCCGGAGGAGGCCCCGTAGAGCCCGTAGTGCTTGCCGTCGAGGCGGACCTGCCGCCCAGGGGTCCAGAGCGCCCGGATGACCTCGATGGCCTCCCGGGTCGCCCGGACCGCCTCGCCGGGGGTCCTGCGCGGTCCGCCGTCCGCGGCGATCGAGTCCCAGTAGGCCCCCGCGCCGAGGCCCAGCTCGACGCGCCCGCCGGTCAGCAGGTCCAGGCTCGCCGCCGTTCGGGCCAGCACGGAGGGCGGACGCAGCGGCAGGTTCGCCACGTTGGGGAAGACCCGCACCCGGGAGGTGGACGCGGCGATGACCGCGAGCGCCGCCCAGGCGTCGAGCATGCCCGGCTGGTAGGGGTGGTCCGGGACGCTCACCAGGTCCAGTCCGGCCCGGTCGGCCGTGCGGGCGAGGGCGACGGCCGAGTCGCCGTCCCCGGCCGAAGGCACCAGGACGGTGCCGAAGAGGAGGTCGTGTCCGTAGTCGGGCATGCCTGTGGGCTCCTGGGATCGTCAGGCGGCGCTGGGGCCGCTGCTCGGGGCGGCGGCGGGGGCCACGGCCTTGCGGCGCAAGGACCCCGGACCCGCCAGGGCGGCCAGCGTGGCTACGCCGAGGGCGATCGCGGACATCACGAACGCCGTGGTGTAGCCGGACTCGACGGGGATCGGCGTGCCCGGGATCGTCTCCGCCGCGACCAGCGACGCCGCGATCTGCGCGCCCAGCGAGCCCCCGATGGTCCGCATGATGGTGTTGATGCCGGTCGCCTGGCCGGTCTGGCTGCGGTCGACGGCGCTGACCACGAGGTTGGCGAGGGCCGCGAAGGCGAACCCGACACCGATGCCGAGGACGGCGGAGCCCGCGTACATGGCCCACTCGCTGTCGTGCGCCGCCGCGTAGACGACGAACCCGACCACGCCGATCAGGCAGGCCAGTACCAGCGGGAGCTTCCACCCGAAGGCCGCGCCGAGCCGGCCGGCGAGCGGACTCGCGAACAGCATGGTCACCGCCATCGGCACCATGAACAGCCCCGACTCGGTGACGGAGGCGTCGAAGCCGTATCCGGCCCGGGATGGGGTCTGCGCGAGCAGCGGGACGAGGGTGAAGGCCCCGTACATGCCGAAACCGATGATGAGGGCGGTGATGTGGCTGGTCAGGACCGCGGGGCGGCGCAGCAGTTCGATGTCGATGAGCGGCTCGCGCACCTTGGTCTCCACGTACCAGAACACCACCAGCAGAACGAGCGCGGCGACGAACAGACCGATGACCGAGGCCGAGGCCCAGCCCCACGACTTGCCCTGGCTGATGGCGAGCAGCAGCGCCACGATGCCCGCGCTGAGCAGGAAGACGCCGGGCCAGTCGATGCGGCCGGGGGAACGGACCGAGGACTCCTGGATGAAGGCGGCCACGGCGGCGATGCCCAGCACGATCACGATCAGGCCGAGCCAGAAGATCCAGTGCCAGTCCAGCGCGTCCACGATCGGCCCCGGGATCACCAGGCCCACTCCGAAACCGATGCCGAAGGTGGAGGAGATCAGCCCGATGGCCACCGGGACCCGCTCGCGCGGGAACTGGTCGCGCACGATGCCGAAGGCCAGCGGGAAGGCGGCCGAGCCGACGCCCTGGACGGTGCGGGCCGCGATCAGCAGACCGAGGGAGTCGGACAGGGCGGCGAGCAGGGTGCCGAGAGCGAAGACGCTGAGGCTCGCGATCAGTACCCGCTTCTTGCCGAACATGTCGCCGACCCGGCCCAGCAGCGCGGTGGCGACGGAGGCGGACAGGAGGAAGGAGCTGATCACCCAGGAGACGCCGGTCGTCGAGGCGCCGAACTCCTCCCGGAGATTGGGCAGCGCCGGCACGACCATCGTCTGCATCAGCGAGAAGGACAGCACCGCGAGGAGCAGCGCGGCGAACGGCGCGGCGATGGAGCGCGCGGCCGGGGCGGAGGCCGGGGCCTCGGCGGGGGTGGTGGGCGTGTCGGTCATCGAGCGGTCCTCCGGGACGTGGGCGCCGCCGTATGCGGAACGGGGCGGGAGCGCCAAATTAATATCACGACGGAATCATTACATGACGTTGCCCTTACGTCCAGGCACTGTCTTCGCGTACGATGCCGGTATGAGCGACACCGAGCAGTGCCGACCCGGCGGCAGCCCTTCGGAGAGCGCCGGCCCGCGAGGGGACCTGCCCCAGGAAGGGCTCCGCCCGCCCAGCCTGCTGGCCCTGCCCTCGTACGTCGCCAGCCACGTGGCCCGCATCGGGCACGAAGCCCTGGTCGACGCGGTGGGCCGGTCGGGGCTCCGGCTGCCGCACTTCGCCACGCTCACCGCGCTCGCCGACTTCGGCCCGCTGCCCCAGCACGTCATGGCGGACCGGCTCGGATTCCAGCGCAGCCATCTGGGCGGGTACCTCGACACCGTCGAGGAGCGGGGTCTGGTGCGGCGCACCCGGGACCGGGCGGACCGGCGGCGCCAGGTGGTGGAACTCACGGACGAGGGTGCGGCGGAGCAACGCCGGCTGGGCGAGGTCGCGAAGGCGTCCCAGGACGCCTTCCTGTCCTGTCTCGACCCGGACGAGCGCAAGACGCTCACCCTGCTGCTGCGGCGCGTCCTCGACGCGGACGACCGCGCGGACGGCTGACAGCCCTCAAGGGGTGCCCGACCGGTTCCGGTGGTCGAGGTGGACGAGCGACGCGGGGGACGGACGGGCGGCTGGGGCCGGACGAGGGGTGGCCCCCCCGGCTCGGGTCCCGGACGGCCCGAACTCCCGCGCGTGTTCGGCGTGTTGCGCGTGTTCCGTGGCCCGTGTGGTCCGCGTGTTTCGTCCGCCCCGCGCCCCGGGGCGGTATCTGTCGCACCAGTCGCACCAGTCGCACCAGTCGCACCAGGAGGGGTGAATGCTCGACTTGGCCGGAGAACTGCGTCGATGGCGGGACGAGGGGAAGGACTTCGCGGTGGCCACCGTGGTCGGCGTCCAGGGCAGCGCCCCGAGGCAGCCCGGTGCGGCGCTCGCTCTGGACCGGACGGGCACGGTGCTCGGCTCGGTCTCCGGGGGATGCGTGGAGGGGGCGGTCCACGACCTCTGCGAACGCGCCCTGGACGACGGGCAGGCCGTGCTGGAACGATTCGGCTTCAGCGACGAGGACGCCTTCGCCGTCGGCCTCACCTGCGGCGGGGTCATCGACGTCCTGGTCACCCCGGTCCTGGCGGCCGCGGGCGCCGGGGCGCTGGACGACGCACTGGACCACGCGGCGGCCGGCAGGGGCGTCGCGCTCGTACGGGTACTGGACGGCCTGCCGGATCCGGGGGGCAGACTACTGACCGTCCGTCAGGACGGCTCAGTCTCCGGGACGCTCGGCGGTGATCCCCGGCTGGACGAGGTCGCGGCGGCGGAAGCCGCGGCGCTGCTCGCCGTCGGCCGGACGGGCGCCGTGACCCTGGGGGCCGACGGCTCGTACTGCGGCCGGCCGGTCACCCTCTTCGTCGAGTCGTCGGCACCTGCGCCGCGTCTGATCGTCTTCGGCGCCAACGACTTCGCGGCCGCGCTGACGCGGATCGGCGTCTTCCTCGGCTACCGCGTCACCGTCTGCGACGCCCGGCCCGCCTTTCTCACCCCGGCCCGCTTCCCCGGGGCGGACGAGGTGGTCGTCGACTGGCCGCACCGCTATCTCGCGGGAACCGACGTGGACGCCCGGACGGTGCTCTGCGTGGTCACCCACGACCCCAAGTTCGACCTGCCGTTGCTCGCCCTCGCCCTGCGGCTGCCGGTCGCCTACGTCGGGGCGATGGGTTCCCGCCGGGTGCACGGGGAGCGGGTGGCGCGACTGAGGGAGGAGGGCGTCACCGAGGCCCAACTGGCCCGGCTCGCCTCGCCGATCGGGCTCGATCTGGGCGGCCGTACGCCGCAGGAGACGGCGATCTCCGTCGCCGCGCAGCTGGTCGCCGGGCGGCACGGCGGTACCGGACTCCCCCTCGCGTCCACCGGGTTGCCGTTGCACCGCCCGTCCTCGGCGCCTCCCGTCAAGGCCGGGAAAGGGGACACGGCGCCACCGGAAATGGCTGCCCCTGACACACGTCACCCGCTTGGGGCGGGAAATTCGGGATGACCGGAAGCGACCCGCGGCGCGGTCCGGGCCGCCCGGAAAACGGGAGGGCGGGCAGGTCGGCCCGAGCGCGGGCGATTGCGCGCAATCCCCGGGCCGAGCCGTGGGACACATATTGGATACTGTTTCATGCGACTGCAACAGTCTCTTCACCCTGCGGCCCTGTGGGTTCGCTAGTCCCGTTCGTAGAATTGCACCCGCCAGGAATTGCGGGACAGCCCTTACGTGACCGCACTCCGCGAACGTGTCCAGGGGGACAATATGCCGCACACTTCGTCGCAGCGGTCGCCGGGGCCTCTCATACCGGAGGCGGCCGCCCTGTCCGGCCGCGCCGGGACGGCGGCCGCGGTGCGCCCGCCGTCCGTCGGGCTTCCCGTCCGCGCCGCGCAGTCCGCGCCTGGCGGTTGGCGCATCCTCATCGTGGAGAACGACGCCTCCGACGCCTGCACACTGGTGGACGGTCTGCGCCGGCACGGCCACGAGGTTGCCGCCGTGGACCGCGGAAGCGCGGCGCTGGAGGCCCACGAAGACGTGGATCTGGTCCTGTTGGACCTCGATCTCCCCGACCTGGACGGACTGGAGGTGTGCAAGGGGATCCGCGCGGTGAGCTGCGTGCCGATGATCGTCGTCACCGCCCGCGGCTCCGAACTCGACCGCGTCCTCGGCCTGCAGTCCGGCGCCGACGACTACCTCGTCAAGCCCTACGGCTTCCGGGAGCTGATGGCCCGGATCGACGCGGTCATGCGCCGGGTGCGCTCCCGGCGCAGCGCGGGCGCGGCGATCGACCGCGGCCCCCTGCACATCGACGTGAATTCCCGTGAAGTCCGTCTCGCCGGACGGAACGTGGGGCTGACCCGCAAGGAGTTCGATCTTCTCTGCGTGCTCGCCTCGTACCCGGACACGGTAATTCCGAGGAAGAGGTTGCTCCAGCAGGTGTGGGGTGATTCATGGTCCAGGCGGACCGTGGACACGCACGTCAGCAGCCTCCGCGGAAAACTGGGCGCCAATGGATGGATCATTACCGTGCGAGGGGTCGGATTCAAGCTCGGAAGCGGTTGAACCGCCCCGCGTCGAACCGCGACCCGGCGCACACGCCTTTTCCGCTTCCGCCGGCTTTGCCTCCCGCGTCCTCGGCGTCCGGATTCCGGAATGCCGTTTCTCCGCCCGGTGTCCCGCTCAGTCCGTGGCTTCGGTGGCTTCGGTGACAGCGGCCGGTGCGGGGAGAGGGGTCTGCGCGGCGCGCGTCACGTCCGCGACCACCTCCACCATGTCGTCCACCATGTCAGGTCCGTACGCCTCGGAGTTGACCACCTTCAGCAACGGGCGGAAGGTCGAGTCGCGGTAGGTGCGCGCCAACTTCTCTTGGTGGCGTACGAGATGGCGGGCCGCGGCCTGGTCGTCGCGTGCTGTCGGCCGAGGACGAACAAGCTCAGTACCTGGTGCCGCGTGCGGGACGGGCCGTCGTCGTGGGGACGCACGAGGACGGCCGCCGGGCGTTCCTGCCGGCCCGCGCGGGTGTCGGCGGCGCCATGGTCGACAGGCGGCGGAAGCCGTCCGTGGGACCGCCGTGACGGGATCGCGCCGCGACGGCTACGGGTGGCCGGACACGACTTGCCCTTGACGCAACTCCATCGCGGCCGTCCCTGGAGGGGTGGAGACAATGTGGCTAGAGTGGTGGCATCTTGATCAGGTTCGGTGTCAAATCTGTCAGATTCCGTGTATAGGCGGCAACGGGGGCGTTGTAGCCGTGGGGAAAGCGGGGGCGTTGGTGCTTCAGGTCGTATTCCGTATCCTGGGGCCGCTGGACGTCGAGGTGGACGGTAGGGCAGTGCCACTGCAGGGGGCCCGCCAGCGCACTCTCATGTCGATGCTGCTGCTCGCTCCGGACCGGGTGGTCTCGGTCGACGCCCTGGCCGAGGCGGTGTGGGACGGCAGTCCGCCCGCGACCGCTCGCAACCAGCTCGCCATCTGCGTCTCGGCTCTGCGCAAGACCTTCAAAAAGGCGGCGGGTCTCGACGGCATCCTCGTCACCAGCCATCCCGGCTACATGCTCAGCACCGGTGAACACCGCATCGACGCATCCGAGTTCGAGCGCAGCGCGATGCTCGGACGGGACGCAGCCAGGGAGGGCAGGGTCCAGGAGGCCTGCGCCCGCTTCCAGGACGCCCTCGCCATGTGGCGCGGGCCCGCTCTGGAGGGCGTGATGTCGGGCCGTGTCGAGGCGGAAGCCGGCCGGCTCGACGAGCTGCGGTGCGACATCTACGAGGAGTACGCCGGGCTGCGTATCGGTCTGGGCCAACACCAGGAAATACTGGGTGAGCTGGCCAGTTTCACGCTGGCGCACCCACTGCGTGAGCAGGCCATCGCCCACCTGATGCTCGCCCAGTACCGCTCGGGTCGGCGGGCGGAGGCGCTGGGGACGTACTGCTCAGGACGGACACGCCTCGCCGAGGAGCTGGGCATCGACCCCGGCCCCGCCCTCCAGGAGCTGTACGAACTGATCCTCGCCGACGCGCCGCAGCTGGGAGCCCCGTCTCCGGCGGTCCCGGCGGCCGGCGGCTCCACCGTCCCATCCCAACTTCCTGCGGAATTAGCATCCTTCACGGGAAGACGTGAGGAAGTAGCACTGCTCGATCCGCTGTTGGGCAGGCTGGGAGGCGGAGCACTGCCAGTCGGGTTCGTCGTGGGCGCCGGGGGCGTGGGCAAGACCGCGCTCGCGGTTCGCTGGGCCCACCAGGTCGCCGACCGCTTCCCCGGCGGCCAGCTCTTCGCGGACCTGCGCGGGTACGACGAGGAAGAAGCCCCTCGCCGCCCCAGCGCGGTCCTCGACGGCTTCCTGCGCGCACTCGGTGTCGCCGCTCCGCAGATACCCACCGACCAGAACGAGCGCGCGGACCTGTTCCGCGGCATCCTGGTGGGTCGCCGCGTCCTGATCGTCCTCGACAACGCCCGCTCCTTCTCACAGATCCGCTCGCTGCTGCCCGGCGCCGGGCACTGCTGCGTCCTGGTCACCGGCCGCGACGCTATGGCCGGTGCGCTCGCCGGCGACTACGCCGTCGAGTCGCTGAACCTCGGTGCGCTGGACGAGTACGAGGCAGTCTCCCTGCTGGCCCGGGTCGCGGGGGACGGCAGGCTGGCCGCCGACCCCGTGGGCGCGGCCAGGATCGTCCAGCTCTGCGACGGGCTGCCCCTCGCCCTGCGGATCGCGGCGGCGCGTCTCGCCGCCAAGCCGCACTGGTCGGTGGGCACTCTGGTCAGGCGCCTCCAGGACCAGCGTCGAAGACTTGACGAACTGAGCCCCGACGAGCGCGGCGTGCGCGCCAGTCTGCGGCTCAGCTACCGGTACCTGGCGCCCGGTGCGGCCAGGATGTTCCGGCTCCTCGGCCTGCTGTCCGTGCCCGACTTCGCCGCTTGGGCCGGGGCCGCCCTGCTGGACATCGAACCAGCCGAAGCCGAGGACCTGGTGGAGGAACTGGTCGACGCGCAGCTCCTCGAACCGCTCAGCGCCGGCTCCGACGGCCAGGTCCGCTACCGGTTCCAGGAGCTGCCGCGGCTGTTCGCCCGCGAATGCGCGAACGCGGAGGAGAGCGAAGACGACCGCCGGGGCGCCGTGCGGCGCGCGTACGGCGGCTGGTTCGGGTTGGCCCGGGAGGCCCACCGCCGGGTCTACGGGGGAAACTTCACCGTCGTACGCAACCCGTCCGCGCCGCATCCGCTACCCGCGCGGCTGGTCGACACCCCGGTGGGCTGGTTCGAGACCGAGCGGGCGTCCATCGCCGCTCTCGTGGAGCAGGCATCGCAGGACGACGGAGCCGGGTCGTACGCCTGGGGGCTGACATCCTTGAGTGTCACGTTCTTCCAGAGCGGCAACTACCTTGAGGACTGGCGCCGTTGTGCCGAGTTGTCCCTGGAGGCTGTGCGGCGGGACGGGGATCCGCTGGGCGAGGCGGTGATGCTGCACTCCCTGAGCACCCTGGAGATCGTCCAGTGGGACCACGACGGCGCGCGGGAGCGGCAGAGACTCGCCCTGGAGCTCTTCGAGAAGCTGGGGGAGCGGCAGGGCTGCGCACTGGTGTTGCGGAACATGGCGATGTGCGAACGCCATCAGGGTGAGCCGGACAGGGCCGCGGTGATCGGCCGCGAGGCGCTGGAGAACTTCCGGTCGGTCGGCGATCTGTACGGAGAGGCGTACATGCTGGGGCTCCTCGCGCAGATCGAACTGGAGCGCGGAGAGGCGGCGGCGAGCCTGGAACTCTCCGCCGAGGCTATCGTCCGCGGCCGGGCACTGGGCAGCGGGCGCGGCGAGGCGCAGAGCTCGGTGCGGTTGGCCGAGGCGCTCACCCGCCTGGGCGAGGCGGCCAAGGCCGAGAAAGCGTGCCGCAGGGCGCTGGAACTCGTCAGGGAGTCGGGGGACGTGCGCGGAGAGGCCCACGCACTCCGGGCTCTCGGCGAGGCGCTGTGGGGGCAGGGCCGGACGGCAGAGGCCGAATCGGTTCTGCTGGAGGGGCTGTCGGTGGCGTGCGAGGTGCCCGACCGGTTCCTGGAGGGGCGGGCGGCAGCCGTCCTCGGCTGCCTGCTGGCGCTGCGGGGCGACAAGCCGGGAGCCGTGGACCGGCTGCGTACGGCCGCCCGCCTCTTCGCGGAGGTGGGGGCCGGCAGCCGCTGGCGGGAGCGGGCGGAGACCTTGCTCGCAGCGGTGGACACGGGTGGCCCGGAGGATGCGAACGGTACGGCCGCGCTGCCGGACCCCGATGAGCTCTTCGCGCTGGTCAAGCCGTAGGGGCCCACGGGCTCACGGGCCCACGGGCCCACGGCCTTCGGACGGCGGGCAGCCCGGGGCCGGCGCCGGAGGCTACGCGGAAGCAGGGGCAGGGGCGGAGCGGGTCCAGGGGTCGTCGGGCGTGGTGCGGGGCGTCGGGCTGGTCCACGGGCTGTCTCTGTACGGGGCCGAGCGGACGCCCGTCCACGGGCCGGAGCCGAGCGTCACCGTGAGGCCGGTGAACGCACCGGCCACGCCCAGGAGCATCACGTGGCTCGCGAGGAGGACTCCGAGCGGAGCGAGTAACTTCGTGCGCTGGGCGGCGTGCCTCATGTGTCCCCCTGGGATTCCTGTGGATGTCCGGCCCGCTGTCGGCGCGCCGCGAAGCAACAGTCAGAACAATACGGAGAGTCGCTTTCCGGGCTCTTTCGAAACTATTTTGCTGCGATGTGTCGCGAAGCTCTCCGCCGAGGCGAGGAGTTGTCGTAAGGTGCCGAGCCTGCCTGCGCGTACCGATCCGGCCACTCCACCGGGAGCCGTCAGAGATTCTTGGTAGACCGCGAGGGTGGCATCACGGCATGGGATGCCGCATCGGAAGAATCGTCGTGGTGGGGGGCACCACCGCAGGCTGGCTCAGCGCCGCCTACCTCGCCGGGACCCTCGGGAGCGCCGTACGGATCACCGTCCTCGAAGCACCCGGGGAGACCCTCGGGAGCGATGCCGACGCCGCCGCGACGGGAGACGTGCAGGCGCTGCCCGCCGAGATGCAGAATGACTTCTTCGATCCGCTCGGAATCCAGGAGTCCGACTGGATGCGAGCCTGCCGCGCCTCCTTCCGAGTGGCCGCCCGTTACACGAACTGGCGCACCGGCGGGCCTGCGCAATGGGCCGCGAGAGAGCTCCCCAACGGCGGTGCCGACCGGTTCTACGATCCTGTGGGGGGCAGCAGGACCGAGATATCGCACGTCGCCCTTCCGTACTACTGGGCCTGGCGCCGGAACGCCGGGGAGACGCTTGAGCCCCTCGACCGTGCCTGCTTCCGCGAACCACCGCTGCTGGACGCGCGGAGGTCGCCACGCTGGCTGGACGGCCGCGCGGCGCTGTCCTACGGCTGGCACGTCGACACGGCCTTGTTCACCGCCTACCTGCGGGACGTGGCGACCCGCAGGTGGGGCGTGGAGACGGCGCGGGGGAGCCTGGGACGGGCGGTGCGCGACGCGCGCGGCGACGTCGTGGCGGTCGTCACCGGGCAAGGGCTGCGCGTCGCGGGCGAGCTGTTCCTCGACTGCACCGGGACACCCGCCGATCTGCTCGCGGGAGCGCTCGGAGAGCCCCGCGCGGGCGAAGCCGACCGGCTGCTGTGCGACCGCACCGTCACCCTGACCACCCCCGCCGGCTCCGACGCGGGCATCGCTCCGTACACCAGCCTCCTCGCCGCGCCCGACGGCTGGCTGTGGCGGATGCCCCTGCTGGACCGCACGGGCGTCGGACGCGTCTACGCGGCCGAGTTCACCCGCCCCGAGGACGCCGCACGGGAACTCGCCGTGCTCTGCGGCCTCGATCCCGAGGAGGCGGAGGTGCGCCACAACTCGCTGCCCCAGGGGAGGCTCCGTCGCGTGTGGGTCAAGAACTGTGTGGCGATCGGTGGTTCGGCGTCCCTGGTGGAGCCGTTGGACACCTCGCGCACAGGCGGGGTGCTGCACGCGCTGCGCCGACTCGTGCGGCACCTGCCGTCGGCCGCGGAGGAACGCGAGGCCGCCGTGGACCGCTTCAACCGGGAAGCCGAGTGCCGGCACCGGGCGGACCGTGATTTCGCCCAGCTGCACTACGCGTTCGGGCCCCGCCGGGACAGCCCGTTCTGGAGCGAGCAGACCGCCCGCCCTCTGTCGGTGGCGGTGCGCGACCTCGACGCGGCGTACCGGAGCGGCCTCCCGCTCTCCGGCGGAGACCTGAGGCACCTCACCGTCCTGGCGTCACTGGACACGGGCCTGCCCGTCGTACCGCCCGCCCTGGCGCGCCTGGACCGTGAACGCGAGGAGGCCGCGGAGCAGATCGAGCGGATCGCCCGGCAGCAGCGCATCCTGGGGGAGACGCTGCCCTCGGCGAGCGAGTACCTGACCCGACTGCACGAGGGCGCGTCGAGGCGGTCAGGCCGCGCGGGCGACGAGTGACATGCGAATGGTGGCCACCGGCACTCCCGTCATGTCCTCGGCCTCCGCCCGCAGTTCGAGTACGTCGCTGCCCGCGAGCGACCTCACCGCGTCGATGTGGACGACCAGCCGGAGGACGTCGCCCGCATACACCGGCCGCTCGAAGGTGAACCGCTGATCGCGGTGGACCACCCTGGCGTAGTCCAGGCCGAGTTCGGGATCGAGGACCACCGGGTCGGTGGCCCGCTGCATCAGTACCGTGAGGAAGGTGGGAGGAGCCACCAGGTCGCGGTGGCCGAGTACCCGGGCCGCCGCCGGATCGTGGTGGGCCGGGTGCGTCTCGCCGATCGCGACGGCGAACTCGCGGATCTTCTCCCGCTCCACCTCGTACGGGCCGGTGGTCGGGTAGACACGGCCGGCGAACGCGGGATCGAGGGGCACGCTGGCTCCCATGTGCGTGAGAGAAAAGGAGGTTGACCGAGTCTATGGCCCCGTCCCCGATCCTTATAGATCGCCCATAGCGGTGGCGCGAACTCTCGGCATTCCCAACGCACTGCCGTTTCACGAAGGGAGAGCCGTGTTCGCAGGGCTCAAGGGCATTCTCTCAGCGGTGGGCGAGACACCGCTCGTTGAACTGGAGCGGCTGATTCCCGGCTTCTCCTCCCGTGTGTACGCCAAGACCGAATGGTTCAATCCGGGCGGCAGCATCAAGGACCGCTCCGCGCTCAGCATGCTGCTCGACAGGATCAGGTCGGGCCAGCTGGTGCCCGGAAGCTCCACGGTCGTCGAGTCGAGCTCCGGTAATCTCGCCATCGGGATCGCCCAGCTGTGCCGGTACTTCGGGCTGAGTTTCGTCTGCGTCGTGGACGCCCGCACGACAGCGCAGAACATCGCGATCCTGCGGGCGTACGGAGCCGATGTGCGCATCGTCTCCGAACCGGACCCGGAGACCGGGGAACTGCTGCCGCAGCGGCTGAAGCTGGTCGCCCGGCTGTTGACCGAGATCCCCGGCGCGTACTGTCCCGACCAGTACTCCAACCCGCTCAACCCGCGCGCGCACCTGGCCACCATGGCCGAGATCGACGAGGCCCTGGACGGCGAAGTCGACTATCTGGTGCTCTCCGTCGGGACCTCGGGGACGCTCGGCGGATGTGCCGAATACGTCCGGAGCCGGGGGCTTCGCACGAAGATCGTGGCGGTCGACGCCATCGGCAGCGTGCTCTTCGACTCGGCCTGCGCGTGCGGCCGGATCATCCCCGGGCACGGCTCGTCGGTGCGTCCCGCCGTACTCGACCGCGAGGACGCGCACCGGGTGGTGCACGTCGGCGACCTGGACTGCGTGGTGGGCTGCAGGCGGCTGGTACAGCGGGAAGCCGTACTGGCGGGCGGGTCGTCGGGGGCAGTCGTCTCCGCGCTGGAGCGGATCGCGCCGGAGATACCGGCGGGCTCCACGTGCGTGCTGATCCTGCCGGACGGCGGAGACCGCTATCTGGAGACCATCTACGACGACGACTGGGTGCGTGGCCAGTTCGGCGACGTCTCCCATCTGTGGAAGCGCTCCGCGGGGTTCCCGGCGGAGCCGGAACGGAAGAACCGGCAAGAAGATGAGAGAGAGGTCGTTCCGTGCTGATCGTCGGCCATCACGAGGTAACCACCCTGCTGGACGGGCACGAGAAGGAGGTCCTCGAACTCGTCGCGGAAGCTTACCGATTGCACGACGAGGGCCGTACGTCCCTGCCGCACTCGGTCTTCCTGCGCTTTCCCGGGGACGACCGCAACCGGGTCATCGGTCTGCCCGCCTTCCTCGGCGGCGACGACGCCGTGGCCGGGATGAAGTGGATCGCCAGCTTCCCCGGCAACCTGGCGCGCGGCGCCGAGAGGGCCAGCGCCTCGATCGTGCTGAACTCGACGGACGACGGCCGGCCGGAGGCGTTCATGGAGGCTTCGGTGATATCCGCCCGCCGGACCGGCGCCTCGGCCGCACTCGCCGCAGGCGTGCTCACGGAGGCGGCCGGGGGCGGGGCGCCGGAGGGAATGGGCCTGCTCGGACTGGGGCCGATCAACCTGGAGGTGCTGCGGTTCTGCGCGGCACGGCTGCCGTCGCTGCGCGAAGCGGTGGTGTACGACCTGGATCCCGGGCGCGCCGAGGAGTTCAGGGTGCGGGCCGGGGCTGTCGCGCCGGGTGTGGAGGTGAGCGTGGCCGCGGATGTGTCGCGGGCGCTCGGCACGCACCGGCTGGTGTCGCTGGCCACCACGGCCGGGACCCCGCACATGGATCTCTCCGCCTTCCGGGCGGACGCGACCGTGCTGCACGTGTCGCTGCGTGACCTCACCGCGCAGGCGGTGCTCGGCGCCCAGAACGTCGTCGACGACACCGACCACGTCTGCCGCGAGCGGACCTCCCTGCACCTCGCCGAACAGGAGAGCGGGGGAAGGGAGTTCGTGGGGGCGGAGATCGGAGCGCTGCTGCGCGGCACCTCCGGATTCCGCCGCGAGGCGGGCCGCCGCGTGGTGTTCTCCCCGTTCGGTCTCGGAGTGCTCGACCTCGCGCTGGCCCGCTGGGTCCGCGACCGCGCGGCCCGGGAGGGCCTGGGCGTGCGGGTCGAGGGCTTCCTGCCGGGGCCGGTGGCCGCGACGGTGTGAGCCGGGTGCGCGCAGGGGCCCGGGAGTGGTCTCCCGGGCCCCTGCGGCGTGCCGGGTTGCGGACGGCTCAGTCGAGCACGGCACCGGCCGTGTGCCGCAGCGGCCGGTTGCGGCGGTTGTCCAGCGACGCGTACACCCGGTGCAGCCACCGGTCCGTACCGTCGTAACGAGGTACGAACGGTGAACGCCCGTGTACGGCCAGACGGTTGTCGACGATCGCGAGGTCTCCCGGAACGACCGCGAGCGCGGACGTGGTGCGGATGAAGGCGTCGCGCAGCTCGGTCATCGCCTCCCGGGCCTCACCGTCGAGCGGGTGGGTGGCGTGGAAGTCGACCAGGACGTCCGGGTCCTCCGCGGCCCCCGGCAGGATCGCGTGCGCGGGCGCCGCGCCGGCGCGCCCCTCGAAGGACGGCGGGGCCTCGGTCAGGAAGCGGGCCTCGGAGAGCACCGAGCGGGCCCGCGAGGAGAGCAGCGGCAGGGCCCGGCGGATGGACGCCGTGCACAGGCGGGCTTCGCCCGAGGGGTCCTCCCGGACGCACAACAGGCCGATGTAGTCGGGCCGATTGTCGTGGAACGCGTTCTCCACATGCATTTCCAGCAGCTCGGAGCCCGCGTTGGACTGCTGGCGCTCCTGCCCCGGTACCGGCACCACGTTCTGGACGATCGCACCGGACTTCTCGTTGCGGAAGGCGATCACCTCGCCCAGCTGGAGCATCGCCGCCGTGATGACCGCGGCCGCCGTGGTCGCGGTGCGTTCCACGGAGCCGGCGTGCGAGGGAGTGGGGGGCAGCGGGGCCCCGTCGGCCGGATGGACGGGCAGATTGCGGACCAGGAGCACCCCGTCGGGGCCGGCGTCGTGGCGGAAGGAGCGCAGTCCGGCGAGCAGCCGCTGCGGCAATTCCGCCGAGGCGTCACGCACCGCGCGGATCCAGTCCAGGTCGTCGGTCTCGGCGGGCCCGGTTCTCGCCAGCCGCTCGGCGAGCCCGCCGATCTTCCTGCGTTCGGCGCCGGTGAGAACCACGGCTGTCGAGGCCACGGTGGTCGCCACGGAGGTCTGTGTCATGAGGCGTGCCTTAGCTGTCGGTGAGCGGGGTCGTGTGCCGGTGTACGGTCCGGCGGATCACGGGCGAGTCTCGGCGGGGCCGCTATACCGCCCCCATAGCCGCGGGCGTCCACTCCCGAGCACCGCGGGTCCGTCGCGCCCGAGCCCGCTTCCGCCGCGGCTCGGGTCCCCGAGGGCCTCGTGCGAGGGCGGCGGCACGACCCGTCCCTGTTCAGGCGGAGGCGCGGCGCGCCGACCGGGCGAGCCGTTCCTCGCGGCGTGCCGTGAAGGTGGCGGCGCGCCGCTCCAGGTCCTCCACGAAGCGGGCCAGGTCCTCGCGGGCCGCCTCGCCGGCCGGCCCGAGCCCGGTGCGTTCGAGGACGCGCAGGTGCCGCAGGACGGGCATGACGACCTTCTCGTGATGCAGCGGGAGGTCGTAGATTCCGGCCATCGCGATCATCGCCGAGAACCGGGCGAAGCCCGGCTGGTTCTCACCCGGCATGCGGAAGTCGAGCACCACGTCACGGATGGCGGTCATGGTGTCGTCGGGCGCCCGGTCCAGGGCCGCCTCCAGCAGGTTCCGGTAGAAGAGCATGTGCAGGTTCTCGTCGGCGGCGATGCGGACGAGCAGTTGCTCGGCCACCGGACAGCCGGTCGCGACTCCGGTGTTGCGGTGGGAGATCCGGGTGGCCAGTTCCTGGAACGTCACGTAGGCGAGGGTCTGGAGGATCCCGCCGGGCGCCCCGCCGCTGCCCGCCGACATGTGGGCCAGGCGGCGCTGTTCGAGGTCCACCGGGTCGACGGCGCGGGTCACCACGAGGTAGTCGCGCAGGGCGATGCCGTGGCGGGCCTCCTCGGCGGTCCAGCGGTTGGTCCACTCGCCCCAGGCCGCGTCCCGGCCCAGCGTGCCGGTGAAGTCCCCGTGGTAGCCGGGGAGGTTGTCCTCGGTGAGCAGGTTGACGACGAGCGCGGCCCGCACGGCGGGGTCGAGGGTGGTGTCCTCGGGAACCCAGTCCTCACCGCCGAGTAAGGCGTAGTCGCGGCCCCGGCTCCAAGGGACGTAGTCGTGCGGATTCCAGTCCCGCACGACCGCCAGATGCCGGTCGATGTTCTGTGCCACGACCGGCTCCAGCTCGTGCAGCAGTACCGAATCGGCCGCCGGATCGGGATGTCGGGGCGCACCGTTGGTGGTTTCCGTCGGAGTCATTGCCTTCCCCTCTGCGGTTCGGCTTCGTTTCCCCGACCGTAGACCAGAAATGACCACTCCTCGACAGTGCGCGGCAAGTATAGATCACTTGTAGTCGACTTCGTCAGGATGCCGTTCTGAGGAATCATCAGTCGGGCTGGGGGTGTGCTGGGCGAATGCTCATCAACGCGGAGGGCCGTCGAATATCGACGGCCGGCGTGGACAGGACTTGTGCGGCCGTCGCACGAGAACTGCGCAGACGAGGAATGAACGAGAAGAGCAGGGTTCTGCTGACGGGTGAGAACTCCGAGGAATTCATTCTCGTGCTGTTCGCGCTGATGGAATGCGGGGTCTCGGTCGCGCTGGCCGACCGGCGGCTGCCCGCCGCCCAGCAGGCCGCGCTGGCCGCCGCCGCCGGAGCGGACCGGATCCTCACCGACACCAGGCTGCCGGACGCGGCGACCGGACAGGAGCTGCTGTCCGACCTGGTCGACGCCGCGGACGCCGACCTCGCGGACGCCGGGGAACCCCGGTACACGGGAGACGCCGGCGGCGCGCTGCCCGGTCCGGCCGGCTCCGAGCGGTGGTTCGCCCGCGAGGACGCGCTGATCGTGTGGAGTTCGGGCAGCACGGGCGCCCCCAAGGGCATCGTGCGCTCCGGTGCCTCGGTCCGCGCCAACGTCGAGCGGACCGCTGACCGCATGGCGTACCGCTCCGACGACGTCCTGCTCCCGCTGCTTCCCTTCACCCACCAGTACGGGCTGTCCATGCTGCTGCTGTGGCGGCTGACCGGGGCGACCCTGGTGCTCCGGACCAGCAGTCAGCGGGTGGACCGCGCGCTGGACGCGATCCGCGACCAAGGTGTCACCGTCGTCGACGCGGTCCCGGCCACGTACACCACCCTGCTCAACCTGGTCGACGGCGCGCGGGCCGGGAAGAGCGACATCGGCACCGTCCGCATGTGGTGCGTGGGCGGCGAGCCGCTCGGTCGTGAGCTGGACGAACGCTTCACCCGTACGGTCGGCAGCCCGCTGCTCGACGGCTACGGCAGCAGCGAGGCGGGCAACATCGCTCTCGCCGTGCATCCCTCGCCGCGGGGCTCCGGACGGCCGCTGGACGGTATCGGGGTCCGGGTGCTGGACGACACGGGGCGCGAGGTCCCCACGGGGGAGACCGGCGAGATCGTCGTCCGCTCCCCGGACTACATGACCGGCCTGCTCGGCCCCGGAGGAGTCGTGCTGCCGGTTGAGCGGGAGGAGTACCGGACGGACGACATCGGCCGTCTGGACGCCGACGGCAACCTGACCGTCCTCGGCCGCAAGGACGCCGTGCACCGTAACGGATTCACCCTCTACCCGGACTCGATCGCCGACCGGGCCGGAGCCTGCGGCGCACGCGTCCGGGTGGTCGCCGTACAAGGGGGCCGGGACGACCGGGTGCAACTGGTGTTCTTCGTCGCCGACCCCACCGGCCGGCCGGCGGCCCGCTGGCGACGGGAACTCGCCCGGTGCGTGGCGGAACACGAACGTCCCAACCGTGTCGTCGTTCTGCGGGAATTCCCGCTGAACAACACGGGGAAAGTCGACCGCCGGGCACTGAGGGACATGGCATTGCTGGAAACGGCGTCGAGGAATACGGCGCCGCACCGAAACCCGGAGCGGGAACCAGTGGCCCGGAATTCCACGAGAGGCATACTGCGATGATTGAGGTTCTGGCCCGCGATGGGGCCCAGGATGAAGACGTCCAGGAGAATCTGGAGCCCGACCGGGACCCGGCGGCGTACACGATTCCCTTCCCGGAGAGACTCGAGGCCCTGCGCGCGGTGGCGGACCTGTTCCGCACACGGCGCGAGGAAGTGCTCCAGGAACTCTTCGCGACGTGCAACCACCGCACCGCCGGCGGGGAGATAGACGTCTCCATCAGCGCGCTGGAGGGCGCGTACGACGAGGTCATGCGGTACGAGCCGCCACGCGTGGAGCAGATCAGCGTGCTCATGCCCTCGAACATCCCGCTCTACAGCTATGTCCTGTACCTGCTGATCCCCAGCCTCTACAGCAACCGGGTGACGTTTCGGCCCTCCGGCCGTATCAGCGACCAGACGGCGAAGCTGCACAAGCTCATCGGTACCGTGCACGACCTGCCCGTCGAGCAGTGCCGGGTCGGCCAGCGCGAGTTCCTCGAAGGCGAGGCATCCCGCTCCGAAGTCCTGGTTTTCACAGGCGCGTTCGAGAACGCGGAGAAGATCCGCGGCCGGCTCCGCAAAGACCAGCTGTTCCTCTACTTCGGGCAGGGCGTCAACCCGTTCGTCGTCGGCCCGGAAGCCGACCTCGGCAGCGCGGTCGACGGCGCGCTGCACGCCCGCATGATGAACTCCGGGCAGGACTGCTTCGGTCCCGACGTCTACTTCGTGCACACCTCGCTCAGCTCGCAGTTCTGCAACCTCCTCGCCCGGCGGGTGAGTTCGCTCAAGCACGGCCGCAACGAAGACGCGGCGGCCGACTACGGCTCCATGTACTACCTGGACGCCTTCGAGTCCGCCCTGAGCCACCTCGTCGACAACCGAGCCTTCATCGCCGCCGGCGGCCGGGCGGATCTCACCGAAGGCCATCTCAGCCCCACCGTGCTGGTGCGGCCCGTCGAGTCCCCGGTACGGCCGCCCGAGATGTTCGCGCCCATCTTCAACGTGGTGCCGTACACCAGCCGGGACTGGCTGTGCTCGATGCTCACCCACCAGTACTTCGAGGAGCGGGCGATGGCCGCCACCGTTTACGGCGACGACCCCGCGCTGGTCGAACTGCTCGGCCGCCACCACACCGTCAGCGTCAACCGCACCCTCGTCGACATCGAGAACGGCAACGCCCCCTTCGGCGGCACCGGCGTCCGCGCCAACTACGCCGCCATCAAGGGCGTGCGGCACACCGAGCCGCTCCTCGTCTCCAAGGCCGTCGCCGACCACGCGATACCCGCCGGAGGCCCGAGATGAGCAGCGCCGCCCCCCAGGACGACACGGCGACCGTGACCGGCTGCTGGCAGGCGGTCGTCCAGGTCCTCGAACAGGCGGGAGTGCGGGACGCCTTCGGGCTCCCCGCCGACGACCTGGACCTCCTCGCCGCCCTCGACACCACCGACATCCGCGCGGTGCTCTGCCGCGACCAGCGCAACGCCCTGTTCATGGCGACCGGATACGCCCTCCAGTCCGGGAGGACCGGCATCGCCTTCACCGGCAAGGGCCCCGCCGTGACCAACGCCCTCACCGGACTCCTGGAAGCCAGATCGTCGGCGGCGCCCCTGGTGCTGCTCTCCGCCGGCACGGCCGCCGACAGGCGCGGGGCGGGAGCCTTCCAGGAACTCGACCAACTGGCCCTCGTCACCCCGTTGGTGAAGTGGGCCGCCCGCGTCGACGCCCCCGGCCGCCTGGTCCCCCTGCTCCGCCGCGCCCTCATGGTCGCCTGCGAAGGCGTACCCGGACCGGTCTACCTGGAGATTCCCGACCATCTGCTGACCGCCGAGATCCCGTACGACGCCGGCGCCCCCGCCGTTCACGGCGCGGTACGCCCCCGGACGGTCCAGCTCGCCGAGGACTCCGAGGCGATCCGCACCCTCAGGTCCGCCGAACGTCCGGTTCTGCTCGTCGGCGGCGGAACACGCCACCACAACGCGGACCGCATGCTGGAGCGGCTCGCCGACCACATGGGTGCCGCCGTGTTCTGCACCGCCAGCGGGCGCGGGTCCTTCGACGAAAGCCACCCCCGTTTCTGCGGACTTGCCGGGCTCTACCTCCCGGAAGCCGCAACCGGACTGTGGCAGGAGACGGACTGCGTGGTCACCCTGGGCAGCCGCTTGGAGGAGACCGCCACCTTCGGATGGCCCCGGCGCATCGGCACCGAGGTCCCGGTGGTCCAGGTCAACATCGACGCGGCCGAATTCAGCACCGACTACGCCGGGCCCAAGATCCTCGCCGATGCGGCCGCCCTGACGGCGGGTCAGCTGGCCCGCGAGTCGGTCTGCTCCCCCTCCGCCGACTGGACGCGACGCGCCGCCGCCGTCCACGCGGACCTGCACCGCGCCCATCGCGCCCACCTCCACGAGCTTGCCGCCGAGCCGCAACCACAGGTCGCGGAGGTGCTGGCGGCCCTCGCGGGCGTACTTCCCGACGATCTCGTCCTGGTGCAGGAGAACGGTCTGCAGGACATGTGGTCCTACCGCTACCCCGTGCACGACACGGGCCGGTCCGGCGGCTCCGTCGTCCCTTCCGAACAGACCAGCCTCGGCTTCGGCGCGGCGGCCGCCGCCGGAGTGAAGGCCGCCGCGCCCGGCCGCCCCGTTGTCGCCTTCGTCGGCGACGGGGCCTTCGGACTCTTCGAGTCCGACCTGGTGACGGTCGCCGAGCAGGAGCTCGGAGTGATGTACGTCGTCCTGGACAACGGAGGGTACGGCTGGCTGCAGAGCCAGCTCGACCAGCGGGAGACACCGTTGCCGCGTTACCGGTTCGCCGACCCGGGCGCACCTCGCCGGACCGGGCGCGAAGTCCCGGGCACGGAAAGGATGGTGCTCGACGACAAGGCCACCCTGAGGGCCGACGTCGAGCGCGCGTGGAAGCTCTGCGAGTCCGGCCGGCCGGTGGTCCTGCGCGTGCCCGTCGCGCTGGCGGACTCGCTGTTCGGGGCGGTGGCGGGCGGTGGCGACTTCCCCCTGCTGCCGGCGCCGGACGAAGCGCCGCACGCGACCGGCGCGGACGGCACGACCCGTACGACCGACGGGCACGAGACGACCGATTCCACCGAGGGGGGCGCGTGATGGCGACGGACAACACGAACGAGGGCCGGACCAGGGTCGTCATCACCGGCTGGGGCATGGTCACCCCGCTCGGCCTGGACACCCCGACCACCTGGGAGGCCCTGCTCGCCGGCCGCAGCGGCATCGGCCCCATCACCCAGGTCGAGGCCGCGGACCTGCCCGTACAGATCGCCGGAGAGGTCAAGGGCTTCGACGCGGCCCGCCACCTCCCGTACAAGGTGGTCCGCCGCACCGATCCGTACGCCCGATACGCCCTGGTCGCGGCCCAGGAGGCACTGGAGCACTCCGCTCTCACCATCGACGAGTCCAACGCCGACCGGGTGGGCGTCCTCATCGGCAGCGGCTACGGTCCGATGAAGTCCATCGCCGACCACGTCCGCGACCTCGACGCGAAGGGGCCCCGCGCGGTCGCGCCCATGGCGGCCATCACCGGGGCCATCGACAGCGCCGCCGGCGAGATCAGCATGATCACCGGCGCCCGGGGCCCCTCCAGGGCCACCAGCAGTGCCTGCGCGTCGGGCACCGACGCCATCGGCGAGGCCGCCCGGTGGATCCGTACCGGCGCCACCGACGTCGTCCTCGCGGGCGGAGCCGACGACATCATCACCCGCGTCGACATCGCGGGAAGCGGCAACGCCCGTGCCCTGTCCGGCAGACAGGGCGACCCCACCGAGGCCTCGCGGCCCTTCGACGAGGACCGGGGAGGCTTCGTCATGGCCGCCGGGGCGGGCGTGCTGGTCCTGGAGTCCGCCGAGCACGCCCTGGCGCGCGGGGCGCGCGTTCTCGCCGAGGTCATCGGCTACGGCGCCAGTTCGGACGCCTACCACTGGACGGCCCCCCACCCGGAGGGCATCTCGGTGCGCCGGGCGATGAACGAGGCCCTGCACGACGCCGGGATCACCCCCGGGGACGTCGACTACGTCAACGCGCACGGAACCGGAACGCAACTCAACGACCAGGCCGAACTCGCCTCGCTGCGAGCCGTGTTCGGCAAGCACATCGAGACCGTCCCGGTCAGCTCCACCAAGTCGATGACCGGTCACATGATCGGCGCCGCGGGAGCGGTCGAGGCCATCATCGGCGCCCTCGTGATCAAGGAGGGCGTGGTGCCGCCCACCATCAACTGCGACACCCCCATCGACCCCTCGGTCAACTTCGTCGCGCACACCGCCCAGGCGCACGACGTCGACGTGGTGATGAGCAACTCGTTCGGCTTCGGCGGTCACAACGCCGTGGTCGTGCTCCGCCGCTGGGCCGCGTGAGCGGCGGGGCGGACCGGCACGTCCCGCAACCGGGCACCACCCAACGGACAACAGCAGTTCACTCGTGCAGACTTCGGGGAGATTCAACATGACCACGTCCGCGTCCGCGGCCACGTCCAGCGACGAGCGCCGGCCGCTCACCGCCGCGCAACAGGGAGTCTGGTACGCGCAGCAGCTGAACCCGGACAACGCGTTCGTGACCAGCGAGTACCTGGAGATCCACGGCCCCGTCGACGCGGACCTCTTCGGCCGGGCGCTCGTCCTCACCCTTGAGGAGATGGACACCGTGCGGGTCCGCTTCCTCGAGGACGAGGACGGCCTGTGGCAGCGCCCCGACCCCCGGGCGATCCGGCTGGAACACCTCGACCTCAGCGAGCGGGCCGACGGCCGCGACGAAGCCGTGCGGATCATGAGGCACCGGCTCGTCCAGCCCGTCGACATGGCGGACGGACCGTACTTCGAGGACGTCCTGTTCAAGATCTCCGAGAACTGCTTCCTCTACTACCAGCGCAACCACCACCTCATCGGCGACGGCATGGGCGGCCGTATCTACTGCCAGCGGCTGGCCGAGATCTACACCGCGCTGGTCGCCGGCACCGGCTGGAGCCCGCGCGTCTTCGCCACCCTGGACGAGTTCATCGCCGAGGACACCGGCTACCGGGCGTCCGCGAAGTTCACCGAGGACCAGGAGTTCTGGCGTTCCCGGATGGCACTCAGGCCCGAGGCCGTCTCGCTGACCGCCCGCACGGCCCCGGCCACCCTCGCCTTCCGGCGCAGCTGCGCTCCCGTGCCGGCGGAGCTGATGGACGACCTCAAGCGCGTCTCCCGGGACGGCCGGGCGCCCTGGCCGATCGGCCTGCTCGCGGCCGTCGGCGGCTATCTGCACACCGTCGCCGGCACCCGCACCCTGTCGCTGGGCTTCCCCCTCCAGGCGCGCACCACCCCGGTCCTGCGCGTCACGCCCGGCGTGGCCTCGAACATCCTGCCCCTCGTCCTGGACGTCTCACCGGAGACCACGTTCACCGAACTGGTGCGCCGATGCGCGGTGGAGGCGCGTTCCGCCGTACGCCACCAGCGCTACCGGCAGGAGGACATCACCCGCGATCTCCAGGCGGCGGGCGGCGGAAACCGTACCGCCGGAGTGGTCGTCAACGTGATGCCCTTCGACTACGACGTCACCTTCGGGGGCCACCCCGTCACCGCCCACAACCTCTCCAACGGTGTCGTCGACGACATCGAGGTCAGCGCGATCGACCGCAACGACGGCCGGGAGGTGACGCTGAACCTCGACGGCAACAGCGACCTGTACACCGACGAGGAGATCGCCACCCACCACCGCCGGCTGCTGCGCTTCCTGTCCCGGGCCCTCGCCCACCCCGACGCCCCGATCGGACGGATCGACGTCCTGGAGGACACCGAGCGCGAGCTGGTCCTGACCACCTGGAACGACACCGCCGTCACCGACGACGGCGGCCTGCACCACATCGTCCGCCGCGTCCAGGAGCATGCGGAGGCCAGACCGGACGCCCTCGCGGTCGTCGACACCGACGCGACCCCCGTCACCTACGCCCAGCTTGCCTCCCGGGCCGCCGCCATCACCCACGACCTGCGCGCGGCGGGCACGGGCCGGGGCGACGTGGTGGCGCTGTCGGCCGTGCCGGGTGCCTGGTTCGTCGCCGCCGTACTCGCGGTGATGGCGGCCGGAGCCGCGTACGTCCCCCTGGACCCGTCGGCGCCCGCGGCGCGCACCCGGTCGCTCCTGGAGCGGTGCGGGGCGAAGGCCCTCGTGGTCCCCCGCCGTTCCGAGGCGGCCGGCGTGGAGACCGCGGCCGGCCTCGACGTGCGCGTGGTGGTCGAGAGCGGCGCGGGCCGCCGCTGGGAACCCCCGGTCGCGGCGAGCCCCGACGACCTCGCCTACATCATCTTCACCTCGGGCTCGACCGGAGCCCCCAAGGGCGCGATGGTCCACCACCGGGGCATGAACAACCACCTCCTCGCCAAGATCGAGGACTGCGGACTCACCGCCGCCGACACCGTCGTCCAGAACGCACCGCTCACCTTCGACATCTCCGTCTGGCAGATGCTCGCCCCGCTCGCCGTCGGCGGCACGGTGCGCGTCGTCGACCGGGACACCGCCTCGGACCCGTGGAAGCTGTTCGCCGTCACCGCCGACGAGCGCGTCCCCGTGCTGGAGGTCGTCCCCTCCCTGCTGCGCGCCGCCCTGGACGGCTGGTCGTCCGCCCGTACGGCGCCGCCCGCCCTTCCCGCCCTGCGGCTGCTCATGGTCACCGGCGAGGCGTTGCCGCCCGAGGTGTGCGCCCGCTGGCTGCGCGCGTACCCGGCGATCCCGCTGATCAACGCGTTCGGTCCCACCGAGTGCTCCGACGACGTCACGCACGCCGTCCTCGACACGGGCTTCCTCGGCGCCCTCGGCGACGGCGCGGCCGTCCCCGTAGGCCGCCCGGTCCGCAACACCCGGCTCTACGTCCTGGACGACCGGCTCCGCCCCGTCCCGGCCGGCAGCCCCGGTGAGCTGTACGTGGCGGGCACCGGAGTCGGGCGGGGTTACCTCGCCGACCAGGTGCGCACGGCGGCCGTGTTCGTCGCCGACCCGTTCTCCGGCACACCCGGTGCGCGGATGTACCGCAGTGGCGACTTCGTCCGGCACGACGGCGAGGGCCGCCTGGTGTTCCTGGAACGCCGCGATCACCAGGTCAAGGTCCGCGGCCACCGCGTCGAGCTCGGCGAGATCGAATCGGCCCTCGCCACGCACCCGCGGGTCGGCCAGGCCGTCGTCGTGGTCCGCGAGGACGCCTCCGGCCTTCAGCGCCTCGTCGGATACGTCACCCCGGCCACCGCGGCCGCCCCGCCGGAGTTCTGGGAACTGAAGGAGCACGCCGCCGCCAAGCTGCCCGAATACATGCTCCCGGCCGCGCTCGTCACCCTGGACGCCCTGCCCCTCACCCTCAACGGCAAGCTTGACCGCAAGGCGCTGCCGGCCCCCGCGACCACGGCCGGCGAAGGACGCGCACCCCGGACCGCCGGCGAGGAGATCCTCTGCGCCCACTTCGCCGAGGTACTGGGCGTCCCCCGGGTCACCGTCGACGACGACTTCTTCGAGCTGGGCGGGCACTCCCTGCTCGCCACCCGCCTCGTCGGCCGCGTCCGTGCCGCGCTCGGCGTCGACGTCTCGGTCCGCGACGTCTTCGAAGCGCCCACGGTGGCGGGACTCGCCGCACGCCTCCAGCACGGCGGAGCGCCGGGCGACGGCCCGGCGGCGGTTCCCCCGCCGGGCGTCCGGAACCGGCCGGAGATCCTTCCCCTGTCGTTCGCCCAGCGACGGCTGTGGTTCCTGGACCGGCTGGAAGCGGAGAGCGGCACGTACAACATCCCCCTCGCGATCCGCCTGCGAGGCCCCCTGGACGTGGACACGTTGAGCGTCGCACTGGACACGGTGGCGGCCCGGCACGAGTCCCTGCGCACGGTGTTCCCGGTGGTGGAGGAGGAACCGCGGCAGCTGATCCTGGAGCCCGCCCCCGTCCCCCTCGCGGTGCGAGAGGTGGCGGCGGACGAGCTGGGCGACCGGCTGGCCGAGTCGGCCGCGCGCGGTTTCGATCTGACACAAGGCCCGCTGCTTCGTGCGGAGTTGTTCGTCACCGGACCGGAATTCCATGTGCTGCTGCTGGTGCTGCACCACATCGCGGGCGACGGCTGGTCGCTCGCGCCGCTGATGCGGGACCTGGAGGCGGCGTACACGGGACGCGAACTCCCGCCGCTCCCACTCCAGTACGCCGACTACACGCTGTGGCAGCAAGAGGTCCTCGGTTCCGAGGGCGACCCGCAGAGCCTCTCCTCCCGGCAACTGGCCTTCTGGAGCGAGCGCCTGGCGAACCTGCCGGAGATCTCGGAGCTCCCGACCGACCGGGCGCGGCCGGCGGTTGCCTCCTACCGCGGCAGTCGTACCGACTGGAGCCTCGACGCGGCGGCCCACACGGCGCTGACCGCGCTGGCGAGAGACACCGGGGCGAGTGTCTTCATGGTGCTCCAGGCCGCGGTCTCGGCCCTCTTCTCCCGGCTCGGCGCCGGTCAGGACATCGTGCTGGGGACGGCGGTCGCGGGCCGGTCGGACGAGGCCCTGGACGACCTGGTCGGCTTCTTCGTCAACACGCTGGTCCTGCGGACGGACGTGTCCGGGAACCCGACCTTCCGTGAACTCGTCGCGCGGGTGCGGGAGTCGGACCTGTCGGCCTTCGCGCACCAGGACGTGCCGTTCGAGCGGCTGGTGGAGGTCCTCAACCCGGAGCGCTCGCTCTCCAGGCACCCGCTCTTCCAGGTGATGCTGCTCCTCCAGAACACTCCGGAACCCGACCTCGCACTGCCCGGCATCACCCCGTCCCTGGAAGGGATCTCCGGCGGCATCTCCAAGTTCGACCTCTCCTTCGACCTCCGCGAGACCTTTGACGCGGACGGCCGCCCGGCCGGCATCGAGGGCGAGGTGGAGTTCGCCCACGACCTCTTCGACCTGCCGACCGTGCGGGCCCTCTGCGGTCGGCTCGGCAGTCTCCTCGCGCAGGTCTCCGCTCGTCCTGATGTGTGTGTGGGTGAGTTGGATGTGGTGGGTGGAGCGGAGCGTGGGTTGTTGGCGGAGTGGGGTCGTGGTGGGCCTGTGGTGGGTGGTGCGGGACTGGTGGAGCGGTTCGAGCGGTGGGTGGTGGAGTCGCCGGGTGCGGTGGCGGTGGTGTGTGGTGGGGAGTCGTTGACGTATGGGGAGTTGGGTGCTCGTGCGGATCGTCTGGCGCGGGTGTTGGTGGGTCGGGGTGTGGGGCCTGATCGGTTGGTGGCTGTGGCGTTGTCGCGGTCGTTGGATCTGGTGGTGGCGTTGTGGGCGGTGGTGAAGGCGGGTGCGGCGTTCGTTCCGGTGGATCCGGCGTTGCCGGCGGATCGGGTGGCGTTCGTGCTGGAGGATGCGGCGCCGGATTGTGTGATCTCTTCGGTTGAGGTGGTGGGGCGGCTTCCTTGGGTGGAGGGGGTGTTGCTGCTGGATGGTCCGGGTGGTTTGGAGGGTGAGCGGGTTCCTTCGGGTGTGGAGTTCGCTGAGGTGTCGGCTGATTGTCTGGCGTATGTGTTGTACACGTCGGGTTCGACGGGTCGGCCGAAGGGTGTGGGGGTGACCCGGGGTGGTCTGGAGAACGTGTTGGCGGACATGGGGGCGCGGTTCGGGGTGTCGGTGGCGGACCGGTTCGTGGCGGTGACGACGTTCGGGTTCGATATTTCGAATGTGGAGATTTTTGTTCCGTTGCTGGCGGGTGCGCGGTTGGTGCTGGTGGAGCGGGATGTGGTGTTGGACCCGGTGCGGCTGGGGGCGTTGGTGGTGGCGTCGGGGGCGACGTTCATGCAGGCCACGCCTACGTTCTGGGAGTCGTTGGTGGCTGAGGTCCCGGAGTCGTTGGCGGGTGTGCGGGTGCTGATGGGGGGTGAGGCGGTTTCGGCTTCGTTGGCGTCGCGGTTGGGTGCGGTGGCGCAGAGCGTGACCAACGGGTACGGGCCGACGGAGACGGCGGTGTACTCGGTGGTCGGCGGGGTCGGCGGGGTCGGCGGGGTCGGCGGTGCTGGCGGGGTCGGCGGTGCTGGTTCGGGTGTTGTGGGGATCGGTCGTCCGGTGTCGGGTACGGAGGTGTTCGTGCTGGACGAGTGGTTGCGGGTGGTGCCGGTTGGTGTGGCGGGGGAGTTGTACGTCGCGGGTGTGGGTGTGGGGCGTGGGTATGTGGGGCGTGCGGGGTTGACGGCCGAGCGGTTCGTGGCGTGTCCGTTCGGGGGTGTGGGGGCGCGTATGTACCGGACCGGGGATGTGGTGCGGTGGTGTGCGGACGGGACGTTGGAGTTCGTGGGGCGGGCTGATGATCAGGTGAAGATCCGTGGTTTCCGGATCGAGCCGGGTGAGGTCGAGGCGGTGCTTGCGGGGTGTGCGGGTGTGTCGCGGGCGGCGGTGGTGGTGCGTGAGGACCGGCCGGGTGAGAAGCGGTTGGTGGCGTATGTGGTGGGTGGGGTGGAGGGGTTGGCGGATTACGCGGCTTCTCGGCTTCCGGGGTACATGGTTCCTTCGGCTTTTGTGGTGTTGGAGGAGTTGCCGCTGACGGCGAGCGGGAAGTTGGACCGGCGTTCGTTGCCGGTGCCGGAGTGGGTGGTGGGTGGTGGGCGTGGGCCTCGTTCGGCGCGTGAGGTGGCGTTGTGCGGGATTTTCGCCGAGGTTTTGGGTGTGGAGCGGGTCGGGATCGATGACGGGTTCTTCGAGCTGGGTGGGCATTCGTTGCTGGCCACGCGTTTGGTGAGCCGGGTCCGGTCGGTGTTGCGTTGTGAGTTGGATGTGCGTGCGGTGTTCGAGGCGCCGACGGTGGCGGGTCTGGCTCTGCGGTTGGAGGGTGCGGCTGGTGTGGTGGTGCGGGAGCCGGTGCGGCCGGTGGTGCGGCCGGAGGTGGTGCCGTTGTCGTTCGCGCAGCAGCGGTTGTGGTTCTTGGACCGGCTCGACAGTCAGGGGGGTATGTACAACATTCCGTTGGCGGTCCGGTTGCGGGGGCCGTTGGACGCGGTTTTGCTGCGGTCCGCGCTGGAGCGGGTGACGGTGCGTCATGAGGCGTTGCGGACGGTCTTCCCCGAGACCGACGGACGTCCCCGCCAGTTCGTACTGGACACCATCACGGTCCCCCTGCCCCTGAGGGAGGTGCCCGAGGAGGAGCTGCACGCGGCGCTGACCGTGTCGGCGAACCGCTCCTTCGATCTGACCGCCGAACCTCCGCTGCGTGCCGAGCTGTTCGTGATCGGGCCGGAGGATCACGTACTCCTGGTGGTGCTGCACCACATCGCGGGCGACGGATGGTCCCTCGCGCCGCTGATGCGCGACCTGCGGTGCGCCTACCTGGGCGAGGAACTGCCGGCCCTTCCGGTCCAGTACGCCGACTACGCCCTCTGGCAGCGCGAGACCCTCGGCACCGAGGACGACCCCGACAGCGCCATGGCCGCACATCTCGCCTACTGGAAGAAGCAGTTGGCGGATCTGCCGGAGGTGCTGGAGCTGCCCACCGACCGTACCCGTCCCGCCGTCGCCTCCTACCGGGGCGGCCGGGTCCGGTGGCGTCTCGACGCAGGCACGCACGCCGCGCTGGCCGGGCTGGCCGGGGAATCCGGTGCGAGCCTGTTCATGGTCCTCCAGGCCGGTCTTGCCGCGCTCCTCTGCCGGCTCGGTGCCGGACACGACATTCCCCTCGGCACCGCGGTGGCGGGACGTTCCGACGACGCCCTGGACGAGCTGGTCGGCTTCTTCGTGAACACGGTGGTGCTGCGGACCGACGTGTCAGGGAATCCGGCCTTCGCCGAACTCCTCGACCGGGTCAGGGAGACGGACCTGACGGCCTTCGACCGTCAGGACGTGCCCTTCGACCGGCTGGTGGAGCTGATCAACCCCGAGCGCTCGCTCGCCCGGCACCCCCTCTTCCAGGTCATGCTGACCCTCCAGAACACCGCCGAACCCGACCTGGACCTGCCCGGCATCACCCCCTCCCTGGTGCCCACCGGCGACGCCCCGGCCAAGTTCGACCTCCTCTTCGACCTGCGGGAGGAGTTCGGCGAGACGGGCAGCCCGGCGGGGATCATCGGCGAAGTCGAGTACGCGCAGGACCTGTTCGACCGGGAGACCGTCCAGATCCTGTGCGAACGCCTCGGCCGGGTACTGGGTGAGGCCGCCGAGGACCCTGCCCGCCGCGTCGACGAGCTGACCCTCCTCGAACCGGCCGAGCGCACCCGCCTGCTCGAGGACTGGGGCGGCTCCGGCAGGCCCTCGCCGCACCTGTCGATCGTGGAGTTCTTCGAGCAGCAAGTCATGGAGACTCCCGACGCGATCGCCGTCGTCGCGGACGAGGGGGAGGTCACGTACGCCGAGCTGGAGGCCCGGTCCAACCGCTGGGCGCGCTTCCTGCGCGGCCGGGGAGTCGTGGCCGGGACGCCGGTGGCTCTGCTGCTGGACCGGTCCGTCGAGCTGGTGGTGGCCGAGCTGGCCGTGGTGAAGGCGGGCGGGCACTACGTACCCCTGCACGACGCGTACCCGGCGGACCGGCTGAGGTGGATCGTGCGCGACGCTCGGGCGCGGCTCCTGCTGACCGACCGGGCCGAGCTCCCCGAGGGGCTCGCCGACGAGGCCGACTGCGTCGTACTGAGCGAGGTCGCCGACGAGGCCGCCGCGCTGCCGGCCGGCACGTTCGCCGGTGGTGAGATACCGGCCGAGCAGGTCGCGTACGTGATGTACACCTCCGGTACGACGGGTCTGCCCAAGGGCGTCGTGGTCAGTCACGGCAACGTGGCGGACCTGGCCCTGGACCCGTCGTTCGACGGATCGGCGCACGAGCGGGTGCTGATGCACTCTTCGCACGCCTTCGACGCCTCCACCTACGAGATGTGGGCCCCGCTGCTGCGCGGCGGCCGCGTGGTCGTCGCGCCCGGAGGCCAACTGGGCCCGGACGAGCTCCGCGCCGCCGTCACCCGGCACGGCGTGACCTCCACCTTCATGACGGCGGCCCTGTTCAACGTCCTCGTTCGGGAGGCCGCCGACTCACTCGCGGGAATGCGCGAGGTGTGGTTCGGGGGAGAGGCGGCCGACATCGGCGCGGTGGACCTCGCGCGGCGGGTCTGCCCGGACCTGCGTCTGGTGAACGGCTACGGTCCGACCGAGACGACCACGTTCGCCACGGCCTGGCGGGTCCCCGCCGACCGGAAGCCCGGTAGCTCCGTTCCGATCGGCCGGCCGCTCGCCGGGATGCGGGCGTACGTTCTCGACGCGGGTTTGCGTCTGGTGGCGCCGGGGGTCTCCGGTGAGTTGTATCTGGCCGGTACGGGTGTGGCGCACGGTTATCTGGGGCGTGCGGGGTTGTCCGCGGAGCGGTTCCCGGCGGATCCGTTCGGGGTTCCGGGTACGCGTATGTACCGGACGGGCGATGTGGTGCGGTGGACCCGGGACGGGGCTCTGGAGTACGTGGGCCGGGCGGACGACCAGGTCAAGATCCGGGGGTTCCGCATCGAGCCCGCCGAGATCGAGGCCGTACTCGCCTCGCACCCGCAGGTCGACCAGGTGGCGGTGGCGGTACGGGAGGACCGTCCCGGCGACCGGCAGCTGGTGGCCTACGTCGTCGGCGCACCCGAGCAACTGCGTGAGTACGCCACCGGCCGCCTGCCCGCGTACATGGTCCCCTCCGCGTTCGTCGCCCTGGAGGCTCTGCCGCTGACGGTGAACGGCAAGCTCGACAAGCGAGCCCTGCCCGCCCCTCGGCTCCTCGTCCCCGCCGAGAGGGCCGAGCCCACCGATTCCGGCTCGGCTACGGAGGAGTTGCTGCGCGAGGTGTTCGCGGGGGTGCTGGGTCTGGAGCGGGTGGGCGTCGATGAGGGGTTCTTCGATCTGGGTGGTGATTCGATCGCGTCGATCCAGTTGGTCAGTCGGGCGCGGCGGGCGGGGTTGGTCTTCACCGCGCGGGATGTGTTCGAGCGTCGGACGGTCCGGGAGTTGGCGGCGGTGGCGGGTGGTCTCGGTGCGGGTGAGGCGGCCGGGCGTGTGGGTGTGGGTGTGGTGCCGGTGACTCCGATCATGGAGTGGTTCCGGTTGGGTGGTGGTCCGGTGCGGGAGTTCAACCAGTCGTACGTGGTGCCGGTGCCGTCGGGTGTGGTGCTGTCGGATCTGGTGGCGGCTTTCGTGGCGGTGGTGGATCACCATGACGCGTTGCGTATGCGGTTGGGGCGTGGTGCGGGGGGCCGGTGGTCGTTGGAGGTGCCGGCGGCGGGTGGTGTGCGGGCCGGTGAGTGGGTGCGTCGGGTGGATGTGGTGGGGCTGGACGCGGATGCCGTGGCGGGGGTGGTGGAGCGGGAGGCGGCGGTCGCTCGTGGGGGGCTGGATCCGGAGCGGGGGGTGATGGCTCGGTTGGTGTGGTTCGACCGGGGGGCCGGGGTGGACGGCCGGTTGTTGCTGGTGGTGCATCACTTGGTGGTGGACGGGGTGTCGTGGCGGGTGTTGTTGCCGGATCTGGCTGCCGCGTACGGGGCGGTGGTGGAGGGGCGTGCGGTCGGGCTGGATCCGGTGGGGACCTCGTTCCGGGGGTGGGCCACCGCACTGTCCGAGGCGTCGGAACAGGACCGCTGGACCAGTCAACTTCCCTACTGGAAGGCCGTGGTGGCCGGATCATCCGCACCTCTGGGCGCCCGTCCGCTGGACCCCGTCGAAGACACCCTGGGGACCGCCCGGTCGGTCGATCTCGATCTTTCGGTGGGGGAGACGGAGAAGTTGCTGACGACGGTGCCGTCGGTGTTCCGGGCGGGGGTGAACGACGTGTTGTTGACGGCGTTGGCGTTGGCGTTGCGGCAGTGGGCTCCGGAGTTCGCGGAGGGGGGTGTGCTGCTGGACGTGGAGGGTCACGGGCGGCATGAGGATCTGCTGGGTGCGGGGCACGATCTGTCGCGGACGGTGGGCTGGTTGACCAGCATGTATCCGGTGCGGGTCGATCCGGGGCCGTTGGGCTGGGCCGAGGTCGCGGCGGCGGGTCCGGAGGTGGGCGGTGCGTTGAAGCAGGTGAAGGAGCAGATGCGGGCGGTGCCCGATCAGGGTCTGGGGTTCGGTCTGTTGCGGTATCTGAACGCGGAGACGGGTGCGGTGCTGGGGGGTTCGGCGGCGCCGTTGGTGGGCTTCAACTATCTGGGCCGGTTCGCGGCCGATTCGGGTGAGGGTGGCGGGGAGTACTGGACTTCGGTGAGTGACGCGGGCTCGGGTGTGGGTGAGGCGGAGTTGCCGTTCGCCCATGTGCTGGAGATCAACGCGGCCACCCGGGACACGGTGGAGGGCCCTCGGTTGCGGGCCGCGCTCTCCTGGCCGGGTGCCCTGTTCACCGAGGCCCGGGTGGCCGGGCTGGCGGGGCTGTGGCGCCAGGCGCTGGGAGCGCTCGTCGCGCATGCCGAGAACCCGGACGCCGGAGGACTCACTCCCTCGGACCTCTCCCTGGTCCCCCTCACCCAGCACCACATCGACCTCCTCGAAGAAGAGGAAGCCCTGTACGACGACGACTTCGACGACCTCGAGTTCGACGACGACGGCGACAGCCACTCGTGAATCGGCCCGCACCAGCAAACCCTCACCCCGTCGCACACCGGAAAGGCAAGAACATGAGGAAGTCGGCACAGGCGGTACCGTCGGCGGACCAGGCTGGTTCCGCGAAGTCGTCCAGGAAGCCGAAGTCCGCGATCGAGGACGTTCTGCCTCTCTCGTCCCTCCAGGAAGGGCTGCTGTTCCACGCGCTCTACGAGGACGAGGGTCCGGACCTCTACACCGTCCAGATCGCCGTCGAGATGTCCGGTCTCCTGGACACCGCACGCCTGCGGACCGCCGCCGAAGCCCTTCTTCGCCGACACCCCAACCTACGGGCCGGCTTCCGGTCCAAGGGCCTCGACAAGCCCCTCCAGGTCGTCCGACGCAAGGTCCGTACCCCCTTCGAGCGAGTCGACCTCCGTGACCTGGGGGAAGGGGCGGAGGCCGCGTACGGTGAACTCGCCGACAAGGAGCGGTCCCGGCGCTTCGACATGGCCCGCCCGCCGCTCGTACGCTTCACGCTCGCCGCACTGCCCGGCGGGCGGCACCGGCTGCTCGTCACCGTCCACCACATCCTGCTCGACGGCTGGTCCGTGCCCGTCCTGCTGGACGACCTCTTCGAGCTGTACGAGCGCGGCGGCGACGAAACGGGCATGCGCCGCGTGCCGCCGTACCGGGACTACCTCTCCTGGCTGGCCCGCCAGGACCGCCCCGCCGCCCTCGCCGCATGGTCCCGCGAGCTGACGGGCCTCGACGAGCCCACCCTGCTCGGCACGGGCGGCGCGGGCGGGGCGGTCGTCCCGCACAGCACCCTGGTCGAGCTGACCCAGGAGGAGACGGGGGCCCTCGCCGCGCTCGCCCGCAGCCGGGGCTGGACCCTCAACACCCTGGTGCAGGGCGCCTGGGGACTCGTCCTCGGCCGCCTGCTGGGCCGGGAGGACGTGGTCTTCGGCGGCACCGTCTCCGGCCGGCCGCCCGAGCTGCCCGGCGTCGAGACCATGGTCGGCCTGCTCATCAACACCCTTCCGGTACGGGTGACATGGAGACACGGAGACAGGCTCGCCGATCTCTTCACCGCCCTCCAGGACCGCCAGTCCGCGCTCACCCCGCATCAGTTCGTCCAACTGGGCGACATCCAGAGCCAGTCGGGGCACCTCGAACTCTTCGACACCACCACCGTCTTCGAGAACTACCCGCTCGGTCCGGACCAGGCGCCACCGCTCTCCGGTGGTCTGGAGATCACCGACGTGGACGCCCGCGACGCGACCCACTACGCGATCAGCCTCGTGGGACTGCCCGGCGACGCGCTCTCCTTCCGCGTCGACTACCGTCCCGACGTCCTCGACGCCGCCACCGCCGCCCGCGTCGCCGACTGGCTGCGCGACCTGCTCACCGCGGCCACCGCGGACCCGGACGTCACTCTCGCGAGCATCGACCTGCTGGACGAAGGCGCGTACGACCGCGTGGTCGGCGAGTGGAACGACACCGGTCGCGCCGTCCCCGACACCACTCTCACCGCGCTGCTGGAGGAGGCCGCCGCCGCCCACCCGGACGCTCCGGCCGTCGGACACGGCGGGATCTCCCTCAGCCACCGCGAACTGCACTCCCGGGCCAACCGGCTGGCCCGCCACCTCGTCGAGCGGGGCGCGGGACCCGACCGGACGGTGGCTGTCGCGCTGCCGCAGCGGCCCGAACTCGTCGTGGCGCTCCTCGCCGTCCTCAAGTCCGGTGCCGGGTACCTCCCCCTGGACCCGGACCACCCCGCCGGCCGGATCGCCGGAATGTTCGAGGAGACCGACCCGGTCTGCGTCCTCACCACCACCGACCTCGCGGACCGGCTCCCGTCGGAGGGCGCCACGCCGGCGGTCCTCCTGCTGGACGACCCGGCCCTCCGGGACCGGCTGGCCGCCCTGCCCGACTCCCCCCTCACCGACGCCGACCGCGGCTCCCCGCTGCTGCCCGACCACGCGGCGTACACCATCTACACCTCGGGTTCCACCGGCCGCCCCAAGGGGGTCGTCGTGGAGCACCGCTCCGTCGTCAACTACCTCCTCTGGGCACTCGACCTGTACCCGTCGGCCGGCCGCAGCACCCTGCTCCACTCGCCGGCCTCCTTCGACCTCACCGTCACCGGCCTGTACGCGCCCCTGATCAGCGGAGGCAGCGTGCATCTGACCCGGTTCTCCGGCGGCGGCCCCGATCCGGAGGCACCCGTCCCGGCCGGCGGCGTCGCCTTCCTCAAGGGCACCCCCAGCCATCTCGCCCTCCTGGAGGAGCTGCCGGCCGCCTACTCTCCGACGGCCGAACTCGTCCTCGGCGGCGAACCGCTCTCCGGCGCCCGCCTCGACCACTGGCGCGCAGGTCATCCCGGCGTGCGCGTCGTCAACGAGTACGGCCCGACCGAGACCACCGTCGGCTGCACCGCGTTCACCGTGGAGCCCGAGGACGAGATTCCCGCCGAGATCCTCTCGCTGGGCACGCCCATGTGGAACTCGCGGGTGTACGTCCTGGACACCGCCCTGCGCCCGGTTCCGCCCGGTGTCGTGGGTGAGCTGTACGTGGCCGGAACCTGTGTGGCCCGCGGCTACGCCGGACGGTCCGCGCTCACCTCCGGCCGATTCGTGGCCAACCCCTTCGGAGCGGAGGGCACCCGGATGTACCGCACCGGTGACATGGTCCGGTGGCGCTCCGACGGCACCCTCGAGTTCGCCGGCCGCACGGACGACCAGGTGAAGATCCGCGGCTACCGCATCGAGCTCGGCGAGATCGAGACGGTCCTCGCGGACCGGACGGGCAGTGCCCAGGTGGCCGTCGTGGTCCGCGAGGACCGCCCCGGCGACCAGCAGCTCGTCGCGTACGTCGTCGCCGGTGACACGGACGGGATGCGTGAGTACGCGGCGGCCCGCCTCCCCGCCTACATGGTGCCCTCCGCGTTCGTCGCCCTGGACACGCTGCCCGTCACCGGCAACGGCAAGCTCGACAGGAAGGCGCTTCCCGTCCCGGTCTTCGAGGGGACGTCCGCCCCGGCCGCCGCCGGGCGCCGACCGCGCACCCCGCAGGAGGAGATCCTCTGCCAGGTCTTCGCCGATGTCCTGGGTGCCCCGAAGGTCACCGTCGACGACAACTTCTTCGAGCTGGGCGGGCACTCCCTGCTCGCCACCCGACTGGTCAGCCGCATCCGTACCGCCCTCGACGCGGAACTCGCGATCCGTACCGTGTTCGAGCACCCCACGGTCGCCGGGCTCGCCCGCGTGCTGGCCGGCGCGGACACCGCCAGGGCGGCACTGGAGGCGAGGGAACGGCCGGAGACCGTTCCGCTGTCGTTCGCCCAGCGACGGCTGTGGTTCCTGGACCGCCTGGGCGTCCCGGGCGGGACGTACAACATCCCCCTCGCGATCCGGCTCGAAGGAGACCTCGACGTACGGGCGCTGAGGTCCGCGCTGGAAGCGGTGGCGGCACGCCACGAGTCCCTGCGGACCGTGTTCCCCGACGCCGACGGACAGCCTCGCCAGCACATCCGCGCCACGGCCGAAGTGCCCTTCGCCGTACGCGAGGTGACCGACGGCGGTGCGCTGCGGGAGGCCCTGGAGACGGAGGCGCAAGCCCCCTTCGACCTCACCGGGCGGCCTCCGGTGCGGGCCACGCTCTTCGCCCTGGACGACCGTACCCACGTCCTGCTGGTCGTGCTGCACCACATCGCCGCCGACGGTTGGTCGCTCGCGCCGCTGATGCGGGACCTGGAGACGGCCTACCTGGGGCGGGAACTCGCCCCGCTTTCGGTGCAGTACCCGGACTACGCCCTGTGGCAGCGCGAAGTACTGGGGTCGGAGGACGACCAGCAGAGCGTTGTCGTGAAACAACTCTCCTACTGGAAGGAACGGTTGGCGGACCTTCCGGAGGTACTGGAGCTGCCGGCCGACCGCCCCCGCCCCGCCCTCGCCTCCTATCGGGGAGGCAGGATCGGCTGGCGCCTGGACGCACACAGCCACGCCGCACTCGCCGAGCTGGCGCGCACCTCGGGGGCGAGTGTCTTCATGGTGCTCCAGGCCGCGCTCGCGGCCCTCTTCTCCCGGCTCGGCGCCGGCACCGACATCCCCCTCGGCACGGCAGTCGCCGGGCGCACCGACGACGCCCTGGACGACCTGGTCGGCTTCTTCGTCAACACGCTGGTCCTGCGGACGGACGTGTCCGGGAACCCGACCTTCCGTGAACTCGTCGCGCGGGTGCGGGAGTCGGACCTGTCGGCCTTCGCGCACCAGGACGTGCCGTTCGAGCGGCTGGTGGAGGTCCTCAACCCGGAGCGCTCGCTCTCCAGGCACCCGCTCTTCCAGGTGCTGCTGCTCCTCCAGAACACCGCCGAACCCGAGCTGAACCTGCCCGGCCTCAGCCTCTCGGTCGAGGAGATCGCGGGCACCGTCGCCAAGTTCGACCTCTCCTTCGACCTCCGCGAGACCTTTGACGCGGACGGCCGCCCGGCCGGCATCGAGGGCGACGTCGACTACGCCCTCGACCTCTTCGACCAGGAGACGGTCGCCGCCCTCTGCGGTCGGCTGGCCCGCACTCTCGAACTCCTCGCCGCTCGTCCTGATGTGTGTGTGGGTGAGTTGGATGTGGTGGGTGGTGCGGAGCGTGGGTTGTTGGCGGAGTGGGGTCGTGGTGGGCCTGTGGTGGGTGGTGCGGGTCTGGTGGAGCGGTTCGAGCGGTGGGTGGTGGAGTCGCCGGGTGCGGTGGCGGTGGTGTGTGGTGGGGAGTCTTTGACGTATGGGGAGTTGGGTGCTCGTGCGGATCGTCTGGCGCGGGTGTTGGTGGGTCGGGGTGTGGGGCCTGATCGGTTGGTGGCTGTGGCGTTGTCGCGGTCGTTGGATCTGGTGGTGGCGTTGTGGGCGGTGGTGAAGGCGGGTGCGGCGTTCGTTCCGGTGGATCCGGCGTTGCCGGCGGATCGGGTGGCGTTCGTGCTGGAGGATGCGGCGCCGGATTGTGTGATCTCTTCGGTTGAGGTGGTGGGGCGGCTTCCTTGGGTGGAGGGGGTGTTGCTGCTGGATGGTCCGGGTGGTTTGGAGGGTGAGCGGGTTCCTTCGGGTGTGGAGTTCGCTGAGGTGTCGGCTGATTGTCTGGCGTATGTGTTGTACACGTCGGGTTCGACGGGTCGGCCGAAGGGTGTGGGGGTGACCCGGGGTGGTCTGGAGAACGTGTTGGCGGACATGGGGGCGCGGTTCGGGGTGTCGGTGGCGGACCGGTTCGTGGCGGTGACGACGTTCGGGTTCGATATTTCGAATGTGGAGATTTTTGTTCCGTTGCTGGCGGGTGCGCGGTTGGTGCTGGTGGAGCGGGATGTGGTGTTGGACCCGGTGCGGCTGGGGGCGTTGGTGGTGGCGTCGGGGGCGACGTTCATGCAGGCCACGCCTACGTTCTGGGAGTCGTTGGTGGCTGAGGTCCCGGAGTCGTTGGCGGGTGTGCGGGTGCTGATGGGGGGTGAGGCGGTTTCGGCTTCGTTGGCGTCGCGGTTGGGTGCGGTGGCGCAGAGCGTGACCAACGGGTACGGGCCGACGGAGACGGCGGTGTACTCGGTGATGGGCCGGGTGGACGGTTCGGGTGTTGTGGGGATCGGTCGTCCGGTGTCGGGTACGGAGGTGTTCGTGCTGGACGAGTGGTTGCGGGTGGTGCCGGTTGGTGTGGCGGGGGAGTTGTACGTCGCGGGTGTGGGTGTGGGGCGTGGGTATGTGGGGCGTGCGGGGTTGACGGCCGAGCGGTTCGTGGCGTGTCCGTTCGGGGGTGTGGGGGCGCGTATGTACCGGACCGGGGATGTGGTGCGGTGGTGTGCGGACGGGACGTTGGAGTTCGTGGGGCGGGCTGATGATCAGGTGAAGATCCGTGGTTTCCGGATCGAGCCGGGTGAGGTCGAGGCGGTGCTCGCGGGGTGTGCGGGTGTGTCGCGGGCGGCGGTGGTGGTGCGTGAGGACCGGCCGGGTGAGAAGCGGTTGGTGGCGTATGTGGTGGGTGGGGTGGAGGGGTTGGCGGATTACGCGGCTTCTCGGCTTCCGGGGTACATGGTTCCTTCGGCTTTTGTGGTGTTGGAGGAGTTGCCGCTGACGGCGAGCGGGAAGTTGGACCGGCGTTCGTTGCCGGTGCCGGAGTGGGTGGTGGGTGGTGGGCGTGGGCCTCGTTCGGCGCGTGAGGTGGCGTTGTGCGGGATTTTCGCCGAGGTTTTGGGTGTGGAGCGGGTCGGGATCGATGACGGGTTCTTCGAGCTGGGTGGGCATTCGTTGCTGGCCACGCGTTTGGTGAGCCGGGTCCGGTCGGTGTTGCGTTGTGAGTTGGATGTGCGTGCGGTGTTCGAGGCGCCGACGGTGGCGGGTCTGGCTCTGCGGTTGGAGGGTGCTGCTGGTGTGGTGGTGCGGGAGCCGGTGCGGCCGGTGGTG